>CAWGHB010000001.1:0-162128 GCA_963822315.1 uncultured Acidimicrobiia bacterium
GACGACGTGGTGCTCGACGGCGAGTCCGTCGACGAGGCCCACGACGACGCCTACGACCACGTGATCTGGGAGGAGCGGGCCGTCGACGCCCAGAACGGATGACGGACGACGGACGTCGTCGCGCTCGGCGCCGTCAGACGGCCAGCTCGCACCAGTCCTTGTACTGCGGCTCCTCGCCGCGCACGGCCGCGAGTACACGTCGGAGATGGCCAGCGTCTTGGGCCCGGGGCAGGGCACGGTGCGGTCATCGACGGAGTTCACCGAGCTGATCTCCGCGGCGGTGCCGCACACGAACATCTCCTCCGCGATGTACAGGTCGCTGCGGGCGACGTTGTCGACGCGGCAGTCGATGCCCAGATCGGCGGCGATGGCCAGGACCGAGCTCTGGGTGATCCCCTCCAGCGCTCCTGCGGTGAGCGGGGGCGTGAACAGGATCCCGTTGCGGGACACGAAGATGTTCTCACCCGTGCACTCGGCGACGAGGCCGTTGGGCGCGAGCATGATCGCTTCGTCGTAGCCGGCCTTCAGCGCTTCGACCTTGGCGAGGGACGAGTTGACGTAGTTGCCGGTGGTCTTCGACGCCGGAGGCATGGTGTTGTGATCGTGGCGCTGCCACGACGAGATCTTCATCCGCACGCCCTTGGTGACCGCGTCGTCACCGAGGTAGGCGCCCCACGGCCAGCAGGCGATGGCCACGTCGACCGTGCACGGCAGCGTGTTCAGACCCATCTCGCCGTAGCCGAGGTACGCGATCGGGCGGACGTAGCACGAGCCGAGCCCGGTCGACGCGACCGTGAGCTTCGTCGCCTCGACGAGCTCCTCCACCGAGTACGGGAGGTCCATTCCCATGATCTTCGCCGAGTTGTGCATCCGCACGATGTGGTCGGTGAGCCGGAACACGGCCGGGCCCTGCGACGTCTCGTAGGCACGGATCCCTCGAAGACACCGGTGCCGTAGTGCAACGTGTGCGTGAGGATGTGGATCTGGGCCTTGTCCCAGTCGACGAGCTCCCCGTTCATCCAGATCTTCGGGGTGGGCGTGATCGGCATGTCTCAGTCTCCCACCGTGTTGCCTCGTTCACTCGCTCCGCTCACGCGCCGGCCCTCGCTCCTCGCACACTCGCTGCGATGGCGTCACCCACGGCGGTGGTGCTCCCGCTGACAGGCTCGGCACACGCCTTCCTGATCCGCTCGGCCGCGTCGACCTCGCCGAGGAAATCGAGCATCAGCGCCGCCGACAGGATCGCCGCACGCGGGTCGGCGACGTTCGTGCCAGCGATGTCCGGCGCCGAGCCGTGCACCGGCTCGAACAGCGACGGACCGGTGCGGGCCGGGTTGAGGTTGGCCGACGAGGCCAGGCCGACCCCGCCGGACACCGCGCCGCCGAGGTCGGTGAGGATGTCGCCGAAGAGGTTGTCGGTGACGACCACGTCGTAGCGGTGCGGGTCGCGCACGAAGAGATCGTGGCCGCGTCGACGTGGTTGTACGCCGTGCCGACGTCGGGGAACTCGGCCGCCACCTCCTCGAACGTCCGCGACCAGAGGTCACCGGCGAACAGCAGGACGTTCGTCTTGTGGACCAGCGTGAGGTGCTTGCGCGGCCGCGTCTCGGCCAGCTCGAACGCGTACCGCACACAGCGTTCGACGCCCATCCGGGTGTTGACGCTCCCCTGGGTGGCGACCTCGAAGGGGGTGCCGCGCCGCAGCCGCCGCCCTCCCCGGCGTAGGGGCCCTCGGTGTTCTCCCGGATCACCACGAAGTCATGGGGCGTCGTGCTCGCCGGACTCGTGCCGACGAAGGGCCGCTGGTTGACGTAGAGGTCGAGGGTGAAGCGCATCCGCAGCAGCAGCCCCCGCTCGATGATGCCGGGCGGGACCTCGGGCGTGCCGACGGCGCCGAGGAGGATGGCGTCGAAGCGGCGCAGCTCGTCGAGCGTCTCGTCGGACAGGATCTCGCCGTCGCGGCAGATAGCGCTGACCGCCGAGGTCGAAGTCGGTGGTGTCGAGATCGACGCCGGCCGCGTCCAGGACCTTGATCGCCTCGGCGGTGACCTCGGGCCCGATGCCGTCGCCACCGATCACGGCGATGCGGTGTGTAGCCATGGCCGGCGAAGCTACTCCCGACCGGCGGAGACCGGGGTACCTCGTTCGCTCGCTCGAGTGCTCGCTCGGCTCACCCAGCCCTCGCAGCCGGTCCGCCCGAACCCGGCCGCGGGCCGCGCCGGTAGCATCGTCCGACCATGGAAGCGAACCAGCTGTCCCAAGAGGCGTTCGACCGGCTCCAGGCCGAGCTCGACGACCTCACGACGCGGGGCCGCATCGAGGTCGCGGAGAAGATCGAGCGGGCCCGCGAGCTCGGCGACCTGTCCGAGAACGGTGATTACCACGCCGCCAAGGACGAGCAGGGGCACATGGAGGGCCGCATCCGCCAGCTCGAGTCGATCCTGGAGAACGCCGAGGTCTTCGCTCCCCCGCCCGAGGGCATCGTCGCCCCGGGCACGATCGTCACGATCGTGTACGAGGGCGACGACGACGACGGTGCGGAGCGCTACCTCGTCGGCCACATCGAGGAGCATCGCGACGGCCTGACCGTCGTCAGCCCGTCGGCGCCGCTGGGGGCGGCGCTGCTCGGCGCCAAGGTCGGCGACATGGTCACCTACGAGGCACCGAACGGCCAGCTCCGGGTGCGGGTCGCCGGCGTGGAGTCGGCCTGACCGACGCGCCGGCCCCGACCGACGACGCGGCCGAGCTGGCGTCGCTCGATGATGTCGCGCTCGACGGGCCGATCGTCCACGACGCCCCACCGCTGCCGCCGTCGCGGCCGGTCGAGCTGACGGCAGGCACGGTGCAGCTCCGCGAGCTCCCCGGACCACCGGGGGCGCCGACGGTGATCCTGCTGCACGGTTGGACGGCGACCGCCGATCTCAACTTCTACAGCTGCTACGACGCGCTCGGCACCCAGTTCCGCGTCCTCGCCTTCGACCACCGCGGTCATGGCTCGGGCATCCGCTCGCGGCGGCGCTTCCGCCTGGAGGACTGCGCCGACGACGTCGCCGAGCTGCTGACGAACGTCGGCGGCGCCCCCGCCGTCGTCGCCGGCTACTCGATGGGTGGTGCCGTCGCCCAGCTCGTCTGGCGCCGCCACCCCGACGTCGTGCGGGGGATCGTCCTCGCCGCGACGGCGCCGCGCTTCAAGGCCCGCCGCAACGACCGCCTGTCGTTCATGTCCCTGCGAGGGCTGTCCCGGTTGGCCCGCCTGACGCCGGGCCAGGCCCGCGCGTGGCTGTCGAGCCAGCTCTACCTCGATCGCAAGACGGCGACGTGGTCGCCGTGGGCCGTCGAGCAGGTCGCCGCCCACGATTGGCGGATGCTGCTCGAGGCCGGGGGGGCCATCGGCGCGTTCGGGTCCGAGGAATGGCTCGGTGAGATCGACGTGCCGACGGCCGTCGTCGTCACGATGCAGGACGAGGTCGTCCCGCTGCGCCGTCAGATCCAGCTGTTCGAGCAGATCCCGGGCGCCCGGGCGTTCCGCGTCGACGCCGGTCACGACGCCGTCGTGGCCCGGCCCGACCGCGCTGTGCCCACGCTCGTCGACGCCTGCCGCGCGGTGCTCGGGTGACTGAGCCGAGCGAGTCCTCGAGCGAGCGAACGAAGCGGTCCGGCGGGCGACCGGTCGTCGCGGCGCGTTCGACGTCGTGACGCACCGTCGTTGGATGGCGGCGATCGCCACCGGTCTCGCCGTCGCCGCCGCGGCCGTGGTGGCGTCATGCCACCGCTCCGCCGGACCGGTCGGGCGGACGTCACGGAGCGGGCGCAACGTCGAGCTCGCCCGGATGGGGGTGGCCGTCGGGTCGACGTACGCGTCGACGGGGGCCCGCAAGCTGTTCGCGTCTGCCGAGCGCAGGGCCGAGCTCGACGACGCGCGCCAGCTGCGCAGCGCCGAGCAGGTCGCCGAGCGCCTCGGCAACATGAAGGGCGCGCTGATGAAGGTCGGGCAGATGGCCAGCTACCTCGACGACGGGCTCCCCGAGCCGGTGCGCCAGGCGCTGGGGGCGCTGCAGGCCGACGCGCCGCCGATGGCACCGGAGCTCGCCGCCGAGGTCGTCGAGCGCGAGCTCGGCAAGGCCCCCGAGGACGTGTTCGTCGAGTGGGACCCGGTGCCGATCGCCGCCGCCTCCATCGGCCAGGTCCACCGAGCCGTCGCCGTTGACCCGGTGACTGGCGAGGAGCGCGCCGTCGCCGTCAAGGTGCAGTACCCCGGCGTCGGCGACGCGATCGCTGCCGACCTCGCCAACACCGAGTTGCTCGGCCTGTTGCTGCGGCAGGGCTTCCGCGGCCTCGATCCCGCCGAGATGGTGGCCGAGATCAAGGAGCGGATCACCGAGGAGCTGGACTACGGGCGGGAGGCGGCCAACCAGGCGATGTTCGCCGACTGGTACCGCGGCCACCCGTTCATCGGCGTGCCCGACGTGCTGCCATCCTTCTCGACGACGCGGGTCCTGACGAGCGAGCTCGTCGTCGGTGCGCCGTTCCGCGACGTGCTCGGCTGGGACCAGGAAGAGCGCGACCAGGCCGGCGAGGCCCTGTTCCGGTTCGTGTTCCGCAGCCTCTACCGGATGCACGCGTTCAACGGCGACCCCCACCCGGGCAACTACCTGTTCCACGGTGGCGGGCGCATCACGTTCCTCGACTTCGGGCTGGTGCGCTTCTTCGACGACGCCGAGCTCGACGTGTTCGCGTCGATGGTGCGATCCGCCGCCGTCGACCACGATGCTGCTGCGTTCCGACGCATCGTCGAAGGCGCCGGCCTCCTGCGACCCGGTGCGCCCGTGCCGACCGACGAGGCCGGGCGCTACTTCTCGCAGTTCTACGAGCCCGTGGCCGAGGACCGGGAGACGACGTGGACCCCGGAGTACGCCAGCGGCATCGTGCGGCACACGTTCGACCGCTCCAGCCCGATCGCCCAGTACGCCTCGGTCCCCCGGGCGTTCGTGTTCATCCAGCGCATCAACCTCGGTCTCTACGCACTGCTCGGCGACCTACGGGCGACGGGCAACTACCGGCGCATCGCCGAAGAGATGTGGCCGTTCGCCGATGGTGCACCGTCGACCGCGATGGGTGAAGCCGAGGCCCGTTGGCTGGCGACGCGTCGAGTCGAGCGAGCGAGCAAGTTGCGCGGTTGAGAAGTCGGTAGGAGCGTCCACGCGCCGATCACGGCACGGGCGTACCCACCGGTAGCGTCGCCCCGATGCGCCGCTTCCCCCGCCGCTCCCCGTTCGCGCCCGTCGCCGCATCGCTGTCCGCCGTGGTCCTCGCCGCGTCGCTGGTGGCGTGCGGCTCGAGCGACGACGACGATGCCGGATCGGCGGCGACGACGGAGGACGAATCGTCGGGTTCGACCGACGCCTCGATCCCCGAGATCTCGCTCGTGCCGGCGACCGCGCCGACAGCATCCGTCCCCGACGTGCAGCTCCCGGGCACCATCCCGACCGAGTTGCAGGTGACCGAGCTGACGCCTGGCACCGGCGCCCCGGCCGTCGCCGGTGACACCGTGTACGTCAACTACGTCGGCGTGCGCAGCGAGGACGGCACCGAGTTCGACAACAACTACGGCCAGCCCCCGTTCCCGGTCACGCTCGGCGCCGGCGGCGTCATCGACGGCTGGGACCAGGGCCTCGTCGGCGTCACCAGCGGGGAGCGGGTGCAGCTCGACATCCCGAGCGACCTCGCCTACGGCGACCAGCCGCAGGGCGACGTGATCCAGGCCGGCGACGCGCTGACGTTCGTCGTCGACGTCCTGGCCGTGGTGCCGGCGACGGATCCGGCATCCGGTCCGACCCAGGCCGACGTCCCGATGTCCAGCGAGGCCGTGTCGGAGCTGCAGGTCACCGAGCTCACGCCGGGCACGGGCGCCGCCCTCGCCGAGGGCGACACGGGCATCTTCAACCTGTTCGCCGCTCGCGGCGACACCGGCGAGGTCATCGACAGCACGTGGGAGGTCGGTCAGCCTCAGACGTTGACGGTCGCCGAAGGAACGCTGCTGCCGGAGCTCGTCGACGGCCTGACGGGCATGCAGATCGGCGGGCGCCGGATGCTCACCCTGCCGCCGAACGACCAGCTCGGCCTCGATCCGCCGGCGACCAACCTGGTCGTGATCGCCGAGCTCGTGGGCATCATCTGAGGTCGCTCGGGGGTCCCCTCGGGCCCTCGCCAGCGCTCAGCCGCTGACGACAGCCTCGAGGTCGAGGCCGAGATCGAGCACCTTGGCGGAGTGGGTGAGCTCACCGACGGCGACGTGGTCGACGCCGGTCTGCCCCACCTGACGAGCGACCTCGAGCGTCAGCCCCCCGCTCGCTTCGAGACGGACCCGACGGTCCATGTCGTCGCGCACGACGACGGCGGCCCGCATGTCCTCGAGCTCGAAGTTGTCGAGCAGCACCACGTCGGCGCCGGCCTCGATCGCCGTGCGCAGCCCGTCGATCGAGTCGACCTCGATCTCGACCGGGATCGACCCCTGCAGCGCCCGGACGGCGGCGAAGGCCTCGGCGACCCCACCGGCGGCGAGCACGTGGTTGTCCTTGACCAGCGCAGCGTCCGACAGGCCCATCCGGTGGTTCTCGCCCCCGCCGCAGCGCACCGCGTACTTCTCCAACGCCCGCAGCCCCGGCGTCGTCTTGCGGGTGTCGCGCACCGTGCAGCCGGTGCCGTCGAGGGCGACGGCCCACAGGTGGGTGAGCGTGGCCACGCCGGACAGGTGGCAGAGCAGGTTGAGGGCCGTGCGCTCGGCCGTGAGCAGTCCCCGGGTCGGTGCCGTGACGCGGGCGACGAGATCGCCGGGCGCGACGAGCTGGCCGTCGTCGACGAGGTAGCGCACGTCGGAGGCCTCGTCGCCGCACACCGCGTCGATGGCGGCGGCGGCAACCGGCATGCCGGCCAGGACGCCGACGCCGCGGCACCCGAACGTCCCGACGCTGCGCTGCTCGGCTGGGACGGTCGCCACGGACGTCACGTCGACGCCGCCCATCAGGTCCTCGGCGACGGCCATCCGCACCAGCGCGGCGACGGCGTCGGGATCGAGGTCGGCGTCGAGCAGGCGGCGGCGGGTGTCGTCCGACAGCGGGTGGAAGCGCCCGAGCGGCATCAGCGGGTGAGTCCGACGGCGCCGGAGCCGTCCACGTGCACGTCGAGGTGGCGCACCCACTCGTCGCGCGGCTCGGGGAAGTCGCTGCGCCGATGGCAGCCCCGGCTCTCCGTGCGGGCGGTCGCCGCGACGACCACCGCGGTGGCCACGGTCAGCACGTTCGTCGCCTCCCACGCCTGGCGCGAGGCCGGCGTCGACGCGTCGACCTTGCCGGCGAGACCGGCCAGCACGTCGTCGGCGGCCGCCAGCGACCCGGCGTCGCGCACCACGCCGACGTGGCGCGACATGGCCGACCGGACGTCGGCCCGCCACGAGGCGTCGACCAGCGCGGCGGGGACGTCGACCAGCAGCGGGTCGATCCGGGCCGGGACCTCCCACGCCAGGTCGCGGCCGAGGCGGGTGCCGGCGACGACCCCCTCGGTGAGGCTGTTCGACGCCAGGCGGTTGGCGCCGTGGACGCCGGTGCAGGCCACCTCGCCGACGGCGTAGAGGCCGGGCAGGGCGGTCGTCCCGTCGAGGCGGGCCGGCACGCCGCCGCACGCGAAGTGGGCGGCCGGGGCGACGGGGATGCGGTCCCGGGCCGGGTCGACGCCGATCTCCCGGCACGCCGCCGTGATCGTCGGGAACCGCTCGTAGAACCGCTCGCCCATGTTGGTGGCGTCGAGGAACACGTGGTCGTCCACGCCGGCCGGCGCCTCGGACATCCGTCGGCTGATCGCCGCGGCCACGACGTCGCGCGGCGCGAGGTCCTCCAGCGGGTGCACGCCGGCCATCACGCGAGCGCCGGCGGCGTCGTAGAGGATCGCCCCCTCGCCGCGGACGGCCTCGCTCACCAGCGGTTGCTGCCCGGTGGCGTCGGGACCGCGCCACATGACGGTCGGGTGGAACTGCACGAACTCGACGTCGCGCACCGACAGCCCGGCCCGCAGCGCGATGGCGGAGCCGTCACCGGTCACCGCCGGGGGGTTCGACGTCGAGGCGAAGATCTGCCCGTAGCCGCCCGTGGCCAGCACGACGGCCCGTGCCGTCACGATGCCCACCGACTCGACGTCGCCGGTCGGCGTCAACGTGGCGACGACGATGCCGCACGCCCGCCGCAACCCGTCCGCGTCGGCGCCGGTGAGGAGGTCGAGTGCGAACGCCCGTTCCAACACGTCGACGCCGGCGGCCAGCGCCGATTCGTCGAGCGTGCGCTGGACCTCCGCCCCGCTGCGGTCGCCGCCGGCGTGCACGATGCGGTTGTGGCTGTGCCCGCCCTCCCGGGTCAGGGCCGGACCGGCGCCGTCGACACCGGCGTCGAACGAGGCGCCCAGGCGCATCAGGTACCGGATCGACGTCGGCGCCTCGGCGACCAGGTCGCGCACGACCGCCTCGTCGCACAGCCCGGCGCCGGCAGCGAGCGTGTCCCGGACGTGCTCCTCGAGGGAATCGGTCGGATCGAGCACACCGGCCAGCCCACCCTGCGCCCAAGCCGTGGACCCGGCGTTGAGGACGTCCTTCGTGATGATCAGGGCGCTGCGCACCGGTCGCACGGCCAGTGCGGCGGCCAGCCCGGCCGCCCCCGACCCGAGGACGGCGACGTCGACGTCGCGCTCCCACGTCGGCGCCGGCGCCGCGAGCCGACGCGGGATCATGCCGTGCCCCCGCACATCTGGGCGCGCTCGGGTCCCACCGACGCACCTGGGCGCGGTCGGTCCCGAATTCGAGACTGGGCGCGCCCGGATCGAGCTGAGCGCGGCCATCACTCCCCCGTCGGCGAGGGCTGGCCGATGGCGATCATGCGCTCGACGGACCGTCGGGCCTTGTCGGCGACGTCCGGCGGGACGTCGACGACGTCGGTCCCGTCGCGCAGGCAGCGCAGCAGCTTGGCCGGGGTGATCATCTTCATGTACTTGCACACGGCGGCCCGGTTGACCGGCTCGAAGAGGACGAGGGGGTTGGCCTTCGTCAGCTGGTGCAGCATCCCGGTCTCGGTCGCCACGAGCACCTTCGCCGCCGTCGTCTCCCGCGCCGCCGCGACCATGCCGCTCGTCGACAGGATCCTCGTGCGGGTCTCGGGCACGACGCCGGCGCCGACCAGGTACAGCGCGCTCGTCGCGCAGCCGCACTCGGGGTGGATGAACAGCTCGGCGTCGGGATCCTCGGCGACCCGGGCCTTGAGGTCGGCGCCGTTGATGCCGGCGTGGACGTGGCACTCGCCGAGCCAGATGTGCATGTTCTCCCGGCCCAGCTCGCGCTGGACGTGGGCGCCGAGGAACTGGTCCGGGCAGAACAGCACCTCGGTGTCCTCCGGGATGGAGGCGACGACGTCGACGGCGTTCGAGGACGTGCAGCAGATGTCGGTCTCGGCCTTCACCGCCGCCGTCGTGTTCACGTAGCTGACGACGACGGCACCCGGGTGCTCGGCCTTCCAGGCCCGCAGCTGGTCGGCGGTGATCGTCTCGGCGAGGCTGCATCCGGCGCGCTCGTCGGGGATCAGGACGGTCTTGTCGTAGCTGAGGATCTTGGCCGTCTCGGCCATGAAGTGGACGCCGCAGAACACGATCGTCGACGCCTCGGCCTCGGCCGCGACCCGGGACAGGCCCAGCGAGTCCCCAACGTGGTGGGCGATCTCCTGGATCTCGGGCAGCTGGTAGTTGTGGGCGAGGATCACCGCGTCCCGATCGCTGGCCAGGGCCCGCACCTGCTCGGCCCAGTCAGGCGGGAGGGGTCCATCGAGGGTGGTGCCGGGGGGCTGGAAGCTCGCGCTCGCTGCGGTCACGGGGCCAGCGTACGGCCCGCATCCGCCGCGTCGAGTGTCCGGCCCGGGAGCCGAGCGCGCGACGGGCGAGCCGAGTGAGTCGCCGGATCAGGGCCGCAGGAGCCGCACCCGAGGCGATGACCGGGCGCGGTGGGCCTCGACGTCGTCCCGCAGGCGGGACCAGGCCTCCTCGACGGTGTCACCCGACGCGGTCGCGATCACGTGTTCGCCGTCGAAGCGCTCGGCCTCGGCGGTCCACGACGGCACGACCTCGAGCAACCGCCCATCGCGGGCCCGCAGGTGGTTCTCGCGGTAATCGAGCGTGGTCCGCCACCCGGCCCGCTCCAGCACACGGCGATCAGCCGGCTCCACCAGCACCCCGTGGCGGCGGGGGCGGCCGGACGAGCGCAGGATGCTCATCGACATGGGGACGATCCTGACGCATCGACCCTGTGGATCGTCAGTGCCGATTGCCTGTGAATGCCTTGGGGAGAAGAGCCGTCAGCCTGTGGACAGCGCCGCTGACGACGCGTTCTGACTCCGTTCCGGGGCCGTTTCTGGCCCCGAATCTCACGGAGAACCTGGCCCGCCCGCCGACACGCAGGTTCTCTGTGAGGATCGGGGCCACTTCTGGCCCCGGAACGGAGTCAGAAGCCGAGGGTGTCGAGGCGGCGGCGGAGCTTGGTCGGGCTGGGGGAGCCGACGGCGCCGAGGGGCTGGGCGAACACGCTGATCCGCAGCTCCTCCAGCTGCCAGCCGAGGTCGACCACGTGCGCCGACACCGGGCGACCGGACCGACGCAGCCCGGCCGTGTAGCGCTCCTCCAGCGGCCCGACCTCGGCCATCCGGCGGCGATCGCGGGCGACGTCCTCGGCCAGCCGGTCGAGCCGGAACTCGATCCCCCTCGCGTAGCGGAGCACGTCGGCCAGGCGCCGACGACCGGCTCGCACCACGAACCCCGGCCCGACCAGGCGCTCGAGGTGCCCGGCGGCGTCGGCGACCGACGCCGCGACGGCCGGGGCGACCAGGCGCTCGAGCCGTCCGCGCACCGTCACCGCCACGCCCACGACGTCGGCGACGACGGCCATCGCCTCCCGGGCCACGGCGGGTCCGTCGCTCCGCACGCGCTGGCGCAGCTCCTCGAACGACTCGGCGTCCCACGGCAGCGCGCCGACCTCGTCCATCACCGCGTCGACGGCGACGACCCGGCAGTCGGCGACGAGCGCGTCGAGGTCGATGCCGCTGGCCGCCACGCGCAGCCGTCGCGGCTGGTCGAGGCCGCGCAGGATCTCGGCCACGGCCGGCGCCGCGGTCAACAGGAGCAGCCGGCGCACGCCGCCCCGCATCACACGTTGCTGCAGGTCGGGGTTCGTGAACACGCGCAGGGACACGCTGTCGTCGTCGTCGAGGAGTGCCGGGTACCCGATCGCCGGCAGGCCCCGCCCGGACGACTCCACGACCTGGGGCACGGCGCCGACGTCCCAGTCGAGGATCCCCCGCCGCTCGTCGATTGGCGCCGCCTCGGCGATGGCCTCGCGGGCCGACGCGGCGAGGTGCCGGCGGATCGCAGCGAGGTCGTCGTCAGCGTCGTGCACGGTCCCGTCGGCGTCGGCTACGACGATGTTCATCCGCAGGTGCGCGGGCAGCGCGTCCGGACGGAACGCTCCCGGCGCGACGACGCACGCCGCTGACCGCTGCCAGCGCGCCGGCCAGCGCGTCGACCAGCCGCCCCTCCGGCGCGCCCAGCCGGTCGACCGCCGCCCGAGCCGTGTCGGCCGCCGGGATCAACTGCCGTCGGATGTCCTTCGGCAGCGTCCGCACCAGCGCGGTGACGAGCTCGGCACGGTGGCCGGGGATCTGCCAGTCGAGCCCGTCACCGGAGAACTGGTTGAGCGCGGTCAACGGGACGTGCACGGTGACGCCGTCGAGCGGGCCGCCCGGATCGAACCGATAGGTCAGCGGCAGGTCGAGCTCGCCGTCGCGCCAACGGTCGGGGAAGTCGGCGGCGTGGAACCCGCTGTCGCGCTCGACGTCGTCGTCGGTCAGGTCCAGCAGGCGGGGCTCGGCTGTCGACACGTCCTTCCACCAGCGGTCGAACGTGCGCGACGAGGTGACCCGCTCGCCGACCCGAGCGTCGTAGAACCCGTGCACCGCGTCGTCGTCGAGGAGGCCGTGGCGCCGCACGCGCACCTCGAGGCCGTGCACCCGTCTCCGGAAGTCCCGGTTGCGCTCGATGAAGCGGTGTTGGGTGGTCCAGTCGCCGTCGACGAGCGCGTGGCGGATGAACATGTCGCGAGCCAAGGTCGGGTCGATGCGGTCGAACGGGACGATGCGCCCCTCGACCACGGGCAGCCCGAAGAGCGTGACCGTCTCCGTCGCGACCGCCGCACCGCGCCGGGCGTCCCAACGCGGCTCGCCGTACGAGCGGCGGACGAGGTGGGCCCCGACGTGCTCGGCCCAGGCTGGGTCGATCGCCGCGACCCGGCGGGCCCACAACCGGTTCGTCTCGACGAGCTCGGCCGCCACCACCCACCGCGGTGACCGCTTGGCGAGGACCGATCCGGCGCCGATCGTGAACGTCGCGCCACGGGCGCCCCGGAACTGGCGCCCCTCTCGGTCGCGCATGCCGACGTGCGACAACAGCCCGGCCAGGACCGACTGGTGGACGCGGTCGGGATGACCCACCTCGGTGCCGGCCCGGATCCCGAGGTCGGCGGCGACGTGGCGCAGCTGGCTGAACAGGTCCTGCCACTCGCGCACGCGGACGTAGTTGAGGAACTCGGCCCGGCACAGGCGCCTGAACTGGTTCGACGACAGCGCCCGCTGCTGGGCGCGGAGGTGGTCCCAGAGGGCGACGACCGTCAGCAGGTCGCTGCCTGGGACGTCGAAGCGGCGGTGCAGCTCGTCGGCCGCCTGGCGCTGATCCTCCGGGTGCTCGCGGGGATCGCGGATGGAGAGGGCGGCGGCGATGACGAGCACCTCGCGGACGCATCCGTGGCGCTCGGCCTCCAGGATCATCCGGCCCAGCCGGGGGTCGACGGGGAGGCGGGCCAGTCGCCGACCGATCCGGGTCAGCGGACGCCGGCCGTCATCGCCGGGACCGATCGCGCCGAGCTCCTCCAGGAGCAGGTAGCCGTCGCGGACCGCTGCCGCGTCGGGCGCCTCGACGAACGGGAACGCGGCGACGTCCCCGAGGCCGAGGGCAGTCATCTGGAGGATCACCGATGCCAGGTTCGTGCGCAGGACCTCCGGCTCGGTGAACGCGGGTCGGGCGTCGTAGTCGTCCTCGGCGTAGAGGCGGATGCACACGCCGGCGGCCACCCGCCCGCAGCGTCCCGCCCGCTGGTCGGCCGACGCCTGCGAGATCGGCTCGATCGGTAGTCGTTGCACCTTCAACCGCCTGCTGTAGCGGGAGATGCGGGCCGTGCCGGCGTCGACGACGTAGCGAACCCCTGGCACCGTGATCGACGTCTCGGCGACGTTCGTCGACAACACGATGCGGCGACCCCGGTGGGGCTGGAAGATGCGGTGCTGCTCGGCGTTCGACAGCCGCGCGTAGAGCGGCAGCACGTCGGCCGTCGGGCCGGCGCTCGACCGCCGCCGCAACGCGTCGGCGGTGTCGTGGATCTCGCGCTCGCCGCTGAGGAAGACGAGCACGTCGCCGGGTCCCTCGAGCGCGAGCTCGTCAACGGCGTCGACCACGGCCTGGACCTGGTCGCGGTCGTCGTCGGGCTCGACGCCGAACGGCCGGTAGCGCACCTCCACGGGGTACGTGCGCCCGGTGACCTCGATGATCGGTGCCGGGCGGCCGGCGGCATCGGCGAAGTGCTCGGCGAACCGAGCGGTGTCGATCGTCGCCGACGTCACGACGACCTTGAGGTCCGGTCGCCGCGGCAGGAGCTGACGGAGGTAGCCGAGGATGAAGTCGATGTTGAGGCTGCGCTCGTGGGCTTCGTCGACGATCAGCGTGTCGTAGCGCCGCAGCTCGGGATCACGACCGAGCTCGGCGAGCAGGATGCCGTCGGTCATCACCCGCACCAGCGTCCCGTCGCCGACGCGGTCGTCGAAGCGGACCGAGTAGCCCACGTCCTCGCCGATGCTCGATCCCAGCTCCTCGGCCACCCGCTCGGCGATCGTGCGGGCGGCGACGCGTCGGGGTTGGGTGTGGCCGAGCAGCCCGGCGATGCCCCGGCCGAGCTCGAGGCACAGCTTCGGTAGCTGCGTGCTCTTGCCGGACCCGGTCTCGCCGGCGACGATGACGACCTGGTGGTCGCCGATCGCCGCCAGCAGCTCGTCGCGCCGGGCCGTGATCGGCAGCTCCTCCGGATACCGCAGCCGTCCGTCGGCGACGAGGGCGTCGTGGCGGGCGCGCCGGCGCTCGACGACGCCGGCGGATGACGGATCTCGGCGGGAGGTGCGGGTGGACATCGCGCCGCAAGGCTGCCCGGCCCGTCGCCGCGCGCCAACCGCGATTCCGGCGATCGGCATCGCCGCCACGGCGACGATGGCCTCGGCGGACGGCGTCCGGCGCGTCGGCCGGCACGAACGTCGAGACGTCGGCCACTTCGACCAGCGGGGCGTTCGGGAACGTCTCCGCCAGGCGACGGGCGCTGGCGAGGTCGAAGCAGCGGTTGCCGCGCCCCAGACGATGCGCACCGGTCCGGCGAACTCGCGCCAGCCGGGCTCGGCGTCGACACGGGCGCGCCGATCGAGCCCGGGCGAAGCGGGCGATGTCGCGCCGGATGCGGCCGTCGGTCATCGCCGGCGAGATCCAGTGGCACGTCAAATGAGCGTCGCGGAGATGGTCACGAGTTCTCCATGACCGCTGGCCGGCGGACGTCCATCATCGACGGCATGGCAACGGACACCACGACGGGTTGGACGGTCGAGTCGTCGATCGCCACCGCCTTCGACTTCGACTACCAGGGCGGGCGCGACCAGCTGCTGCGGCTGTACGACAAGGGGACCCGCCGCCAATGGGTCGGCGCCGACCGCCTCGACTGGACGCTGGACGTCGATCCCTCCGACCCGCTCGGGATGCCAGATGCGAGCATCCCGATCGCCGACGCGCCACTGTGGCAACGGCTCTCGGAGCGTGATCGCGACGAGGTCCGCCACCACATGGCCGCCTGGCGCTTCTCGCAGTTCATGCACGGCGAGCAGGGTGCCCTGGTGTGCACGGCCAAGATCGTGCAGACCGTGCCGCAGATCGACGCCAAGTTCTATGCCGCCACCCAGGTGGTCGACGAGGCCCGCCACGTCGAGGTGTACAGCCGCTACCTCCACGACAAGCTCGGCCTGGTCTACCCCCTCAACTCGAACCTGCGGTCGCTGCTCCAGGACGTCATCGCCGACTCCCGCTGGGACATGACCTACCTCGGCATGCAGGTTCTCGTCGAGGGGCTGGCGCTGGCCGCGTTCGGGATCATCCGCAACCAGGCCACCGAGCCGCTGGGCAAGGCCCTGAACGCGTACGTGATGCAGGACGAGGCCCGCCACGTGGCGTTCGGCCGATTGGCGCTGCGCGACTACTACCCCGAGCTGACCGACGCGGAGCGCGACGAGCGCGAGGAGTTCTGCGTCGACGCCTGCTATCGGATGCGCGATCGCTTCCTCACCGACGAGATCTGGGCGAACCTCGGGATGCTCGACGACGCGCTCGTCGACCACCTCCACCACAGTGCGTCGCAGCAGCGCTTCCGTTCCTACCTGTTCATGCGGATCGTGCCGATCCTCAAGGACATCGGGCTGTGGGGTCCGCGCATCCGCGCCGCCTTCGAGGACATGGGCGTGCTGGCGTTCGCCGACCTCGACCTCGACGCCACGATGGCCGACGACGAGCGGGCCGCCGACGAGATCGATGCCCTCGACCAGGCGCGGTTCCAGCACGTCCGAGACGTCGCCGCCACCGCGACCTGAGCACCTTCCGGGGCGGCCGCGTGGTCAGGCCGAGTCGCGCACGATCCGGCAGTTGTCGGAGACGAACTCCACGCGCCCGATGTCGTCGACGGTGCGGTCGACGAAGCCCTGCACGAAGCACATGAACCGGAACACGTCGGCGAAGTTCGTCGCCACCCCAACGGAGACGCGGATCGCCGCGACGAGCAGGTCGTAGTCGGCGAGGAGGCGGCGGCGCAGCTCCAGGAACGACACCGCCTCGCCCCGCTCGAACCACTGGGTCATCTCCGCCGCCCCGAGGTGGTGGGCGACCTCGCCGGCGCCCGGGTTGCAGAAGCAGCCCGTGCGCAGCGAGATGCCGACCTTGTTCGCCAGCTCCTCGACGCGACGGTCGTCGATCGGTCGCCCGTCGACGTCGTGCATCATGAACGTGACGGTGCCGCCGCGCTCGCTCGTGTCGGTCGGACCGTAGATCTCCACCATCGGCCGCCCGGTGCGGTGGCGGAGCCCGGTGAGCGCCTCGAGGAGCCACGCCGTGAGCGCCATGACGCGGTCGTGGACACTGTCGCGGCCGATGCGCTCCAGGTGGGCCAGCCCGGTCGTCACGGCCGGCAGGTTGAGGTAGTCGACGGTGCCGTCCTCGAACCCGGCCTCGTCGTCGTGCAGGTAATGGCCGTCGCCCTGGACCGACGCGATCGTGATCGTGCCGCCGGCGAACCACGGGCGGGTGAGGGCCCCGACGCGATCACGGCGGACGAGCAGGCAGCCCACGCCGGTGGGGAAGCCCATCATCTTGTAGAACGAGAACGTCGCGAAGTCCGGTCGGACCAGGCCGATGTCGAAGCGGTTGGTCGGCGCGAACGCCGCTCCGTCGACGAGCACGTCCCAGCCGGCTTCGTGGGCCTCGGCGACGAGGTCGAGCGGGTGCTGGACACCCGAGAAGTTGGACTGGGCCGGGAACGCCAGCAGGTTGTGCCGACCCCGCTCCGCTGATCCGAGGACGCCGGTCATGGCGTCGCGGTCGAGGCGCAGGTCCGGCGCCACGACCGGCACGTAGGCGATCCGAGCTCCGGCGCGCCGGGCGAACTCACGGATGCCGTTGACGGAGTTGTGGTTGTCGAACGTGAGGGCGAACGTGCCGCCCGGTCCGAACCGGTAGGCCTCGCCGACCAGCCGGAGGGCGGCGCTGGCGTTGGCGGTGAAGACGCAGAGGTACTCGTCGGGCGGGGCGCCGAAGTAGTCGTGAACGGCTCGGCGGGCGTGCTGCACGAGGGCTGTCGTGGCCAACGAGGTCGGGTTGTTCGAGTGCGGGTTGCCGAGGACCCGCGTGCGCAGCAGCTCGACGTGCGCCTCGAGCTGGCACTCGGCGTGGAGGCCGCCACCCGTGTAGTCGAGGTAGACCTGGTCCTCGGCGTCGAGCCGGCCGTACTCGTCGCGACGGAGAGCGGCGAACGATCCGTCGGGGTCGAACTCGGGGTGTCGGGCGACGAACGCGGCCTCGGCCCGACCGATGCCCGCCGGCTCGAACGCCGGGGGCGGAGTCGGCTGCAGGTCGGGGCTCGTCGTCACCCCACCAGTGAACCAAGAACCACCCGGCCCGTGAACCACGATCTGGGCGGGGACGGGTCAGCGCGCCGCGAGGGCGGCGACCCGCGCCGCGACGTCGACGACAGCGGCGCCGAAGCGGTGGCCGGGATGTCGGGTCATCCGCTCCACGGGGCCGCTCACGCTGACGGCGGCGAGCGGCCGGCCGGCGACGGGACCCGGAGCGGCGACCGGCGCGCTGACCGACGCCACGCCGGCCTCCCGCTCCTCGACGCTCTCGACCCAGCCGTCCGGACCGACCTCGCCGGACAGGATCCGCCCGGCCGACCCGACCGGCAAGGGCAGCAGTGCGCCTTCCGGCACGATCCAGCGCAGGCCGTGACCCGACTGCAACGACACGGCGCACCGCCGGGCATCACCCTCCCGGACGAACAGCTGCACGCTCTCGCCGACCTCGTCCCGGAGCGTGGTCAGCGCCGGGCGGGCGATCTCGGCCAGCGGGAACCCGGCGCGGGCGGCCTGACCGAGCGCGACGAGGCCGAGCCCGAGGGCGACGCGTCCGTCGTCGTCCCGCCGCACGAGGCCGTGCTGCTCGAGGGCGACCACGAGCCGGTGGGCGGTGGCACGTGGCAGCCCGGTGCGGCCCTGCAACTCGGGGAGCCCGATCGGTCCCGACCGCTCGAGCGCGCGGAGCACGCCGACCGCCTTGTCCAACACGCCGACGCCCGATACGCTGTCCATCAGTCAGGAACTATATCCCACATGTTGGGATGACGATGTACGGTAGCCATGGACGACAGAGAGCGAGGCCAGCGGATGCGACCGAGGACGTTGCCGGAGAAGGTCTGGGAGCGCCACCTCGTGCGCTCGGCCCCGGGTGAACCCGACCTGCTGTACATCGACCTGCACCTCGTGCACGAGGTCACCAGCCCGCAGGCGTTCGACGGGCTGCGGCTCTCGGGGCGCACCGTGCGCCGCCCCGAGCTCACCGTCGCCACCGAGGACCACAACGTCCCGACCGCCGACATCGACCAGCCGATCGCCGACCCGGTGTCGGCCCGCCAGGTCGAGGTGCTGCGCGAGAACACGGCCGAGTTCGGCATCACCAACTACCCGATGGGCGATCCCGGGCAGGGCATCGTGCACGTCATCGGCCCCGAGCAGGGCCGCACGATGCCCGGCATGACCATCGTCTGCGGGGACAGCCACACCGCCACGCACGGGGCGTTCGGCGCCCTCGCCTTCGGGATCGGCACGAGCGAGGTCGAGCACGTGCTGGCCACCCAGACGCTGCCCCAGTCCCGTCCCAAGTGGATGGCCGTGAACGTCGAGGGCGAGCTCCGCCCGGCGTCACCGCCAAGGACGTCATCCTCGCCGTGATCGGGGAGATCGGCACCGGGGGTGGCATCGGCCACGTCATCGAGTATCGCGGCTCGACCATCCGCGGCCTCTCGATGGAAGGCCGCATGACCATCTGCAACATGTCCATCGAGGCCGGCGCCAAGGCCGGCCTGGTGGCACCCGACGACACGACGTTCGCCTACCTGCAGGGCCGGGCGTTCGCCCCGACCGGTGACGCGTGGGACGCCGCCGTCGCCGACTGGCGCCTGCTGTCGAGCGACGACGACGCCGTGTGGGACCGCGAGGTGCACATCGACGCCACCGCGCTGCGCCCGCACGTCACGTGGGGCACGAACCCGAGCCAGGTGCTGCCCATCGACGGGGTCGTGCCGTCGCCCGACGAGTTCGCCGACGCCACCACGCGCGAGAACGTCGGCCGGGCGCTCGAGTACATGGGGCTGACCGCCGGCACGCCGCTGCGCGACATCCCCGTCGACACCGTGTTCATCGGCTCCTGCACGAACAGCCGGATCGAGGACCTGCGGGCGGCGGCGGCCGTGCTCGATGGCCGCCACGTCACGGCGAAGCGGGTGATGGTCGTGCCCGGCAGCCACGCCGTGAAGGCGCAGGCCGAGGCCGAAGGCCTCGACCGCGTGTTCACGGCCGCCGGGGCCGACTGGCGCGAGCCCGGGTGCTCGATGTGCCTGGCGATGAACCCGGACAAGCTGGCGCCCGGGGAGCGGGCGGCAAGCACGAGCAACCGCAACTTCGAGGGCCGCCAGGGCCGCGGGGGACGCACCCACCTGGTCTCGCCTGCCGTCGCCGCGGCGACCGCGGTCGCCGGTCACTTCACCACCCCCGAGGACCTGCCGACGATGGGAGGCGCAGCGCGATGAAGGCCGTCAACGTCATCTCCGGGACCGGGTTGCCGCTCAAGCGGTCCGACGTCGACACCGACCAGATCATCCCGGCCGAGTGGCTCAAACGGGTCGAGCGGACCGGGTTCGAGAAGGGTCTGTTCGCGACGTGGCGCGACGATCGCGACTTCGTCCTCAACGACGAGCGCTACGCCGGGGCGTCGATCATCGTCGCCGGCCCGGCGTTCGGCGTCGGGTCGTCACGCGAGCACGCCGTCTGGGCGATCCTGCAGGCCGGCTTCGACGCGGTCATCGCGCCCAGCTTCTCGGACATCTTCCGGAACAACTGCGCGAAGAACGGGCTCGTGCCCGTGGTGCTGGCCGAGGCTGGGGTCGAGCGGATCTGGGCCGCCATCGACGACGACGCCGCCGACCCAGATCACGGTCGACGTCGAGCGACTCCTCGTCGAGGTCCCGTCGATCGGCCTGGAGGAGCCGTTCCCGATGGAGGCGTCGGTGCAGGAGCGCTACCTGCGCGGCCTCGACGACGTCGGCATCACGCTCACCCACGCCGAGGAGATCACGGCCTTCGAGGCGGGACGCCCGACCTGGCTGCCCGCCTGAACGGCCGCCGCCGGCAGGCGGCCGCCCGTCCGACCCCTGGACCTGGGTCGGGCGGGCGGCAACCGGTGGATCAGAGCTCCTTGACCTGGGTCAGTCGGAAGTGGTTCCCGAACGGGTCGCGGAACCCGGCGTCGATGCCGTACGGACGCGCCTCGGGCTTCTCGACGAACTCGACGCCGCGGGCGGCGAGCTCCTCATAGCTCGCCTGGCAGTCGTCGGTGGTCAGGAAGATGGCCCCGGCGACGCCCTTGGCCGTCATCTCACTGATCTGCTTGACCGTGTCGTCGTCGAACATCGGCGGCTGCGGGATCGCCATCAGGACGATGGCGACGTCGGACTGCCCGGCCGGGCCGACCGTCAGCCACCGGAAGCCGCCCATCTCGGCCATCGTGACGTCGGCGCGGACCTCCATGCCCAGCTTGTCGGTGTAGAAGGCCAGTGCCTCGTCCTGGTCGTGGACCCACACCTGCGTGTTGGCGATCTTCATCGCAGTGCTCCTTGCGTGCTCGGTTCGTGGTTGCCGTCGTGTCTCGCGAGGGACGTGGTCGAACCTACGGATCGCGATCGCCGCCGTCTTCTCGAAACGTGCTGAGTTGCGGCCGCCCGTAGAACCGGACGACGCAGCTCGGCACGACGGCCAACCGGGACGGCGGTGGGTACGTGGCGCGGTACGCGGTGGGCGACGCGTGGAACATGCGACGGAAGCTGGTGGTGAACGAGCCGACGCTGGACAGGCCGACGGCGAGGCAGATGCGGGTCACCGACCAGTCCGTCGTGCGCAGCAGCGCGGCCGCCCGCTCGAGGCGGCGGGTGAGCAGGTACTGGTGCGGCGACTCGCCGAACGCCCGGCGGAACTCGCGGCTGAAGTGGGCCGGCGACAACCTCGCCGCCCTCGCCAGGTCGGCGACGCGCAGCGGATCGGCGTAGCGGGCATCGGCGAGGTCCTTGGCCCGCACCAGGTGGCGCGTCGGCGGCACGGTCGGCATGGCACCCACGAGTCTGGTCGACGTGCGCCCGCCGCCTCTCCGGCCGCCATTGCCGCAGGCACTACCAGTCGAAGGCGGACCGGCCGGTCTGGATGTCGATCAACGCGGCCCGCAGCGCTGCCGTGCTCGGAGCGTCGCCGCGGCCGACGGCGAGGCGCCGGCCGTCGACGACCAGCGTCCCGACCGGGGCGACCACGGCCGCCGTACCGCTGAGGGCGACCTCGGCCGTCGGCCGGCCGACCCACTCGACGAGCTCGTCGACCATGACGTCGCGCTCCTCGACGCTCCACCCGAGGTGACGGGCGAGGGTCAGCAGCGAGTCGCGGGTCACGCCGTGCAGGTAGGCATCCGTGAGCGCCGGCGTCACGAGGTGCTCGCCGTCGATCATGACGATGTTCGACGCGCCGGTCTCCTGGAGCTGGCCGCCGGGCGCGAACAGAACCTGGTCGGCGCCGTCACGCTCCCTGGCCTCCATGATCGGCGCCAGCGCCATCGCGTAGTTGGCACCGGCCTTGACGAGGCCGAACTGTGGCGTGGTGCGGGGCGTGACCGTCTCGACCGAGATCGTCAGCGGGCGCGGTGGCAGGTAGTCGCCGACCGGGCAGGCGAGGACGTAGAGGATGGCGGTCTCGCTCGGGGACGCCGCGGCACCGATCGTGACGTCGGTACCGAGCTCGGTCGGCCGCAGGTACAGCGCCCCCGGCGGTTCGGGGGCGACGCTCTCGTTGGCGGCGACGGTCATTTCGATCAGCAGGGACACGAGGGCGGCTCGGGCACCGGGAGGCACAGTCGGGCCGTGCTCTGTCGGAGCCGGGCGACGTGGACGTCGGGGCGGAACGGCACCACCCGGCCGTCCGGGAACCGGTGGGCCTTGAGGCCTTCGAAGCACGCGCTGCCGTAGTGCAGGGAATGGGTGCCGGGGTGCATGGCGATGGACGCGACGTCGACCACCTCGGGCGGCGACCAGGATGCGCCGTCGAACCGGCTGACCGCCATCGACGGTCCGAACACGGAGCCGAACGGCGCGGCCGTGGCCGGCTGCTCGGTGGCCGGGGTGGGCGTCGTCGGCGAGGACGTCGTGGGCATCAGTCCAGTGTGCGCAGGTCCTCGCGCCGCCGGGTAGTGCTGCCGGTACCCGTCACCGTTCAGACTGTCGGCCATGAAGTTGGACGACATCGAGTACTCGATCGACGGGCGGCGTCACGTCGGGTTCCTGGCCGTGGACGACACCCGGCCCGGCCGGCGACCGTCGGTCCTCGTGTGCCACGAGGGCTTCGGCCTCGACGACCACGCCAAGGACCGGGCCCGGCGCCTGGCCGAGCTCGGCTACGCCGCGTTCGCGCTCGACTACTTCGGTGGCGGCGGCCCGCCGCCGCCCGAGGAGGCCGGCGACCGGTTCCGCGAGCTCGCCGGCGACCCGCTGCGGACCCGCATCGTCGGCCTGGCCGGTCTCGACGTGCTGCTCGCCGACGAGCACGCCGATGCGGACCGGGTGGCCGCCATCGGGTTCTGCTTCGGCGGCACGATGGCGCTCGAGCTGGCCCGCAGCGGGGCGGACCTGGCCGCGGTCGTCGGGTTCCACTCCGGGCTCGGGACCACCCGCCCCGAGGACGCCGCCGCCATCACCGGCCGGGTCCTCGTGTGCATCGGGGCCGACGACGCCTACGTCCCGCCCGAGCAACGGGCGGCGTTCGAGCAGGAGATGCGGGCCGGCGGCGTCGACTGGCGGATGGACCTCTACGGGGGCGTCGTGCACAGCTTCACCAACCCGAGCGCCGACGGCACCAACCCGGTGCTGCGCTACGACGCCGTCGCCGACGCCCGCTCGTGGCGGGCGATGCTCCACCTCTTCGACGAGGTCTTCACCGCAGGATGATCTGGAGGAGCGCAGCTGGCGGTCACCGGGGTCGAGCGGGCGCGGGGTGGAGCTCGGTGCGGAGCTCGTGGGACTCATCGGGGAGGCGGGCCTCGTAGAAGATCCGCTGCCTGCCGTCGGGTAGGGCCAGCACGTCGAGGTAGCGCACGTCGAGCACCGGCGCGCTCGCGTCGGCGCACAGACCCGGTCTGCCGTCGCCGGTAGGGACGGCGACGCTCGTGCGCTCGAACCAGTTCTCCGCGGCGCTGGCCCGCCCGTCGTAGGCGGCCCGACCGTCCGCGAGCACCGTCGTGACCCGGGCGCCGCGGGCGTCCCACGCGCCGGCCCGACCCGCCAGCACCGTGCCGTGCCAGTCCCACACGATGCCGTCGACGCTCGTCGCGAACGCCGTCGACATCCGGTCCTCCTCGCCGGGGATGTCCAGGTGGTGGCAGCAGACCCACGCCTGCCAGAGGCCACCACGGCGGCGGATCACCGGGTCCTTGCACGCCGTCACCGCGTCGCCCGGGAAGATCGGCCGGACGTCGGCGGCGGCCAGGGCGTCGATCGTGCGCGCCTCGACGGCGCCGATCCACCAGTGCGGCCCGCCGGGCGTGGCACAGCTGACGTACAGCCGCCAGCCGCCGTCGACGGCGACGAGCGCGGCCCGCTCCACCATCGACGCCCCGAACTGCTCGGGACGCAGCTCGACCAGGGTCTGGAACCGCTCGCCGTCGGTCGATCGGGCGACGACGTCGACGTCGCCGCCGTCGCCGCGCACGCGGTAGACGAGCAGCACGGCGCCGTCGGCGTCGAGCACGGCGCTCGGTGCGCCGGCCCACTGCTGGGGCCCGACGCCCGGGGCCGGCACGGCGACGACAGCACCTTCCGTCGTCGGGAGGGGAAACGAGCTCCGCATGACCTCCACGATGCCGCTGGAGGCGGCGAGCGTCGAGTGGCAGGACTGCCCATCTCCCGGAACTTCCTGCCAAGCTGGGCGGGTGATCGACGACGTCGTCGCCCTCGTCGGCGAGCACGTGGCCGCGTTCGAGCTCGGCATCGCCTGCCAGGTCTTCGGGCTCGACCGCGGCGACGACGGGCTCCCGGTCCACGACTTCGCCGTGTGCGCAGCCCGTGCCGGCCGTCACGAGACCACGAGCGGCTTCCCGATCATCGTCCCCCACGATCTCGGGCGGGCCGCCCGCGCCGACCTCGTGGTGATCCCGGCCTGGCCCGATCTCGACCACCCCACGCCGGCGCCCGTCGTCGCCGCGGTGCGTGATGCCGTGGCCCGCGGCGCCCGCGTGATGTCGATCTGCTCCGGGGCGTTCGTGCTGGCCGACGCCGGCCTGCTCGCCGGACGCCGGGCGACGACGCACTGGCAGTTCGCCGACCGGCTGGCGGCGCGGGCGCCGGCCCTCACCATCGACCGCGACGTGCTCTACGTGGAGGATGGACCGATCCTGACCAGTGCCGGTGCCGCGGCCGGCATCGACGCCTGCCTGCACGTGGTGCGCCAAGAGCACGGTGCAGCGGCAGCGAACGCGCTCGCTCGGCGGATGGTCGTCGCCGCCCAGCGCGACGGCGGGCAGGCCCAGTTCATCGAAGCGCCGATCACGGTGCCCGGCGACCGCGCCGGCCTCGCCGACCTCATCGACTGGCTGCAGGAGCACGTCGCCGACGACCTCAAGGTGGAGGACCTCGCGGCTCGGGCGGCGATGTCACCACGCACGTTCGCCCGCCGCTTCAAGGAGGCCACGGGGACGACACCGAAACGTTGGCTGCTCGGGCAGCGGTTGCACCTCGCCGAAGAGCTGCTGGAGGAGACCGATCTCGGCGTCGATGCGGTGGCGGCGCGGGTCGGGTTCGGAAGTGCCGACACGTTGCGCCACCACTTCATGCGTCGGCGCGGCGTCCCACCGTCGGCCCACCGCCGGACGTTCCGGGGGTAGGACCCGTCCGACCGGAGCCCCCTCGTTCGCTCGCTCGAGGACCCACTCGGCGCACTGGGGGGCCGGTCAGGCGGCGGCGACGATCTCGGCAAGCTCGGGTCGGAAGACCACGACGTCCTGCAAGGTCGCCAGTCGCGCCCATGCCGGGCGGTCGCCGTCGAACAGATCGAGGAGCACGACGTCGTCCTCCGTGATCAGCATCGCCTCGGCGGTCATGCGGCTGCCCTTCAGGGAGAACTCGATGACGTCGCCTTCGTTCAAGATCCGGTGCTGCTGGCCCATGGCCGTTCCCTCCATCACTCCAGTGTGCGACCAGCATCACCAGCGTGGCTTGGAGACAGCATGGAGCCTGCTGGAGATCTCCCGAGACCGGGCCGATCAGCCGTCGCTGGCGGAGTCGGGGACCTCTTCGCCGCCGCCAGTGATGATCGGTGCGGTCGTGGTGACGGCGACCGGGGCGCACACGTAGGTCCCGGTCACGGAGTCGCCCGACTCGTCGGTCGCCTCGAAGGTGCCCGACATGGCACCGTCGGCCAGCTCGATCGTGCCGGTGTAGGTCGTGGTGACCTGGTCGGCGTCACCCACGTCGATCGTGACGTCGTGCTCGCCGGCGGCGCTGTCCCCGGCCACCCGGATCGTGGCCGAGACGAGGCGGTCCGTGGAGCCCATCCGGCGCAGGTCGACGACCGTCACCACCGTGCCGGTCGAGAGGTCGCCGCCGTCGAGCGCGGTGCACGTGGCATCGAGGCTCACAGGGTCGAGCTGGTCGGCCCGGACGCTGGCCCGATCGAGGCTGATCGCCTCCCGCACACCCGTCGCCGGCAGCTGCAGCTCGATGCTGACGAAGCCCGACCCGGCGAGCGCCGGGTCGACGGCGGTGTCGAGCGCCGACACCGGGGCGGTCGTCGTGACGGCGCCGGGTCCGGTGCCGTTTGGCGCCCCGTCCAGGGGCTCGAGCGTGTCCGACGACGAGTCGTCATCACCGCAGGCGCCGAGCCCGATCACCACGCCGACAGCGGCGATCCCCCACATGGCGCGGAGCCGCCCGCTCCGAACTGCGACCATCGCGGCACTGTAACCAGCGACGGTCATCCGCTCTGGTCGGCGGCGAACGACGCCAGGTCGTGCAACCGGTCGTCGTTGCTGAAGACCTCGATCGGCGCCGTGAGCGGCAGGCGCAACGTGCGCTGGAGGATCCGCATCTGGGTGTGCTGGTTGTACTCGACCATGGTGACCGCCCACCCGTCGCGACCGGCCCGGGCCGTGCGACCGGAACGGTGGAGGTAGTCCTTGGCGTCCTTCGGCGGGTCGTAGTGCACGACGGCGCCGATGTCGTCGATGTCGAGGCCACGGGCGGCCACGTCCGTCGCCACCAGGACGGCGAGCTTGCCCTCGGCGAACTTGCGCAACGCCCGCTCGCGGGACACCTGCGGGAGGTCGCCGTGGATCGCCGCGGCGTCCACGCCGAGCTCCTGCAGCGCCGCGGCGACCTTGTCGCACAACCGCTTGGTCTGGCAGAACACGGCCAGCTTCGGCACACCCTGGCCGAGGGCGGCCACGACGCGGACCTTGTCCATGTGGTGGACGGCCAGGAACAAGTGGTGCATCGTGCCGACGGTGTCGGTGGCGGCGTCGATGGCGACCTCGACCGGGTCCTTCAGGTAATGCCGGATCAGGTGCCCGACGTCGCCGTCGAGCGTGGCCGAGAACAGCATCGTCTGGGACCGACCCGTACAGTGGCGCAGGATCCACTCGACCTGCGGCGTGAAGCCGTCGTCGGCCATCCGGTCGGCCTCGTCCAGCACGACGACCTCGACGTCGGCCAGCGACACCTCGTCCGACTTGAGCAGGTCGATCAGCCGCAGCGGGGTGGCGACGACGATCTCGACGCCGTCACGCAGGGCGTCCACCTGGTACTGCCGGCTGGCGCCGCCGTACACGGCGAGGATGCGCTGGCCGGCGTGTTTGGCCACGGGCTCGAGCACCTCGGCGACCTGCACCGCGAGCTCGCGTGTCGGCACGAGCACGAGGCCGAGGGGACGGGCGGGCTCCGCCTCGTCGAGGATCCGCGACATCATCGGCACGCCGAAGGCCAGGGTCTTGCCGGAGCCGGTGCGGGCCCGACCGCAGACGTCGCGACCTTCCATGGCGACCGGGATCGCGGCGGTCTGGATCATGAACGGTTGGGCGAACCCGGCCGCCGCCAGGCCATCGTCGATGCGTTCGGGCACGCCGAGGGCGGCGAAGCCGGTGGGCGGTTCGACGGGGGGGAGGTTTGCGATCGTCGTCAGTGCGGAACTGCTCGGTACGTGGGCAGTGCGATCGGAGGAGAGGGGGCGGCGGGCGCGCCGCTGGCGGCGAGGCGCTCCTCGCCGGGGGGTTGCTTCTGTCATTGTGGCCGCCAGGGTAGCTGGGGGGATGCAGCTCGGGACGACCAGCTGTGACGGCCGGCGCCGGTCCCACCTCGGACGCGGAGCGGATCGCGACCACCGTCGTGGCCGACGGCCAGATCCTGCGGCGGGTGCGGGCCGGTGAGCTCGACGCCTTCGGCGAGCTGTTCGAGCGCCACCACGGCGTGGCGCGACGAGTTGCCCGCTCGCTCGTGGCCAGTCCCGCCGAGGCCGACGACGTGGTGGCCGAGGTGTTCGCCGCCACCCTCGCCGCGATCCGCCGCGGCTCGGGTCCGGCCGAGGACTTCCGGCCCTACGTGCTGCGCGCCGTGCGGCGCGAATGCCAGCGAACGTGGCGGCGGGGCGCCCGCAACGTCCAGTTGGTCGCCGATGCCGCGCCGAGCGGGTCCGACGACTTCGCCCGCCACGACGAGCAGGATCTGCTGCGCCAGGCATTCGCCGGCCTGCCCGTCCGCATGCAGGCCGTGCTGTGGCAGACCGAGGTCGAGGGTCGGTCGCACGCCGAGGTGGCGCGAGGGTCCCGGGCCACGCCCCAGGCGATCGCCCAGCTCGCCGTGCGCGCCCGACGGCTGCTCGGCGACCGCTACCTCCAGGCCCACGTCCCCGGCTCGACGGCCGGCGAGCTGCCGGCGGCCTGCGCCGAGGCCCGGGAGTCGCTGGCCGCGGTGGTGCGCGGCACGGCGAGCGACCGCCGCCGCCGATCCGTCGAGGATCACGTGGCCCAGTGCGCTCCGTGTGCGGCGACGCTCGATGACCTGCGGTTGGTCAACGAGCGGCTGCGAGGGCTCACACTGGCCGGGCTGGCGTCGCAGATCGGCGCCCCGCAACCTTGGGTCGCCGGGCTGCTGGTGCGGCTCGGCGCCATGCTGACGCCGGCGGTCCAGGTCGCGTCCGTCGTCGGCCTGGTCGCGGTGGCCAGCCTCACGCCTGCTGCGCTCGACACCGACGCGCCGGCGGATGCCGCGGCGATGCCGCCGGTCGCGGCTCCGGGCGCCGTGGCGTCGGTGCCCGGCGACGTGACGTCGGGGCGTTCGGAGCTCGCACCCGCTGACGACGGAGCACGGGCGTCCCGGCCGCCGCGACCGGCCACCGTCGCCCAGCCCGCCGCCGGGCCCGCCTTCGCCGAGGGCGGGGCCTCGCCGGCACCCGCCGACGCATCGACGCTCGTGCCCTCGCCGGTTCCGGCGCTGACGCCGACCGACCTCGATGGTGGGGCCACGACCGCCGCCGGCGGCTCGGTGCGCGACCGCGAGGATCCCGCAGCTCCAGTCGCCGTGCCGGCGGGACCGTGGACACGACCACCACCCCGGTCGCCACCATCGAGCTCGGGCTCGACCCGACCGGCGCCGAAGCCGACGCCACCCTGGCCCTGCCGGCGGCGACCGTCGACGCAACGGTCACCCCGACCGGGATCGACGCCACCGCCCAGACCCCGGTCGCCACCATCGACGTCGCCGCCGGCGCCGACGGCATCGCGATCGCGACCACCACCCCGGTCGCCACCATCGAGCTCGGGCTCGACCCGACCGGCGCCGAAGCCGACGCCACCCTGGCCCTGCCGGCGGCGACCGTCGACGCGACGGTCACCCCGACCGGGATCGACGCCACCGCCCAGACCCCGGTCGCCACCATCGACGTCGCCGCCGGCGACGACGGCATCGCGGTCGTCGCGGTCGAGGCCGCAGCGCCGGTGACCGACGCCCTCGGATCGCTCCTCGGCGGCTGAAGACCGAACCCCGCCCAGATCGCTGATCGGGACGATGCGCGCCCAGATGCTGGAGTGGACGGCGGCGCGTCCTGCGAACCTTTTTCTCGAATCGCGTCATGATCCGCGCCCGCCGGACTGTGCAGGGGGGCGTCGCCCGAGCCGACCGGATCAGGTCGGGCGGAGACCGGTCCCTGCGGCGGACGGGATCGGGCGGCGCTCTGGTGGCGGGACCACCCGTCCGGCCTGCCGTCGGCATCGACCGGCGGCAGGCCGGGCGACCCGCGCCACGTTGCCCGGTGCGACCGCGGCCGTGTACAGTCGTGGGCGATGTCCCGCACCGGCCTCCTCCTGCTTACGTAGGGCGAGCGTCGGTCCATCGCGTTCGCCCGCCCCCCGCCCCCAACGGCCGGGGGGTGCTTCATTTTTCGCCCCTGGTCCCGCCCGTCCCACCGCACCGCCACTGACCGACCTGGAGCTCCTGATGCCTCCCGCCAACGCCAAACCGCGACCGATGCCCTTCGGCAAGTACCGACCACAGGTCCCGCTCGTGCTGCGCGACCGCACCTGGCCCGACCAGATCATCGACAAGGCCCCGCTGTGGTGCTCGGTGGACCTGCGCGACGGCAACCAGGCGCTCATCGACCCGATGGACCCGGTCCGCAAGCGGCGGATGTTCGACGCCGTCGTCCAGATGGGGTTCAAAGAGATCGAGGTCGGCTTCCCGGCGGCCAGCCAGCCCGACTTCGACTTCATCCGCCAGCTGATCGAGGACGACCTCGTCCCCGACGACGTCACGATCCAGGTCCTCGTGCAGTGCCGCCAGGAGCTGCTGGAGCGCACGTACGAGTCACTGCGGGGCGCCCCGCGGGCGATCGTCCACTTCTACAACTCGACCAACCCCCTGCAGCGCGAGGTGGTGTTCGGCCTGGACAAGGCGGGCATCGTCGACATCGCCGTCAACGCGGCACGGCTGGCCCGCAAGCTCGAGGAGACCGTGCCGGGCACCGAGATCCGCTACGAGTACTCCCCGGAGAGCTTCACGCTCACCGAGCCGGAGTTCGCCGTGGAGATCTGCGAGGCGGTGATGGACGTCGTCGAGCCGACGCCCGATCGCCCGATCATCCTCAACCTGCCGGCGACGGTTGAGTGCTACTCGCCGAACGTGTACGGCGACGTCATCGAGTGGTTCCACCGGACGATCAAGCAGCGCGAGGCGGTCGTGCTGAGCCTCCATCCCCACAACGACCGCGGCTGCGCGGTCGCGGCCGCCGAGTTCGGGATCATGGCCGGCGCCGATCGTGTCGAGGGCACGCTCTTCGGCAACGGCGAGCGCACCGGCAACCTCGACGTCGTGAACGTCGCCATGAACCTGTTCGCCAACGGCGTCGATCCCGAACTGGACATCACCGACATCGACGCGCTGCGCCGCGTCGCCGAGTACTGCAACCGGCTGCCCGTCCACCCACGCCACCCGTACGCCGGCGACCTCGTGTACACGTCGTTCAGCGGCAGCCACCAGGACGCGATCAAGAAGGGCTTCGAGGCGCTCCCCGCCGACTACGACGTGTGGGGTGTCCCCTACCTGCCGATCGACCCGAAGCACGTCGGGCGGACGTACGAGGCCGTCATCCGCGTCAACAGCCAGTCGGGCAAGGGCGGCGTGGCGTACGTGATGAAGGCCGAGCACGGCTTCGAGCTGCCACGACGCATGCAGATCGAGTTCTCGAAGACGATCCAGCACATCACCGAGGACTCCGGCACGGAGATCAGCCCGGTCGTGATGTGGGAGGCCTTCCAGGCCGAGTACCTGCCCGGCGAGCCCCGCTACTCGCTCCTCGGCCACGAGCTGCACACCCGTGACGGACGGTCGACGGTCGTCGCCCAGGTCGTCGCCGACGGCCGGCACCACACCGTGACCGGCGAGGGCAGCGGGCCGATCTCGGCCCTCGTCCGGGGTCTGCGCGAGGCGTTCGGCGTCGAGCTCGACGTCGTGGACTACGCCGAGCACGCGATCGGGCGCGGCGCCGAGGCATCGGCGGCGGCGTACGTCGAGTCGGTGGGCGCCGGCGACGAGGGCCCCGGAGAGGCGCGGTGGGGCATCGGCATCGACCCGGACATCACCACGGCCGGCCTCAAGGCCGTGCTCGGCGCGCTCGAGCGCCAGCAACGCTGACCTCGCGGGAGGGTCGACCGAGTCACTTCGTTCGCTCGCTCGTGGACTCGCTCGGCCCATCGGCCTCGATGGCGGGGCAACGCTCGATCGGCGGGGCAGGTCACCTACGCTCGCGCCATGGGTGTTCGTCGACGTCTACGACGTCTGAAGCGGCTGGCCTACCTCGGCGCGATCGTCGCCGGCGTCGTCACGTTCATGCGCTACAAGGCGCGTCGCGATGCGTCGCCGTCGCTCGGACCGCCACCGTCGTGGCCGCCGCTCGAGGTCGGCGACGAGCCGGTCGCCGCCGCCGGCGACCTCGCCACCCCGGCGAGCGATCCGCTCGGCGACACGCCGGTCGCCACGGTCGGTCACGACGAAGAGGCCACGGTCGGTCACGACGAACGCGGCGACGGTCGGTGACGAGCCGGTCGCCGCCGTCGGCGAGCTCGCCGCCGACGACCCGCCGCGAGCGCCGCTGCTGTCGGTCGTGTCCGACGCCGAGGTGCCGTGGGTGTCCCCGCTCGACGGGGTGTGCCCGCTGACCCACCCGGTCAAGGCCAACGACAACTCGGGCATCTACCACGTGCCCGGCGGCCGGTTCTACGACCGCACCCAGGCCGAGCGCTGCTACCGCGACGCCGCGACGGCGGAAGCCGACGGCTACCGCGCCGCCAAGGGCTCGTGAGCCCGGTCGGACCACACTTCGCACTCAGAAGGAGACACGGATGAAGGTGACAGTCGACTTCGACGTCTGCGCGTCGACGGGATCGTGCATGCAGGTCTGTCCCGAGGTCTTCGAGATCCGCAGCGACGGGTACCTCTACGTCCTCCAGGAGGAGCCGGCGGCGGACCTCCACGACAAGGTGCGTGAGGCCGCTGATCTCTGCCCGACGGGCGCCATCTCCCTGGAGGAATGACGGCCGTGGGGTTCTGGGAGCGGCTGGACCAAGCGTGGGCGACGTCGGGCTCGATGCTCTGCGTCGGGCTCGACCCCGATCCGGCCCGCTTCCCGTCGCCGCTCGACGGAGCCCCGGACGCGATCACCCGGTTCTGCACGACGATCGTCGACGCCACCGCTGACCTGGTGTGTGCGTTCAAGCCGCAGATCGCCCACTTCGCGGCGCAGCGCGCCGAGCCGCAGCTGGAGGCGGTGTGCCGGCACATCCGGGAGCGCCACCCCGACGTCGTGCTCGTGCTCGATGCCAAGCGCGGCGACATCGGCTCGACGGCCGAGCAGTACGCCCGCGAGGCGTTCGGGCGGTACGGCGCCGACGCCGTGACCGTCAACCCGTACCTCGGCACCGACGCCGCGACTCCGTTCCTGGAGCAGGGTGGCGTGCTGGCCCTCTGCCGCACGAGCAATCCGGGCAGCGCTGAGCTGCAGGACCTCGATGTGGGAGGAGCCCCCCTCTACGAACGGGTGGCGACGATGGTCGCCGAGCGATGGTCGGCGATCGGTGAGTGCGGCCTCGTCGTCGGCGCCACGTACCCCCGGCAGCTGGCCGGCGTCCGGGCGATCGTCGGGGAGCTGCCCATCCTGCTCCCCGGCGTCGGGTTCCAGGGGGGGACGTCACGGCGTCCGTGCGGGCCGGCGCCACCGGTCCCGGCACCGGCCTGCTCTGCAGCACGTCGCGGGAGGTCCTGTACGCCAGCGCCGGCGACGACTTCGCCGATGCGGCACGTGCCGTCGCGCAGCGCACCCGCGACGCCATCCGCGCCGTGAGCCGAGCGAGCGAACCACGTGGCTCCGCTCGATCGGCGTCGTAGCGTCGGGGAGCGTGGGATGTCTAGAACGTCGTGACCTGACGAAGGGCCTCGACGGCGGAGCGGTCGCCGAACACCTCGACGCGCTCGATGGGCAGCCGCCCCCACAGCCACAGGAGCAGCGCGCCGGCCGGCCCACGCACCGCGGCATCTCCTTTGGCATGGCCGGACTCGACGGTCACGCCGACGGGATCGAACCGGATCAGCCACTCGCCCTCTGCGTCGGTCGCGTGGAGGTGGACGGTGCGGCCGTCACCGGGCGAGCGTCCCGCACCGAGCGCCGGCACGAACACCGAGAGCAGCTCGTCGATCCCGTCGACGCCGACCGCCGGGACGATCGGGGCCACCGGCCGCCCGACGGCCTGCTCGGCGTCGACGCGGTGCACGGTCGTCTCCTGGGCCATCCGGCGGGGCCAGAACCCGGCTCGCCGGTGCTCCGGCGCGAACGAGTACACCGGCCGCTCGAGATCGTCGATCCCACGGAGATCGGTCAGGAGCCCGGCGAGCGTGGCCCGGTACCAGTCGAGCACCCCCTCGGACGGCGGCTCAGGGAGCATCCCGTTCGAGCGGGTCGGCCGCTCCAGGGCGCCGGTACGCAGGATCACGCTCGTGCGGGCGTGGATCAGTCCGACGTGGCGCAGCAGCTCGGTGGTGTCCCATCCGGGCGCCGCCGGCACCGCGGCCGAGAGGTCGGTACCCGCCGCGTCAGCCAGCGCGCCGCCCTCCTGCTCCACGATGGCGACCCAGTCGAGTGTCACGGCAGCGGATCGTACGAGGCTGCAGACACCTGGCGATCCTCGAGCGGTCCGGTCTCGCCACCAAGGCGCGGCGACGCCCCGCCGGTCACGCCTGCCGCCACCGACACCGCCACCGACACCGGCGTCCGAGGAGCCCGTTCATGGCCGATGGACGACATCCTCGCCGGCACGATGAGTGCACGAGACTGAAGCCGTCGAACGTGCAGGACCGGATGCGGAGGTAAGACGAGATGCGAGTGGTGATCAACGAGTTCATGAGCCTGGACGGGGTGGTCCAGGCTCCCGGCGGCGCCGAGGAGGACACCGACGGGGGCTTCGCCCACGGCGGCTGGTCGATGCCGTACTTCGACCCCGAGGTGATGGGCGCGGCGATCGGCGCCTCGATGAGCGACGTGTCGGCGCTCCTGTTCGGTCGTCGCACCTGGCAGGTGATGGCGGCGGCGTGGCCCGGGCGCGCCGGCGACCCGTTCGCCGACCAGATGAACGCGCTCGAGAAGTACGTGGCGTCGCGGACCCTCACCCAGGACGACCTGACGTGGAACACCACGTTGCTCTCACCCGACGACGCCATCGCCGACATCGCGGCGCGTCGGGCCGCCGACGGCGGGGACCTCGTGCTCATGGGCAGCGCCTCGCTCGCCGCCGACCTCCTGGCCGCCGGGCTCGTCGACGAGCTCAACGTGATGATCGAACCGATCCTGCTCGGCGGCGGCAAGCGGATCTTCCCGAGCGACGGCACGGCCCGGCCGCTGCAGCTCGTGTCGTGCGTCACCGCGGCAACGGGCGTGCAGGTCTGCACCTACCACCCGGCGTCCTGACGAGCGGCGCCGGCACGTCGGTCGGTCATCTCATCCGAGTGTTGGCGGGCGCCCGAGTGTCAGCGGGCCACCGTGTGGCCCGTCGGCACTCCGATCACCGCAAACACTCGGATGAGCGGGCGGGCGTTGGCGGCGAGGTCAGTCGGACCAGGCCGACGACGCCGACACCCCACCGAGGAGCGCCGACACGAGGATGCCGAGCGGCAGGGCGCCCCAGTAGCTGACGAGGGCGCCGATGTTCCCGAGGAACAGCATCAGCAGCCAGGTCGCAGGGAACGTCGCCACCAGGAAGATGAGGACGAAGCCGATCGTTGCACGAATCATCGGTGTGATCCTGCTACGGCTCGGCCCCGAAGTGGGGGATGCTGTCACCCCAGACTGCGGTCGGGTGGGGGTCAGGCGTGCAGCGCGATCACCGAGATGATCCCGGCGGCGGCGCGCAGCGCCTCGACGGTCGCCGCATCGACCGGCGATGTCGGGGCGATGAGCATCACGGCGGTGCCGGCCTGGTCGGCCCGGCCGACGTCCATGTCGGCGATGTTCACGCCGGCGTCGCCGAGCAGGGTGCCGACGGTGCCGATGACGCCGGGGCGGTCGTCGTTCGTCACCATCAGCATGTGCTCGGCCGGGGGCACGTCGAACGTGTGCCCGTCGATCAGCACGATGCGATGCTCGCTGCGACGCCCAGCCAGGGTGCCCGACAGGGAGTGGCCGCCACCGGAGATCGTGATCAGGTTGACCCAGTCGGCGGAGCTCGTGGAGCTCACCTCGCGCACGTCGATGCCGGCATCCCGGGCCCGCTGCGGCGCGTTGACGAACGTGACCGGTTCGTCGCTGACCTCGCCGAACATCCCCTTGAGCACCGACAGCCCGACGATGCGCGTGTCATGGGCGCCGATCTCGCCCTCGACGGTGATCTCGACGCGCGTCGGCAGGCCGTCGACGAGCGAGCCGAAAAGCCGCCCGAGGCGCTCGGCGAGCGGGAGGAAGGGGCGCAGGTCGTCGTGGGCCTCGGCGGCCGCGAGGTTGACGGCGAACGGCACGAACTCACCGGCCAGCGCCAGCTGCACCATGTCGGCGATGGTGTCGCCCGCCTTGTCCTGGGCCTCGCGGGTGCTGGCCCCGAGGTGGGGCGTGACGACGATCGAGTCGAGCTCGAAGAGCGGCGAGGACGTGGTCGGCTCGGCCTCGAAGACGTCGAGCGCGGCGCCGGCGATCACACCCTCGCGCACGGCGTCGGCCAGGGCGGCTTCGTCGACGATGCCACCGCGGGCGACGTTGATGACGCGCAGCGTCGGCTTCGCCTTGAGCAGGAGGTCGCGCCCGATGAGGCCCTTCGTCTCGTTCGTCCTGGGCAAGTGGATGGTCAGGAAGTCGGACTCGGCGACGACCTGGTCCAGCGGCAGCAGCTCGACGCCGAGCTGGCGGCCGCGCTCGGCCGACACGAACGGGTCGTACGCGATCAGGCGCATGCCGAACCCGCGGGCCCGATCGGCCACGAGCTTGCCGATGCGGCCGAGGCCGGCGATGCCCAAGGTCTTGTCGGCCAGCTCGACGCCCTCCCAGCGGCTGCGTTCCCACCGGCCCTCGACGAGCGCCGAGTGGGCCTGGGGCACGTTGCGAGCCTGGGCCAGCAGCAGCGCCATCGTGTGCTCAGCCGCCGAGACGATGTTGCTCTGCGGCGCGTTCACGACCATCACGCCCCGGCTCGTCGCCGCCTCGACATCGACGTTGTCGAGCCCGATGCCAGCCCGGCCGACGACGACCAGGTCGCTCCCGGCGGCGAGCACGGCGTCGGTGACGGTCGTGGCCGAGCGGATGATGAGGGCGTGGGCGCCGACGACGGCCTCCTGCAGCTCGTCGGGCGACAGCCCGGCGCGCACGTCGACCTCGTGCCCCGCGGCGCGGAGGCGGTCGAGCCCGCCGTCGGCGATCTCTTCGGTGACGAGGATGCGGGCCATGGTGCACATGCCTACCGCCCGACCTCGGCGGGCGCCAACAGGTTGAACGGAAAGCACGCCCGCCGTCGGTCGGCGGGTGCAGCCGCGGCGGTGGGTGCGGTGGATCGACGGCATAATTCGGGCCGGGATCGGGGTGACTGCTGTCACCATTCGGCATGCCATTCCTCGGTCAGGTCATCGTCACCCCGCTGGCGTCCGACTCGCGTCGGTGGGAGCTCGTCGAGTCGTTCAAGTACGAGGGCAACACCGACGTCTTCGAGGTGCCCAAGGGGTTCACCACCGACTTCGCGTCCGTGCCCCGGGTCTTCACGTGGCTGCTGCCCCGCTACGGCCGGTGGACGCAGGCTGCGGTCCTCCACGACTTCCTGTGGGACCTCTCGCGGCGAGGCCAGTTCGAGAAGGCCGACGCCGACGGCATCTTCAACCGCGCGCTGCGCGAGCTGGACGTGCCGTTCCTGCGCCGGTGGGTCATGTGGTCCGCCGTGCGCTGGGCCTCGGGCCCGAAGCAGTGGTTCAAGAAAGGCCCGCTGTCGTTCGCGAAGATGGTGGTCATCGCCCTGCCGACGCTGGTCCTCGTGGCCGTCCCGGCCGCCGCCATCACCGTCGGTCTGCTGATCGGCGCCGTCGCGGAGCTCATCGCGTACGTCCCGCTGAAGCTGTTCCACCGCGACGGTGGCAAGGAGTTGAACGCGCCCGACGCCCGCGACGTCCTCCTCAGCTGACGAACTGCGCCAGCCGGTACGGTTCGACGCGTGGCGGGGCACGTGTCGGACGGTGCACTCGGCGGGATCGAGCGGTGGTTCGTCGAGCGGGGCCTCCCCCACTTCGTCGAACGCCACGAGACCGCGGCGGAGATCTGGGCCCGTGCGCTGCCGCTGCTCGTGCCGGCCTACCTGCTGCTCGGCCTCAACGCGCTCGACCTGCGGTCGTGGAGCATCGCCAAGAACCTGGTCGTCGCCGGCTTCGTCGTCGTCGGCGCCGTCGTCACCTGGGTCGTGGCCAACCGGCTGCGCCACCGCGACTGGTTCGACCGGCCGCACCGCATCGGCATCGCCGAGCTCGCGGTGTTCATCATCGTGCCGGCGATCCCGTCGCTGATCGTCGGGCAACCCGGCGACGCGCTGCAGACCGCACTCACGGCGGTCGCCCTGCTCGGCGTGGTGTGGGCGGTCACCAGCTACGGCGTGCCGTCACTCCTGCGCTGGGCGTGGCAGCGGACCGTCGCGCAACTGCCCGTGCTGTTGAACGTGGTGGCCCGGGCCCTGCCGCTGATGTTGCTGTTCACCACGTTCCTGTTCATCAACGCCGAGGTCTGGCAGGTTGCCGGGACCCTCCAGGGGTTCGTGTTCGTCGCCGTCCTGCTCCTGTTCTTCGCGCTCGGTGCGTTCTTCACGACGTCGCGGATCCCCGGCCTGATGCGCGAGCTCAACCGGTTCGAGTCGTGGGACGAGATCGCGGCGCTGTCCAGCGGCACGCCGGCGGCGCCGCTGGCCGACGGCGCGCGGCCCGTCGATCCGTCGGCGTCGCCGCACCCCGACCGACCCAACGTGCGCCAGCGCGTCAACATCGGGCTGGTCACGGTGTTCTCGCAGGCGATCCCGATCACCGCCGTCGGGGTCGTGCTCACCGCGTTCTTCGTGCTGTTCGGGTTCCTGACGATCACCGAGCAGACGACGGCCGCCTGGACGACGGTCGCCGAGGTCAACGTCCTCGCCCAGTGGACGGTGGGCGGGCGCACCCTCGTCGTCACGGAACCGCTGATCCGGGTCGCCGCGTTCCTCGGTGCGTTCACCGCGATGTACTTCACCGTCCAGCTGTCGACCGACGGCACCTATCGCGACGAGTTCGCTGACGACGTCGCTCCGCAGGTGCGCCAAGCTCTCGCTGTGCGCTGCGTGTACCGCGCCGTCCGGACGTCGGCGATCGCCTCGTGAACGAGTCCCGGTGAGCGAGGTCCGATGAGCGGCGAGCTCGACATCCGCTTCCTCGACGATCCCGTCGACATGCGCCGCATGGTCGCCCTGCTCGGGCAGATCTGGGGATCGTCGACGCCGGTGATCGGCGTCGAGCTCCTGCGGGCGATCGACCACGCCGGCGGCTACGTCGCCGCCGCGTACGTCGGGGACCAGCTCGTGGGCGGCTCGCTCGGGTTCCTCGGCCGCCACGAGGGCGCACCGTCGTTGCACAGCCACATCACCGGCGTCCTCCCCGGCGTGCGGCGCACCGGGCTCGGCCGGGCGATGAAGTTGCACCAACGGGCGTGGGCCGCCCGGCACGACCTGGTCTGGGTGACGTGGACGTTCGACCCGCTCGTGCGGCGCAACGCCTGGTTCAACATCGACGTCCTCGGCGCCGAGGTCCACGAGTACCTCGTCGACTTCTACGGTCCGATGGACGACGCCGTCAACGCCGGTGACGAGACCGACCGCCTCCTCGTGGCCTGGGCGAGCCGAGCGAGTCCTCGAGCGAGCGAGCAAGGTGGCCCGGCGAGCCGAGCGAGTCCTCGAGCGAGCGAGCAAGGTGGCCCGGCGAGCCGAGCGAGTCCTCGAGCGAGCGAGCAAGGTGGCCGGCACGTCCAGGGCGCGGCGACGACGGACGGGGCCGTGCCGACCGACGGCATCCGGGCGGTCCCGACGCCCGAGGACATCGTCGTGCTCCGGCGCACCGACCCGGTCGAGGCCGCGACGTGGCGGCGCCGCGTCCGCCACGACCTGGGCGACGCGATGGCTGCCGGCGCACGCGTCGTCGGGTTCACCCGCGCCGGCGACTACCTCCTGGAGGGTCCGTGACCGCGACGATCAGCGAGATCCGCGAGATCCGCCTGCCGCTCGTCACGCCGTTCCGGACCAGCTTCGGGATCCAGACGAGCCGCCGCATCCTGCTCGTGCGGGCCGAGGTCGAGCGCGACGGCGTCGTCACCGAGGGCTGGGGCGAGTGCGTCGCCGGCGACGAGCCGACGTACTCCTCGGAGTACGTGGACGGTGCGGCACTGGTGATGCGCGAGGTGCTGGTGCCGCGCCTCGCCGCCGCCAGCGCCGACCTGCGGGCGGCGGGTGTCGCCGCCGTGCTCGGACCGGTGCGCGGTCACCCGATGGCCAAGGCCGCGTTGGAGATGGCGGTGCTCGACGCCGAGCTGCGCGCTGAAGGGCGGTCGTACGCCGAGCTGCTCGGCGTGACCCGGGACCGCATCCCGAGCGGCGTCAGCGTCGGCATCCACCCGACGATCGACGAGCTGCTGGCCGCGGTGGCGGGGTACGTCGACGACGGCTACGTCCGCATCAAGCTCAAGATCGAGCCCGGGTGGGATCTCGAGCCCGTCGCCGAGGTGCGGGCGCTGGTCGGCCCCGACGTGCCCCTGCAGGTCGACGCCAATGCCGCGTACACCCGCCACGACACCGAGCACCTTGCCCGCCTGGACGTGCACGACCTCCTGCTGATCGAGCAACCGCTGGCCGAGGACGACCTCCTCGGCCACGCCGAGCTGGCGGCAGCGATCGGCACGCCGATCTGCCTCGACGAGTCGATCACGTCCCTCACGGTCGCCGCCGACGCGATCGCCGTCGGGGCGGCCGAGATCGTCAACATCAAGCCGGGCCGCGTCGGCGGCTACCTCACGGCAGCCCGCATCCACGACCTCTGCCGCGACCGCGGCGTACCCGTCTGGTGCGGCGGGATGCTGGAGACCGGCGTCGGCCGGGCGGCCAACGCCGCCCTGGCCGCGCTCGACGGCTTCACGCTGCCGGGCGACATCTCGGCGTCGCGGCGGTTCTGGGCCCGCGACATCGTGACCGAGCCGATCGACGTCGTCGACGGTCACGTCGCCGTGCCGACCGGTCCCGGCTTCGGCGCCGAGCTGGACCGGGCGTGGCTCGACGAGGTGACCGTGCACGTCGTCGCCACCGGCGACTGAGCGTCCGCCACTACATTCCTGGCCATGCCACACCCCTTCCTGTCCGACGAGTGGATGGCCGAGGCCCGAGCGATCCGGGAGCGGTACGCCGGCACGACCGGCAAGGTCTCGCAATCGATCAAGATGAACCAGATCGTCACCGGCGTCCCGTTCGGCGAAGGGCGGATGGAGACCCATCTGGACACGTCCTCGGGTGACGTGGTCATGGACATCGGCGCCCTCGAGGACGCCGACGTGACCGTGACCACCGACTACGAGACGGCCAAGACCCTGTTCGTCGACCAGGACCCGGCGGCTGCGATGCAGGCGTTCATGGGCGGAAAGATCACCGTCCAGGGCGACATGATGAAGCTGATGGCGATGCAGATGGCGATGCCCACCGACGAGGCCTCGCAGAAGATGTCCGAGGAGATCAAGGCGATCACCGCCTGACCTGCGGCGCCGCCGGAGTCGGCGATCAGCCGGCGGCGACCGCGGCGGCGAGCGCGTCGCCCAGGCCCTTGACCGTCCAGGTCTCGGTGCCCTCCACCGATTCCGCCATCTCCCACGTCCGCATGCGGCGCACGACCGCGCCCTGCACGAAGAACGTCTCGCCGGTGAACGCGCAGTCGGCCGTGCTGAGGTAGGCGACGAGCGGCGAGACGTTCTTCGGGTCCCACTCGTCGAACACGCCCTCCTTCGGCGCCATGATCTCGTCGAGCCCGGGCGTCGAGAGCGTCAGGCGGGTGCGGGCCGCCGGCGCGATGCAGTTGCTCTTCACGTCGTAGCGGACGAGCTCCTTGGCCAGGATCTGGCTGAACGTGGCGATGCCGGACTTGGCCGCGCCGTAGTTGCTCTGCCCGGGGTTGGCGAGCAGCCCCGACGTGCTCGACGTGTGCACCATGTTCCGGGGTTTGGCCCGACCGTTCTTCGCCTCCTCGCGCCAGTACGCCGCGGCCCAGCGGCTCGGCGCGAAGTGGCCGCGCAGGTGCACCCGCACGACGTCGTCCCACTCGGCCTCGGTCATGTTGACCAGGACCCGATCGCGCAGGATGCCGGCGTTGTTGACGAGGATGTCGAGGTCCCCGAACGCCTCGATCGCGGCGTTCACGAGTCGCTGGGCGCCATCCCAGTCGGCGACGTCGTCACCGTTGGCGACCGCTTCGCCCCCCATCGCGGCGATCTGCGCGACGACCTCGTCGGCCGGGCCGTCGTCCGCACCGGCGCCGTCGTTGGCGCCGCCCCGGTCGTTGACGACGACCTTGGCCCCCTCCGCGGCGAAGAGCAGCGCGTGCTCACGGCCGAGGCCGCGACCTGCGCCGGTGATGATCGCCACGCGCCCATCGAGAGATCCCATCGCTGCGTCCTTTCTGCGTCGGCGGCAACCTATCGGTTCACCGCTGGACGGGCCGCAGCCGCACCCGGCGAGCGAGCCCCGCTCTGACATGGACGCGACGGGTCGGCCGCGGTCCGCCGCCCCACGTCAGAGCAGGACGATGTCGACGGCGCTGCCCCGCTTGAACCGGGTGCCCGGGCCGGCGTCGGCACCGAGCACGCTCCCCTCGACGTAGATGCCGGTGGACACGCCGGTGATCGAGCCGACGGTCAGCCCGGCCGCCGACAGCGTCGCCTGGATCTGCTCGAGGTTCTGGCCCGTCAGGTCAGGCATGACGACGAGGTCGACCCCCTTGGAAGGCACCAGCGTGACGGTCGAATCGCGTGGCACCTGGGTCCCGACGGCGGGGTCGACGGACACGACGTCGCCGGTCGGGACGTCGTCACTGAACACGGGTTCGGCGGCGGTCGCCACGAGCTGGATGCCGGTCAACTGGGCCGTGGCCTCGGCGAGCGGGAGGCCCGTGACGTCCGGGATCGTCCGCGGCGCGGGCCCACTGGACACCACGAGGGCGATCCCCGTGTCGGGGAGCACCTCCCCGCCGGCGCCGAGCGAAGGGTCCGACGGCACCGACCACGAGACCACCGCGCCGACCGGCACGGTCTCGTCGTGCTGCTCGGTCACCCCGGCCACGGCCAAGCGCAGCTGGGCGAGCGAGGTCTCGGCGTCGGTCCGGGCGAGCCCGTCGAGGTCGGGCAGCGTGCGCAGCTCGGGCCCGTCGCTGACCACGACGAGGAACGGCTCTCCCTCGGCCAGCTGCTCACCGGCTGCCGGCGCGGTTCGGATGATCTCGCCGGCGACAGGGTGGTCGTCGCTCCGATCGTGCTCGACGTCGATCTCCCAGTCGAATCCCGCCGTCTGCGCCCTCGCCGCCGCCTCGTCCTGGCCGACGAGCTCGGGCACCGGGTGCTTCTCGACCTGGAACAGGCTGTACGCGAGGTACCCGAGGCCGGCGAGGGCGACGACCACGACGGCCGCGATCGCCCACGGCAGCCAGCGCCGGCGGCGACGTCCGCCGGTGTCGGGTGGCCCGGCCGGCGGGACGTCGGTGGTGTCGGCGGGGGCGACGACCGCGATCGGAGGTCCGGTCACGATCGGCGGGGCGTCGCTCGGCGGCGCGGCGACGACCGGGGGGCCGGGGACCTCGGGGCGGGCAAGGGCGGCGAGCTCGTCCGTCGTGCGGTCGGCGTCACCGTCGTAGAGGCGTGGCGCACCCCCGGCGGGCGGCGCGGGCGGCGGCGGCGGGGGCGGGGGCGCGATGCCGGTGCGATCCGACCGCTGGTCGGGCGTCGCCGTGTCGCCCGCCGGCGCGTCGACCAGGTCGTCGGTCGGGGTGTCCTCGGTGTCGTCGGTGGTGGCGAGGTCGCCGCTCGCGTCCGCGTGGTCCGCGGTCGTGTCGGCCCCCTCCACCGGTCCGCCGGAGGTGGTGGTCACGTCCGAGACCTCGATGTCGGTGACGACGTGCTCGAGGACCTCCTCGGAGACGACGGCGGCGGCGACGGTCGGCACGAGGGCCACGAGGTCCTCGTCGACCGCCGGTCGGGCGATCCCGCCCGTCGGGTCGTTCGGGCGGCGCATCTGGCTCGGGTCATCCTCGTGCGGTGACACCACGAGCAGCGGCAGCGGACCCGGGCGGGGCAGCTTCTCCGCCGCCCGTACGAGGCCGCGGCCGAGCTCGGCCGCCGTCGAGCGGTCGGCCGGTTCGGGCCGACCGGCCTTCTCCAGGACGGCGGCGAGCGGACCGAGGTCGGCCGAGACCGGCATCAGCCGGCCGACGCGAGCCGACAACGTCGCGACCGTCGACCGTGCCGCGAACGGGACCGAACCGGTCACCGCTTCGACCATGACCAGCGCCAGCGAGTAGACGTCCGACTTGCCGTCGATCGGCTGCCCGAGCGCCTGCTCGGGCGAGGCGTAGCGGGCGACGTGGGTCGCGACGGTGGCCGGCTCGACCCAGTCCCGCTCGCCGAGCAGGCGGGCCAGACCGAAGTCGACGATGCGCAGCCGGCGGTCGTCGCCGAACACCAGCTTGGCCGGTGTCAGCTGGGTGTGGACGAGGCCCTTGCGATGGGCGAAGTCGAGCCCCCGACACGCCTCGAGGCCGACCATCAGCGCCTGCGACGGCTCGAGGAAACGGCTGCGGTCGAAGAGGTCCCGCAGGCTGCCGCCGGCGAGGTGCTCGACCACCGAGTAGACGGTCGTGCGCTTGCCGACCTGCTCCTCGCCCCAGTCGTGCACGACGGCGATGTTGGGGTGCGACAGCGACGACATCGCCTTCATCAGGCGCTGGAAGCGGCGCCGGAACTCGGGCGACTCGGCCCACTCCGGGCGCACGAGCTTGACCGTCACCGGACGCTCGATCTCGGTGTCCTCGGCATCGGCGATCAACGTGTTCGAGCCGGCCGAGACGACGCGGCAGGATCCGGTAGCGATCGCCGAGCATGCGCCCGGCGAGACCGCGGCGGGTCCCGGTGCGCTCTGCGGAAGGGTCTGCGCTCATGTCCTCGTTCGGTCCGGTGGATGGCTCGTGATCGTGAAGCGGCGCCGAAGCACGCTACCGCCCGGTCCCTCCCGCGTGGTGCCAGGCCGGTGCGGCGGCATGATGGGGCTGTGTCAGCAGCGAGCCCGCCGACCGACGAAGCGCCGCCCGGCGGCGCCACCCGCGAGCCGGTGACCGCTTCCGCGATCGAGCCGTCGACCGCGGCCGGCGACGCGGACCTCGAGACCACGGGAAGCGAGCCGCGGGTCCTCGAGCGAGCGAACCCGGCGCAGCGTCGACGCGGCGCAGCTCGGCGACGGCCGGTCGCTGCGGGGACCGTGGTACCGCCGCCTGGATCCGAAGCTCGCGCTGGCCAGCCTCGTGATCGCGCTCGGGTGCGTCCTGGTCGTCGTGGCGCTCGCCCGGTCGGTGACCGGCGACGAGGTCACCAACCTGCCCTCGGCGATCGAGGAGATCACGCCGGCTCCGGACGCCGAGCAGGTGCTGCAACAGACCAACATCGTGGTCGACCTCGCCGACGGCTACGAGGGACGGCTCGTCATCGACGACATCGCGCTGCCGACGATCCGCCAGAACGAGCTGGCGCCGGCCGACGTCGAGCCCGGCGCCCAGGTCACCGTGCCGCCCGGGGTGGTGTTCGAGCCCGGCAACGCCACGCTCACGTTCACGCCCGGCGGCGACGGCCCGATCGAGACCTTCGAACCCGGCCCCCACACCGTCACCGTCATCTACTGGAAGACGGTCGAGGGCGAGGAGCGGGCCCGCTCCTACACCTGGACGTTCGTCTCGATCTGACGGCGAGCCGCGGCCGAACGGCGTCACCCGGATGAGCTGCCCGTTCGTCTGTCCGTGTGGGAGGCGATGATGAAACCACACACCCTGCAGCTCCACGACGAGCCCGCCGACGGCGAACGTCACCGGCGGAGCTCCGCCACGAGGAGCACCGAGCCGCCGGAGACCGGCGCCTGGTCCCCGACCACCACGGTCGTGATCGCGGTGCTCAACACCCTCGTGGGGTTCTGGATCTTCGTCTGGACCATCGTCGACGACGGTGCCCCCGCGGACGTGGACGTCAAGTCGCAGTATGTGATCGCGTTGGGCGCCACCGCCTGGGCCATCGGGCTCACCGTCGGAGTCTGGAGGTCCCTGGCTCGACCGACTCCACGTTCCACGTGGTGGTTCACGATCAAGAGCATGTGCGAGATGACGTTGGCGACCATCTGGTTGGTCAGTGGCGTGGCCGCCTGCGCCGTCGTCACGGCGACGTGGGGATGGACCATCGCGAACGATCCGTCGTCGGGCCAGCTCTCCGTGGGCGCCGTCCACCTGCACCTGGCGTGGGAGGTGGTCAACGCCGTACCAGCCGTCGATCTCGCCGACACGCTCGGGTGGGAGCGCCCGATCGCCGACCCGGCAGGTCCGCTCGGCGTGCTCTCCGTGATCGTCCGGGCCGGCTTCCTGCTCGGCATCGTGAAACTGGCGGTCGAGCTGGTGCGCCGGGGCCGACCGCAGCCTCGCGCCGTCGCCGGACCGCCGGGCGCCGGGTGACGTCACCCAGCGCCCGGCCGGTGGTCAGACCGGGACCGGCGAGAACTTCCGGCTGGTGTCGAAGCCGACCACGCTGGCCAGCGTGCCACCCAGGATCGCCGCCTTGTCCTCGTCGGGGACCCCGACGAAGTTCTCGGCGATGCACTCCTTGCTGCCGAGGAACGTACCCTCGGCATGCGGGTAGTCGTTGCCCCACATGATCGTCGTCAGCCCGGTGATGTGACGGGCGGCCACCGCCACCGGGTCGTCGGCGAACTGCACGTGGATCTGGCGACGCACGTACTCGCTCGGCTTCAACGGCAGCGGCCAGCGCGAGTTGATGTTGAACAACCGGCCCATCGCCGGCTGGTCGTCCGGCGCCTTGCTGTCGTCCCAGAAGCCCAGCCACCAGTCCGGGTCCTGCCCGGTCCCGGTCCGCCACGCCTTGTCCAACGACCCCAGGTACGAGACCAGCCACCCGGCGTTGAACTCGACCAGGTTGAAGTGCAGGTTCGGGTGGCGCTCGCAGACGCCGCCGCTGACGAGGTCGGCGATGATCCGCTGCGGACTCTCCGACGCCGTGCTGCCACCGCCCATCGAGCGGCTCGACACCATCGTCTGCTCCAGGGGGTTCATCCCCATCGCCACCGCGGTCATCATGCCCTTGACCTGGTTGGCCGTCTGCGACTGGCCCTCGGCCACCTTCACGCCACCCGTGGCGACGTGGAAGAACACCGGCATCCCGTTGGCCTCGGCGGCCGCCCACACCGGCTCGTACTCCTCGGCCCAGTACGGCATCGGCGGGATCTCCGGCAGCAGGATGGCCCCCAGCCCGGCCCGCGCCATGCGCTCGATCTCGGCCACCGCATCGGGGATGTCGGTCAACGGGATCGCCGCCGTCGGCCGCATCCGGTCCTTGTAGTCGAGGTAGCGCTCGACGACGTAGTCGTTGTACACCCGGGCGTGGGCCATCGACAGCTCGTGGTCGTCGGTGAACAACACGAACAACGACAGGTTCGGGAACATCACCGACGCATCGACCCCGTCGCGGTCCATGTCCCGCAGGATGTGGTCGGGCTCGCCGTCGGGCGTCATCCCCGGCGCCTGGCGGTAGCGCGACACCGTCCACCCGTCGTAGCCGACGGTGTGCAACTTGCGGAACACGGTGTGCCCGCCGGGCACGATCGGCTCGTCGAGCTCGAACTCCTCTTCCCACAACGCCCGATCCCGAAGATGCTTCGGCAAACGGGTCTTGAACAGATCGACCGGCTCGATGATGTGCGTATCACCGGAGACGACGAAGATTTCGGACACCTACGAACCCCTTGTTCCTCGATGGCGACGGGATCCGGGTGGGGACGGTGCCCCACTCGCCTTTCCCCGTCCTGACACTGAGTGTCAGAGTAGCATCTGACAATCAGCCACTGCAACTGAACGCCCATTGCTACAGTCCTCCACGATGAGTGGTCCCGCGCGCACCCGAGCCATCGCCCGCGCCGCGGTGCGAGCCGACCTGTCGCAAGCCGCGTTCGAGCTCACCCGGGAGCGCGGGTTCCACAACGTGACCGTTGACGACATGGCGGCGGTGGCCGGCGTGTCGCGCAGCACCTTCCTGCGCTACTTCGGGAGCAAGGAGGAGGCCGTGCTGAGCGCGTTCGACGCCCACGTCGTGCGCTTCGCCGACGCACTGCGCAGCCGGCCGCCCGAGGAGGACGAGTGGACGGCGCTGCGGCGCGCCCTCGAAGGTGTCATCGACTTCTACCTCCAGGACCCGAGCGGGGCACTCGCCATGACCCAGCTCATCATGGGCACACCGGCGCTGTCCGGGCGCCAGCTGGAGAAGCAGCACGGGTGGCGCCCCGCGTTGACCGACGCGCTCGCCGCCCGGGCCGGCCTCACCGGACCGGTGCCCGTCGCACTGGCCGTGAAGGTCGCCGCGGCGTTGGACTGCTTGAACATCGCCGTCGAGCGCTGGTCGGACTCCGACGGCGCGCTCGACATGGCCGAGCTCCTCGACGAGGGGTTCAACGCGCTCTCGTCGATGCAGGCCATCGCGGCGACCGCCGTCTGATCCGTCCGGCGTTCCCGCCGCTCGGTCGACGCCGCGGCGAGCTGAGCGGCGCCGGGGACGCGGCTCACCCCACGTCGAAGCAGTCGACGTCGGGCTCGTGGACCGGCGCGGCCGCCACCGACGGCTCGTTGACGTCCGGCTGCCGCGGCACGGGCCGGCGGGCCGTCGCCGCCGCCCAGCCGAGGAGCACCGCCCACAACGCCCGCTGGCTGAACCCGGTCCAGTCCGAGCGGTGCAGCGACGGGCTGGCCATCGCAAGCACAACCGATGCAAGTGCAAGGACTGTCGCCACGTCGACCCGGCGGGGCGGGCGGGCCGACCACACCAGCGCGGCGACGGTGAGCGCGAGCGTCGCCGCGGCCGACGACGCGCTGTGCACGGCATCGGTCGTCGCGCCCGAGCGCTCGGGGCCGGTGCGGAACGCTCCGGCAACCACCATGCCAGTGCCGGCCACGAGGACCAGGATCCCGGCGATCGACGCCATCCGACCGCCAGCGGCGACGACGACCCGACCGAGGGCCAGCAGCCCGGCGCCGATGGCCGCGAACGCGCCGGCCATCACCCAGCCGTACGGGCCGAGCGCATACTCGCTGATGCGGTGGCTGGCCGCAGGCAGGTCGCTGCGCAGGACGTGGAGGGCGACCACGCCGGTTGCTCCCGCTCCCAGCAGGACCAGGCTGGCGCGCCGCCATGCGTCCATCACGCGCCCGCTCGCCGTCATCCGATCGCGGGTCGGGGGTCGACGGGCTCACGTCGGAACCGTCGCCAGGCCTGGCGCTCCTCGATCGATTGACGCCAGCTGCGGTTGGCCCGCCAGAACAGCCAGCAGGCGGCGCCGAGCGGTACCGGGAGCAGCCACGTGAGGGCGCGGTACACCAGCACGGCTGCGGCGATCTGGGACGTCGTGGGCTCCGTGAGCCCGGACCCCAGGGCGGCGGTCAGCCCGAGCTCGACGAGACCGAGCCCGCCGGGCGTCACCGGCACCGCGGAGAGGAGGCGCACGAACGCGAACGCGGCCAGAGCGGTCTGCCAGCTCACCTCCGCACTGCTGACGCCGACGTGGCGCAGTGCGACGAGCAGGACGGCGAACAGCGAGAGGTGGCTCAGCAGCGACGTGAGGGTGATGCGCAACCAGCGCCGCTCCAGTAGGCCGACGACGTCCGCCCGGAACTGCATCGCCCGTACGTCCCACCCGTCGACCGGGCCCTTGCCGAACGGTCGCCGCAACAGCGACGCGAGCCGGCCGACGCCGCGACCGACGCGTGCGGCCATCGTCTCGCTACGCAGCAGCAGCGCGAACAACCCGATCGCGGCCCCGAGGACGACCAGTCCGACCAGCGCGGCGGCGACGAGCGCCGCGCCGGCGCCGCCGCTGACGGCGAGCAGGACGAGCGCCACGACGGGCAGGCCGAGCTTGACGAAGTTGTTCCAGACGCCCGACACGACCATCGCCAGCGCCGTTTCCGACACCGGGATTCCCCACGACCGTTGCATCGTCATCGTGACGCCCACCCCGAGGGCGCCTCCTCCGGGGACCGTGTTGGCGACTGCGGTCGAGGCCAGGTTGGCAACCGCCGCCTCGCGCAGGCGTAGCCCCGGCTGCACAGCCGTCAACATCGGCCAGTAGCTGGCGATGTTCCAGACCCCGGCGAGCACGAGCGTCACGATCTCGACCGGCGTCATCGCGGCGATCGTCTGCCACACCTCGCTGTAGTCGGCGACCCGCGGGAAGAAGAACCCGAAGATCACCGCCACGACGGCGAGGGACAGGCCGGCGCGGAACCAGCGTGACGACAGGACCGCGCTCACGCCGCGCCGAACCGGCGACGCCGGACGTGGAGCGCGGTGAGCAGGAACCAGGCGAGGACGGCGCCGGCCAGCACGCGCTGCACGCCCCCAGAGGTCCCCGACCCCCGCGAGAGCTGGGTGGCCGCGGCGGCGCACGCGGCGAGGAGGGACAGGCCCAGCGACGCCCAGCGGACCGACCGCCATCGCTCGTCGCCCTGGCAGGCGAGCGAGAACAGGAGCATGGCGACGATCAACAGCACGAACGCCCCGACCGCGGCGTTGCTGTGGATCGCCTCGCCCAGGGTCTCGGGCGCATCCGGGCGGTCGACCTCGAAGATGCCGGCGGTGACCAGGGCCAACCCTGCCACCACCATGAGGTGCGGGAAGAGCCTCGTCACCCCGTCGTGGTCGATGGCGGTGCGCAGACGGAAGCCCAGGGCGATCGCCGACAGCCCGAATGCGTAGAACACGAAGCTCATCAGCGGGCCGTCGGTGCCGTTCGCGTAGTGGCTCATCACGTCGTTCAGCGGGTCGATGTCGCGCCGGACGATGTGGAGCGCCGTCATGACCACCAGCACGACGGCGACGGCGATCACGACGACCAGCGACGCCCCGGTCGGCTTGTGGACGGGGCGGCCGTCACGCCCCCCGTCAGGGTCCGCCGAGCGGTCCGTCGGGCGAGCGACCGGTGCGACCCGGTCCGGTGGGTGCTCGCCCAGCCCGTGCGCAGGGGTCGGGGGCGGTGACGGCCCGGTCTTGTGCGGCCCGTCGCCCACGGTGGGGTTCATGTGGCCATCGTCGACCGGCGCGCTCGACGTGGCACTGACGGCGACATCAGGGCGGCGTCAGCGCGTTCGCGGACGATGCGGACATGCACCTCGGACGCTCCGCCGTTACCGGACGGGAACCGTCGGCTCCTTCCGGGGCGTCCCGGCTCGACATCGCCGCGATCGCCGTCGGGGTCGCCATCGTGGCCATCGGGATGGCGATCGTGCGCGACGGTCGCGTCGGCACCGTCGAACGGAGCGTGTTCGACGCCGTCAACGGCCTGCCCGGCTGGCTGTACGCCGCGACGTGGCCGCTGCAGCAGCTCGGCGCCCTGGCCGTCGCGCCCGCGGTCGCCGTCGTCGCCCTGGTCCTGCGTCGCTATCGGCTCGCCGTCGCTGCGCTCGCCGTCACCGTCCTCAAGCTGGCCTCCGAGCGGCTCGTCAAGGCCATGGTGAGCCGCCAGCGCCCCGGCACGTCGATCGGGCCCGACATCGAGGTGCGCGGGGACGTCCACCTCACCGGCGAGAGCTTCGTGTCCGGCCACGCCGTCCTCGTCGCCGCCCTCGCCGGCATCGTCTCGCCGTACCTGCCCGGGCGCTGGAAGCTCGTCCCGTGGGTGCTCGTCGCCGCCGTGATGGTCGGCCGGGTCTACGTCGGGGCCCACAACCCGCTCGACGTCGTGTGCGGCGCCGCGCTCGGTGTCGCCATCGCCGGTCTCGTCAACGTGGCGACCGGCGCCCGCCGGGCGCCGGCCCGGCCCGTCGCAGCAACCGTCCCGGTGGAGATGACCCCGTGAACCTGCGCCTGCCCGACCGCCAACCCGACCCGGTGGTGCCGCTCGGCGCCGAGCTGCGCCCTGACGTCGCGCCGTCGGCGCGCCGCACTGGGAGGCGGCGCCGCCCGTCCGGAGCGCCACCGCCGCTGCCCCGCAGCATCGGACGCACCGGGAGGGGCTGGATCGTCGCCCTGGTCGCGGTCATCGCCTGGATGATCGTCGTCGCGAGCTCGACGTGGGCCCGGCAGCTCACCGGGCGCGTCGACACCGCGGTGCTGCGGGTGCTCGCCGAGGCCCGCACCGACTGGCTCACCACGCTGACCCGGGCGATCGACCGAGCCGCCACCGGATGGTTCCTCACGGTCGTCGCCCTGGGACTCCTCGTGGCCACCGTGGTCATGCGGCGCTGGCGCCACCTCTTCACGTATCTCGGCACCGTCGTCGTCGTGCAGGTCGTCGGCGTGCTGATGATCGCGGCGTTCCACCAGCCGCGGCCGTTCGACGTGACGGTGATCGGTCGGTGGCAGGGGTACTCGCTCCCGTCGGCGGCGGTGGCGATCCTCTCGCTCACTGCGATCGGCATCGTCTACATGCTCGTCGTCCCCGGCCGGCCACGGCGCATCGCCAAGGTCGTCGGCACCGTCGTCGTCGGGGCGCTGGCCCTGTCCCGGCTGTACCTCGGCGTCGACCACCCCTTCGACGTGCTGAGCGGCATCGTGATCGCGGTCACCGTCCCGCTCGTCGCGTTCCGCTTCTTCACGCCCAACGACGTGGTCCCGGTCACGTACCACGGCGGCAAGACGGCCCACCTCGACATCACGGGTCGGCGTGGCGAGGCGCTGCACCGCGCCGTCGAGGACCAGCTCGGCGTCACCGTGGTTGAGGTGCGACCGATCGGCCTGGCCGGTTCGGGGGGTTCGACGCCGCTGCGGATCCGCCTCGCCGGCGACCCGGACACGTACGTCTTCGGGAAGCTCTACGCCATGAACCACGTGCGGTCGGACCGGTGGTACAAGACCGGCCGCACGATCCTCTACGGGCGCCTCGAGGACGAGGCGCCGTTCGGCACGGTGCGCCGTCTCGTGCAGTACGAGGACTACGCGCTGCGGGTGATGCGCGACGCCGGCGTCCCCACTGCCGCGCCGCTGGGCATCGTCGAGCTGACGCCCGAGCGGGAGTACCTGCTGGTGACCGAGTTCTTCGACGGCGCCGTCGAGATCGACGAGGCGGACGTCGACGACCAGATCATCGACGAGGGTCTGGCGATCGTGCGGCGGCTGTGGGCGGTCGGGCTGGCGCACCGGGACATCAAGCCGGCCAACCTCCTCGTGCGCGACGGGCACCTGGTGGTGATCGATGTGGCGTTCGCCCAGGTGCGCCCGTCACCGTGGCGGGAGGCCGTCGACCTGGCGAACATGATGCTCGTCCTCGCCGTGCGCACCGACGCGGCGCGCGTCTACCAACGGGCTCTGGCGTTCTTCACCCCCGACGAGATCGCCGAGGCGTTCGCCGCCGCTCGGGGCATCGCCAGCCCGACGCAGCTGCGCTCGGTGCTGAAGCGGGACGGCCGCGACCTCGTGGCCGAGTTCCGGACCATGGCACCGGCCCGGCAGCCGGTCTCGTTGCAGCGCTGGGGACCGCGACGCGTCTTGCTGGTGCTGGCTGTGCTCATCGGCGGCTTCATCGCGGCGACGAACGTCTACACCATGTTCACGCCGACCGAGCTGCCGATCGGCGACGAGCCGACGTGCGGCACCAGCGACCTGATGGTGCTCATGGCCCAATCGGTGCCGACCGCTCCCGACATCCCGTGCATCGCGACGCTCCCCGCCGGTTGGAGCGTCGGCGGCGTGCGCGTCAGGAACGACGAGAGCCACTTCTGGCTCGACTCCGATCGAGCCGGCGGGCGCGCCGTCGACGTGCGGTTGCGCCCTGCCGACGCGTGCCTCGACATCTCGGACCCGGCCGTGCTCAGCGAGGAGGCGGCGTGGCAGCGCTTCGAACCGCCCCCGACGCCCGCCGGCCGCGATCGGACCTACCTCGCCGACGGGGCCTGCGTCACCGTCGACATCGCCGGCACCGAAGCGATCAGCGATGCGGCGATGGAAGCGGTCGACCGGGCACTCGGGTTCCAGCCCCGGGCCGAGCTCGTGGCGGTCGTCGAGCGCCGAAGCGAGCTCACCCTGTGCGGCGCCCATGCCCCGACGTGCGTCGGCGGTCAGCCATGAGCGCGGCGATCGTCGCGACGGCGCTCGGCGCCTTCGTCGTGGTGGTCGTGGGCATCCTCCTCGCCGTCGGCACCACCGTCCTGTCGTTGCGGCTCCTCGGCATGCGCCGGGGCTGGGCCGCGGCACTGCTCGCCGGCGCTTTGGGCTGGGGCATCGCCCTCATCGTCGCTCTCGGGCTCGACCGCTGGGACTGGGGCGCCGATGGGCTCGTGCTGCACCTCATCGCCATCGGCATCCCGGCGACCATGACGATGGCCGTCGCCCTCGACCTGCTGGCCCGCCCGGGCTCACTCGCGGTCGGGCCACGGGCCGGCCTCTTCGTCACCCCGCGACCGGCGCGGGCGGTGCGGAGACGACTCGCCGTCTTCCGCCGCTACCGCGAGCTCGTCCGGCTGGCCCGCCGCGAGGGCTTCGGTCCGCGGAGCGGCGGCGGCGCCGGCAGCGGCGACAGCCAGGCCGTCCGGCTGCGGCGGGTCCTCGAGGAGGCCGGGGGCGTCTACGTGAAGCTCGGTCAGATCGCCGCCACCCGCGTCGACCTGCTCCCGGCCGACGTCTGCGCGGAGCTGGCGACCCTGCAGAACCGGGTGCCGCCCGAGCAAGGAGACGCCATCGCCGAGGTGCTGCGCAGCGAGCTGGGCGACATCGACGCCGTCTTCTCCGAGTTCGAGTGGCAGCCGCTCGCTGCCGCCTCGATCGGTCAGACGCACCGGGCTCGGTTGCGCACGGGCGAACGAGTGGTCGTCAAGGTCCAGCGTCCCGGCATCGAGGCCACCATCGAGCGCGACCTCGCCGCCTTGGCGCTCCTCGGCGAGCTGGCCCAGCGGCGCACGCCGTTCGGCATGGGCGTGCGCTCCGGCGACGTGGTCAACCAGTTCGCACAGGGCCTGCGGGCCGAGCTCGACTTCCGCCGCGAGGCCGATGCCATGACGGAGATGGCCGGGCGGCTCGGCGACGGTCCGGTGCGGGTCCCGGCCGTGCACCGCCACCTGTGCACGCGCCGGGTGCTCGTGCAGGAGCGACTCGAGGGCTGGACGGTCTCCGACGTCGCCCGGCTCGACGCGACCGAGCTCGTCGCGGCCGGTCTCGACCGGCCGGCGCTGGCCGATGCGCTGCTGCGGTCCCTGCTCGATCAAGTGCTACGTCTCGGCTTCTTCCACGCCGATCCGCACCCGGGCAACGTCTTCGTGCTCGCCGACGGCACGCTCGGCCTGATCGACTTCGGCGCCGTCGGCCGCCTCGACCCCATCCAGCAGGCCGCGCTCGTCGACATGTTCGCGGCGCTCGCCACCCGCGACGTCGCGGTGCTGCGCGAGGGAGTGCAACGGGTCGCCGACATCGACGAGTCGGCGTCGCCCGACGAGCTGGAGCGGGCCCTCGCCCGCCTGCTCGCCGAGCACGTCCGACCGGGCGGCTCGATCGATCCCGACGTCATGCAGGAGCTCGTCGTCGTGCTGTCCCGGTTCGGCATGCGCCTGCCGACCGACATCGTGCTGCTGTCCCGCGCGCTGGTGACGCTGGACGGCACGTTGCGGGTCCTGTCCCCCGGGCGGTCGCTGATGACGTCGGCGATCTCGATGCTCGAGCCCGGGTCGGGGGAGGCGCCGATCGTGGACCGCGAGCAGCTGCTCCACGACGAGATCCTCGCCGTGCTCCCGCACCTGCGGCGCCTGCCCGAGCGGGTCGACCGGATCCTGTCGCTGACCGGGCGGGGCGAGCTGCGGGTGCGCACGGTGACGGACGAGGACTCCCGACGGATCGTGCGGACGCTGGCCAACCGGGCGCTCCTCGGCGCGATCGGTGCTGCCGTCCTGGCCGTCTCCGCCCACCTCCTGGTGGCCGTCGACCCGGGCCCGACGGTCACCGAAGGCACCGGTCTGTTCGAGGTGTTCGGGTACGGCGGCCTGCTGGCCGGCACCGTGCTCGTGCTGCGGGTCGTCGCCGCCGTGGCCCGGGACGGCACGACATGAGCGAGCGAGTCTTCGAGCAAGCGAACCAGCTTCACGGCGAGGGTCTGATCGAGACCGTCGCCGGCCCGCCGGCACCCGCCGCCGTGCTCGGTGCCGACGAACGGCCACCGGGCGAGCGCTACTACCGCCACCCGGGCGACGTGCTGCGCCTCATCGTGTGGGGGGCGGCGACGTTCCTGCTGCTGGCGCTCGTCGAGTTGGCGCCGGCCGCCACGGCCGGGCTGCGCACCGATCTGGTCGACATCGGCGACGCGCTCCCCCTGGCGCTGCGCCAGCTCGCCCTGGCATCGGTCCAGGTCGCCGCCGTCGCCGTCCCGCTCACCATCGTGGCCCTCCTGGTCGCCGGGCGACGGTGGCGCCGATCGGCGACCATCGCCTGCGCCGCGGCGCTGGGCGCGTTGCTCGGCGTCCTGGCCGGATCGCTCGTCGACACGCCGGTCCGCCTCGCCGGCGCACTCGACGACGACGCCTGGCTGACGTCGGCCCGGTTCCCGTCCCCGACCTACCTGGCGGCGGCGGTCGCCGCCGGCGCCGTCGCCAAGCCGTGGCTGTCGCGCCGCTGGCGACGGACCGTCGACGTCGCCGGGATCGGGCTCGGCGTCACGATGGCGGCCGCCGGCATCGCCGGCGGGCCCGAGATCGCCCTCGCCTACGCCGTCGGCAGCGTCGCCGGCGCGGCCGTGCTCGTCGCCGTGGGCGCACCGAACCGCCGACCCACGCCGGCGTCCGTCGTCGCGGCCCTGGGCATCGCGGGCTTCGCGATCACCCGGCTCGACTTGGTGCGGGCCATGGGCGGACGTTCGCAGCTCTACCGCGCGACGGCCGCCCAGGGGCCGTTGTTCCTCAAGGTGTACGCCCGCGACAGTCGCGACGCCGACCTCCTCTACCGCGCCTATCGCACGTCGATGCTGCGCGACGCCGGTGGTGCGGCGGCGGCGTCGCTGGTGGGCGATGTCGAACACGAAGCCCTCCTGCTGCTGCTGGCATCGCGCGACGGCGTCACGTGCCCGCCGATGCGCGCCGTCGTCGGCCTGCCTGACGGTGCGGCCGTGCTCGTGATGACCGACGTCGGGGGGCGCCGCCTCGACGAGTTGGCCGCCGACGAGATCGACGGCGACCTCCTCACCGCAGTGTGGCGCGAGACAAGTGCGCTCCACGCCGCCGGCCTCGCCCACGGCGCGCTGCGGGCGGCCAACGTCATCGTGAACGACACCGGACGTCCCGTCGTCATCGACCTCGGCGCAGGGACGTCGGCCGCCGACAGCCGCGCCCAGGCAATCGATCGAGCTGAGCTCCTGGCGTCGCTGGCCGACCTGGTCGGGCCCGGTCCGGTGATCGCGGCCGCCGGCGACGCGATCTCGCCGGGCGACCTCGCCGCCGCGCTGCCCTATTTGCAGCCGCTCGCCCTGTCGGCGGCGACGCGGCGGGCCACGTCGTCGTCGACGCTCCGCACGCTGCGCGAGGAGGTCGGCGCGGCGACCGCATCGCCACCCGTCCCGCTCGAACGCCTCGTCCGGGTGCGACTTCGCACTGTCGTCGTGATCATGATGCTCACGGGCGCGTTCTACGTGCTGCTGCCACAGTTGGCCAACGTCGACGACAGCGTCGACGCCATGCGGTCGGCCAACTGGCTGTGGTTGGGCGGTGCCGCCGTGATGTCGATCTTGACGTATGTGGCGGCGACCGTCGGGCTGCTCGGCGGCGTGCGCGAGGCGTTGCCGTTCGTGCCGACGTTCGAGGTCACGATGGCATCGTCGTTCGTCAACCGCGTCACGCCGGCCAACGTCGGGGGCATGGCCCTCAACGTCCGCTACATGCAGAAGGCCGGGATCCCCGCCCCCGACGCCGTGACCGGCGTCGGCCTGAACGTCGTCGCCGGCGGCATCGTCCACGTCGGCCTGCTCGCCGTGTTCTTCGCCTGGGCCGGGCGCAGCGGGTCGAGCAGCTTCTCGATCCCGGGCGGCAGCACCGCGCTCGTGGTGATCGCCGTCGTGCTCGCCCTCGTGGGGCTGGCGATGGCCACCCGTTGGGGGCGGTCCCAGGTCCGCCGCCGCGTGCTCCCGACACTGCGGCAGTCGGCCGCCGGGGTGTTCGCGCTCGCCCGGTCGCCGCTGCGGCTCCTCGCGCTGTTCGGCGGGTCCGTCGGTGTCACGCTCGCCTACATCGCCGCGCTCTCGTTCTCGTCGGCGGCGTTCGACGGCGGCGCCAGCTTCGCCGACGTCGGCGCCGTCTACCTGGGGGCGTCGCTCCTCGCCGCCGCGGCGCCGACGCCCGGGGGGCTCGGGGCGCTCGAGGCCGCGCTCGTCGCCGGGTTCACCGGGATCGGCATGGACCCGGGCATCGCGGTGGCCGTCGTGCTCAGCTACCGGCTGATCACGTTCTGGCTGCCGATCCTGCCCGGCTGGCTGTGCTTCCACCACCTCGACCGGCGGCAGTACATCTGAGCCATCATCGAACGTGGGGCGCGGCGACGGCCGGGAGCCACACGACGAGGAGGTCCCCGGGGTATTCCACGAGGTGCTCGCGGCGCAGGTCGCGGGCACGCGTCCGCGTCGCCGCCGAGCGTGGCGTTCACGACCTCGACGTGCTGACGCTCGCCGCGCGACGCCGATCCCGCCGGCGCGACGACCCGACAGTAGGCGCCGCCGTCGACGACCCGGCTGACGGCCAATCCGACGGCGGCGAGGACGAACGCCGGATCGGCCGCCAGCGCCGCCTCGAGCAACCGACCGGCGTGGCCACTGCCGGCGACCAACGCGGCGATGCCGGCCTGGTAGCGCGCCGCCGCGTGCTCGCTGGTGGTGCTCAGCGGCGGGCCGTCCCAGAGGGCGGCGTGCGGCGGCATGAGACCACCATGCGCACTGGGCCTGACGTCACGCTGACGCCGGCACCGGCGGGACCGGGACGGCGGCCCCCCGTCGGCGGCTAGCGTCCCGCGACGGGGCTCGCGAGCCCCGTGCGCCGACGGAGGGATCGACATGGAGGGCGCCGTCCGGGTGGGGCTGCTCGGCCCGTTCGAGGTGCGGACGGGAGACCGGGTCGCCGCCGTCGCCGGGAACAAGTTGCAGACGTTGCTGGCGATGCTCGCGCTCGCCGCGCCGCAGCCGGTGTCCGTCGACCGCCTCACCGAGGAGCTGTGGGGCGACGAGCAACCCGGCAACCCGGCGAACGCGCTGCAGGCCCTGGTGTCCCAGCTGCGCCGGCTGCTCGGGCGCGACACCGTCACCCACGTCGGTGGCGGCTACGCCCTCGGAATCGCCCCTGAGGAAGTCGACGTGGGCCGGTTGACGCGCCTCGTCCACGAGGGACGCGATGCGTCCGCCCGCGGCGACCACGCCGGTGCCGTGCGACGGTTCCGCGCCGCAGTGGAGTTGGTGCGAGGTCCACCACTGGCCGAGCTCGACGACCGGTGGTTCGCCCGCGAGGCCAGCGCCCGCCTGGAGGACCTCGTGCTCGGTGCCCACGAGGGGCTGCTCGACGGCGAGCTGACGATGGGTCGCCACGCCGACGTCGTCGAGGCCGTCGCCCACCTGGTCGAGCGCCACCCGTTGCGGGAGCGCTTCCGGGTCCAGCTGATCACCGCCCTGTACCGCTGCGGCCGCCAGGCCGACGCCCTGCAGGCGTACCGCGACGCGCGCGACCACCTCGTCGAGGAGCTGGGCCTCGACCCGAGCACCGAGCTCCAGGCGATCGAGCGGGCCGTCCTGGCCCATGACCCGGCGTTGGCGGCACCGATCGCCCTGTCGCCGCTCGTCGTCCGCCCCGTGGTGCCGGCGCCACTGACGTCGTTCGTCGGCCGGCGGCGCGAGCTGCCTGCGCTCCGTGCCGCTGTCGACGCCACCCGCCTCACGACGATCGTCGGGCCCGGCGGCGTCGGCAAGACACGCCTGGCACTGGAGCTCGTGCGCCAGCTCGCCGACGAACGCGAGGTGTGGTTCGTCGAGCTGGCACCCGTCGTCGAGGCGGCCTCCGTGGCCGAGACGATCGCGATCGGTCTCGGCGCGCCCGAGCGGGCCTGCGCCGACGGACGACCGCCACCGAGCCCGGAGCGTCGGGCCGCGGACCGACTCGGGACGCGCGACGTCGTCGTCGTCATCGACAACTGCGAACACGTCGTGGCGGCGGCCGCGTCGTGCGCGCTCGTGCTGCTCGCCGAGTGCCCCGGCCTGCACGTCGTGACGACGAGCCGCGAACCCCTCGGCGTCGAAGGGGAGCGCCAGTTCGCCGTGGCTCCGCTGGACGACGAGGAGTCCGCCGAGCTCTTCGCCGAACGAGCTCGCGCCGTCCAGCCGATGTTCGACGCGGCCGCGGGCTCGATCGACGATCAGGACGAGCTCATCGAGCTGTGCCGGCACCTCGACGGGCTGCCGTTGGCGATCGAGCTGGCCGCGGCCCGCACCAAGACCCTGCCGGTGCCCGAGATCGTCGACCGGCTGCGCGACCGCTTCGCGCTGCTGCGGCGCGAGGGTCGTGGCGGCCCGGCCCGCCACGACGGCCTCGAAGCGGCGATCGACTGGAGCTACGACCTGCTGTTCGAGGACGAGCGCCGGATGCTGCGCCTCCTGTCGGTGTTCTCCGGCGGGGCGACCATCGAAGCGGCCGAGGAGGTCTGCGGGCCCGATGCGTTCGAGCTGGCGACCCGGCTGGTCGATCGGTCGCTGCTCGTCGCCGAACGGGGCGGCCGGGCGGTCCGGTTGGTGATGCTGGAATCGGTCCGGGCGTACGGGCTGCGGCGCCTGCAAGAGGGCGGCGAGCTCGACGAGGCCCGTGCCGCCCACCTCCGGGCGTTCACCCGCCTCGCCGAGCGCGTCGAGGAGGAGTCGACGGGACGGGACCAGCTGGACTGGCTGGCTCGCCTCGACGACGAGCACGACAACCTGCGGACCGCGCTCGCCGACGCCGTCGACCGCGACCCGGAGGGCGCGCTGCGGCTCGTCGCGGCGCTGCTGCGGCCGTGGTGGTTCCGCGGTCGTCGACACGACGCCCGGCTGTGGCTCGAGGCCAGCCTCGCTGCGGGCGCCGACGCGCCGCCGCGCCTGCGGGCAGCGGTGCTCGCCGGCAGCGGGCTGTACGCCGAGCCGCCGGGGCCGAGCGCCGCCGGGGAGGCGCTCGGGGCCGAGCTGCACCACGAGCTGGCGATCGCCGAGCGCCGCCAACGCGAGGCGCTCACCATCTACCTCGCCGCCGGCGACGTCCTCGAATCCGCCCGCGTCAAGCTCCTGCTCCTCGTGACGCTGGGCCGGCGGGCGGCGATCGGCGAGCCCGTCGACCGCGACGAGGTGGCGGCTCTGGTGCGCGAGGCGACAGCCGTGTTCGACCGCTCGGGCGACGACTACGGATCGGCGATGGTGCGGGCGATGGACGGCACGTTCGCGGTCGTCGACGGTGCGTTCGACCGAGCAGTTGCCGCGGCCCACGCCGCCCAGGTGTTCGCCCGGCGCATCGGTGATCGCTTCGCCATGAGCCGCATCAGCTACGTCCTCGGGATGGTCGCCGACGTGCTGGAGGACCCGGGTGCTGCATACCGCCACATCGAGCACGGCCTGCGACTCGTCGACGAGCTGCGCCTGCACCGTGCCGTGACGGCCCAGGCCCGTCTGCTCGCCCCGCTGGCCGATCGGTGCGGAGAGCGCGAGTTGGCGGCGCAGTGGCGGACGTTCCTCGCCGACCGGGGTGAGGACTGGACGCACTTCGACGGCACCGTGGTTGCTGCTGCCCGCAACCGCGAGGGACTGGCGGCACGGGCGGTGGGCGACCTGTCCCGCGCCGAGCGCACGCACACCGCCGCGCTCGAGTGGTACACCGCCGCCGGTCTGCCCGCCGGGGTGGCGTTCTCCGAGTCCTGCCTCGGCTTCCTCGCGTCCCAGCGGGGGGCGATCGTCGACGCCGCGCTCCACCACGGTCGCGCCCTGTCCGCCGCGATCCGGTCCGAGGACGGCGCGGTGCTGGCCCTCGCCGTCGAAGGGTGCGCGTCGGTGCGGCGCGACCCGGCCGCCGCGGTCATGTTGCTGGCTGGGGCGGCGGTCGTCCGGGCGGCCGCGCCGCCGACCGAGGCCGCGACGCACCGCGATGACATCCGTGCCGTCGACGAGCGCGCCCACGCCACGCTCGGTGCTGCCGGCCACGACGCGGCCCGGGCAGCTGGCGCCGCCCTCGACCGCCACCGGCTCCTGCTCCTCGCCCGCCACTCGGACTGACGCCGCGCCGAGGTTCCGGAGCGCCCCCTGCGGAGGCTGGCATGGCCGCCGAATTCGGGCCCTCGATCGGGGATCGCTGCGCACCGTGCGGGCGGTGGAGGGCGACACCGCCGTGCTCGTGCCGGCCGCGGCGCCGTGGCGTGCGCCGGCGCGGGTGATCGTGGCCACCGACGCTGAGGGCATGACCCGACGCGTCGTGATCGACGTGCTCGAGGGGTTCGTCCGCCCGGGCATGGGCGTCCGCTCCGGCCTCGACTCCTCGGCCATCGTTGCCGACGTGTACCGCTGACGAGCCGCCTCGCTCGCTCACTCGAGGACTCGCTCGGCTCACCCGCCACGAGATCGCGGACCGTGACCCGTAGCATGGTCCGCGAATCGAGGTTGCAGTGGCCATTGCCTGGATCACCGTCGGTGTGCTCCTCATCGCCGTCGAGCTGCACCACCTCGCCCTGTACGCGCTCTTCGTCGCCGTCGGATGCATCGCTGCGGCGGCAGTCGCGGTCGTGTGGCCGAGCGCCCTGTTCGTGCAGGTCGTGGTCGCGGTGGTCGTCAGCATCCTCGGCGTGCTGCTCGTGCGTCCGCGCGTCAGCGGCCTCGTCGCCCGTCAGGGCGGACACCGCGGCAAGGGCGTCCACGGCGGGTTCATCGGCCACGAGGTCCTGACGGTCGACACGGTCGGCGACGAGGACAACGTCGGTCACGTCGACCTCGCCGGCGAGCGCTGGCGGGCCGTCAGCGGTAGCGACCATCCCCTCCCCGCCGGCACCAAGGTCCTCATCACGGGCGTCCAGGGGACGACGCTCATCGTCTGGCCGGCGGACGGACACCTGCCCGTCGACCTCCAAGGAGAGCTATGACCATGTTCGCGATCTCGGTGCCCACCATCGTTGGCCTCGCGGTCGCCGCGCTGGTGATCCTCGTCCTCCTCGCGGCACTGCGCAGCATGGTGAACATCGTCCAGCAGGGCACGGTCGGTGTCGTCAAGCGCCTCGGTGAGTACCGCTTCACCCACGACCCGGGACTCGTGCTGATCCGGCCGTTCTTCGACTCGCTGCAACGAGTCGACATCCGCGAGATCCCGCGGCCCGGCGACCGCCAGGACGTCATCACCAAGGACAACGTGGTCGTGACCGTCAACGCCACGATCTTCACCCAGGTCGTCGTGGCCGAGACCGCACTCTTCACCATCGCCAACTTCGACGTGGCCATCGACGCCCTCGCCCGCACCGCGCTGCGCTCGGTGATCGGCACGCTCACGCTCGACGAGGCGCTGTCGGAGCGGGAGCGCATCAACACCGACGTGCAGCAGCAGATGGAGGCCGTCACCGACAAGTGGGGCATCCGCATCAACCGGATCGAGATCATCGAGATCGCCCCGCCGCCGCAGATCCTCCAGGCGCTCGCCCTGCAGAAGCAGGCCGACCAGGAGAAGCGGGCGAAGATCCTGCAGTCCGAGGGCCAGCAGCAGTCGGCGATCAACGTCGCCGAGGGTGACGCCCAGGCATCCGTGCGCAAGGCCCAGGGCGAGCGGCAGGCCGCCATCCTGCGGGCCGAGGGCGAGCGGCAGGCCGCCATCCTCGAGGCCGAGGGGAGGGCCCAGGCCATCGAGACCGTGTACGGCGCGATCAAGCGGGGCGAACCGGACTCGACGCTCGTGGCCATCCTCCAGCTCGACGCCCTGTCCAAGTTCGCCGAGAGCGACAACGCCAAGATCGTCGTGCCGTACGAATCGGCCGCACTGCTCGGTGCCGCCCAGACCCTGAAGTCGGTGCTCACCGGGACGCCGACGACGAACGGGACGCGCGCCCCGACCTGAGCAGGTGGCGAGCCGGTCGGGACCGCCGCTCGGGTCGCACCAGATCCGCAGACTGCGGCCGGGGGTGCAGGTTCCTCGCCCTCCGCCGGCAGTCTGCGGGAGAGCCGCCGTCCCGAGCGCTCGGACATGGCGGGGTGGCCGGCTACGCGGGGAGGTCGCCGGTCTCGAGGAGGTGTTCGAAGGCCGCGCCGTCGAGGACCGGGACGCCGGCCGCCTCGGCCTTGGTGACCTTGCTGGCGCCGGGGCTGTCGCCGACGACGAGGGCGAACGTCTTCTTGCTGACGCTCCCCGGGCTCTTGCCGCCCCGGGCGACGATGGCCTGCTCGGCCTCCTCCCGGGTGTAGCCCTCCAGCGTCCCCGACACGACGACCGCCTTGCCGGCGAGCACCTGCGGCAGCTCCGGGCCCCGCTCGACGGGCACACCGAAATCGACACCGGCAGCCCGCAGCTTCTCGACGAACGCCCGGTTGGCGTCCAACGAGCACCACGTCGCGATCGGCATCGGCGATGATCGGACCGAGCCCTTCGACGGCGGCCAGCTGCTCGCTCGTCGCCGCCATGATCGCGTCGAGCGTGCCGAAGTGGGCGGCCAGGGCCTGCGACGCCGACGGGCCGAGGTGCTTGATCCCGAGCGCCGTCAGCAGCCGCGGCAGTGGCCGGTGGCGGGAGCCATCGATCGCGGCCAGCAACTTCTCGGCGCTCACGGTGGCGAAGCCCTCGAGCGTCAGCAACTGCTCCTGGGTCAGGGAGTAGAGGTCGGCGGCATCGGCGACGAGCGGGGGCTCGCCACTCGTCAGCTGGAACACCGTGCGCTCGCCCAGGCCCTCGATGTCCAGCGCGCCGCGCGACGCGAAGTAGATGACGCGCTGGTCGCGCTGGAACGGGCACGCTGGCTCGACGCAGCGCGTGTCGGCCTCGCCCTCGAGCCGGACGAGCGTGCTGTGCCGCGGGCACGGGCAGGTCGTCGGGAACGTCCAGGGCTCGCTGTCGGCCGGCCGCATCGACGAGACCGGTCCCACGACCTCGGGGATCACGTCCCCGGCCTTGCGCACGATGACGGTGTCGCCCGGGCGGACGTCCTTGGCCCGCACCTGGTCCTCGTTGTGCAACGTCGCCATGCCGACCGTCGACCCGCCGACGAACACCGGCTCCAGCACGGCGAACGGCGTGGCCCGGCCGGTGCGCCCGATCGACACCTGGATGTCGTTGAGCACTGTCGTGCGCTCCTCGGGCGGGAACTTGTAGGCGATCGCCCAGCGCGGCGCCCGGGACGTCGAGCCGAGCCGGTTGCGCTGCTCGACGTCGTCGATCTTCACCACGACGCCGTCGATCTCGTACCCGAGGTCGTGGCGGTGGTGCTCCCAGTGCGCGGCAGTGGGCGGCGACATCGGCGAGCGACTCGAAGACCTTCACCTCGGGGTTGACGGGGAACCCGAGCCGGGCGAGGAGCTCGAGGCCGTCGGTGTGGCGCGCGAGTGGGGGCCCGCCGACGACCTCGCCGAGTTGGTACACCCAGAACGACAGGTCCCGCTTCGCCGTCACCGACGGGTCCTTCTGGCGCAGGCTGCCGGCGCCGGCGTTGCGGGGGTTGACGAACAACCGCTCGCCAGCGGCCGCCGCCTCCTCGTTCATGCGCTCGAAGCTGGCCACCGGCAGGTACACCTCGCCGCGGACCTCGATGACCTCGGGCACCGGGGCGTCGGCGCGCGCCACGAGCCGCTTGGGGACGACCGCGATCGTCGCCACGTTGGCGGTGACGTCCTCCCCGGTGCGGCCGTCACCTCGGGTGGCGGCCTGGACGTACCGCCCGCCCTCGTAGCGGATGCTCATGGCGAGCCCGTCGATCTTCAGCTCGCAGACGTACCGGACCGTCTCGTCGGGGAGGCCCCTGGCGACACGCTGGCCCCAGGCCAGCAACTCCTGCGCGCTCATGGCGTTGTCGAGGCTCTGCATCGGCACCGCGTGCACGACCGGCGCGAACAGCGTGCTCGGCGCACCGCCGACGTCCTGGCTCGCCGTGCCCTCGACGACGAGCTCGGGGTGGTCGGCCTCGAGCTGGCGCAGCTCACGGGCGAGCAGGTCGTACTCGCCGTCGGTGATCTCGGGGTCGTCGAGCTCGTGGTAGCGGCGGTTGTGGTACGCGACCAGCTCGCTCAGCATCGCCATCCGGGCCGCGAGGTCGTCGGCCTCGCTCGCCCCGGTCGCCTCGACGTCGCCGGCCGCGCTCACGGTCGAGAGGCTAGGTGAGGGGTGCGCGCCGGACGTCAGGCGCCGAGCGCGAAGCGGCTGGCGACGGCCTGGTCGCTGATCCGCCGTCCGATCTCGCGGACGAGTCCGACGACCCGGTCGGCGACCACCGGCGTGTGCAGCCCGAGGCCGCACTGCGGCGTCACGAGGCACTGCTGACGCAGCACGATCGGGTCGGCGCCTCGCGCGACGAGATCGCACCAGAGATCGCTCAGCTGGCGCCACGAGCGGTCGCTGGTCGTCAGGATCGGCCCGTCGGTGGGCACGACACCCCACGCGATGCGCCCGCCGCGCTCCAGGAAGCGCACGAGGTAGCCGGCGACGGCTGCCAGCTGCGGGCTCGCCGGCACGGCGAGCACCTGTGGGCCGGCCGCCAGCAGGGAGGCGATGTCGACGTCCGCGCACGAGTGGACGCCGACGGTCGCCAGCGGTTCGACGACGGCCATCGCGCCCGACAGCAGGTCGATGGCCGGGTCGGGTGCGATCGGGAACCCGGGTTGCATCAGCTCGCCGAACCACGGCTCGTCGAGCCAGACGAGCTGCGGCGACGACGGCAGGGCGGCGGCGACGGCATCGGCGACCGCGGCCACATGGGCCCGGACGGCGGCGATCGCGACGCGGAACGCCACGTCGACCGGCACCCCGGCACGCGTGAGCGCGGCCCCGAGGGTCACGGGACCGACGAACTGCCACTTGACGGGGCCGCCGTAGCGCCGCGCCGCGGCGACGGCGAGGAACGTGCGCATCCCGGTGTACGCGTCGTTCGTGAAGTCGGTCACCACGGACGCCTCGGGATCGAGGTGATCGGCGTCCACGGCGATCGACCCGTACTGGCCGAGCGAGATCCCAGGGACCCCGACGATCGCCTGGGCCACCATCGCCTCGGCAGGTGAGCGCCGAGGCAGCGTCGGGATGGCCGGCAGGTCGTACTCGCGCAGCGCGAACATCGCCGCGTCGAGCGCCGACCGGTGGGGCAGGCTGCCGATGCCGGTCGTCGAGCCGGCCCGGACGCGGTCGCCGAGGGGCGGCACCATGCGTCCCGTCGTCGTCACCGGGCCGACCGCGCGAGGCCGACCACTGCCGCCCGCGCACCCGACTGGGGCCCCGACCGCCGCCATCGCAACTCCTTCCCGCACCCCGTCGAGGTGCGACCTCCCTCCCGTTCGGGATGGACCATCCGAACGGACCTGAAGCTCCCTACTTCTAGCCGACCGGCGCGCCCGGCGACGGATCGGGACGCGCCGCGGGGACTCGCTCGGCCCACGCCCCGTCGGCAAGTGTGCGGGGGTGCCCGGCCCGGAACCACGACATGGTGCGCCCGCGGCACGGGTGCGGCCCGGCCGGCTGACCCTGTGGGCCGCCCGCGCCGCGTGGCTGGCGATCGCCGTCGTCGGCGACCGCGCCGTCGGCGGCGCGGTCGCCGACCGCAGCGACGCCGTCCAGCTCGCGGCGACCGCCGGCGCGTGGGTCGGGTGGGCGGCCGGCGCACTCGTACTCGCCGTGCCCGGACTGGCCACCCTCACCGCGGTGCGGGCGATCGTGCCCGGCGCCGTCGTCGTGGCCGCCCTCACGCTGGCGGCGGGCGCCGACGGAGGCGCCGTGCTGGCGCTCGCCATCCCCGCCGTCATCGCCACCGTGCTCGTCGACGCCGCCGACACGGGACGGACGTACGTGCAGGCGTCGGCGTACGGCGACGAGGACCGGTTCCCCCTGCGCCCGCCGTACGGCTACCTCGCGGCGACGGTGGTGACCTGGCTCGTGTGGGTCGCGGCGATCATCGCCGCACCGCTCGCCTGGGCGGCACGGTCGTGGACGCTGGCCGCCGTCGCCACGCTCGTGGCCGCAGGGGCGGCGTGGTTCCTGCCGGTGCGCTGGCATCAGCTCAGCCGCCGCTGGCTCGTGGCCGTGCCGGCCGGCCTCGTCGTGCACGACCCGGTGGTCCTCGCCGAGACCGTCATGCTGCCGCGACGCCAGATCGCCGGCCTCGGCCTCGTGACGGCGCGCACCGGAGCGCTCGACCTCACCGGCCCGACGCCCGGTGTCGCGGTCGAGATCGCGCTCGTCGACGCCGCGACGGCCGTCCTCGCGCCGCGGCCGGCGACGCCGAAGGGCACCGCCGTCCACATGACCGCACTCCTCGTCGCGCCCTCGCGGCCGGGCGCCGTGCTGCGCGAGGCGGCTCGTCGACGCCTCACCGGCCGTTGACTCTGTGACCGCGGCGCGATCAGCGGAGGTCGTCGGCCAGGAGGTCCATCAGCAGGCCGTCGTGGAACGTGCCATCGGCGCCCCGCTCGTACTGGCGCATGACACCGACGGGACGGAAGCCGACCTTCTCGTAGCACCGGATCGCCGCGTCGTTGTCGGCGGCCGGATCGATCACGAGGCGGTGGAAGCCGAGGTCGGCGACGAGGTGGCGGGCGAGCGTCCGCACGGCGTCGGTGCCGATGCCGCGCCCGTGCACGGCCGGGTCGACGTAGATGTCCAAGCTGGCGTGGGCGTACTGGGGGTCGCCGTTGGCCGCCCACTCCACCGCCCCGACGATGTGGCCGGCGAGCTCGATGACCAAGAGCTGCTCGTCGGGATCGGCCAGCACGCCGGTGACCGCGGCGACGACGTCCTCGTCGGCCGTCTCGTCCCACCGCGCCCGGACCTCGGGGAGCCCGCGGATCGCCACGAGGTCGTCGACGTCGGCCGGCCCGGCCGGGCGCATGGTGATCACCGCGCCGCGGAGGATGGTCATCCCGCCGAGCCACCCCTCGCTCGGGGACTCACTCGGCTCACCTCGCCGTGCTCGCTCACGCTGGTCCCGCCCGCTCAGGTCGCCAGCCCACCGCCGAGCACGTAGCGGTCGGAGGGGTCGTACACGACGACGCTCTGACCCGGCGCGACCCGTCGCGCCGACTCCTCCCACCGCAGCACGGCGCGGTCGCCGTCGGGCTCGATCGTCGCCGGCAGCGGGCGACCGTGAGCGCTGCACTGCACGAGGACGCGGCCGGCGACCGGACGGTCGACCCAGGTGACCCGCTCGATCTCGGCCCCGTCCCGATGCAGGTCGACCTCGTCACCGACCACCACGGTGGCCGCGGCCCGGTCGACGTCGAGCACGTAGCGCTTCGGGCCGCCGCCCGGCAGGCCGAGGCCCTTGCGCTGACCGATCGTCAGGAGCTCGACGGCGTCGACGCGGCCGAGGCTGACGCCGGCGACGTCGACGACGTCGGCCGCGTGCAGCTCCAGGCGCCGCCCCAGGAAGCGCCGGCGACCGCCGGTCGACGTGATGAAGCACACGTCCTGGCTGTCGGGCTTGGCCGCCGTCCGCAGGCCGAGCTCGGCGGCCACGGCCCGCAGGTCGGCCTTCGCCGCGAAGTGTCCGACGGGGAACAGCGTCGCGGCCAGCTGGTCCTGGCCGAGCACGTGGACGACGTAGCTCTGGTCCTTGGCCGGGTCGGCGCCGCGACGCAACGTGTACCGGCCGTCCCGGCGCCCGATCCGGGCGTGGTGCCCGGTGGCGACGGCGTCGAAGCCGAGCACGGCGGCGCGTTCGGCGAGGCGGGTGAACTTGACCCGGCGGTTGCACTCGATGCACGGGTTCGGCGTCGTGCCGTCGGCGTGCGCCCTCACGTACGGCGCGACCACCGCATCCTCGAAGTCCTCCGTGAAGTTGAACACGAGGTGGTCGATGCCGAGCTGCTGCGCGACGCGCCGGGCGTCGTCGACGTCGGACACGCTGCAACACCCGGTGTCGCTCTCGCCACCCCACAGGCGCAGGGTCACGCCGACCACCTCGTGGCCCTCGGCGACGAGCAACGCAGCAGCCACCGACGAGTCGACACCGCCGCTCATCGCCACGAGCACCTTCATCGCGCCAGCGCCCTCGTCCGGGTCCGCAGCGTGCGGACGGCGTCGACGACCGCAGTTGCGGCGGCATCGACGTCCTCCACCGTCGTCGTGCGCCCGAGCGTCATCCGCAGCGCCCCGTTGCTCCAGTGCCGCTCGACGCCCATGGCCGCCAGCACGTGCGACGGCTCCATCGCCCCGCTGGCGCACGCCGACGCCGCCGACGCGGCGACGCCCGAGCGGTCGAGCAGGTACAGCAGGGCCTCGCTCTCGACGCCCTCGAAGAGCAGGTGGGCCGACCCGGCGACCCGACGCGGCGCGGCGACCGTCGCCCGCACGCCCGGCACGCCCTCGGTGACCGCGGCGACGAGGCGGTCGCGCAGGGCGCCGATCCGGGCCGCTGAGACCGGTCGCTCGGCATCGGTCGCGGCGAGGGCCACCGCCATGGCGACGATGCCGGCGACGTCGTGGGTGCCGCTGCGACGGTCGTGCTCCTGGCCCCCTCCGACGAGGAGCGGGATGAGCGCGACGCCGTCCCGGACAGCGAGGACGCCCACGCCTTTCGGACCACCGAACTTGTGAGCGCTCAGCGACAGCGCGTCGACGTCCGACCAGATCGGGCGGAGGTCGAGCCAGCACGGCGCCTGGACCGCGTCGGTGTGGAGGATCGCGCCTCCTGCGCGCTCCCGGACGACAGCGGCGACGGCGGCGACGTCGGTGATCGAACCGACCTCGTTGTTGACGGTCATCGCACTGACGACCCCGACGTCGGGCCCGAGCGCGGACGCGAGGGCGGCGAGGTCGATGCACCCGGCCTCGTCGACGCTCACCACGTCACCGCCGGATCGCTCCACGGCGTGCAGGACCGCATGGTGCTCGGCCGCCGAGCACACGGCCCGGCCGCGTGCCACCGCCCCCGTGATCGCCGTGTTGTCGCTCTCCGTGCCGCCACTGGTGAACACCACCTCGCCGGGCCGGCAGCCGATCACGTCGGCGACGACGTCGCGCGCCTCGTCGAGCGCCCGCCGGGCGTCACGGGCCGGGCCGTGGGCGCCACTCGGGTTGGCGAACCGCTCCTGGAGGAACGGCAACATCGCCTCGACCGCGTCGGCGCGCATCGGCGTGGTCGCCGCGTGGTCGAGGTAGACCGAGCCGGGAGGGGCCGCGTCGTTCGCTGGATCGGGGACTCGCGCCGCCGAGCAACGTCGTTCGCTCGCTCGGGGACTCGCTCGGCTCACCCAGCGACGTCGTTCGCTCGCTCGGGGACTCGCTCGGCTCACCCAGCGACGTCGTTCGCTCGCTCGGGGACTCGCTCGGCTCACCCAGCGACGTCGTTCGCTCGCTCGGGGACTCGCTCGGCTCACCCACGACACGCAACGCTAACGGCGGACGCGACGGCCGGCCGCGGTAGAACGGCAGTGTGGAGGGCTACGACCGCTCGTCGTACGGGGACGCGTTCGCCGACGTGTACGACGACTGGTACCGCGGGATCGGGGACGCCCAGGCGACCGCCGACCTCGTCGCCGCCGTCGCCCGCCGCTCGGCCGGACCCCACCGCCGTCCCCGCGTCCTCGAGCTCGCCGTCGGCACCGGCCGCCTGGCGCTGCCGATCGCCACGCGCGGGGTGGACGTGGACGGCGTCGACGCCAGCGACGCGATGCTGGAGCGCCTCGCCGCCCGTGATCCCGACGGACGCGTCCGACGCATCGCCGGCGACATGGTCGAGGATCTGCCCGACGGTCCGTACGACGCCGTCCTCGTCGCCTACAACTCGCTGTTCCTGCTGGAATCAGCGGGCCGCCAGGCGGCCTGCTTCGCCGCAGTCGCCGGACGGCTGGCACCGGGCGGAGCGTTCGTGGTGGAGGCGTTCGTGCCCGACGACCCGCCGCGCTCGGGCACCGTCGTGGAGGTGCGGTCGATGTCCGCCACCGACGTCGTGCTGTCGATCTCGGCCCACGAACCCGAGAGCCGACGGGCCGCGGGGCACTTCGTGTCGTTCACCGACGGAGGCCGGGTGCGCCTGCGACCGTGGGCGATCCGCTACGCGACACCGGCCGAGCTCGACGCGATGGCGTCCGCCGCCGGCCTGTCCCTGCACGACCGGTGGGCCGATTTCGCAGGCACGGCGTTCGACGCCGAGTGCCCGTTCCACGTCAGCGTCTACACCGCGACCAGGGCTGTCACCCTGCGGGGTGGCGGATGACCGCCCCCCCACCGCGAACGGGCATATCCTGGACCTCATTGTGAGTCAGATGCGTCTCAACCCACTCACCGGGCGGTGGGTCACGATCGTGGCCGAGCGGGCTCAGCGACCTTCCGATTTCGCGCCACGGGCGCCGGAGCTGGAGATCGACTCCCCACGACTGTGTCCCTTCTGCCCCGGCCACGAGGATTCCACCCTCCCTGCGCTGGAGACCTTCGACGCGGGCGGCAGCTGGCGGATGCGCGTCATCCCCAACCTGTACCCCGCGTTCGACGGTGAGTCCGGCTTCGTCGTCCACCACCTCGGTCCCGTGCACGTCACCGCGGAGGCCAGCGGGACCCACGAGGTGTTCGTCTACACCCCTGACCACCGGGGCGGCATCGATCAGCTCGACGACGCCGGTGCCGCGGAGTTCATGCGCATCCTGCAGCACCGGCTGGCCGAGCACGCCGCGTCGTCGAAGGTCCGCTACACCCAGGTGATCGTGAACAACGGTCGTGAGGCCGGCGCCTCGCTCGCCCACCCGCACGCCCAGATCCTCGGGCTGCCGTTCGTGCCCGGCGAGATCCTCGACGAGGAGCGGGCGTTTGCCCGGTTCGCCGGCGGGTGCGTGATCTGCACCACCATCGAGGCCGAGCTGGCCGACGGGCAACGCATGGTGTTCGCCGACGACGAGGTCGTGTGCGTCGCACCGTTCTGGAGCTCGTCACCGTTCGAACTGCTGCTCATGCCCCGCCGCCACGAACTGCACCTGCAGGACGCCGACGAGCAGAGCGCCGAGGCGATGGGCATCGCGATCCGCGACGCCCTCAAGCACGTGAACAGCGCGCTCGGCGACGTCGCGTACAACATGGGCCTGCACACCGCGCCGCACGAGCACTCGGGCCAGTACCACTGGCACGTCCACCTCTGGCCCAACCTCGTCACGTCGGCCGGCTTCGAGCGCGGCACCGGCGTGATGATCAACGTCATCTCGCCCGAGCTCGCCGCCGAGACCCTCCGCGCCGTCCGCACGCCGGCGTGACCCGGGTGCGGGTCAGCGCCGAGTACGCGGCGCCGCCCGCCGAGGTGTGGCGCGTGCTCGAACCCGTCGAGACCCACATCGACTGGATGGTCGACGCCGAGAGCATCCGCTTCGTCACCGACCAGACGCGCGGCGTCGGCACGACGTTCGACTGCGTGACGCGGATCGGACCGATCCGCCTCACCGACCGGATGGAGATCGTCGAGTGGGAACCGGACCGGGCAATGGGCGTGCGCCACGACGGCGTCGTCACCGGGACCGGGCGCTTCACGCTCGAGCCGCTCGACGGGGACCGACGCACCCGCTTCACGTGGGACGAGGAGCTGCGGTTCCCGTGGTGGTTGGCCGGGCCGGTCGGCGCCGCCATCGGTGGCCGCACCGTCATGCCCCGGATCTGGCGCGGCAACCTCGAGCGGCTCAGGCCACTCGTCGAACGACGGCGGTGACCCAGTCACCGATGAGGATCACGACGATCAGCGGCGCGGCGATCGATCCGCCGGTCGAGACGGCGCCGACGCCGAAGACCACGCCGGCCACCCCGATGGCGACCCGAGCGTGATGCTGGCCGTGACGACGGGTCGCATCGGCGGCTGGGTGAGCGACTCCATGGCGCTCGCGAGCATGCCCCGAGCCCCCGTCGGTGTCCGGAGCGATCGCCCGCGCCGTGTCGTCCGCTCGTTCGCGGACCCACTCGGCGCACGGACCCTGCCTCCCGGGGACCACGACGGGCACCGGTAGGGTGCGACCGATGCGGGTCCTGATGTTGACCTGGGAGTTCCCACCGCGCTCCGTCGGTGGCGTGCCGGCCCACGTCGACGGCCTGAGCCAGGCGCTGGCCCTTGCCGGCAACGACGTGGTCCTGCTCACGCTGTCGCACCCAGGTGCGCCGGCCGACAGCCGGGTCGGCGACATCCGGGTGCTGCGGGCGCGGACCGACCTGCCGTGGCTCCCCGACGACGAGCTGGTGGCTCGCGTCGCCTCGGCCAACCACCACCTCGTGCAGCTGTCGACGCGCCTCGGGTCGTGGGTGCCCGACGTGGTCCACGCCCACGATTGGCACGTGGCATGGGCCGCCGACACCCTCGCCGCCATCCACGGCGCCAAGCTGATCGCCACGTTCCACTCCACCGAGCGCGGCCAGCACGGCGGGCGGGTGCCGCCGGGCCAGCCGAGCACGATCCACGCCGTCGAGTCCTGGTTGGCCCACGACGCCGACGAGGTCGTCACGAACTCGCGGTTCCTCGTCAGCGAGGTCATCGACGGTTTCGAGCTGGCGGCCGAGCGCACCCACCTGATCCCCAACGGCATCGATCCCACGTGGTGGTCGGAGGGCGACGACGACGCCCGGTCGGCCCTCGTGTTCACGTGGGGTCGGGTGCAGTACGAGAAGGGGTTCCAGGTGCTCGCCCGGGCGATGCGCCTGTTGCGGTCACGGGTCGCCGGCATCCAGTGCGTGATCGGCGGGCGCGGTAGCTACCTGCCCGAGCTGCAGTCGCAGATCGACCTGGAGGGCGTCAGCGACCTCGTGCACCTGCCCGGGTTCCTGCCCGACGACCGCCTGCGCGACACGGTCCACCGGGCTGGATGCGTCGCCATCCCGTCGTTGTACGAGCCGTTCGGGATCGTCGCCCTGGAGGCCCTCGCCGGCGGCGCTCCACTCGTCGTCGCCCGCACCGGCGGGCTGGCCGAGCTGATCGACGGCACCGGCGCCGGGTTGATGTTCGAACCCGGCAACGCCGCCGAGCTGGCCAGCTGCATCGAGACGGTGCTCAGCGACCCGGGCCTCGCCGACGACATGCGCAAGCAGGGAGCCGCCCTGCTCGCCGACCGCTACTCGTGGACCGCCATCGCCGGAGCCACGGCCAGCGTGTACGCCGGCCACCCCAGCATGCCGTGATGACGGCCTCGCTCCGGCGGGCCTGACCATCCGGCGCGGCGCGAGGACCGTTCAGGGAGCGTCACCTGATCGGGTCTTCTACCATCCGGGCCCATGCGCCCGGTTCGACGCTTCGAGGTCACACCCGCCATCCCGCCGGGGCTGGCCGCCCTCCCCGAGCTGGCCGCCAACCTCCACTGGAGCTGGGACCTGGAGGCGACGCGGCTCTTCGCCCGGCTGTGGCCAGGGTGGCGACCGGGGGTCGCCCACCCCGCGCAGATGGTGCGCACCACCACGGCCGACCGGCTGGCCGTGCTCGCCGCCGACCCCGGGATCGTCAACGACATCGGCGCGGTGTCACGCCGCCTCCAGACGGCGCTCAAGGGCACCACGTGGTTCGGCGGGCGCGACGGTTCGCCGCTGCGCCAGGTCGCCTACTTCTCCCCCGAGTTCGGCATCAGCGAAGCCGTGCCGCAGTACTCCGGTGGCCTCGGGATCCTGGCCGGTGACCACCTCAAGGCGTCGTCGGACCTCGGGGTACCGCTGGTCGCGGTCGGTCTGATGTACACCGAGGGCTACTTCCGCCAACGCCTCGACGCCGATGGCTGGCAGCAGGAGAGCGTGGCCGACTTCACGCCGCTCTCGCTGGGGTTCGTCGACACCGGCGTCGAGGTGTCCGTCGACCTGGCCGGCGACACGGTGAAGGCCCACGTCTGGCGCACGGACGTCGGCCGCATCCCGCTGTACATGCTCGACACCGACGTCGCCGGCAACTCGCCCGACGGCGTCGCGGTGACGGACCGGCTGTACGGCGGCGACGAGCACCACCGCCTGCGCCAGGAGATCGTCCTCGGCATCGGCGGGGTACGGGCCCTGCGGGCCCTCGGCATCATGCCCGACGTCTTCCACATGAACGAGGGCCACGCCGGCTTCCTCGGCCTGGAACGGGTCCGCGAGCTCATGGTCACCGGCCTCTCGTTCGAGGCGGCGATCGAGGCCGTGCGCGGCGGTGGCGTGTTCACCACCCACACACCGGTGCCGGCGGGGATCGACCGCTTCCCACGCGCCCTCATGGAGGACTACTTCACGACGTTCGCCGACGAGCTCGGGATCTCGTTCGAGGAGCTGTTCGCGCTCGGCGAGCGCGATGACGAGCCGGACGGCAAGTTCAACATGGCCGTGATGGGCCTGCGCCTGGCCGCCCGCTCCAACGGCGTCGCCAAGCTCCACGGTGCCGTGAGCCGCGAGATGTTCCAGGGCCTCTGGCCCGACCTCGCCGTCGACGAGGTGCCGATCGGATCGATCACGAACGGCGTGCACGGTCGCACCTGGGTGTCGTCACGGGTCGACGCGCTGTTCTCTCGGGTCGTCGGCGAGGACTGGCCCGGCGCCGACTCCTCACGGTGGTCGCGGATCCACGACGTGGACGCGATGGAGGCCTGGGCGGCGCTCAACGACGGCCGCGACGAGCTCGTCCGCCTCGCCCGCCAGCGCCTCGGCGAGGACGTGCTCGATCCGACCGTGCTGACGGTGGGCTTCGCTCGCCGCTTCGCCACCTACAAGCGGGCCACGCTGCTCCTGTCGGACGCGGAGCGGCTGCGCGCCCTGCTGCACGACGCCGAGCGTCCGGTCCAGTTCGTGTTCGCCGGCAAGGCCCACCCGGCCGACACGCCGGGCAAGGAGCTCATCCAGCGGATCGAGCAGTTCGCCCGCACCGCCGAGGTGCGCCACCGCTTCGTGTTCCTCGCCGACTACGACATCTCGATCGCGCGGGCGATGTACCACGGCTGCGACGTGTGGCTGAACACGCCGCGGCGGCCGCTCGAGGCGTGCGGCACGAGCGGGATGAAGGCGGCGCTCAACGGCGCCCTCAACTTGAGCATCCTCGACGGCTGGTGGGACGAGTGCTACGACGGCACGAACGGGTGGGCGATCGACTCGGCCGACGACGATCCCGACCTCGACCGCCGCGACCTGCGCGAGGCAGCCAGCCTGTTCTCGATCCTCGAGAACCAGGTCGTGCGCAAGTTCTACGAACGTGGGCGCGACGGCGTGCCCCGGCAGTGGGTCGACATGGTGCTCGACGCGTGGGCGTCGCTCGGCCCGGCCGTGACGGCGTCCCGGATGGTGCGCGACTACACGACCGCGCTGTACGAGCCGGCGGCGGCGTCGTCGGTCCACCTGGCCTCGAACAACGCCAAGCCGGCGGTCGAGCTGGCGGCGTGGCGCAGCCGCGTGCTGGCGTCGTGGGACGACGTCCGCATCACGTCGGTCGACGTCGACGACACGATGGCCGCCGCCGGCGCCGTGCGCAGCGTCGAGGTCAAGGTCGCGCTCGCCGGACTGACTCCGGCGGACGTGCGCGTCGAGGTCGTGCACGGCTCGCTCGGCCACGACGGGGAGTTCGTCAGCGACGTCAACATCGCCGAGCTGCGGCCGGCGGGCGCCGACAGCTACACGGGCGAGATCACGATCGGGGTCGCCGGCAGCTACGGCGTCTCGGCCCGGGTCGTCCCGGTGCACCCCGATCTGCCCGGCCCCTTCGACCTGGGTCGCATCCCGCCTGGGCCGCAGAGCGAGCGAGCGAACAACCGAGCACAGCGAGCGAGCGAACAACCGGCACAGTGCGGCCGCCTGGCAAGGGGTCGACCCAAACCTCCTCGACCGGTCCTGACACCCCTTCGGTAGGGTCGGCCCACATGGATCAGCGCCCGGGGTACGACGACGGACCCGCCGTGCTCGCGCAGGGCCTGGTCAAGCAGTTCGGCGAGACGAAGGCCCTGGACGATGTCGACCTCGAGGTCGGGCGGGCCAAGGTCGTCGGCCTGCTCGGTCCGAACGGCGCCGGCAAGACGACCGCCGTCCGCGTGTTCACGACGTTGATCAAGCCCGACCGTGGACGGGCGTTCATCGACGGCATCGACGTCTTGGCCCAACCGATGCGGGCGAAGGCGCGCATCGGGCTGACCGGCCAGTACGCGGCGGTGGACGAGCGGCTGACGGCGTTCGAGAACCTCGAGCACGTCGGGCGGCTGTTCCACCTCAGCAAGGCCACGGCCCGTGAGCGCGGGCGCGAGCTGCTCGACCGCTTCGACCTGAGCGACGCCGCCGACCGGCTGGTGAAGGGGTACTCCGGCGGCATGCGGCGCCGACTCGACATCGCCATGAGCCTCATCGCCCGCCCGTCGGTGCTGTTCCTCGACGAACCGACCACCGGGCTGGACCCGCGTAGCCGCCAGTCGGTGTGGGAGCTCATCGAGGAGCTCGTGGCCGGCGGCACTACCACGTTGCTCACCACCCAGTACCTGGACGAGGCCGAGCGGCTGGCCGACGAGATCGTCGTGATCGACCACGGGCGCGTCATCGCCCGCGGCACCAGCGAGGAGCTCAAGCAGCAGGTCGGTGCCGAGCGCCTGGAGATCACGGCTGGCCGAGGGCACTGCGCTCGAGGAGGTGTCGGCGGCGCTCGGCCCGATGGCGTGCGGGACCGTCGTGCACGGCGACGACGAGGACGGACGCACCGTCATCGTGCCCGTGCTGGAGATCGAGGGCGCCGTTCCCGCCGCCGTGCGCCGACTCGACGCCGCCGGTGTGGAGTTCGCCGACATCACCCCCCGGTCGTCGACGCTCGACGACGTGTTCTTCGCCCTCACCGGGCGTGCCGTCGAGGCGGACGGGTCGACGCCCTCCGAGCCCGAGGGAGCGATCAGCCGATGACCACCACCTCCGATCCGACCGCCACCGCATCCGGGCAGAGCGACGTGACCCCTGCCCCGGCGGCCGAGATCCCGACCGGCCCGATCTGGGTGCTCAAGGACAGCTGGACCGAGGCCACCCGCCACCTGCGCGCCGTCCCCCGCAACCCCGAACTGCTGATCTTCGCCACGATCCAGCCGATCATGTTCGTCGTCCTGTTCGTGTACGTGTTCGGCGGCTCCGTCGACACGCCCATCGACTACAAGCAGTACGTCGTCCCGGGCATCTTCTGCCAGACGGTGCTGTTCAACTCGGCGTTCACGGGCGTTGGGGTCGCCGACGACCTGAGCAAGGGGATCATCGACCGATTGCGGTCGCTCCCGATGTACCAGGGGGGCGTCCTCATCGGACGCACGCTCTCGGACGCCTGCCGCAACGTCATCACGTTCGCCGTGATGTTCGCCGTCGCCTACCTGGTCGGGTTCCGCATCGAGGGCACGATCTGGCAGGCCTTCCTGGCCACGGCGCTGATGTTCTTCTTCAGCTACGCGTTCAGCTGGATCCAGGCGTGGATCGGGCTGTCGGTCGGGTCGGTGGAGGCGGCCAACTCGGCCGGGTTCCTGTGGATGTTCCCGCTGACGTTCATCTCGTCGGCGTTCGTCGACGTCAACAACATGCCGGAGTGGCTGCAGCCGATCGCCCGCAACAACCCGTTCACGATCCTGACCAACGCCTGCCGCAACCTCTACAACGGCGTGCCGGCCGGTTCGGACGGCTGGATCGCCCTGGCGTGGGCGGCCGGGATCGCGATCGTGTTCGCGGCGATCGCCATCCGCAAGTTCGCGCAGTCGACCAGCGCCTGACGCCCGCCGCACGCGCGCGACGGTCAGCGGCCGCGTCGACGGTCAGCGGCCGGCGAACGTCGCCCGGCCCGGGCCGTGCTCGAGGAAGCTGGCCACGCCGGTCCGGCTGTCGTCGGTGCCGAACACCTCGACGAACGCCGCCTGCTCGGCCCGCAACCCGTCGGCCAATGACATCGACAGCCCGGCGTCGACGACCCGCTTCGTCAGTGCCTGGGCGACGAGCGGCCCCCGGGCCAGTTCGGCGGCCAGCTCGAGCGCCCGCGCCATGGCGTCGTCGACGACCTCGTCGGCGAGCCCGATCCGCAGGGCCTCGTCGGCGCGCACCTGGCGCCCGGTGAGGCACAGCTCCTTGGCCCGGCTGGCGCCGACGAGCCGGGCGAGGCGCTGGGTGCCCCCGCCGCCGGGGATGATCCCGAGCAGGATCTCGGGCTGCCCGAACGCCGCCCGCGGCCCGGCGACGCGATAGTCACAGGCCAACGCCAGCTCGCAGCCACCGCCGAGGGCGTAGCCGGTGACGGCGGCGACGACGAACCGCGGGATCGCGGCGATCGCGTCGAACGCGCCGTGGAAGGCGGCGGTGATCGGGCCGGCCTCGGCGACGCCGCCGAACTCCGAGATGTCGGCACCGGCAGCGAAGATCCGGTCACCACCGGTGACCACCACGGCACCCGGCGGCGCCGCCGTCAGCTCGTCGGCGGCGGCTCGCAGCTCGGCGAGCAGCGCGCCGGAGAGGGCGTTGACCTTGCCGTTGGCCAGGGTGATGACGGCAACGCCGTCGTCGCGACGTTCGAGGGTGAGGAGGTCTGCCATCGCGCCAGTCTCGCCCGTGGCGCCATCGCGCTTTCCCTTTCCGCACGCTCACCGCGCTCAGGGAGGTGTGAGAGCCCTCCTGCAGCTGATGGCCGCCCAGCACGGCGTCGCGTCGACGACGCAGGCCCGAGCGCTCGGGGTCTCCCGTCGGACCGAACGGCGCCTGCTCGACGCCGGTGTGGTGCACGAGGTCGCCCCCGGTGTGCTTGCTGCGGGCGGCGTCCGCCTGCACTTCGCCGGGCGGGCGATGGCCGGCGTCCTGGCCACCGGGGTCATCGCCGTCTCCCACGGCGCGGCAGCCCGCCTGCACCAGCTCGACGGGTTCGGCGGCCACGACACCATCGACGTCCTGGCCACCCGCGGCGCCAACCCCCGTCCCGGGCCCGGCGTGGTCGTGCACCGGACGCGGGCCCGGGTCGACGGCCACGTCGAGCAGGTCGCCGGGATCCCGGTGTTGTCGGTCGCCGCGACGCTGGCGCTCCTGGCGCCGGTGGCCGGGATCGGGCCGACGGCCCGGGCCCTCGACGCCGCGCTTCGTCGCGGCGTCGACGCCGGCGACCTGCGGCGCGTCGCCGAGGCCTGGCGCCGCCGCGGCCGGTCCGGCCCACCGGCGTTGCTGATGCTCCTGGGCGACCGTGTCGACGCCGACCTGCCATCGGCCTGGTTCCGGCGCGTGGCCGGCCGCGTCCTGGCGGCGACCGGCGTCCGACTCGTGGCCGGGCACCAGGTGCGCGACGAGCGGGGCACGATCGTGGCCGACCTGGCGCTCGCCGATCCGGCGCGGCGGGTCGGCGTGGACGCCCAGAGCTGGCGCCGCCGAGCGACGGCCGGCGCGCAGCACGACGACGCCCAGCGCCGTCGCTCGCTGCACCGGCTCGGATGGGACGTCGTCGATGTGTGGTGGAGCGACCTGCGGGACCCCGATCGCGTGGCTGGCCAGCTCGTGACGATCCTGCGGGCGCGAGCTGTCCTGCGGGCATCGCGGTCCCGGGCCTGACGGTCCCCTCAGGCCTCGACGGAGGCCAGCATCTCGTCGGCGGCCGACCACGGGTCGACCTCGCCGGCGAGGACCTCGTCGGTGATCGCGTCCCAGCGCTCGCCGGTGCACGCCTCCCGTGCCCGCTGCTCCAGCCGGCGGGTCACGATGGCCCGCAGCTCGTCGCGCAGACGGGCCCGGCGGCGGCGCTCGAAGAGACCGGTCGCCGCGGCGTGGTCACGGTGCGCGGTGATCGCCGCCCACAGCTCGGCGACGCCATCACCCCGGGAGGCGACCGTGGCCACGATCGGCACCCGCCAGCCGTCGCCGGGCCCGGAGAGCGACAGCATCTGCTCGAGGTCCTGGCGGGTCTGATCGGCACCGGGACGGTCGGCCTTGTTGATCACGAACACGTCGGCGACCTCCATCAGGCCCGCCTTGTTGGCCTGGACGCTGTCGCCCCACCCGGGGTTGACGACGACGACCGTCGTGTCGGCCCGCCCGGCCACCTCGACCTCGACCTGGCCGACGCCGACCGTCTCGACGAGGATCCAGCGGTGCCCGAGCGCGTCGAGCAGGCGGATCGCTTCGGGGGTGGCGAGCGCGAGCCCACCGAGGTGGCCGCGCGTCGCCATCGACCGGATGAACACGCCGGGGTCGGTCGCGTGGTCCTGCATGCGGACCCGGTCGCCGAGGATGGCCCCGCCCGTGAACGGCGACGACGGGTCGACGGCGAGCACGGCGACGTCGTCGCCGGCGGCGCGCAGGTGGCGGATCGTGGCGCTGGTCAGCGTGCTCTTGCCGGCACCGGGCGCCCCGGTGAGTCCGACGGTGTACGCCGCCCTGGCGATCGGCGCGGCGAGCCGGGCGACCTCGCGGGCGCCCTCACCGCCCCGCTCGACGAGCGACAGCAACCGGGCCTTCGCGGCACGATCGCCGGAGCGGGCGGCCTCGAACAGCTCGGCCGGCCGTGGCGCCGACCGCGTCACGCGACGTCGACCACTTCCTCGACGTTGACGACCTCGGTGACGCCGTCGACGCGGTCGCGCATGATCCGCTCGATGCCCGCCTTCAACGTCTGCGTCGACGCCGGGCAGCCGACGCACGCACCGGTCAAGGTGACGGTGACGACGCCGCTCTCCTCGTCGACGTCGCGGAGCACGATGTCCCCGCCGTCGGCCTGGAGGGCCGGGCGGATGACCTCGATCGTCTTCAGCACTTGCTCACGCATCGTCGTCTCGTCTCGGGGTGGGACGCCGTCATTCAAGCAGGCGGCGTTCGTACCATGGTGCTCGATGGTCAACGTCACAGCCGGGACGGCCATTCCCGTCGTCCCCGCCGCCGTGCTCGCCCACCAGGGCGGCTGGGACGAGATGCTCCTGGTCGCCGGCCCGATCGTCATCGTCGTCGGCCTCCTCGCCCTGGCCCGCCGCCGCGTCACCCGCGCCGCGCACCCCACACCGGACGTGGCCGACGGGATCGAGCAGCCCGGTGGGTCGCCACCGCTTCGGCCCCCGTCCGCACCGAGCACGGACGCTCAGGTCGAGCGTGGCGGCGGCACCGCCGGCCCGCCAGGGCCAGCGAGACAGGCGGCGCAGCCGCCTAGCAGCGCGTGATGTCGGCGCCGACGGCGCCGAGGCGGCCCACCAGGTCGTCGTAGCCGCGATCGATGTGCCCGACCCCGCTGATCACCGTCTCGCCCTCGGCGGCCAGACCGGCGACGACCATCGCCGCGCCGGCGCGGATGTCGTGGGCCCGCACCGGGGCCCCCGACAACCTGGGCACGCCGCGCACGACGGCGTGGTGCCCGTTGGTGCGAACGTCGGCGCCGAGCCGGATGAGCTCCTCGACGTAGCGGAACCGTCCCGGGTACAGGTTCTCGGTGACGATGCCGACGTCGTCGGCCACGCTCAGCATCGTGATCACCAGCGGCTTGTAGTCGGTGGCGATGCCCGGGTACGGCAGGGTCTGCACGTCGATCGAGCGCAGCCGCCCACCGGCGGCGACGTGCAGCGAGCGGTCCCCCACCGTCAGCTCGATGCCCATGTCGGCGAAGCGGGCGAGCAGGTTCTGCATGTGCTCGGGGCGGGCGTCACGCACCGTCAGCTCACCCCCGGCGACGGCGACAGCGGCGATGTACGTGGCCGCCTGGATGCGGTCGGGAACGGTGCGGTGGGCCGCCGGGCGCAGCGACCCCCGCTCGACCCCCCGCACGGTGAGGCGGGCCGTGCCGATGCCGTCGATGTCGGCACCCATCGCGACGAGCATCTCGCACAGGTCGACGACCTCGGGCTCGCGGGCCGCGTTCTCGATCGTCGTCACGCCGTCGGCGAACACGGCCGCGGTGACGATGTTCTCGGTGGCGCCGACGCTCGGGAAGGCGAACGTGACGTCGGCCCCGTGCAGCCGCTCGGCGGTCGCCTCGAGCTCACCGTGGCTGAACTTGAACTCGGCACCCATCGCCTCGAGACCGGCGATGTGCATGTCGATCGGCCGGGCGCCGAAGTCGTCGCCGCCCGGCATCGAGAGGCGGACTCGACCGCAGCGCGTGAGGAGCGGGCCGAGCACGTTGATCGAGGCCCGGATCTGCTCGACCAGCTCGTACGGGGCGATCGGCGTCAGGTCCCCGTCGTTCGTCATCGCCAACCGGCCCCGGCCCGGCACCTCGGTGCGCACGCCGATGGCGGCGAGCAGCTCGGCCATGATCTGCACGTCGACGATCTGGGGCACGTTCGAGAGCTCGTACGTGCCGTCGGCGAGGATCGTGGCCGCCATCAGCTTGAGGACGGCGTTCTTGGCCCCGGGTACGTCGATCGTGCCGTGCAGCTCGCCGACGCGACGCACGACGATCTGACCGCCGCCCGGCGGGGATGGAGGGACGCTGAGACCGCTCACAACCCGCCCAGTATGCTCCCGCCGTGCTGGCAGGCGGTCACACCCGCGCCGGCGACCCCGACCCTGACCCCCACCGCGCGGCGACCGTCGGACGGGCCCGCCGCGTCGTGCGCGAGTGGCCGGTCGAGCCCGGGATCACGGCGGTGCTGCAGCGCCCACGCGACGACCTCGTGCTGGAGGAGCCCGACGGCGACGGCGCGTTCGCCCAGGCCGCGGGGCCGTTCCTGGGCTACCGGCGGACGCTCGAGGAGATCGCGAGCCCGACCGGTGCCCGCTGGCGGGAGACGACGTCGTACCGCTGGTCGCTGCCCTGGTTCGCCTGGGTGTTCGCCCTCCCGCTGCGCTGGGCGCTCGCCCGCCGCGGCCGGGCGCCGGGCCGGCCCGAGCACGAGCACGCCACCGCGACGCCGTGGTGGGCCCCCCCGGACCGCCTCGATCCGCGGTCGTTGTCGGTGCTCGGGCTCCTGGCCGCAGCATCGATGTCGTCGGCGTTCGTCAACACGCTCTTCACCCAGACGGTGAACTTCGCCGCCGACGACTTCGGCGTCAGCGACCGCTCGGTGGGGATCGGCGCCGGTGTCGTGCGGGCCGGGATCATCCTCGTGCTCCCGTTCGCCGTGCTCGCCGACCGGATCGGCCGGCGGCGCGTCGTCACCGCGATGGCGATCGCTGCGCCGGTCATCACGTCCCTCGGCGCCTTCGCCCCCTCCTTCCCGGTCCTCGTCGCCACCCAGTCGATCGGTCGCCCCCTCGGCCTGGCCCTCGACTTCCTCGTCGCCGTCGTCGCCGCCGAGGAGATGCCGCGCAACAGCCGGGCGTACACGGTGAGCGTGCTCGCCCTGGCCAGCGGGCTCGGGGCCGGCGTCGCGGTCATGGCGCTCCCGCTCGCCGACCTGTCGGCGGGCTCGTGGCGGCTCGTCTACATCGTCGCCCTCGTGTGGCTCGTCGTGGCCGTCGACATCGCTCGCCGGCTGCCCGAGACGCGCCGGTTCGAGCGCCCGCACGTCACCGCTCCCCACCTCGACCGGCGTCGGTTCGCCGTCCTGGCCGCCGTCGCCTTGCTGACGAACCTGTTCGTCGCGCCGGCCAGCCTCTTCCAGAACGGGTACCTGGAGGACGTCCGGGGGTTCTCGGCCACCACGATCGCCATCTTCACGCTGGCGACAGCGACGCCGGCGGGCGTCGGGCTGATGCTCGGCGGCCGCGTCGCCGACGTGCGCGGCCGCCGGCTCCTGATCGCGTTCGTGCTGCCGGCCGCCACCGCCTTCCTCGTCCTCTCGTACGCCGTCGGCGGGCCGGTCATGTGGCTGTCGGTGTTCCTCGCCGGGGTCCTCGCCGGCGTCACCTACCCGGCACTCGCCGTGTACCGCACCGAGCTGTTCCCGACCGGCAACCGGGGCCGCGCCGCTGGGCTGCTCACCGCGGCGGCCCTGGTGGGCGGCATCGGCGGCCTCGTCGTGATGGGCACCCTCCTCGACCGCGACTGGTCCCACGGTCGGGTGATGGCGATGCTCGCCAGTGCCCAGTTGGTCGTCGTCGTGATCGTGCTGCGGTGGTACCCCGAGACGGCCCACCGCGAGCTCGAGGAGCTCAACCCGGAGGACGCGACGGGCCCGCCACCGGTCCCGACGCCGTGACCCCGGCGGCGGCGACCGTTTCCCGGTGTCGTGCACCGGGTACACGGAGCCCCTGGTTGGCAACGTCGCCAGCCATCGAAGGAGGAGAGCCTGATGGGCTACGGAATCGGTGGCGTCCTGATCTTGATCCTGGTGATCCTGGCGATCATCTACTTCGCCAAGCGAGTCTGATCACCAGCACCTGACCGGTCTCGACCCCGGGTCGCCGAGCGCGGCTCGGGGTCGTGCGCGTCCGGGGACGGATTGTCCGGATCGGATCCGCCCGGGTAGTCTGTCCGCCGCCTGGGCCGTCGTACGGCCCTGTGCCCCGGCGCGCGAGCCCGGGTCCCGACGAGAGGCGCGGCAGCGACGCCGCGCCCCAGAGCCTGGAGACAACGTGGATCTTTCGCTGCTCGGAGCCGAAGGCGGCTACCAGGAGTTCGTGCTCAAGGGTGGCGAGTGGGCCGTCCTGTTGCTGGCCGTCGCCGCTGCGCTGCTGGCGCTCGCCGTCGGCGTCTTCCTGGCCCGCTCGGTCCTGGCCGAGGACGAGGGCACACCGACGATGAAGGAGATCGCGGTCGCCATCCAGGAGGGCGCACAGGCCTACCTGAAGCGCCAGTTCCGCACGATCGGCATGATCCTCGTCCCGGTGGCCCTGATCGTGTTCTTCACGTCGACGGCCATCGACAAGCCCAACGGCGACGAGGCGCTGTCGTACCTGCAATCGGGGGCGTTCCGCACGATCGGGTTCGTCCTCGGATGCGCGGCGTCCGGGCTGACCGGCTACGTCGGGATGACGCTGGCGACGCGCGGCAACGTCCGCACGGCCGCCGCCGCCCTCACGAACAGCATGCCGAGGGCGCTCACGATCGCCTTCCGCACCGGCGGCGTCGCCGGCATGTTCACGGTCGGCCTCGGCCTGCTCGGGGCGACGCTGATCATCATCATCTTCCAGAACACCAGCTCGGCGATCCTCGTCGGGTTCGGGTTCGGAGGCTCGCTGCTGGCCCTGTTCCTGCGGGTCGGCGGTGGCATCTTCACCAAGGCCGCCGACGTCGGCGCCGACCTCGTCGGCAAGGTCGAGGCCGGCATCCCCGAGGACGACCCCCGCAACCCGGCGACGATCGCTGACAACGTCGGTGACAACGTCGGTGACTGCGCCGGGATGGCGGCCGACCTGTTCGAGAGCTACGAGGTCACGCTCGTCGCATCGATCATCCTCGGCGTCGCCGCGTTCAACTCGATCGGGATGAACCCGGCCCTCGGGCTGATCTTCCCGCTCGCCGCCCGCGCCATCGGCGTGGTCGCCTCGATCGCCGGGGTGTTCGCCGTGAAGGCCAAGGAGGGCGAGACCAACGCCCTGCGCCCGATCAACAAGGGCTTCCTCGTCGCCGGGTCGCTGACGCTCCTCGGCACGCTGCTGGTCGCCCTCCTGTACGTCGGCAACGATCAGGACGCCGCCGGCTGGAAGTGCTTCGGCGCCGTCGCCATCGGCCTCGTGCTGGCCCAGGGCATCAGCCGGTTGACCGAGTACTACACCGGCACCGAGCACGAGCCGGTCAAGGAGATCGCCGAGTCATCCGAGACGGGCCCGGCCACCGTCATCCTCGCCGGCACGTCCAGCGGCCTCGAGAGCTCGGTCTACGCCGTCATCGCCATCGCCATCGCCATCGGCGTCTCGCTGGCCCTCGGCGACGGGAACCTGACGTTCTCCCTCTACCTCGTCGCCCTCACCGGCATGGGGATGCTCGCCACGACCGGGGTCATCGTGTCCGAGGACACGTTCGGCCCGGTGTCGGACAACGCGGCCGGGATCGCCGAGATGTCGGGCGAGTTCCACGGCGAGCCGGAACGGATCATGGTGAGCCTCGACGCCGTCGGCAACACGACCAAGGCGGTCACGAAGGGCTTCGCCATCGGCTCGGCCGTCATCGCCGCCGTCGCCCTGTTCGCCAGCTTCATCGAGACCGCCGGCGCCGAGCTCGGGGTCGTCGCCGACAACGTCAAGGACGGCGTCCTGCGGATGCCCGAGCTTGCCGTCAACGTCGCCGAGCCCAAGATCTTCATCGGCCTGCTGATCGGCGGCGCCGTCCCGTTCCTGTTCTCGGCCCTCGCCATCCGGGCCGTCGGCCGCACCGCCGGCACCGTCGTGCAGGAGGTCCGCAGTCAGTTCGCCGACGGCCAGATCATGGCCGGCACGAAGCGCCCGGACTACGGCCCGGTCATCGACATCTGCACCGCCGCCTCGCTGCGCGAGCTGACCACCCCGGCCCTCCTCGCCGTGCTGACGCCGATCGTCATCGGGTTCGGGATCGGGTGGCAAGCGCTCGGCGGGTTCCTCGCCGCCGTCATCCTGGTCGGCCAGCTGATGGCCAACTACCTCAGCAACGCCGGCGGGGCGTGGGACAACGCCAAGAAGTACATCGAGGACGGCCACCACGGCGGCAAGGGCTCCGAGCAGCACAAGGCCGCCGTCATCGGCGACACCGTCGGCGACCCGTTCAAGGACACCGCCGGCCCGGCGTTGAACCCGCTGATCAAGGTGATGAACCTGGTGTCGCTCCTCATGCTGCCGGCGATCATCAGCCTCGAGGTCGACGAGAAGGCCTGGCGCTTCGTGATCGCCGCCGTCGCCGGCATCGTCGTGATCGGTGCCGTCATCTGGTCGTCCCGCAAGTCCGAGGGCATGCTGGCCGCCAACCCGGCCCACATCCACGCGCCGGTCGCCGGGAGCTGAGTGGCGGGCACCGTGCTCGGCGACGAGGTCGGGGACCCCTTCGGCCGCAACCGGTCGATGTCTGATCCCGGCGGGACTGGGCGCTGATGCTCTCCAGCCTCTCCGACTGGGCCGTCGACGTCATCGACCGGCTCGGCTACGTCGGCGTCGCGATGCTCGTCGCGCTCGAGAACCTGTTCCCGCCGATCCCGTCCGAGATCGTGCTCCCGTTCGCCGGGTTCGTGGCCCGCGACGGCCAAGCGACGCTCTGGGGCATGATCGTCGCGGCCACGATCGGTTCGCTGATCGGCGCGTGGGCGTTGTACGGCATCGCCGCGTGGATCGGCCCGGAGCGGCTCGAGCGGTTCCTCGTCCGCCACGGCAAGTGGTTCCGTCTCACGCCGGCCGACATCGTGAAGGCCGAGCACTGGTTCGATCAGCGAGCCGTCGTCGCGGTCCTGGTCGGGCGCTGCGTCCCGCTGATCCGCTCGCTGGTGTCGATCCCGGCCGGTTTCCGGCGCATGCCGTTCGGCACGTTCACGCTCTACACCGCGATCGGGTCGCTGATCTGGAACACGGCCCTGATCGGCGCCGGCTACCTGTTGCGGGACAACTGGGACAGCGTCGAGCCGGTCCTGGACGTCGTGCAGTACATCGTCATCGCGCTGATCGTCGTCGCGATCGCCTGGTTCGTGTGGACGCGGGCGCTCTCGCCGAGGGCCCGGGCGCACCGGGTCGCAGGAGACGACTGACCACCCCTGACCAGCGCCGATCGTGACCGACGGCGCGCCGATCTCCCAGGATGCACCGCCTTCGCTGCCGCCGCTCGACCTGACCTCGCCCCCCCCGCACAATCTGGGCGCGCCCGGTCTCATCGACCCGACTGGGCGCGGTCAGTCTCGAGTTCGAGACCTGGCGCGCCCGGATCGGCGGGGCCGGCGGGCCGAGAGGGCGCCCAGCCACGCCCCCACCGTCGCCGCCACCTCGCCGTCCTTGCCCTTGAGGTCGTGACGGCCGCCGTCGATCCAGTGGTGGGACACCGGCCCGGCGATCGTCGCCGTCCACCGCTCGAGCTCGTCGGGGGTGCCGAACGGGTCCTTCGTCCCGTGGACGAACAGGCACGGCACGGTGATCGCCGGGAGGTGCTCGACCCGCAACGCGTCGGGCTTGCCCGGCGGGTGCAGCGGATAGGAGATCAGCACCAGTCCGACCAGCGAAACCGGCATGGGTTCGCCGTCGGCCGCACCGGCGACCATCGAGCACATCCGCCCGCCCATCGACCGGCCGCCGGCCACGACCACGTCGTCGTCGATGGCGGCGAGCTCCTCGCGGACGGCCGCCATCAGCTTCGGCGGCCGGTCCGGCGCCCGGCGCCCCTCCTTGCGGTAGGGGAAGTCGGCCCGCACGGTCGTCCACGCCGGCGCCAGGTCGTGCTCGAGGCGGACGAGCGTCGACTGGTCGCGGCTCGCCCCGGCGCCCGGGAACAACAGCAGGTGGGCCACGCGCTCAGCTCGCCGCGGCAGCGTCGTTGAGGATCCGGCGGGCCTCGGCGAGCTCGAAGACGGCGGTGCTGGCCACGTTGTGGTCGCCGCCGTGGTCGGGGTGCACGCTGCGCATCTTGAACCGGAACTGCGCGGTGACCTCTTTCTTCGAGGGGGTCGCCGACCCCGGCGGGAAGCCGAGCACCTCCAGGGCCCACGCCCGCGGGTCGGCAAGCGTCGACAGGGCGGTCGAGTTCGTACCGGCGAGGTGGGCGATCAGCGCCGGACCGACCGGGCCGCGCCAGCGCATCGCCTTCTGCAGGACCGGCACGATGACGTGACGGCTGGCCACGTCGAGGCGCTCGACGGCGTAGATCGCACCGAGCACCTGGGCCACGCCGGTGCCGGTCGTGTGGAAGTCGAAGCTGATCTCCTCACCGTCGCCGAGCAGTCGGTGGGTGGACAGCGCGAGCCCGTGGCGGTCGACCTGGAACCGGTGCCGCAGTCGCGGCTGCACGACCCGGACGTCCCGGTCGACCTGGTCGATCAGCCGGTGGACGTCGGGGACGAGGTCCTCGGGCACGTCGCCGACGTGACCGGCCAGGACGGCACCGAGCAGGAGGCCGCCGAAGCCGGGCGCCGGGTCGACGGGGAGCACGAGGTTGCCGAGCGACAACCGCCGCGTCGGCGCCAGCGGCCGCGTGTGCCACACCTCGAGCTCGGCCAGGAGCATCCGGGCAGCGTAACGGGCGCTACCCCGGCCGGTTCAGGAGACGTACTGGCGCACGAGCGTGCGCAGCACCTGGGCGGCGCCGATGATGTCCGACGCCGACGACCCGTCGTCGTCGACGAGCGAGCCGAGCCCGGTGGCGGCGTCGATGACCTTCGCCCAGGTGGCCGTCGAGACGCCGTACGGCGGCGCGTTCGGCGCCACCCGCGGCAGCAGGTCGAGCAGGGCGTCGCGTCCTGCGGAGTCATCGGGGTCGCGCGCCAGGCGGTCGCTCGACGAGAACATCGTGTCGAGCGCGCCGTCGGGCGCGCCGAGCGTGACATCACCCGACGCCGGGACGTACATGCCCTGCTCGACGGCGTCGAGGAGGGCGTCGACGGCGGCTTCGGCGTCAGAGGCGACGACGACCGCGTGCTCCTCCCAGCGATGCGGGATCTCACCCTCCACCAGGCCGGCGGCCAGCACCGCCCGGTCCGGGTCGGGCCACTCCTCGAGGGCGTACTCGATGCCGGGGTCGTCGTCGGGCAGCGGGACCGGGAACGGGCCGAGCAGCCGCTCCAGTCGCTCGAAGAGCTCGTCGACGTCCTGCTCGACCGCTTCCGGCACCACCAGCTCGTCGTCCTCCCAGACGTGGGCGATGTCGGCCTCGGCCAGCGCCTCGATCAGCTCGGCCCGCTGGTCGATCGACCAGACCGAGACGTCGTAGTGGACCTTGACGGTCGCGGGGTCGTTCGGATCCCAGTCGAGCACGCCACGACGCTACCGCCGGTGCCCTTCCGAGCCGGCTGCAGGCGGCCGGGCGCAGCCGCTCCAACTACGGTGAGGGCACCATGTCAACGCTCTCCCGCCCCGACCGCAACCTGGCGATGGAGCTCGTGCGCGTCACCGAGTCCGCCGCCCTCGCCGCCTCCCGCTGGGTCGGGCGGGGCGACAAGAACGGGGCCGACGGTGCCGCCGTCGCCGCGATGCGCACCGTGCTCTCGACGGTCACGATGGACGGCGTCGTCGTCATCGGGGAGGGCGAGAAGGACAACGCGCCGATGCTCTACAACGGCGAGCACGTCGGCGACGGCACGCCGCCGCTCGTCGACGTCGCCGTCGACCCGATCGACGGCACGACGCTGACCGCCCAGGGTCGCACCAACGCGCTGTCGGTCATCGCGGTCAGCGACCGGGAGTCGATGTTCGACCCGGGCCCGTCGTTCTACATGGACAAGATCGCCGTCGGCCCCGACGCCGTCGGGGCCATCGACCTCTCGGCGACGCCGAGCCAGAACCTGCGCTGGATCGCCAAGGCGAAGGGTGAGACGGTGCGCGACCTGACCGTCGTCATCCTCGACCGACCACGCCACGCCGAGCTGATCGACGAGGTCCGCGCCAGCGGCGCCCGCATCCGACTGATCACCGACGGCGACGTCTACGGCTCGATCGCCGCCGGCTCGCCGGGGAGCGGGGTCGACGTCCTGATGGGCATCGGCGGCACGCCCGAGGGCGTCATCTCGGCCGCCGCACTGAAGTGCATGGGCGGCGAGATCCAGGGCCGGCTGTGGCCCCGCGACGACGCCGAGCGGGCGTCCATCGAGGCCGCCGGGCTCGACGTGTCGGCCATCCTGACCACCGACGACCTGGTGCGCAGTGACAACTGCTTCTTCGCCGCCACCGGCATCACCGACGGCCCGTTGCTCGACGGCGTGCGCTTCGACAGCCGCGGAGTGACCACCCAGAGCCTGGTGATGCGGTCGCGCAGCGGCACCGTGCGGCGCATCGACGCCCACCACCAGCTGGCCAAGCTGTCCGTCTTCTCCGACGTCGACTATTCAATAGCACTCACGGCCGACGCCCCAGCTGGCGCGACGGCTCCGGGCTGCGGACGGCGGGCACGAAGCGCTGACGACCGCGCCGACCAGCGGGGCGTGATTGCCCGTCCCAGCTGGCGCTCTTGTACGGCGGATTCCGGGACGAGAGCGCGCGGCCCTTCGCCGTGGCCTCCAGCGCTGGCCTGACGGATCTCGGCCAGGTCGCGCCGGAGCCAGCGGGGAAGTCGATGTTGTACCCGCCGTGCTGACCGCCTGGAACTCCGTCCGCACCACCCGGGCACAGCGCGGTGACGACGACGCCGTGCGCCGCGGCCTCCTCGTGGAGGCTTTCGCTGAGGCTCGTCACGTACGCCTTCGTCGCCGCGTACACGGCGAGGCGCGGGGCGGGCTGGAAGCTGGCGAAGCTCGACGTGTTCAGCAGCCAGCCGCGACCACGCGGCGTCATCGCCGCGAGCGCGGCGTGCGACAGCCGGGTCAGCGCGTCGACGTTGACGGCGATCTCGTCGCCGAGGCGGTCGACGTCGAGCTCGACGAAGTTGCCGCTGGTCCCGAATCCGGCGTTGTTGGCCACCAGGTCGAGCGGCCGAGCGGGATCGGCGATGCGCGCCGCCACCGCGTCGACCCCTCGCGGGTGGCGAGGTCGGCGACCAGCACCTCGACCGAGCCGAGCTCGTCAGCCAGCGCCTCGAGCCGTTCTCGCCGCCGGGCCACGGCGACGACGGGCACGCCGGCCGCGACCAACTGGCGGGTCAGCTCCTCGCCGATGCCACTCGACGCGCCCGTCACGAGCGCGGCGGTGAACGGGTACCGCTCGGCCATCCCGCCGAAGGTACCCGAACCACCACCGATCCGACCCGTCCCACCCGTCCCACTCGTCCGACGGGCGGCGGCCGTCGCGGCGCGCGACCGCCAATCCGCGACACGGTGTTCGCCCGCTCGAGGACTCGCTCGGGTCACGCCGCCCCCGACCGGTCAGCCGGTGGCGACCCCGGCCAGCGGCACGCCGCGATGCGCGGCCAACCGCTCGGCCTCGTGCTCGACCCGGCGGCGCACCGTCTTCGTCCACGTGGTCCACGGATCGATGACGACGGTGAGCTTCGACGCCGCCGTCTTCGGCCGCCACGTCCCGACGATCTCGCCGCCGTCGACGATCGCCCCGGGGCGACCGAGCGTCCGCCACAGGTCCTTGCGGCGCGCCACCTCGGCGACGAGCAGCTCCCGGTCGCGCAGCTGCAGGTAGGCGTCGAACGGGCCCAGCAGGCGCACCACGGGCGCCGCCCGACCGGCGCCGGTCAGCGCATCGACGTCGTCGGCGAGGACGAAGCGTTGGCCGCGGGCGGCCCCGCGCACCGTGACCTCGACTGCGTCCTCGGGCCAGTGGGCCTCGACGTCCTTGATCGTCGCGTCCAGGAAGCCGGCCGCCTCCTTCACGCTGATCGGGCCGTACAACGCCAACTGCCGGCGGAGGACGTCGACCCGGGCGTCGGCGTCCACCGCGAGGTGGCGGTACCGCGGCGCGCGCAGCTTCGGGATCCGCCGCAGGACGGGCGGTGAGGTGCCCGGCTCCAGCTCCAACCCGGCCTGCAGCGCAGCGAGCCGGAACGGCATCTCGAACGTGTGGATCGCGTTGCAGGGCACGCACCGACGCAGGTACGGCGCGTCGAGCGCGTCGGTGAGCGCACTGGACAGGTCGCCCTTGACCGTCGGTCGGGTCACGATCTCGCGGATCTGGCCGGCAACGACGTCGAGCGCCTCGAGCACGGCCAGCCCGGCCGCCTTCAGCGGCTTGGCGGCGTCGTAGATGCGCTTGGCGGCATCGGCCTCCGAGAACGGCGCTGTCGCGATCGCGACGGCGCCGAGGTCGGCGCGCCGGTAGACGTGCGGCGCGCCGCGGAACGTCCACGCGATCGCCAGGTCGGGGCCGATGCCCAAGCCGTACCCGCGGTTGGCCAGCGCCCACGCCGCGCCGTCCGAACCGGTGTCCTGCAGGCCGAGGTCGAGCAGCGTGACGTCGGCGGCGTCGGTGGCCCAGCCCGGCTCCCGATCGAGTTGATGGCGGGCGAACCGGTACCGCAGCACTGCGGTCCGGGCGACGGCCACCATCCGGTCGGCTCAGCTGACGAGGATCGAGACCGTGTTGTGGCTGACCTCGACGAAGCCGCCCTCGATGTCGAAGCGTTGCACCGAGCCGTCGGCGAGGTACACACGCGTCTCGCCCGCCGCCAGCGTGCCCAGGAACGGGGCGTGCCCGGCGAGGAACGCGACATCGCCCTCCGTCGTGCGGGTGATGACCTGGGTGGCCTCGCCGTCGAACAACACCTGCTCGGGCGACACGACGGCGACGTTCACCGCCGGACCTCCCGGCCGGTCGCGGCCGCCACGGTCAGCCGCCTTCCTGCAGCGACTTCGCCTTCGCCAGTGCCTGCTCGACCCCGCCGACGTTGAGGAACGCCTGCTCGGGCACGTCGTCGAGGTCGCCATTGGCGATCGCCTCGAAGCTCTCGACGGTGTCGGCCACGGGCACGTACTCGCCCTTCAGGCCGGTGAAGACCTCGGCCACGAAGAACGGCTGCGACAGGAAGCGCTGGATCTTGCGAGCGCGGTACACCGTCGAGCGGTCCTCCTCGGACAGCTCGTCGAGACCGAGGATGGCGATGATGTCCTGCAGCTCCTTGTAGCGCTGGAGGATCTCCTGGACGCGGCGGGCCACCTCGTAGTGGCGATCCCCGACGACCTCGGGCGACAGGATCGTCGACGTAGAGGCGAGCGGGTCAACAGCCGGGTAGATGCCGAGGGCGGCAACCTGGCGGGACAGCTCTGTCGTCGCGTCGAGGTGGGTGAACGTGGTGAACGGCGCCGGGTCGGTGTAGTCGTCGGCGGGCACGTAGACGGCCTGCAGTGACGTGATCGAACGGCCGCGGGTCGATGTGATGCGCTCCTGCAGCTGACCCATCTCGTCGGCCAGCGTGGGCTGGTACCCCACCGCCGACGGCATGCGGCCGAGCAGCGTCGACACCTCGGAGCCGGCCTGGACGAACCGGAAGATGTTGTCGACGAACAGCAGCACGTCCTGGTTCTGGACGTCGCGGAAGTACTCGGCCATCGTCAGCGCCGACAGCGCGACGCGGCAGGCGCACACCCGGCGGCTCGTCCATCTGGCCGAAGACCAGAGCGGCCTTCTCGAAGACGCCCGACTCCATCATCTCCAGCCGGAGGTCGGTGCCCTCGCGGGTGCGCTCACCGACGCCGGCGAACACCGACACGCCGCCGTGCTGCGAGGCGACGCGGTTGATCATCTCGGTGATGAGCACCGTCTTGCCGACGCCGGCTCCACCGAACAGGCCGATCTTGCCGCCGGCGACGTACGGCGTCAGCAGGTCGATGACCTTGATGCCGGTCTCGAACATGCGCGCCGACGGCTCGAGGGCGTCGAACGAGGGCGCATCGCGGTGGATGTCCCAGCGCTCGAGCTCCTTGAGGTCCTCGGCGTCGGAGTCGAGAGCGACGCCCCAGGCGTTCCACACGTGCCCGAGCACCTTGTCCCCGACCGGCACCTGGATGCCGTGGCCGGTGTTGCGCACGGCCGTGCCGCGCGTGAGCCCGTCCGTCGGCTTCATGCAGATGGCGCGGATCCGGCCCTCGCCGAGCTGCTGGGCCACCTCGGCCAGCACCGGCGACGGCTCGCCGTCGACGATGATGTCGAACTCGAGCGCGGTGTTGATCTCGGGCAGTGCGCCCCGCGGGAACTCGACGTCGATCACCGGCCCCGCGATGCCGACGACGCGGCCGTCGGTGCTGCGCGCGCTCTGGGCGGGTGCGTTCTCGGTGATGGTCATGCCGCTCCTCCTGTCAGTGCTTCGGCCTCGAGGCTGTCGAGGACGCGGATCGCCGGGTTCTCGTTGCCGGCCCCGAGGGCCTCGGCGCCGGAGACGATCTCCATGATCTCGGTCGTGATGGCGTCCTGGCGGGCGCGGTTCATGATGCGGCTGAGTGTCTTGATGAGCTCTTCCGCGTTGTCGGTCGCCGACTTCATGGCCCGTTGGCGGAACGCGTGCTCCGACGCCGCGGCGTTGAGCAGCGCGGCGTACACGCGGGCCTCGACGTAGCTCGGCAGCAGGGCCTCGAGGATCGACGCCGGATCGGGCTCGAACTCGTAGTCGCCGGGCGGGTGTTCGGCGGAGCCGGCCGAGCGCCCGTCACCGCCTTCGACCGTCTCGGTCGACAGTGGCACCAGCGGCCGCAGCACGACCTCCTGGTTCCCCGCGGTGACGAACCGGGTGTACACGAGCTCGACTCGATCGACCTGACCGCTCGTGAAAAGGTCGACGACGTGGGCGCCGATGCGCTTGGCATCGGCATGGGTCGGGTTGTCGCTGAACCCGGTGAACCTCTCACCGAGCGCGTAGCCGCGGAAGCGGAAGTAGCCCTCGGCCTTCCGGCCGACCGGGATGACCTGGTAGCGCTTGCCGGCCTTGACGTCGGCCTTGATCTCGCCCTCGGCGGCGCGCTGGACGCCGGAGTTGTACCCGCCGCACAGGCCGCGGTCGGCGGCGAGCACGACGTACGCCGTGCTCTGGACCTCGTCGCGACCGGCCAGCAGCGGCGAGCCCTGGCCCGCCCCGGCCGCAGCCAGGTCGCGCACGACCTCGGTGATCTTCTCCGAGTACGGAACGGCGGCGTGGACCCGCTGCTGGGCCTTGACGATGCGCGACGCGGCGATGAGCTCCATCGCCCGCGTGATCTTCTTCGTCGACTGGATGGTGCGGATCCGCCCACGGAGGATCCGTTCCTGACCACCGGGCATTACTGGTGTCCTCGCTCGCTCCGAGGACTCCGGTCGCTCGGACGTGTCTCGCTGGGCCTGGCGGCCCCGGGGCTCCGCCCCGACGCTCGACCTGACCCCACCCGCGCGCTGCGGACGGGGGCCAAAGCGGTCACTGCTTCCCTGTCAGTCCGCGGCATCGTGGGTGTCATCGGGGACATCATTCCGTTGCGAGCGTCTTCTTGCTCTGGGCGTCGCCGACCTCGTCGGCCTCGGTGGCCAGGGGGTCGGCGACCGGGGCGTCGGCATCGGACGTGCGGAACTGCGACTTGAACTGGCCGATGACGTCGCCGAGGTCGTCGGGGACGCCGCTCGACTTGAGGCTGTCGAGCAGGCTGCCGTGGCGGCTGCGGAAGAAGTCGAGCAGCTCGGACTCGAACCGCTTCACGTCACCGACGGGGACGTCATCGATGTAGCCGCGGGTGCCGGCGAAGATCGCGACGACCTGCTCCTCGACGGGCATCGGGTTGTTGAGCGGCTGCTTGAGCAGTTCGACGAGCCGGTAGCCGCGGGCGAGCTGCGCCGCCGAGACGGCATCGAGCTCAGATCCGAACGTGGCGAAGGCCTCGAGCTCACGGAACTGGGCGAGGTCGAGCTTCAGCGTGCCGGCGACGGCCTTCATCGACTTGATCTGCGCCGCGCTGCCCACCCGGGACACCGAGTTGCCGACGTCGACCGCCGGGCGCACACCGGACTTGAACAGGTTGTCCTGGACGTACACCTGGCCGTCGGTGATCGAGATGACGTTGGTCGGGATGTAGGCCGAGATGTCGCCGGCCTTCGTCTCGATGATCGGCAGCGCGGTCAGCGAGCCGGCACCGTTCTCGTCGGACAGCTTGGCCGCCCGCTCCAGCAGGCGGCTGTGGAGGTAGAACACGTCGCCGGGATACGCCTCGCGGCCGGGCGGCCGGCGCAGCAACAGCGACACCTGGCGGTACGCCTCGGCCTGCTTCGACAGGTCGTCGTACACGATGAGCGCGTGCTCGCCGTTCTCCATCCAGTGCTGGCCCATGGCGCAGCCGGCGTAGGGGGCGAGGTACTTGAACGGCGCCGGGTCGGCGGCCGGGGCGGTCACCACGACCGTGTAGTCCATGGCGCCGTTCTGGCGCAGCGTCTCGACGGTCTGGGCGACGGTCGAGCCCTTCTGGCCGATCGCCACGTAGATGCACTTCACGCCCTGACCCTTCTGGTTCAGGATCGTGTCGACGGCGATGGTCGTCTTGCCGGTCTTGCGGTCGCCGATGATCAGCTCGCGCTGGCCGCGGCCGATCGGCGTCATCGCGTCGATCGCCTTGATGCCGGTCTGCATCGGTTCGCCGACGGGCTGGCGGCCCATGATGCCGGGCGCCTGGATCTCCATGCGCCGCAGCTCCGTGCCGACCAGCTCGCCCTTGCCGTCGACCGGCTCGCCGAGCGCGTTGACGACCCGCCCGAGCACACCGTCACCGACGGGCACGGAGAGGATGCGGCCGGTCGCCTTGACGGTCTGGCCCTCCTCGATCCCGTCGACGTCACCGAGCACCACGGCGCCGATCGACGCCTCGTCGAGGTTGAGCGCGAGGCCGACGGTGCCGTCCTCGAACTCGAGCAGCTCGTTGACGGCGGCGTCGGGCAGGCCCGACACGCGGGCGATGCCGTCGCCGACCTCGGCGACGCGGCCGACGGTGCGAGCCTCGAGCGACGGCTCGAACCCATCGAGGTTCTTCGTGAGCGCCGCAGCGATGTCGGCGGCGGAGAGGGTCAGTTCAGCCATGGTTCCTTCCTAGCGGCGTCCTGTCGGCCGGCCATCTCACAGACGAGACTTCAACTGGTCGAGGCGGGAGCGGACGGTGCCGTCGATGACGGTGTCGCCCACGGTGGCGACGAGGCCGCCGATCACGGAGGGGTCGACGACGACCTTGAGGTCGACGTTCTTGCCGGTGGCGTTGGCCAACGCGGCCTTCAGCCGGTCCAGCTGGTCGGGCGTCAGCTCGACGGCCGAGCGGACCTCGGCCAGCTCGAGATCCTTCGACGCCGCCGCCCGCTGGACCATGCGATCGACGATCGCCGGCAGGTCGCGGCCGTGTCCGGCCCCGACGACCATCGAGATGAGCTGCACGGTGGTCGGGGTGGCCTTTCCGCCGAGCAGGTCCTCGACGATGGCCTGGCGCTTGGCCGGCGGGATCTGGTCGTCGGACAGGGCGTTGCGCAGCTCGTCGCTCGACTCGTACGAGCGGGCGAAGCGGAACAGCTCGTCCTCGACCTCGTCGAGCGTGCCCTCGGCCCTGGCGACCTCGAACAGGCCCCGGGCGTACCCCTCGATGCGGGCGTCATTGGCGGCGCTCATGCCGATGCTCCAACTCGTGCGATGTAGTCCTCGATGAGGCGCTGTTGGGTCGCCGGGTCGACGGTGCGGGCGACGACCTCGTCGGCGGCGGCTGCGGCGAGGCGGGAGATCTCGCCCCGCAGCTCGTCGCTCAGTCGGGAGCCGGCGACCTGGATGTCGGCGTCGGCCTTGGCTTCCATCTCGGCGACCTCGGCGGTCAGGCGCGTGCGGCCGTCGGCCAGCAGGGCGGCGGCTTGGTCATCGGCCTCGGCGAGGAGGCGGCGACGCTCGCCGTCGATGTCGCCGAGCGCCTGGCGGATGCGGGCCGACTCGGTCTCGGCGTCGGCCTTCGCCTTCGCCGAGTCGTCGAGCTCGCCCTGCACCTTGGCCGTGCGGTCGGCGAACGCCTGCTTGGCCAGCGGGCCGGCCTTCCACACCAGCAGCCCGATGATGATGACCGACGCCAGCGTGCCGTAGACCAGCTCGGCCTGCTCGGGCCAGATCCAGCTGTGCGACGTGTAGCCCTTGTCGTCGAAGACGTGCTCCTCGGAGAACGGGGCGATGGCACCGTAGATCGCGGCGAGGCTCATCGCGCCACCCCCGTGCTCATCACGGCGGCGACGGCGTCGCTGACGACCTCGGAGTCAGGGGTGCGCCCGGTGGCCAGCTCACCGGCTCGCGCGGCCACCGACCGCACCGCCGTCTCGACCTCGCTCTGGGCCGCGATGCGCAGCTGCTCGGCCTCGGTCGCCGCGGCCGCCCGCTTCTCGGCGATGCGGGTGTTGGCCGCGGTGATCTGCTCGGAGCGCTCGGCGTCCAGCGTCGCGCGAGCCGCTTCGATGCGTTGCTGCGCCTCGGCCCGGATCGAGGCCAGCTGTCCCTCGTACTGGGCGACGGCGGCGCGGGCGTCGTCGGTGACCTGCTCGGCCTGCTCGTGTCCCTCACGGATCGAGAAGTACCGGGCGTCCATCCCCTTGCGCAGCTTCGGATAGAGGAAGTAGCGCAGGACGACGGCGAAGACGATGAACGAGCCGAACCCCCAGACGATCTCCTTGACCTCGGGGAAGATCGGGTTGAGGTCCTTCTCCGGGACGGCTTCGGTCGACTCCGCACCACCCTCGTCGGCGGCGAAGTGGACGGTGACCGCGGCGTCGGGGACGCTCACGGTTGCGACGGCTGTCAGCACGTCAACACCCTCTCTCTCGTAGGGGACGGACGGACGGGATCAGGCGAACTTCAGGAGGATGAAGACCACGAAGCCGATGAGCGCCAGCGCCTCGGTGAAGGCGATGCCGAGGAACATCGTGGTGCGGACCATGCCGGCGGCCTCGGGTTGGCGGGCCATCGCCTCGACGGACTTGCCGACGAGGTAGCCGATGCCGATGCCGGGGCCGATGGCGGCGATGCCGTAGGCGAAGCCGGCGCCGATCGCGGCGTTGGCGTTCTTGACGTCAGCCGGGTCTTCGGCCTGCTGGAGCACGAGGCTGAGAGCTTCCATTGGGTTTGCTTTCTCCTGGACTTGCTGGATTGGGGAGACCGGTCGAGCGGGGATCGCTCAGTGGGCGTGGGTGGTCGAGAGGTCCTCGGCGTGCACGCCGTACTCACCCTCGTCGAGGGCGTGGTCGTCGCCGTGGCCCTCCATCGATGAGCCGATGTAGACGGCGGCGAGGATCGTGAAGATGTAGGCCTGCAGGAAGGCGACGAGGATCTCGAACGCCGTCAGGAAGAGCAGCATGCCGAACGGCAGGATGCCCATCGGGATGAACGCGATCTTGTTCGTCTCGGCCTGGAACAGCGCCTCGCTCAGCAACGAGAACGTCACGAGCAGGATGTGGCCGGCCATCATGTTGGCCATCAGTCGGACGGTGTGGCTGAACGGGCGGATGAGGATCGTCGAGACGAACTCGATGACGCCGACGAGCGGCTTGAGCCCGGTGGGCACGCCGGGCGGCCAGATCAGGTGACCGAAGTAGCCGGCGCCCTGGTGCTTCAGGCCGACCCCGATGAAGATCACCCACACCAGCAGGCTGAGGCACATCGGGATGGCGATGCGGGCCGTCGCCGGCATGTAGATGAACGGGATGACGCCCGGCGCGTTGCACAGGTAGATGAACACGAACAGGCTCACCATGAACGGCGTCCAGCGCAGGCCCTTGTGACCCATCGTCGGCATCACGATCTGGTCCTCGATGAACTCGACGATGATCTCGGCCAGGTTGCGCACGCCGGTCGGCGCCTTGCTGCCGTCCTTGCGGGCGGCCAACAGGAAGATCACGATGCCGATCAGCGCGGCGGCGACGGCGATGAGCGCGACCTTGTTGAAGGTCGGGAAGAGGTCCTTCCAGCGGAGGATGGCGTTGATCGGCGGGAACTCGAGTCCGAGCACGTGGTGATCCGTTCCGTGATGATTCGTCGGGGACGTCGTCGAGGTGCGAGTGGGGCGGGGTTACGAGTGGGGGCGGGCGGGCTTGAGACCGGGGTGGGCGAGCGAGATCGCCACGTACTTCATCTCCCAGAAGAGCAGCCCCAGGTGCGTGACGATGATGGTCGCTCCGAGGGCCGGCAGTGAAATCCAGCTGGCGTCCTTGACGAGGTAGACGGCCAGGAAGATGAGGGCGAGCCGGATCAGGTAGCCGAACAGGGTGGCCCCCATGAGGAGGCCGAGGGAGATGCGGGCGGCCATCGAGATGATCGCGGCGGCGATGGCGAAGTTGGCGAGGACCAGCGCGATCCCGTACGCCGCCGACCAGGCGCCGTCACCGCCCCAGATGACAGCGCAGATGCCGATCATGACCGGAGCCACGACGAGGCCCCGCTTGACCATGTCCGTCGAGATGCTGACCTCGGTGGACGGGCCGTCGAGGCGGGTGGTGAAGACGTCGGCGGGGGCGTCGCTCACGGCGTCACCTGCTCGGCGGGACGTCGCGTCCGCTCGCTCGAAGAGTTGCGCGGATCACCCGGGCGCCCGGCGTTCGCCCGCTCGAGGCGCTCGGCCTCGAGCTGCTCCATCCGCGCCGCGTACTGGTACTTGATGCCGACGAAGAACCCGATCGACGCCAGGACGGTGAGCGTGATCATGAAGACGGGCTTGGTGCCGAGCCACGAGTCGATGGCGAACCCGACACCGAAGAACAGCAGCACCGTGAGGGCGATCTCCATGCCTCGTCCGAACGTGTCGTCGGACCCGGTGGCGCGTGGTTTCGTCAGGTACTGCTTCATCGGCGTTGATGATCGTCCACGCAGCGGGCGACTGCTTGTGAACGCAGTAACAAGCTACCGCGGTCGGGTCGCCGAACGCAATTCCCTCACGGGTCAATTGGGGGAAGATCGCACCATGACGAGCTTCCGCGACCTCCACGTACCGGGCGACCCGCTGGTGATGCCGAACGCGTGGGACGTGGGGTCGGCCCGCCTGTTCGCATCGCTCGGCTTCCGGGCGATCGCCACCACCAGTTCGGGCTTCGCTGCGACCCTCGGGCGCCGCGACGGCGGCGTCAGCGCCGAGGAGGCGATCGCCCACACCGCCGCGCTGGCGGCCGCGACGCCCCTCCCGGTGAACGCCGACCTCGAGGACTGCTTCGCCGACGACCCGGCCGGCGTCGCCACGACGATCGCGGCGGCGGCGACGGCCGGCGCCGCCGGCGCGTCCGTCGAGGACTTCACCCGCCGGCCCGACGCCCCGATCCACGACATCGGCCTGGCCACCGAGCGGGTCGCGGCCGCCGTCGAGGCGGCCCGGCCGAGCGGTCTCGTCGTCACCGCCCGGGCCGAGAACCTCCTGCACGGCGTCGGCGACATCGCGGAAGCCATCCGGCGCCTGCAGGCGTACCAGGAGGCCGGCGCCGACGTGCTGTACGCGCCGGGCCTGGCCACCGACGCCGACGTCCGGGCCGTCGTGTCGTCGGTCGACCGCCCGGTGAACGTGCTCTTGCGCGCCGGCGGGCCGGACGTCGGTGCCCTGTCGGCCGCCGGCGTGGCGCGGGTGTCGGTCGGCGGCGCGCTGGCCTGGGTCGGGTGGGGAGCGGTCGCCGCGGCGGCCACCGAGCTGCTGGCGTCCGGCACCAACAGCTGGGCGGCGCTGGCCGCCGACGGCAACCGAGCGGCCCGCGCCGCCTTCGCTCAGTGAGCGGGGGTACCGCCGTTGCCGTTCGTCGCCCGCCGCTTGCGCCAGGCCGGGTGCAGCACGGTGTAGAGGAGGATGGCGATGGCCGCCATCCCGAACGGCAGGTACGTCGGGTTCTCGCCCGACAGCACGGGATAGAGGACGAACGCCGACAGCAGGGCCGTCCACGTCCACAGGATCAGCACGCTGCGGCGGTGGCCGTGGCCGAGGTTCATCAGCCGGTGGTGCAAGTGCCCCTTGTCGGCGACGTCGAGAGCCTTGCGGCGCGTCGCCCGCCGGATGATCGCGAACAGCAGATCGAGCACCGGGATGCCGAGGATGAACAGCGGCAGCACGAGCGGGGCCAGGAAGAAGAACGTCTGGCCGGTGAACCGCTGCTCGGTGTCGGCCCGCCCGCCGACGACGCTCGTCGACACGGCCAGCAGCAGCCCGAGGAGGAGCGCGCCGCTGTCGCCCATGAAGATGCGGGCCGGGTTGAAGTTGTGGGGCAGGAACCCGAGGCACAGACCGACGGCGACGATCGCCATCAGTGGACCGATGTTCGGCTCGCGCAGCAGCCCCAGCGTGCTGAGCTTCTGGCTGTACAGGAAGAAGGCGCCGGCGGCGATGGCGACGATGCCGGCAGCCAGTCCGTCGAGGCCGTCGATCAGGTTGATCGCCTGGGTCAGGCCGAGCAGCCAGAGCACGGTGACGAGCGGGATCCAGTCGTCGGACAGCACGAACACACCGAGGAAGGGCAGCCGGAAGTAGTACATCGTCACGCCGAACCAGACGAGGGCCAGCGCGGCCACGACGGTGCCGGTGACCTTGGCCGGCGCCGAGAGGCCCTCGATGTCGTCGTACAGGCCGACGGCGATGATGACGGTGGCGGCGACGACGACGCCCTGGGGCTCGGAGTTGCGGGCGAACAGCGGGTCGAACGTGTCCCACAGCCGGGCCACGGTGAGCGCGACGAGGAAGCCGACGTACATCGCCAGCCCGCCGAACGCCGGGATCGGGGCGGTGTGCACGGTGCGCTCGTTGGGCTCGTAGAGCCATCCCCGCCAGCGGGCCAGGCGCGAGACGAGCGGCGTCGTGAGGAACGTGGCCAGCCCGGCCACGGCGCCGACGATGAGGTAGGCACCCGCGGACGGCACGAGCGGTGAGCCTACGAGTCCGGCCCCATCCGCCGAGATTCATCGCTCACGCGGCGAGGTCGGACAGCTCGCCTGGCGTCGGCTGGGTCACGCCCGGACTCGACCACGAGGGTGCGCGCCCGAGCCGTCGATCCGCAGCTGCTCGGTCAGACGCCGTCGGGGTAGGCGGGGAAGGTCGCGCAGAGGGCCGCGACCTCGGACCTGATGGCGGCCAGGGCGGGAGCCGACTCGCGGCCCTCGAGGGCGGGCGCGATGAACGAGGCGATCTCGGCCATCATGTGGTTGTCCGTGCCGCCGGACACCAGACGGGACCCCTCCCCGGCCACCGCTCCGGCGAGCGCCGACGCGTTCGTGACGACCTGGTGGGCGTACTCCTTGGACGACGGGTGGGCAGCCTCCCGGAACGCCACCGCCTTACTGAGCCGACGGCGCGCATCACGGCCGATGACGTGAAGTTCTCGCTGGCGATCAGCTGCAGCCCGGTCGTCTGACGCTCGATCTCCCGCGCCAACAGCGCCTCGATCTCGGTGTCGGGTTCGGTGTCGGAGGGAACGGCATGACGCCTGCAGTCAGAAGTCGGCTTCGAGGTCGGCGATCTGGGCGACGCGCCGGGCGTGGCGGCCGCCCTCGAACGGGGTCGCGAGGAACGTGGCGAGGATCTCCTCGGCGAGGCCGACGCCGACGACCCGAGCGCCGATCGACAGCACGTTGGCGTCGTTGTGGGCCCGGGCCATGCGCGCCGTGTAGAGGTCGTTGCACAGCGCGGCGCGCACGCCGCGCACCTTGTTGGCCGACAGTTGCTCGCCCTGCCCGCTGCCGCCGATCACCACGCCGACCTCGACGTCGCCGTCGCGCACCGAGCGGCCGACCGCGGCGCAGATCGGCGGGTAGTCGACGGACGCCGTCGAATCGGTCCCGTGGTCGAGGAGGTCGTGGCCCTGCTCGCGCAGCACGGCGACGAAGTGCGACTTGAGCTCGAACCCGGCGTGGTCGGAGCCGATCGCGATGCGTGCCATGAAGTGCCGATCCTAGGGCGGGACGGCGTCGGCCCCCGGGGTGACCTGGACGCGTCGGCGGAACGTAGGGTGGCCCGGCGTGACGATCGATCCGCGCGCACCCGTGATCGTCGGGGTCGGTCAGTTCGTGCACCACGCCACCGGGCTCGACGACGCGCTCGAGCCGGTGGCGCTGATGGAGGCGGCGACGAGGGCGGCGGCCGCCGATGCCGGGTTGGACGGGCCACCGGCGTTCGACTCGATCCGGGTCGTGAGCTCCCTGTCGTGGCGGTACGGGGACCCGGCGTGGGTGATCGCCGACCGCCTCGGGCAATCGCCGCGCGAGCTGGCCTACACGTCGGCCGGCGGCAACTCGCCCCAGACCCTGGTGAACGCCACGGCTCGCGACATCGTGGCCGGGCGTCTCGACGTCGCGCTCCTGACGGGAGGCGAGGCGTGGCGGACGCGCACCAGGGCTCGCAAGGACGGTGCCATCCTCGACTGGGCCCGGGCGCCGGAGGGCCGGCAGCCGGTGATGCTCGGAGGCGACTTCGACATGACCCACCCGATCGAGGCCGAGCGCGGCGTGTACCTGCCGGTGCAGGTGTACCCCATGTTCGAGACGGCGGTGCGGGCGGCGGCCGGGCGGTCGCCCGACGACCACCTCGTCGCCATCAGCGAATTGTGGGCCCGGTTCAGCTCCGTCGCCGCCGCCAACCCGTGGGCCTGGAGCCAGGAGGCGAGGTCGGCCGAGGAGATCCGCACCACCTCGCCGCGCAACCGGATGATCGGGCTGCCGTACCGCAAGTACATGAACGCCAACAACGACGTCGACATGGCCGCGGCGGTGATCGTGTGCTCGGTCGACGCGGCCCGCCGACTCGGCGTCGCCCCTGACCGTTGGGTCTTCGTCCACAGCGGGACCGACTGCCACGAGCACGCGTACATCTCCAACCGCGACACGTTCGCCCGGACCCCGGCCGTGGAGGTCGGCGGCCGCACCGCGCTGGAGCTGGCCGGGCTGACGATCGGCGACGTCTCGGTCGTCGACCTGTACTCCTGCTTCCCGTCGGCGGTGCAGCTCGGAGCCCGGTCGCTCGGGCTGTCGACCGACGAGCAGCTGACGCGCACCGGCGGTCTGCCGTTCGCCGGGGGGCCGTGGAACAACTACGTCATGCACGGCATCGCCACCGTCGTCCGCGACCTCCGCGATCGCCCCGGCGAGCACGGCCTGGTCTGGGCCAACGGCGGCTACGCCACGAAGCACGCCTTCGGTGTGTACGGCACCGCCACGCCGGACGCCGGGTTCCGCCACGCCGTGCCGCAGGACGAGATCGACGCGCTCCCGCGGCGCGAGTTGGCCGCCGCCGAGGACGCAGCCGGGCCGGCGACGATCGAGGCGTACACGGTGATGCACGACCGCGACGGCACACCGGAGCAGGCGATCGCCACGTGCCTCGTGCCCGATGGCCGCCGGGCATGGGCGACGTCAGAAGACCCGGACGTCGTCGGCGCCCTCCTCGACGGCGAGTGGGTCGGCACCGCGATCATCCTCGACTCCTCCGGCGCGCTCCACCTCTGAGCGTCCGGGAGGGTGGCAGGCTGATCGGATGGGCGGGGCCGGCGTGGCGATGATCCTGGACTGCGATCCGGGGCACGACGACGCCATCGCCATCGTCGTCGCCGCCCGCCACGCCGACCTGGTCGGCATCACGACGGTCGGCGGCAACGCCCCGCTCGAGCGCACGACGTACAACGCCCTCGTCATGCGCGACCTCCTCGCCATCGACGTGCCAGTGCACAGCGGCATGGCAAGACCGCTGGTCGACGAGCTGCGCATCGGGCCCGACATCCACGGCGACACCGGCCTCGACGGCGCCGACCTCCCGGCGCCGACCCGGCCGCTCGACGGCACCGACGGCGTCGAGTTCATCGTCGAGACGTGCCGCGCCCGCGAGGGGATCTGGCTCGTCGCCACCGGGCCCGAGACCAACGTCGCGATGGCCCTCGGGCGGGCGCCGGACCTGGCCGGTCGGGTCGCCGGCATCTCGGTGATGGGCGGCGGCTCGTTCGGCAACCGCACGGCGATGGCCGAGTACAACATCTGGGCCGATCCCGAAGCGGCCGCCGCGGTGTTCGCCTGCGGCGCGCCGCTCGTGATGGCCGGACTCGACGTCACCCACCAGCTGCTGGCGACGCCGCCCCGCATCGAGGCCGTCCGCCGCCAGCCGGGGCGGCCGGCCGCCGTGCTCGCCGACCTCCTGACGTTCTTCTCCGCCGCCTACATCCGCCGCCACGACGCGATCGCCGGTGCCGCCGTCCACGACCCGTGCGCGGTGCTCGCGCTCACCCACCCCGCGCTGTTCCAGCGCCAGCACCTCCACGTCGCCGTGGAGACCGCCGGTGCGCTCACCCGGGGCATGACCGTCATCGACCGCCGGACGCTCCGGCAGCGCCCACCCGGAAACTGCGACGTGCTCACGCACGTCGACGCCGACGCCGCGTTCGACGTCGTCGTCGACGCTGTCGGCTCGTTCGCCTGAGGACCCGGTCACGACACCTGGCCGGGCACCACCAAACCGGCGTCGAAGGCCAGCACGATGGCCGCCGCCCGGTCGCGGGCCCCGAGCTTCGTGACGATGCTGCCGACGTGACCCTTGACCGTGCGCTCGCCGAGCGAGTCCTCGAGCGAGCGAACGACGGAGCTGTGTGAGCCGAGCGGCGGGGCATCGCGGCGAGCGAATACGGTGCAGCTCGCGATGAGCGACGACGCCACCCTGACCCCGGCGACCAGCGAGCCCACCGACGACAGCGCGTCCTACCCGCGGCTGTCGGCCCGCACCCGGCGCTTCACGCTCGGCGAGCCTCGTGACGTCGTGGTCTCTCCGGACGGCCGGCGCATCGTGTTCCTGCGCAGTCGCGGCGGCACCGACCCGGTCAACTGCCTCTGGGTGGTCGACGCGGCGACCGGCGAGGAACGCCTCGTCGCCGATCCCGGGGTGCTGCTCTCGGGTCGCGACGACGACCTCCCGCCCGAGGAACGGGCCCGCCGGGAGCGGGCCCGGGAGCAGGCGGGCGGGATCACGGCCTTCGCCACCGACGCCCAGGTCACGGTGACGGCGTTCGCGATCGCCGGCCGGTTGTTCGTCGGGGGCCTGCTCAGCGGCACGTCGCGCGAGCTCCCGGTCGCCGGGCCGGTGTTCGACCCCCGGCCCGATCCGACCGCGGCCCGCGTCGCCTACGTCAACGGCCGACTGCTGTGCGTCGGCGAGCTCGACGGACGCTGGCGGCTGGTCGCCGGCGGCGATCCCGACGAGCCCGAGACGGTCACGTGGGGCTCGGCCGACTTCGTCGCCGCCGAGGAGATGCACCGGTTCCGCGGCTTCTGGTGGAGCCCCGACGGCTCGGCGCTGGCCGTCACGCGGGTCGACACCGCGCCAGTGCTGCGGTGGTACCTCGGCGACCCTGCCGATCCAGCGACGACGCCGCGCGAGATGCCCTATCCCGCCGCCGGCACCGCCAACCCGGACGTCTCCCTGCACGTGATCGGTCTCGACGGATCGATCGTGGACGTCGAGTGGGACCGCGTGAGCTTCCCGTACCTGGCCGATGTGAGCTGGGGCGATGGCGGGCTCATCATCACCGTGCAGCGACGCGACCAACGGGTCGTCGAGATCCGACGCGTCGACCCGGCGAGCGGGGCGACCGCGCTGATCGCCGAGGATCACGACGAGGACTGGATCGAGCTCGTACCGGGCGTGCCGCGCGTCGGTCCGGGGGGCGTGCTCGTCACGTGTGCCGACCGGGACGGCGCGCCGCCGCCTGCTCGTCGACGGCGAGCCGGTCACCCCGCCCGAACTGCAGGTGCGCTCGGTCGCCACCGTCGACGCCCCCGGCACCGTCTTCCTGGCCAACGGCATCGACGACGCCACGTCGATCCAGGTGTGGCGTCTGGACGCCGACGGCTCGCTGCAGGCGCTGACCGACGAGCCTGGCGTGCACGACGTCGCCGCCGGCGGCGGCACGGTGGCGGTGCGTACCGCGACGCTCGGCGAGCCCGGTGGACAGTGGGAGACGCTCGACGGCGTCGAGCTCGTGTCGCACGCCGCCACCCCGCCGATGCGGGCCGACGTCGCGATCTCGTTCGGTGGGGAGCGTCGCCTCGCCACCGCCGTCGTGCTCCCGCACGACCACGACGGCTCGCCGTTGCCGGTGCTGCTCGACCCGTACGGCGGCCCGCACGGACCGCGCGTCGTGCGTTCCCACAACGCCCACCTGGCGTCGCAGTGGTTCGCCGACCAGGGCTTCGCCGTCGTGGTCGTCGACGGCCGCGGTACACCGGGGCGCGGGTCGGCGTGGGAGCGGGCCATCCACTTCGACGTGGCGACGCCGGTGCTCGATGACCAGGTCGAGGGCCTCCACCGGGCCGCCGAGGAGCACTCCGGCGTGCTCGACCTCACGCGGGTCGCCATCCGTGGCTGGAGCTTCGGCGGCTACCTCGCTGCGCTGGCCGTGCTGCGCCGGCCGGACGTGTTCCACGCCGCGATCGCCGGCGCACCGGTCACGGACTGGCGTCTCTACGACACCCACTACACCGAGCGCTACCTCGGCGATCCCGCCGAGGACGACGCCGTCTACGAGGCGACGTCGCTGATCCCGTTGGCGGCCGCGCTGACCCGGCCGCTGCTGCTGATCCACGGGCTGGCCGACGACAACGTCGTGTCGGCCCACACGCTCCGGCTGTCCTCGGCCCTGCTCGCCGCCGGCCGCCCCCACGAGGTGCTCCCGCTCGTCGGCATGACCCACATGGCCGCCGACGAGGTCGTCGCCGAGAACCTCCTGCTGCACCAGGTCGACTTCCTGCGTCGTTCGCTGGCCCTGGGCGGCGACCACTACGGTTCGCCCTGATGGAGGAGCGGCTCACCGAGCTCTACCAGGGCGTGGCCGTGCACGCCACGGCCGACCGCGAGCACATGGCCGCGCTCGAGCTGCTGGCGATCGTGATGCTGGCCGACCACCACGTCGGCGACGACGAGCTCGGCGTGCTGCGCGAGCTCACCGAGGACTGGCGCGGCACGGCGTTCTCCTACGACCAGTACCTGGGCCAGGCGATCGCCGTGGCCCGCAAGGCGTGGGCGACGGACACCGTGAACGAGGCGCTCGACTCGATCGACGGTCGCATCACCAGCCGGGTCCTGCGCATGGCGTTGTTCTCGGCCGCCCGCGAGCTCGTCGGCGTCGACCACGACGTGACGCCGGAAGAGGGCTCGCTGCTCGGGGAGATCGCCGTCCGCTTCGGTTGAGCGGTCCACCGGGCGATCACACGCGGCTCTCATGGCGGCGGGGTGACGATGCGAGCGGGCCGATGAGTCCGGATGGACGCAGCGGTCGTTCGTGCATCAACGTCGATCCGAGAGGGGGCTCCCGTGATCATCCCAGCCGACCAGGTGCGACCTGGCGACATCGTCGACTACCGCGGCGAGCGCCACCTCGTCAGCGAGGTCCGTCGCTTCGGCGGCGCGTCGTGGGCGGTGGCCTGTGACGCGACCGGATGGGGCATCGCCCTCGGCGCCGGGCCGCTCCACGTGCACCGCTGTTCCTGACCTGAGCCGAGCGAGTCCCGGAGCGAGCGAACGACGTAGCTCGGCCGCTCAGGGCACACGACCGACGACGACGCGGTCACGCCCGGCGAGGTCGGGCCGGATGCTGACATCCGTGTAGCCCTCGGCCACCACGAGGCGCTCCACCGCCCGTCCCTGGTCGGCGCCGATCTCGAGCACCAGCCACCCGCCCGATCGCACGCGCCCCGGTGCGGCGGTGACGATGTGGTGGACCGCGTCGAGCCCGTCGCGACCGCTGAACAGCGCGAGTGGCGGCTCCCAGTCCCTCACGGCGTCGTCGACGTCCGGCGACCCGACGGCAACGTAGGGCGGGTTGACCACGACGACGTCGGGGACGACGTCGTGCGGCAGGGCGGCGAACCACGACCCCTCGGCGATGCGGACGTGCGCCCCGCGCCGGCCGATCCCGGCCAGGTTGGCCCGGGCGACGTCGAGCGCGTCGGACGAGACGTCGGTCAGCCACACCGTGACGCCGTCGAGCGGGAGCTCGTCGGCCACGGCGAGTCCGATGGCTCCGGACCCCGTCCCGAGGTCGGCGACGACGACGGGCCGGGGCTCGGCGCGGGCCAGGTCGATCGCCACACCGGCGACGACCTCGGACTCCGGGCGCGGGATCAGCACCCTGCGGTCGACGAGCAGGTCCAGATGACGGAAGCTCCAGCGCCCGAGCACGTAGGCGAGTGGCTCACCGGCGCCGTGGCGGGCCAGCATCGAGTCGAGGTGGGCGACCATCCGGTCGGTCGCCGGTTCGTCGAGCACGTCGTCGAGGCGGTCGGCGCCGCTGGCCACCTCGCACAGCCAGCGGGCGGCCGGTCGGTCGTGCAGCCGGGCCGTCGTCTCGGCGAGCAGGTCCCGCCACCGCACGACCGGCCCGACGGGACCGGTCACTCGTCCTCGGCGAGCTGCCGGGCCCGCTCGTCGGCGGCGAGGGCGGCGACGGTGTCGTCGAGGTCCCCGGCCAGTGCGTCGGCCAACCGGTAGATCGTGAAGCCGATCCGGTGGTCGGTGAGCCGGTTCTCCTTGTAGTTGTAGGTCCGGATCTTCTCGCCCCGCCCGCCGCCGCCGACCTGGGCCCGCCGCTCCGCCGACCGCTCGACGTCCCGCTCGCGCTCGACCCGTTCGAGCAGGCGAGCACGCAGCACCTGCATCGCCCGGAGCCGGTTCTGCAGCTGGCTGCGCTCGTCCTGCATCGACACGACGAGACCGGTCGGCAGGTGGGTGATGCGCACGGCTGAGTCGGTCGTGTTGACGCTCTGTCCTCCGGGCCCGCTCGAGCGGAAGACGTCGACCTGGAGGTCCTTGTCGTCGATCTGCACCTCGACCTCGTCGGCCTCCGGGAGCACGAGGACGGTGGCCGACGAGGTGTGGATCCGGCCCTGGCTCTCGGTCACCGGCACCCGCTGGACGCGGTGGGTGCCACCCTCGTACTTGAAGCGCGGCCAGGCCCCGTCGCCCTGCACGGAGAACGTGACCTCGTTGAGCCCGCCGAGGTCGCTCTCGTCCACCGACAGCGCCTCCACCTTGAGCCCGTGACGACCGGCATAGGCGCGGTACATGTCGAAGAGGTCCCGGGCGAACAGGTTCGCCTCCTCGCCGCCCTCGGCGCCGCGGATCTCGACGATCACGTCGCGCCCGGCGTGCGGGTCGGGCGCCACCATCAGCTCCCGGAGCTCCTCGTCGACACCCAGGAGCGAGGCGACGAGTCCGTCGAGCTCGGCCTGGAGCGCGGCCCGCTCCTCCCCCGTTGCCTCGTCGAGCAGCTCGCGCGCCGCGTCCGCGTCGGCGACCAGGGCCCGCCGACGGCGGGCGGCGTCGACGAGAGGGTCGAGCTGGCGGTAGCGGGTCGTGACCCGGCGCAGCTCGGACGGGTCGGCGGCGACCGCGGCGTCGGCCAGGCGGGCCTCGAGGTCGGCGTGCTCCTGCTCCATCGCGGCGAGGCGGGCCGGGACGGCGCCGGCGGACGGGCGGGAGACGTCGGACACGGTTGGTCGAGGCTACACGGCCCGGTTCCCACTCTCTCTGATCAGATTTCCTGAGTTGTATCGACTCAAGAAATCTGTAGAGTGAGGAGTGCACCCGTTCCTCACGAACCAAGGAGACACCCGATGCTCGTTCGCACCCGGCCGTTCAACCCGGCTCTCGACCGCGCCTTCGACCAGCTGACCAGCTCGTTCCTCACCGGCGCCCGGCGCAGCGAGTCACACCGTTCGCTCGCTCGGCGCACACCCGCGGTCGACGCCGCCTGGCACGACGGGTCGCTGGTGCTGACCGTGGACCTCCCCGGCACCCCGGCCGACGCCGTCGGCGTCGGCGTCGCCGGCCGCACGCTGACCGTGTCCGTCAACGCGCCCGACACGTCGTGGGAGCGCAGCGTGCGCCTCGGCGCGGCGCTCGATCCCGAGCAGGTCTCGGCCAACTACGTCGACGGTCGCCTGACCGTCACCGTCGCTCCCGTCGCCTCCGCCGAACCCCGCTCGATCGCCATCTCGACCGAGCCGGCCGCGCCGCCCGCCATCGACACGGGCGAGACGACCGAGACCGGCGATCAGCCCGAGGACGCGACCAGCGACAACGCCTGAGCGGCCAGCCCGGCGAGCTCGACCGTCAGCGGCACGAGATCGCGCGCCGGGACGACGACCAGCACCTCCCCCGGCACGACGCCCGGTCCGCCACCCTCCTCGAGGGCGGTGAACCGGGCGTCGACCGCGTACGGGACCAGGTCGAGGTCGACGCCCACCGAGCAGACGACGAGCACACTGCTGCCGTCGGCCCGCCGGCCGAGCGCGGAGCACGGCACGCGGTCCTTGACGTTGGGACGGGGCACCGGCGGTTGCGCCGGAGCAAGTGCGACCAGCCCCAACCGGGATGGGTCCTGCTCGAGCTCCCAGCGCAGGAGCCGCTCGGGGGCGAGACGGTGGAGCGGGTGCTGCGGGGCGTCGGCGCGGCGGTGCTCGGCGACCGCGCGCACGACGCCGGCCAGCGCGTCGGCCGTCGGCACGTCGCCGTGGATGATCGTGAACGCCTCGCGGTCGTGGGCGCCGACGCCCACCTCCAGGCGCACGGCGCCGGTGTGCGGATCGTCGACGACCCGGCAGACCTCGAGGCCGCGGACCTCCCCGGTGACCACGCCGTGCTCGACGACCGGCGTCGCCCCGGCAGACGCGATCATCGACGCCAGCGCGAGGTGCGCCGGACGAGCCGGCGGCGGGACGACAGGCGGGGCGGCGACGGCCGGGAGCAGCGTGCGCTCCTCGACGTGCCACACGCTGATCGGGAACACGAAGCCGCCGGCGCGGCGGGCCAGCAGGCCGGTGTCCCGGTCGGCGAGCACGTGCAGGGACGTCGCGCCGTTGCGCAGCGCCCAGGCGAGCGCCGGGCCGAGGCCACGCTGCGGGTCGTCCTCGAGCAGCACCCACGCCGTCCGCGAGCGGCTCGACGAGCGCGGCGCCGGGCGGGAAGCTGCCGATCGTCGCCTCGAGGTCGCGGCCGAGTCGCCTCGTCGCTCGCCGAGGACTCGCCGCTCAGCGTGATCGCGGACCAGCGCCTGCAGCTTGATGCTGCGCAGGCGGCCGCGGCGCGGCGACTGATCGACGTCGGTCACGTGCCGGGCGGTCAGCGGGCGTCACTTGCCGGACTTGCGGGCGCCGTAGCGCTTGTTGAAGCGCTCGACGCGGCCGCCGGAGTCGACCAGCTTCTGCTTGCCGGTGAAGAACGGGTGGCACTCGTTGCAGAGCTCGATGTGCAGCTCGCCGCCCTTGGTCGACCGGGTCGTGAAGGTGTTGCCGCACGAGCACTTCACGAGCGTCTCGGCGTACTTGGGATGGATGTCGGTCTTCATGGCGCTTCACTCCGGGCGAAAGGGGACGGTCGAGTGTACCGGGCACTCCGTGCATCCGAGCGCGACTCACATCGACGGCTGCTTGGCGATCTCGTTCAGGAACTCGTCGTTGGTGCGGAACGTCTTCAGCCGGTCGATCAGCAGCTCGAGGCCGGGGGCGGCGTTGCCGTCGGCGGCCAGGCCGGACAGCACCCGGCGCAGCTTCCAGACCATCTGCAGCTGCTTGCGGTCGAACAGCAGCTCCTCGTGGCGGGTGCTCGACGCGTCGACGTCGATCGCCGGGTAGATCCGGCGCTCGGCGAGGCGGCGGTCGAGGCGCAGCTCCATGTTGCCGGTGCCCTTGAACTCCTCGAAGATCGCCTCGTCCATGCGGCTGTTGGTCTCGACGAGCGCCGTGGCGAGGATGGTCAGCGAGCCGCCCTCCTCGACGTTGCGGGCCGCACCGAAGAACTTCTTCGGCGGGTACAGCGCGCCGGCGTCGATGCCGCCGGACAGGATGCGGCCGCTCGCCGGCGCGGCCAGGTTGTACGCACGGCGACAGGCGGGTGATGCCGTCGAGGATGATGACGACGTCCTCGCCCTGCTCGACCAGGCGCTTGGCCTTCTCGATCGCCAGCTCGGCGACGTGGGTGTGCTCGTCGCTCGGACGGTCGAACGTCGAGGAGATGACCTCGCCCGTGCACGGTGCGGCGGATGTCGGTGACCTCCTCCGGGCCGCTCGTCGATGAGCAGGACGATCAGCTTGACCTCGGGGTTGTTGGGCTCGATCGACGTGGCGATGGTCTTCATGACGGTCGTCTTGCCGGCCTTCGGCGGCGACACGATGATGCCGCGCTGGCCCTTGCCGATCGGCGACACCAGGTCGATGATCCGCGCCGTCATGTTCGTCGGGTCCGACGGGTTCTCGAGGCGCAGCTTCTCGTCGGGGAACAGCGCCGTGAGGTCCTCGAACCGGGGCCGGCGCCTGGCCGCCTCGGGATCGCCACCGTTGACGGTGTGGACCTCGAGCAGCGCCGGGTTCTTCTCGTTGCGACCGGCCGGGCGGCTCGGGCCGGTGACGTGGTCGCCCTTGCGCAGCCCGTACTGGCGGGCCAGCTTGACCGGGATGTAGGCGTCGTCGCGGCTGGGCAGGTAGCCGTTGACGCGGAGGAAGCCGTAGCCCTCGTCGCGCAGGTCGAGGTAGCCGGAGACCTCGACCGGCTCCGACGACGATGGCGCCTCGCGCGGCTCGGCCCGGCATCGGCTCGACGGCGCGGCGTCGTCGCCCTGCGGCCCGTCGGTCCTCGCGACGCCGCCCTTGCGGCGCCGGCGGCGACGACGGTTGCGGCTCTCGCCGTCCTCGCCCGCCCTGCTGGCCGGACCTGCTGGCCGCGCCTGCTGGCCGCTGCGCCTGCTGCCCGCGCGCTCGCGACGCTCGCCGGCCGGTCGGTGGCCGGCGCTGCTCGCCGGCCTCGTCGTCGGCGGCCGTCGTCACCTCGTCGGTGCCGTCGGCGACGGCCGCCGGTCGGTCGTCGCGGCGCCGGCGTCGTCGCCGACGGCGGCCGAGCTCCCAGTCGGCGGGCGGCTCGTCGAGCTCGTCGACGTCGACGGCCGGCTCGACCGGTCACGGGCGCGCGTCCACGCTCGTCGTCGCCGGGCGCGTCGGGTCGAGCGTCGGCGCGTCACCGGCGGCGGGCCTCGTCGACGGCGGCGCCGTCGACGTCGCCGTGCGCGCTCGGCGCCGCTCGCCGGCGGCCGAGCACGCTCGCCGTTGGTCGGCGGCGCGCGACGGCGAGCCGGTCGTCTCCAGGATCTGGTCGATGATGTCGGACTTCTTCGTCCGGGCGCTGGCCTTGACGCCGAGCGCCTTGGCGATCGCCAGCAGCTGGTCCTTGTCCTTCGATTCCAGGACGGACTGTTCGAGTGCCTCTGCGGCCACGAGTACCTCTTCTCGGTACGACGTCGTGGGTCGCAGACACGGTCGGTGTCGAGAGAAGATCCCGGCTGACAGACCGGTGCTGTCGCCCCACGAGATTGAATCGCACCCGGTGCAGCACGTTCGGGGGGAACGTGGAACGGCGTGCTCCCTGGCAATCCCAGGTCGTAGCACCAGGATACCGACGCACCGGACCCGCCGTGCGTCCGCAAACGACTTCCATCCGCCGGTCACGGCGCCACGCCGGTCGGCCGAGCGACGCGGCTGACGGTATCGACGAGGTCCTCGACGACGGCGAGGTCGTTGGGGACGACCTCGGTGCGCTCCGGCCGCTCGAACAGGTCGGCGAGGTGATCGGGCAGCGCCGGGCGGATGCCGGTGGCCCGCTCGACGGCGTCGGGGAACTTCGCCGGGTGGGCGGTGGCCATCGTCACGACCGGGTGCTCGCCGGCGCAGCCGCCGTGCGGCCAGCGTGCCGGTCGCCGTGTGCGGGTCGACAGCAGGCCGGTCGTCGGCGTGGACGCGCCGGATCTCGTCGAGCGACCTCGTCGTCGGTCGCGCGGGCGGCGCGGAAGGCACCGTGGATCCACGCTCGCGCGTCTCGGCATCGACCTCCAGCCGGCCGGTGTCGCGGAAGCGCAGCAACTGCTCGGCGGTGCGCGGCCCGTTGCCGTCGTTCATCACCCACAGCATCCGCTCGAAGTTCGACGACACCTGGATGTCCATGCTCGGGCTGAGCGTCGGCACGACCGTCGGCGATCGACATGTCGCCGTCGTTGACGAAGCGGGTGAGGATGTCGTTGGCGTTCGACGCGACGACGAAGTCGGCGATCGGCGCGCCCATCCGGCGGGCGACCCAGCCGGCGAAGACGTTGCCGAAGTTGCCCGTCGGCACGCAGGCCGTCACCGGGCCGGCCAGCGCCCGCGCCGTCGTGACGTAGTAGACGACCTGGGCCATCACCCGCGCCCAGTTGATCGAGTTGACGGCGGCGAGGCGCATCCGCTCGCGGAACGGGGCGTCGTTGAACATCGCCTTGACGAGGTCCTGGCAGTCGTCGAACGTGCCCTCGACGGCGACGGCCCGCACGTTCGGGCGCGTCGACCGTGGTCATCTGCCGCCGCTGCACCTCGCTCGGCCCGCCGAGCGGGTAGAGGATGACGATGTCGACGTGGCGGCAGCCGTGCACGGCCTCGATCGCCGCCGAGCCGGTGTCGCCACTGGTCGCCCCGACGATCGTGACGTGCTCGCCGCGGCGGTCGAGCACGTGGTCGAACAGGCGGCCGACGAGCTGCAGGGCGACGTCCTTGAACGCGAGCGTCGGCCCGTGGAACAGCTCGGCCAGCCACTGGCGGTCGTCGATCTGCACGAGCGGCACGACGGCCGGGTGGCGGAACGTGGCGTAGGCCTCGGCGGCACATCCGCCCGAGCTCGTCGGCGTCGATGTCGTCACCGACGAACGGCGCGATCGACCGCGCCGGGCGGTCTCGGCGTAGCTGCCGGCGGCGTCGAGCTCGGCCGGCGGACGGCAGCATCGGCCACTCCGCCGGCACGTACAGCCCGCCGTCGTCGGCCAGCCCGGCGAGCAGGACGTCGGCGAAGCCGAGCTCGGGCGCCCGCCCGCGCGTGGAGACGTAGCGCACGCGTCAGCTCCCGATGACGCGCAGCAGGCCGCCGACGTGGCGGACGACGTCGAGCTCGCGCAGCTCGTGCACCGTGGCCTGCACGGCGGACTCCTTGGCCTCGTGGGTGATGAACACGAGCCGGGCGTCGTCGCCGATGCCCTCCTGCTCGGCGGCGCGGATGCTCACGCCGTGGTCGGCGAACACACCGGTGACGGCGTGCAGCACGCCCGGCTCGGTCGGCGACCTCGAGGCCGAGGAGGTACTCGGCGCTGGTCTCGTCGATCGGGCGGATGCGCGCCTTGGCGAACGTGCCGAGCGTGCCGTGGGTGCCCTTGGTGAGGTTGACGGCGGCGTCGATCACGTCGCCGAGCACGGCGCTGGCCGTCGGCAGCCCGCCGGCGCCGCGGCCGTAGAACATCAGCGGGCCGACGGCGTCGCCCTCGACGAACACGGCGTTGAAGCTCTCCCGCACGCTGGCCAGCGGATGGTGCACCGGCACCATCGCCGGGTGCACGCGGACGGCGATCTCGCCGGCGGCGTCGTCGAGCTCGGCGATCGCCAGCAGCTTGACGACGTAGCCGAGGCGGCGGGCGACGTCGATGTCGGCGGCCGTGATCGTGGCTGATGCCCTCGTGGTAGACGTCGCCGGCGACGACCCGCGCGCCGAAGGCGATCGTCGCCATGATCGCCGCCTTGGCGCCGGCGTCGAAGCCCTCGACGTCGGCGGTCGGGTCGCGCTCGGCGAACCCGAGGCGCTGAGCCTCGGCCGAGCGCCTCGCCGTAGGCGGCGCCCTGCTCGGTCATCTTGGTGAGGATGAAGTTGGTCGTGCCGTTGACGATGCCCGACGACGCGGCGGATCGGCTCGCCGCGCAGGCTCTCGCGGAGGCTGCGGACGAGCGGGATGCCGCCGGCGACGGCGGCCTCGAAGAGCAGGTCGACGCCGTGGTCGATCGGCCGCCTGGAACAGCTCGACGCCGACGTTGGCGAGCAGCTCCTTGTTCGCCGTGACGACCGGCTTGCCCGCCGCCAGGGCGGCGGTGATCAGCTCACGGGCCGGCTCGATGCCGCCGATCACCTCGACGACGAGGTCGACGTCGGGGTCGGCGACGACGTCGTGGGCGTCGCGGGTCAGCACGCCCGGCGTCCAGCTCGACGTCGCGGTCGCGCGACAGGTTGCGCACGGCGACTCGGGTCGACCTCGCAGCTGCGACCCCGGTGCGGGCCTCGATCTCCTTGGCCTGCTCGGCGACGAGGCGCACGAACGCCGCGCCGACGTTGCCGCACCCGAGGACGCCGATGCGGACGCGCTGTGCCACGGCGGGTCAGGCTAGGGGTTGGCGATCGCCGAAGTTGATGCCGATGTCGCGGGCGGTGAGGATCTCGTCGCAGTCGAGCGGGACGATCTTCAGCCGACTGGTGGCCTCGGCGATCGGCACGTAGATCACGTTCGGCGGGTCGAGGGCGACCATCACACCGCGCTCGCCCTCCTCCAGGGCGCGCACGGCGGCGGCGCCGAAGCGCAGGCCGAGCAGGCGATCGAACGCCGTCGGCGAGCCGCCGCGCAACAGGTGGCCGAGCACGACGGTGCGGGCCTCCTTGCCGGTGAGCTCCTCGAGGCCCTTGGCGACGATCGCCCCGATGCCGCCGAGCTTCTCGGCCTGGCCGACGGCCTTGCCGAGCACGGACACCGCGCCGCCCTTCGGCGCCGCGCCCTCGGCGACGACGACGATCGAGAACTTGGCGCCGCGCCGCTCGCGCTCGGCGATGGTCGCGGCGACGGGCTCGAGCTCGAAGGGGATCTCCGGGATCAGGATGGCGTGGGCGCCGGACGCCGCGCCGGCGCTGAGCGCGATCCAGCCGGCGTAGCGGCCCATGACCTCGACGACGATGACCCGGCCGTGCGACGTCGCCGTCGAGAACAGGCGGTCGATGCACTCCGAGGCGAAGCTGACCGCGGTGTCGAAGCCGAACGTCGAGGTCGTCTTCTCGAGGTCGTTGTCGATGGTCTTGGGGACGCCGACGAGCCGCAGCCCGGCCTCGTGGAGGCGGTTGGCGATCGTCATCGAGCCGTCGCCGCCGACGGTGATCAGGGCGTCGATGCCGTGGGCGGCGAACAGGGCGACGAGCTCGTCGGTGCGGTCGACCTCGGTCCACGTGCCGTCGGGCTGCTGCACGGGGTACGCCGTCGGGTTGCCGCGGTTGGTCGTGCCGATGATCGTGCCGCCCTGGTGGACGATGCCCCGCACCGACTCGCGGGTCAGCGGGACGATGCCGCCCTGCGGGTACAGCTCGGGGTTGATCAGGCCGTTGAAGCCGTCGCGGATGCCGACGACGTCCCAGCCCGCGGTTGCGGGCGGCCAGCGTCGCCGCGCGGATCACCGCGTTGAGCCCGGGCGCGTCGCCGCCGCCCGTGCTGATGGCGATGCGCTTGATGTCGTCGCTCACGCACCGGAGCGTAGATCCGGTCGAGTGCGTGCGGCCGGCGGAGCTGCCAGATGACGGCGAGGCCCGCAGCACGTACTCGACGGGCCAGCACGTACTCGACTGGGCTCAGCGTGAGATGTCGTGAAGACGGTCGACGGCCTCGATGACGGCGTCGAAGCGGCGGCGGCCGAGCGACGGCACCCTCGCGGCGCACCGTGCTGCGGATCGATGTCGAGCAGCCGGTCGACCTTGGCGTAGCTCGGGCGGCCCTTGGAGTCCCACGGTCCGGTGCCGACGTCGACGGAGTCGGCGCTTGTGCTTCGACGTCAGGGCGACGCCCGACAGGTCGTCGCCGCGGCGGCCGATGATGACCACCGGCCGGTCCTTGCCGAGCGTCGGGTCGTCCTCGAACGGGCACCCACGTCCACACGACCTCACCCGGGTCGGGGTCGCCGTCGAGCTGCGGGCGTGTACTCGACGCGGACCCCGGGGTCGACCGGCGGTGCGTCGGCGGCTCCGGCGCGCGTCGTCCGCCCGGCGTTGCGGCTCGGCGTTGCGGAAGCGACGCCGTGACGCGCCGCAGCCAGCCGGCGGGGAGCGTCGAGCCATCCGGGCATCGGGTCAGGGTAGGCCGTGACGAGCGAGTCCTCGAGCGAGCGACGAGCGTCGGTCAGCCGACGTCGGTCGCCAGGAGGTCGTCGTAGGTCTCGCGCCGGACGACGAGCCGAGCGCTGCCGTCGGCGACGAACACCACCGGCGGTCGCGGCACCTTGTTGTAGTTGGAGCCCATCGAGTGGCCGTAGGCGCCGGTGACCGGGACGGCCAGCAGGTCGCCGACGGCGATGTCGGCCGGCAGGTGGGCGTTGAACAGCAGCACGTCGCCCGACTCGCAGTGCTTGCCGACGACCCGCGCCCGCGCTCGGCCGCTCGGCGTCGACCGCGCGCGGCAGGAAGCGCCTCGTAGCCGCTGCCGTACAGGACGGGGCGCGGGTTGTCGCTCATGCCGCCGTCGACGGCGACGTAGGTGCGGACGCCGGGGATGCGCTTGATCGTCCCGACCGTGTACACGGTGACCGCGGCCGACGGCGACGATCGCCCGACCCGGCTCGACGCTGACCGCGGCTCGCACGTCGAGCGCCCGGCACGCGTCGAGCACGACCTTCGCCCACTCGGTGATCGTCGGCGCCTCCTCGCCCTCGACGTAGGCGACGCCGAGCCCGCCGCCGAGGACGAGCTCGGGCAGGTCGAGCGGTGCGGGCGAAGGCGGCCATCACCTCGGCGGCCCGGCCGAAGCTGTCGGCGGCGAAGACGTTCGAGCCGATGTGGCAGTGCAGGCCGACGAGGTTGACGGACGGCGAGCGTCGGGCCCGCTCGACGGCCGCTGACGCGTCGCCGTTGGCGAGGTTGAAGCCGAACTTGGAGTCGTCCTGCCCGGTGGCGATGTACTCGTGGGTGTGGGCGTGCACGCCCGGCGTGATCGCGCAGCAGCACGTCGGGCGGGTCGCGCGACTCGGACGGCGTGGAGCGCCTCCAGGCGGTCGAGCTCGTCGAAGCTGTCGACGACGATGCTGCGGACGCCGACGTCGATCGCCGTCCGCAGCTCGTCGACGCTCTTGTTGTTGCCGTGCATCGTGCACGCCGATCGGCCGGCACCCCAGCGGCCAGCGCGACGTGCAGCTCGCCGCCACTGGCGACGTCGAGGAGCATGCCCTCCTCGTGGGCGAGGCGGGCCATCGCCCGGCACAGGAACGCCTTGGTCGCGTACGATCGCCCGCTGCGGCCCGAACGCCGCCACCGCCTCCCGGCACCGCGCCCGCAGGTGCGCCTCGTCGTACACGAACACCGGTGTGCCGTGCGTCGGCCGCCAGCGCGTCGACGCGGCAGCCGCCGATCGTCAGCCAGCCGTCGGCGCCGACCGTCGCCGTGTCCGGCAGGAGGGAACGGGGCAGCGGGCTCACGCCTGCCCGACGATACGCACCCTCGTTCGCGTCGTTCATCGGCGCTCACGCGGCCCGGGCCGGCGTGTCATCCGCCACCTCTCGCGAAACCCCCTTGCGTTCCACCCACGCGGTCGATGATGATGCACTGACCGCACGACGAGCCCCGAAGGAGGTGCCCCGATGACGATCCCCGCTTGCAGCATGAAGATCACCACGGCTGGCGCCGTCCTGGCGCCGGCCGCGTGGGGTCCGCTCACCTTCGGGTGACCGTCCTCGGGTGAGCCCGACCGCTCCCTGACGACGCCCCTCATCTTCTTGCCACCCAGCACTTGACCGCGCTTCGCGGTCGCCCACACCGACGTCCCGAAAGGACAGGTCATGTTCCAGCACCCACTGGTCGCTGCGCGCCCTCGTCGATGAGCGCAGGGCGTTGCTCCGCCGAGAGGCCTCCGGCGCCCGCCGGCTGCGCCGCCGTTCGACGGAGCGCGACCGCACCGCTGGTGAGCAGCGCTGAGCCGCCGCCACCACTGATCCCACCACCCACCCTGCACACGAAACCGAGGAACCACGATGATGTACGCCAACGCCCTGCTCGCCGACTCGATGGTGAAGGACCGCCAGCGCGACCTGCGTCGCGTGCGCGGTGACGGTCGCCCTCGACATGATGGACGCCGCACCGTGGACCGGCGCCGAGAACGACCGTTCGTGCGGCGCTAGCGCGCCGCGTGAACACCGAGTCGTTCGCTCGCTCGAGGACTCGCTCGACTCACACACCGAGTCGTTCGCTCGCTCGAGGACTCCTACCTACAGCTGCTCGGGCGCCTCGATCCCGAGCAGCTGGAGACCGTGGGCCAGCACCCGGGCGGTCACGTCGCTCAACGCCAGGCGACTCGCTCGGGTGCTGGCATCCGGTGCCTTGAGCACCGGGCAGTGCTCGTAGAACGCGGTGAAGTCCGACGCCAGCTCGTACAGGTAGGTGCAGAGCCGGTGCGGGCTCGTCCGCTCCACCGTCTCGGCGACGACGGTGCCGTACCCGAGCACCTTCATCGCCAGCACCCGCTCCTGGACCGCGCCGAGCTCCGGCACCGTCGACCGCACGGTCTCCCGTCCGACGCCGGCCCGCCGGAAGATCGAGCAGATCCGGGCGTGGGCGTACTGCAGGTACGGCGCCGTGTTGCCGTCGAACGACAGCATCCGATCCCAGTCGAAGACGTAGTCCCGCACCCGGTCCGTCGACAGGTCGGCGTACTTCAGGGCGCCGATGCCGACGGCACGACCGACGGCCAGCCGCTGGGCCTCCGGGAGGTCGGGGTTCTTCTCGCCGACGGCGCCGACGCCCCGCTCGATCGCCTCGTCGATGACGTCGATGAACTTGACCGGCTCGCCGCTCCGGCTGCGCAACCGCTTGCGATCGGTCCCCAGCACCAGGCCGAACCCGGCGTGCTCGGCCCGCGCCGGCGGGACCAGCCAGCCGGCCATCCGGGCCACCGCGAACACCATCGCGAGGTGCTGGGACTGCTCGTTGCCCACGACGTACAACAGCCACGTCGCACCGACCCTCTCGACCCGGTCGACGACACAGGCCAGATCGCTCGTGGCATACGTGAACGCGCCGGCCCGGCTGCGCACGATGAGCGGCAGCGGCTCGCCCTCCCGGTTCGTGAAGCCGGGGGGAACACGACCTCCGCGCCGTCGGACTCCTCGAGCAGGCCGGCACCCCGCAGCCGCTCGACCACCTCGGGCATCAGCGCGTCGTACCGGCTCTCGCCGGCGATGTCGTCGTCGGTGAGGAGCACGCCGAGCTTGTCGTAGACGTCGTTCCAGTGGCGCGGCGCTCTGCGCGATCAGCGCCTGCCAGAGCGCCATCGTCTCGGGGTCCCTCGCTTGCAGGAGGACCACCCGCCGCCGGGCCCGCTCCTGGAAGTCCGCGTCCTCCTCGAACGCCGTGGTGGCGTCCTTGTAGAACGCGTCCAGGTCGCCAAGGTCGAGCGTCGACGCCCGCTCCGGACCGAGGTCGGCGAGGTGCTCGATGAGCATCCCGAACGGCCGGCCCCAGTCGCCGATGTGGTTCTCGCGCACGACGTCGTGGCCGACGGCACCGAGCATCCGGACCATCGCGTCGCCGATGGCGGTCGTGCGGAGGTGCCCGATGTGCATCTCCTTGGCCACGTTCGGCGCCGAGTAGTCGACGACGACCCGCTCGGGCGCGATCGTCGGCACGATGCCGAGGTGCGGATCGGCGGCGACCTCGGCGACGAGCGATCCGACGAACGACGGTTCCAGCGTCAGGTTGACGAACCCCGGCCCGGCCAGCTCAGCGGTCGCGACGCCGGCGAGGTCGGCCGCGTCCAGCACGGCTTGGGCCACCTCGCGCGGGTTGCGGCCGAGCACCTTGGCCAGCGGCAGGGCGCCGTTGGCCTGGGCGTCGGCGCGGTCACTCGGGCGCACGACCGGGTCGATGCCGGGCGCGCCGGCGACCGCATCGAACGCCGGTTGCAGCCGGGCGGCCAGGACGTCGAGCGGGTCAGCCATGGGGGAACGTCATTGTGCCGGTCGCGGGTTGCCACGGCGCAACGCGTTCGTGGCCGTCTCGGCTGCACGGTAGGCGGCGAGCGAGCGAACGAAGCAGCACGGTGAGACGAGCGAGTCCTCGAGCGAGTGAACGAAGCAGCACGGTGAGACGAGCGAGTCCTCGAGCGAGTGAACGAAGCAGGACGGCCGAGGGCACCGTCAGACGCTGGCTGTCGCGCCGTCCACGTCCGAGCCGACTGGTTCGCTCGATCGACTCACGGGCCCGCGTGTCGACCCCGGCGACAGGTCCACGGCCAGCCGGCGCTCGAGGACCTGGTCGCCACCGCGCACATGGGCCTGGTCGACGACCAGCGCGGCGTCGCGCCCCGCGAGCTCGACGGTCATCACCCCGTTGTCGAACCACGGGCCGTGCTCGACGATCCAGCTGATCGCCACGTCCTCCACCCCGCTGCGCCGGGCGACGCGGTGCATCGCCCCGTTGAGACCCTTGCGGTTGAGCAGCTTGTTGGCGTACTTGGCGATGCGCTGGATGTCGTTGCGGAACGGCGACATCGTGAGCTGGTGGATGGCCGTGGCCGGGTGCTCGACCGTCGTGAGCTCGGCCGTTGCCGTGTAGCTGCAGTGGACGTCGCCACCGAGCAGCAGGACGGTCGCCGGTGGGGCGCCGGTCGTCACGGCATCGGCGAGCAGGTCGACGACCTCGGCGAAGGACTCCCGCAACGCCGCCCAGTGCTCGAGGTCGAGGGCCTGGCGCAGCCGCTCGCCGGCCCACCGCCCGGGGCGGCCCCAGGCGCCCTGGGCGATCGCCTCGTCCCAGCCCTCGAGGTGGTGGACGCCGGGGAGCATCAGGAACGGCAGCGTCGACGCCAGGACGAGGTGGTCGTACGGCCGGTCGGGCTGGAGGACGGCGTCGCGCACCCACGCCCACTCGTCGGCGTCGACCATCCGGCGGTCGTCGGGGTCGAGGTGGCGCGAACAGCGCGAGTCGATGGCGACGAGGCGCACGCCGCGGCCGGCGCCACCGAGGTCGCGCGAGAAGCTCCAGCGGATCGACGACGCGTCGACGTCGGCCGCCCAGGCCACCTCGTCGAGGAAGCGCGTCCGCGCCGTCGTCGTCGTCGATCTCACGGATCCGTCCGTACACCTCGTCGACGTCGAGCTGCTCCGGGCTGAGGTTCCCGAGGTGCTGGTACACCCAGTACGAGCCGTAGGCACCGATGACCCGCTGGCGCCACCACGAGCGTCGACGTGACCTCTCGCGCCACGACAGGGACGTGTTCCAGTCGTCGCGGAGGTCGTGGTCGTCGAGCAGCATCCCGGTCGGCACCGTCGACAGCAGCCAGCGCACCGCCGGCGTCGTCCAGGCCTCGTGGTACAGCCACGTGTACTCCTCGAAGTCCTGGATCTCGTCGGCGACCTCGTCGGGCCGGCCGCGTCGCGGTTGGTCCGCCGCAGCCGGTCGAGGATCGCCTCCGACGGGTCGTCGGCGTAGACCTGGTCGCCGAGCAGCAGCAGGATGTCGGGCCACTCGGCGGACCCGGCCGTCGCCATCCGCGCGGCCAGCGCGACCAGGGCGTCGGCGCCGAGTCTCGTCGAGGTGGGCCGTCGTCGAACGGGCGCCGAACGACGGCAGCTGCCGAACGCCAGGCGGTACGGCCCGGCTCGGGATCGGGTGTCCGGATGACGCTCGGCGGGAACGGCGATCCGGCGAGCGGCCACACCTGCTCGCCGTCGAGCTCGACGGAGTACGGCGGTCGCCGTGGCGGCTGGGAGGTCCTCGACGCGGACCAGCGCGTAGTGGTGGCCGTGCACGCTCCACGTCGGCGCGTCGTGGCGGTCGCCGGCCCGTGACGACGGTCAGCACGCTGACCGTGCCCGGCCGGTCGGTCTCGACCCAGATCGTCGCCCGGTGCTCGTCGACGTAGCGCAGCAGCGGACCGAGCAGCAGCTGCGGCGAGCCGACCGTGGAGATCGTTCCGTTCACCTGCATGGACGTCAGCACGTACCCCGTCGGCGGGACGTGAAACCGGCGTCCGACGCCTCCCGGAACGGTCGCGCCGGCCGCTAGCCTCCCTGGCCTCACTCCCGCCCTCGTAGCTCAGGGGATAGAGCATCGGCCTCCGGAGCCGTGTGCGCAGGTTCGAATCCTGCCGAGGGCGCTCCCAGCTCAGACGGCCTGAGCAGGGCTTTTGCCCTGGTCAGAGCCTCGCCGGGAAGGTCCCGTGTACCGGCCCTGTGGGGCTCTGTTGGGCCCTGTTCGGTCCTGCCAGTGGGCGAATAGTGGGCAGAATCCATGGCGGCGAGGACGACGATCGGTCGTCGAGGACGCCGGCCAACCGCTGCCGGGCCAGCGCGACGACTCGAGTCGCGGCCGTGACCCGACGTACGTCAACCTTCCGCCTCCGGCTCCGCCCGGCACCGCGAGCCTCCGCCGAACTCGCGAGCGACTCGGCATTGTCGTCGGCATCGCCGGTCCAGTGCTCGTGGGAAGGTCGTGCAGGACGTCGACTGACCCGTCATCGGTAGCCCAGGTGGAGCTGTCGAACGCCGCCAACGTCGCGCCGCGATGACCACCGGGAGCTGGCGGCCTCGTCGTCAGACATGCCACCGACCCGGAGCCGGGCTCCGAGTCTTCGGAGCGCTGCAGCGTGACGGTCGAGGTTCTCCCCGCTGGAGCGAGGCACGACGTCGACGTCTTCGGTTGGTCGTGTGGCCCCGTGCGCCCGGGCGCCGAGGCCGCCGACCAGCACGTACTCAACGCCGTTCCGTTCGAGAGTCCGCAGGATGCGTTCGAGGTCGAACGACGAAGCGTCAGCCGCCATCGGCGGTCTCGCGGCGACGATTGATCGCCTCGAGGTACGCCACCAACTTCTCCCGGGTGTCCAGCGGCTCCCAGTCGAGCGTCATCGGCACATCGTCGTCGGTGGGCGGACGCATGTCCGCGACGAGCTCTGCGATCCTCAACTCGCGAATCTCGCCCATCGCACGGCAGTCTACGACGAGGCTCTACGAGCAGGAGCCGACTCAGCCCGTGCGGCGCGGAGAGCCGCTCGAGCGCACGACTCAGCAACAGCGCCTCGATTCGGAGGCCCGCGAGCCAGTCGGTGATCTCGCGTGGATCGAAGCGGACGAGCTTGCCCACCTTGTAGTACGGGATGCGCCGCTGCTGCACCTGGGCACGGATGAAGTCCTCGCTGACCCCGAGCATCCGCGCCAGTTCAGGAACGTCGTACCACTCCGTGGATGTCTTCGTGCTCGGCTTGTGATCGCTCCTCATGACACCGTCCTCGATCGTGACGAGCAGTCTCCCAACGACCGCCTTCACCCCTCTACAGGAACATCGAGCGGTGATTCGGTCACGTATTGGAGGAGCGTCCTCACGGCACCCGGCAGATGGCGAGCGGTTGAGGGTGAGAGAACCCAGCCAGAGGCGACCGATCGGCGGCGCAACGCGTCAACAAGACCTGCTCCACGTGGGCTCTCGATGGGCGGCGGGGAGCGAGGTCGGGTCTTGCGCGGTGCCTCTCCGTCCGCCAGTTGACATCGAGGACGGTCCTGGTCTGTGCTCGGTCACGTGGCCACGGACGGGAACACGACGGCGACGAGCGTGATGGCGACAGCGGAGAGGACCGCTGAGTGGCTGGGCAGCCAGAGCGAGGTTGCGGTCCCGGTCTTCCAGCGTCACTACCGATGGGACGTCGAGCGGTGTCGTCGTCTGCTCGGCGATGTCCGGGCCGCCGGCGTTGCGCATCGGCCTCACTTCATCGGTTCGATCCTGGCGACGATCGCCCCCGAGGGGGGCGAGGGCATCGTGCTCATCGACGGTCAGCAACGGGTCACGACCCTGACCCTTCTGATCGCCGCCGTGCGCAAGACGCTTGCTGGCGACCGTCGTGCCGACCGCCTTCGCGACTTGTTGGTCCACCCCCTTCGCGGTTGGGCTTCTGAGGTCCAGGGTCGGATGTAGGCCCATTCCTCGAGGAGGATCCGGTGGTAGCGCTCGATCTTCCCGTTGGTCTGCGGGCGACGGGGTCGGGTCTTCTTCACCGTGGTGCCGGTGGCGTCGCAGGCGGTTTGCCACTGCCGTTTGTAACAGGTGCCGTATCAGTGATGACACGTTGACAGGGGATGCCATGAGCGGCCTGAGCGCACTAATCGTTACTGGGTGCACTCCGCGCACCATGCGGCAATTCCGGTCGTCCGCGACGCGGCAATTGCGGTCGAGCGTAGCTTGTAGCGACCAGCGGAAAGTCGTCCGACCGTGGACGCGGCGCTGGCGGCCGAGCAGCGAATCAAGAGGCTCGTCGATGGGCCCCGAACCATCGACCGAGAGGCAAGGACATGGACCTGACGAGTAGTTCGGCGGTTGTAAGCGGAGGAGCGGGTGGGCTCGGTGGGGCCACGACGTGCCGGCTGGTCGAGCTCGGCGTCGCGGTGGTGATCCTTGACCCCGGACAGGTGCAGGCAGAGGCGTTGGCCGGCGAACTCGGAGGTCGGGTGCGCGCCGTGGTCGGCGACCAGAACGACGACGACACCGTCGGCCGGGCGATCGAGGCCGCCCAGCAACTGGGCCGGTTCAGCATCGCCGTGAACTCAGCCGGCGTCGTTATACGATCTCCGGCGACGGCCACCGCCGATGGGGAACCGCACGATCTGTCGACGTTCCGCGAGATGATCGATATGCATCTGATCGGCCCGTTCAACGTCGCTCGCCTGGTCGCCGCTGCCATGGCGTCGAACGAACCCGACACCGACGGCGCTCGCGGCGTCATCATCAACACCTCGTCGGTGGCCGCGTTTGACGGCCAGGCCCGGCAGGTGGCCTACTCGGCGGCGAAGGGCGGCGTCGCGTCGATGACCCTGGCGATGGCGCGCGACCTCGGCCCGCTCGGCATCCGGGTGAACGCCATCGCCCCCGGCCCGACTATGACACCCCGCTTCGCCGGGGCGCCCCAGGAGCTCAAAGACGAGTACGTGCGAAACATCGCCTTCCCGAAACGGGTGGGCTCAGCGGAGGAGTTCGCGTCCCTCGTCGAGGGAATCGTGCGGACCGGCTACCTCAACGGCCAGACCATCCGCCTCGACGGCGCTATGTCCACCCCGCTCGCGCAGAGCTAGTGTCGTGAGTCGTTGATTCGTTGGAGATAGCTGGCGAGGTTGTCGAGGATCTCGTCGGCGGTCTTGCGCCAGATGAAGGGTCGGGGGTTGGCGTTCCAGTGTTCGACCCAGTTGGTGATGTCGCGGCGGAGTTCGGCGACGGTGTGGTGGGTCGAGCGGCGGAGCTTCTTGGTGGTGAGTTCGGAGAACCAGCGCTCGACCTGGTTGAGCCAGGAGCTGTAGGTCGGGGTGTAGTGGATGCTGAAGCGCCGGTGGCGTTGCAGCCAGCGTCCGATCTCCGGTGCTTTGTGGGTGGAGGCGTTGTCGCAGATCACGTGCACCGCCAAGTCGTCGGGCACGCAGCGGTCGATGAGGTTCAAGAACTTGCGGAACTCCACGGCGCGGTGCTGATCGGTCATCTGCGTGAGCACCTGGCCCGAGACAATGTCGAGCGCGGCGTAGAGGTCGGAGGTGCCGCTGCGGACGTGGTCGTGGCTGTGGCTCGACAAGGTGAAGCGGGCAGAAGACATCGGTTGCGACTCGGTGTCGGTGCCCGACCACCTCGGGTCCTCGCTCCCGCAGCTGGCACCATTCGTCGCGCTCGGCGCCGCGGCGGCGGCGACGACGCGCATCCGGCTGGCGACGACGGTCATCGACAACGACTTCCGCCACCCGGTGATGCTGGCCAAGGAGGTGGCGACGCTCGACGTGTTGTCGGACGGACGCGTCGACCTCGGGATCGGCGCCGGCTGGGTGGAGGAGGACTACACCCGTACCGGCATCGGCACGTTCGACTCACCGCGCGAGCGCGTCGACCGGCTGATCGAGTCGCTCGATGTCGTGGGGCGCCTGCTCGCCGGTGAGGAGGTGACCCACCGCGGCACCAACTACCAGCTCGACCGGTTCCGCGCCAACCCCGACCCGGTCCAGCAGCCCGTGCCGGTGATGATCGGCGCGGGCGGCAAGCGGATGCTCACGATGGCGGTCCAACGGGCGCAGATCATCAGCTTGATCGCCCGGATCGGCGGATCGACGGATCGCCGGAGCTCCACGTTGGAGCAACAGCTGCAGTGGATCGCCGACGCCGGTGGCCGCGATCGCGACGACCTGGCGATCGGCGTGCGCGTGTTCTTCGGTGAGATCGCCGAGGCCGGCGAACCGCGCCGGGCCGTCGCCGAACGGGTGGCCGCGGCGTGGAGCATGGACGTCGACGACGTGCTGACGTCGCCGTACGGTCTCGTCGGTGACCCCGTCGCCGTGCGCGATCACGTCCAGGAGATCAGCGAGCGGTACGGCATCTCGTACTTCACGCTCAACGAGGAGCTCGCGTGGGGGGCCAGCGCGGTGATCGGCGAGCTCGCCGGCTCCTGACGCGGCGCTCTTGGAGGCGGGGATCGGCCGCCATCGACGGCTGGTGCGGTCTCAGACCGGGACGAACCGGGGGATCGTGGTCTCGTCGTCGACGTCGTCCCATGCGACGCGGACCGGCTGGCCGATGCGCAACGATCCCGGGTCGTCGGTGACGATGTTGGTCATCAGGCGGGCGCCGCCGGCGCCGGCGAGCTCGACGATCGCGATCACGTACGGCACGTGGTCGCCGAGCTCCGGGATGACGGCGTGGCGGACGATGCTGAACGTGAAGATCGTGGCGTCACCGGACACCTCCTGGTACGTCAACGTCTGCTCGAGGCAGGTCGGGCAGTACGGCGTCGGTGGGGAGCGGAACTGCCCGCAGTGGTCGCAGCGGGCGACGACCAGTCGGTGTTCGCGCGCCGCGTCCCAGAACGGTTGCGTCGAGGCGTCGGGGCCGAGCTCGTGGAAGGCCGGCAGGGAGCCGCGGAGCGGAGTCGTCATGGCGAGCTACTTCCTCAGGAGGATCGACGAGGTCGGGATGACCGAGGGACCGCCCGTCGCCAGCGCGATCTCGCAGCCGGCGACCTGGTTGATCGCCGTGCCGCGGACCTGCTCGACGGCCTCCACGAGGTGGGTCATCCCGATGATGTAGGCCTCTGAGAGGTGGCCGCCGTGGGTGTTCACCGGGATCTTCCCGCCGATCTTGGTGTTGCCCTCGGCGACGAACGGGCCGGACTCGCCGCGACCGCAGAAGCCGTAGTCCTCGAGCTGCATCAGCACGGTCGGGCTGAAGTGGTCGTAGAGCAGCGCGACGTCGACGTCGTCGGGACCGATCCCTGCCTGCTCGTAGAGCCGGCGCGCCGAGTGGGCCGCACCGGCGCTGGGATACAGGTCGTCGGGCATCGACGTGGTGCCCGTCGGGCCTGACCATCGGCCCTCACCGCCGGCGGCGGTCGACATGATGTAGGCCGGCGGGTGGCGCAGGTCGCGGGCGCGATCCGCACTCGTGGTCACCACGGCGACCGCACCGTCGGTCTCCATCGTGTAGTCGAACAGGCACAGCGGGTCGGAGATCATCCGCGCCGACATGTAGTCCTCGAGGGTCAGCGGTGTCCGCTGCAACGCCTTCGGCCGGTTCAGCGCGTTGGCGCGCTGCGTGATGCACACCGCTGCGAGGTGCTCGCGCGTGGTGCCGTAGAGGTGCATGTGCCGCTGGGCGAGGAGCGAGAAGCCGTGCCCGGGCGCGATCACGCCGTACGGGATCGTGAAGTCCTTCTGGGGCGTCGGCGGGCGGTAGTACGGGCCGGACTTGACCATCGCAGCGGCGCCCAGGCGAGCGCCGGGCGGCTGCTGCAGGGCGAGCATGCTGACAACGACCTCGGCCTGACCCGACAGGATCGCCGCGGCGGCGAGTCCGGCTGATCCGGCCGACCCGCTGCCGCCGCCGGTGAGCGTCGCGGTGAAGTTGACCTCCCGCAGTCCCAGCGTCTGCGCCAGCAGCGGCGTGTCGAACCCTCCCGAGTAGTAGGCGAAGCCGTCGACGTCCTTGACGTCGAGACCGGCGTCGGCGCAGGCGGCCAGGATCGCCTCACACGCCAGCTCGACGGGGCGTCCTGGGCAACGACGCCCCCCGGCGGTAGTAGTCGGTGCTGCCCACGCCGACGATGGCCGTCATGCCGTCGATGCGTCTCACGACGATCCTCCTTCTCGCCCCCGAGGTGGTGGGCCGGTGATGACGCCTCTGGCGAGCAGGTCGTCGATGCGCCCGGTGTCGATGCCCCAGTCGGCGAGCGCCGATGCGGTGTGTTGGCCGGGGTGGGGTGCGCTCGTGGTGAGGGCGCCGGGGGTCTGTGAGAAGCGGGGCGCCGGGGCCGGTTGGACGACGCCGTCGAGCACGCCGAACGTCCCCCGGGCGGCGAGGTGCGGGTGATCGGGGCTCGCCCACGGTGCGATGACCGGGGCCACGCAGGCGTCGACACCGTCGAAGCGCTCCAACCACTCATCCAACGTGTGGCCGGCGATCACCTCGGCCACCCGGCGCCGCGCCGCCGGCCACGCGCCGCGGTCGCGCTGGGCGCCGATCAGCGGATCACCATCGAGCCCGACGGTGGCCAGGAACGCCGACCAGAACTGCGGCTCGATCGCCCCGACCGCGAGGTGTCGACCATCGGCGGTGACGTACACGCCGTAGTACGGGGCCGAACCGGCGAGCGCGTTCTCGCCCGGCGTCCGTGACCACATCCCGGCCACCAACTGGCTGTGCAGGCCGCCGAGCAGGAACGCCACCCCGTCCACCATCGCCGCGTCGACCACTTGCCCGCGACTGGCACCGTTGGCGACCGCCAGCAGCGCCGACAGCACGCCGGCGACGAGGAACATGCCGCCGCCGCCGAAGTCGCCGACCAGGTTCAACGGCGGCACCGGCGCCCCGTCGTCAGGCCGGATCTCGTGCAACGCGCCAGCGACCGCGATGTAGTCGATGTCGTGCCCGGCGAGCTCGGCCAGCGGACCGTCCTGCCCCCACCCGGTCATCCGGCCATAGACGAGATCAGGGTTGCGCCCGAGGCACTCGTCAGGGCCGAGGCCGAGGCGCTCCATCACGCCCGGCCGGAACCCTTCCAACAACACGTTGGCCACCGCGCACAGGTCCAAGACGACGGCCCGGCCAGCAGGGTCCTTCACGTCGATCGCCACCGAACGCCGACCACGCCCGAAGATGTCGTGGCGGGCCTCACCGAAGTAGTTCGGCGCACCCACCGCACGATCGACCCGCACCACATCCGCGCCGAGGTCGGCGAGCATCGTCGCCGCCATCGGCCCGGGCCCCATCCCCGCCATCTCGATCACCCGCACCCCCCGCAGCGGACCGGACCGGACCGGTGGACCGTCGCCCGGCGTCACCCGATCCTCCGTTCGCTCAGGGATGCGAGCGTTGCGTCACTGCGCACGTTGCCGAACGTAGTTGGCTGGCGACGGCCGCCCATCGGGCCGTCGTCGCGCCTGAGCTCGAGGTCCACGCGCTACTGCGCCAGCCGCAGTCCGACGCGGATGGCGTCGCGTCCGTCGAGCGTCCGGTCGACGAGCGCCAGCGCTTCGTCGACGTCGTCGAGCGTGAAGACCTGCCCGACGAGATCGGCGGTGGGCACCTTGCCCTGCCACAGCAGGTCGACGGCGGTGCCCACGTGGTCGCCCTCGGTGCCGGCCATCATGTGGATCTTCTTCATCGGGATCCAGTCGCTGATGAAGCCGTCCACCGGCTTGCGATCCTTCAGCCCCCCGATCACGACGGTCCCGCCGCGGCGCACCATCTGCATGGCCTGCACGACCGTGACCGTCGTTCCCGACGCGGCATCGACCACGACGTCGACGCCGCCGCCGGAGAGCTCCACGATGCGTTCGATCGGGTCGGTGGTGCTGACGTCGATCGCTTCGTCGACGCCGAGCTGCCGGGCCGCCGCCAGGCGCACGCTGTCGGCGGCGGTGCCGGTGATGAAGACCCGTTCCGCTCCGCGGCGCGGGCGGCCACGATCGTCGCCAGCCCGAGGTGACCGGGGCCGAGGATGGCGACGGAGTCCCCTGGCGAGATCGGTCCGGCCCAGCCGGCGGCGATCGACAGCGGCTCCCAGATCGTCAGCTGCTCGGCCGGCACGTCGTCGGGCAGACGTCGGATCTCCGATCCGGCCAGCAGCTCCATGTAGTCGGCGAACCCGCCGAACAGGCCCGAACGCTCGTCGATCCCGAAGTCGTGGCCGTACACCCGGATCCTGCCGTCACCGATCGGCACGGCGGCCCGCACCGCCACGCGGTCGCCCTCGTCGACACCCCACGCCGCCCGCGCCGCGTCCGTCAAGGTGTCGATCCGCCCGACCACCTCGTGTCCCGGGATCGACGGGTACGCGCCGCCCCATGGCGTGTGCACGATGCCGCGCAGGTGATCGACGTCGCTGTGGCACACCCCGGTGGCCTCGACGCGCAGGATCGCTCCGTCCGGCGGCGGCTCGTCGGGCACGTTCAGCTCCCTCAGCTCCCAGCTCCCATCACCGTTCATCACGACGGCCCTGCTCGTACGTCCCACGGATGCTCCTCTCGCTGCTCGTTCTCGCTGTCGGCGGACCCGATCCGAGCGGCGGCTCGGTCCGGGGTCCCGACGCCGGAGGAGGCATCGGCGACGACCTCTTGCGCCCGGCTCCGCCCGCCACTATAATAGATACCTAATAGGGGCGCAAGGTGCCTCTGAAGGGATCACCATGACCATCACCGCCGAGTCCGCCGTTGATCAGACCTCGAAGATCTGGGTCAACTCCGGTGACTCGCACTTCCTCGAACCAGAGGACCTGTGGGCCACCAACCTGCCCGCCGCACTCGCCGAGCGCATGCCCCGCACGGTCAAGGACGAGGAGGCCGGCACCGAGACCGTCCACATCGACGGTCAGCAGTTCGTCCGCAAGCTCCCGAACCCTGCGCTCACCGAGTTCCGCGAGGCGAGCAGCCGCCCGCCCGGTGCCCGGGCCGTGGTGCCGCGCTTGGCGGACCTCGATCAGGAGGGCATCTGGGGTGAGGTCGTGTTCCCGTCCCTCGGCATGTGGAACAACAGCTTCCGTGATCCGGCACTGCTGAAGGCGGCCGTCGAGGTCGCCAACGACTGGGCGCTCGCCGAGATCCAAGACGCGTCACCACGCCTGGTGATCGCCGCCCAGGTCTCGATGCTCGACATCGACGACGCCATCGCCGAGCTGCATCGCGTGGCCGCCAAGGGCGCGGTGGCGGTCTTCATGCCGACCACCCCCCCACCGCCCAGGACGACTACAACCGCGACAGCTGGGAGCCGTTCTGGGCCGCGGCGGAGGAGGCCGGGGTCGTGCTCACGTTCCACATCGGCACGGATCCCGTCGACATGTCCGCCGAGACCGTCGGCATCGCCTATCGCGGACCTGGCGGGGCGATCTTGAACTACGTCGAGACCACGTACTCCGGCCAGCGAGCCGTCACCAAGATGGTCGCTTCGGGGGCGCTCGACCGCCACCCGGACCTCAAGGTCCTCGTGTCCGAGGGCGGCGCGACGTGGGTGCCTTTCATCGCCGACCGCATCACGGAGGGCTACCGCCAGCATCACACCATGGTGCGGCCCAAGCTGTCGCGCACGCCGAAGGAGATCATCTACTCGCAGGTCTACGCGTCGTTCCAGCACGACGAGACGGCGGTGCCGGCGATGATGGCGATGGGCTACCGGAACGTGATGTGGGGCAGTGACTACCCGCACATGGAAGGGACGTTCGGACACACCCAGGAGACGTTGCACGGGTTGTTCGACGGCGTGCCCGACGACGTGCGCCATCGCATCACCGTCGGCGCCTTCCTCGACCTCTTCCCGCAGGTCGGCCCACCACCGGCGCTCGCCGGCTGAGCGCGCCGGCCCGAGATCCGGTTGCCACCCCGGCCGGAGCAGCCGGCCGGGCGTCGCGCCGACCCGTACGATGACGGTCATGCCGCCCGCCGACGATCGACGCTCGGCCGTCGATCGCGTCGCCTCGCTGCTGCGCGAGGAGATCTTGGGCATCGAGCAGGCCGACGTCCTGATCGGGTCGGAGGACACCCTGATGGCGCGCACCGGCGTCAGCCGGCCCACGTTGCGCCAGGCCATCCGGGTGCTCGAGTACGAGCAACTGCTCACTGCCCGCCGCGGCATCAACGGTGGGATCTTCACCCGCCGGCCGGGTGTCGGGGCCGTGGCGCGCGCCGCGTCGACGTACCTCCGCTCCCGGGACGCGACGCTGGAGCAGTCCAACACGGCATCGAGCATCGTGTCGGCAGAGCTGGCCGCTCTCGCCGCGACGTGGCCCACCGAAGCGGACCGTGCCGCACTGGCGGACTGGGTCCGCGAGCAGCAGCGGGGACCGGACCCCGACGAGCGCGGCATGCTCGACGTCGCGCTCGAGTTCGGTCGACGCGTCGCCGCCCTCAGCGGCAACGAGCCGTTGCGGCTCTTCTCGGCCGTGCTGCAGGAGCTGGCGTTCGCTCCGCACGGGTTCCGGTTGTACGCCGACGCCGCCCACGTCGACGTCACCCGGCGGTTCCATGTGATGACCGCCCAGGCGATCGCCCGCGGCGATGCCAGCGTCGCCCGCGCCGCGGTGCACGAGCACGCCGACGCCGTCAGATCGTGGATCGATGCGTGGGAGCACAGCTCGCCGGGCGCCCGGCTGGGCTCCGAACTCACCGCCTGACCGACCACCACCACGTCAATGCCGGCGCGCAAGGGTGAGCAGCCCTGGTCGTGTTCGCGCGCTCACCGCTACGCCGGATGCGATGTGGAGATCACGATCGGCGGCCGAGCTCGTCCGTCGGCTGCCGGTCCGTCACGACCGAAACCAGGAACAAGGAGCACTGGTCAACCCCGGCGGCCGACCACGACGCATCAAAGCCCGACCGCGCAGCGCCGACGGTCAACGAGCAACCGAAGCGACCTGTGCAGCGGGAAGCGGGGCCTGACAGGCTCTGGCTGGATGTCGTCACGCCGTCGATGTGGTCGTGGTGCAGTGAAAGTGGGGATGCGATGAAGGCAGTCCGTGGGGTCGAGGGTGGCGTTTCCGTCGTGGATTTGGATGAACCGCCGGGTGTTGGCGAACCGTTGGAGATGAGGGCGACGAGTGTCTGTGCCTCTGATCTCATGTACCTCCGCTTTGGCAGCCGACAGATCCTCGGGCACGAGCTCGCCGGAGTCCGCGCTGACGGACAGGCCGTCGTGGTCGAGGCGATCTACGGCTGCATGCGCTGCGAGCAGTGCCTGCGTGGCAACTACAACCTGTGCCCGACGCACCCGGAACGGTCCCTGGGCATGATGGCCGACGGCGGCATGTCGGAGCACTTCCGGGCACCCTCCGAGCGGCTCGTGCCGCTGCCAGCGGGCCTCGACGTGAGCGATGCGTCCATCGTCGAGCCCGCCGCCGTCTCCTGGCACGCCGTGCGTCTCGCTGATGTGGGTCCCGGCAAACGGGTGGCCGTCGTCGGAGCGGGCGCGCTCGGTCTGCTCGCCGTCGCGGCGGCCCGTCACCTGGGTGCCGCGGAGGTCACGCTCGAGGCTCGGCATCCCCACCAGCGCGAGGCGGGTGAGCGCATCGGCGCCCGCATCGGCACCGACGGTCGGTACGACGTGGTCGTGGAGGCGGCGGGGAGCGCGGCAAGCCTCGCCCAGTCGATCGAGTTGGTTGCCCCGAGCGGCACCGTCGTCGTGTTGGGTGTCCACCTCGGCACGGTGGAGGTCCCGTGGGGACCGTTGTTCCACCGTGAGGGACGACTGATCCCGTCGATGGGGTATTGCGCGCATGAGCACGGGCGGGAGATGGAGGACGCCGCCGCCATGCTCGCCGAGGATCCGGACATCGTCCACGCCCTCATCACTCATCGGTTCCCGCTCGAGGACGCGACGGAAGCGTTCCGGGTGGCGGCCGACAGGAGCAGCCGCGCCATCCGGGTTGTGATCGAGCCGTGAAGCGGAGTGCGGTCCGGCTCGTACGGCACCGTGCAGAGGGCGAGTCACGACATGCTGCTGACCAGTTCCGAATCGGCATTGCGTTCGAGGAACTCGAATCCAGGGTCGCCGAGCCCGCGGCGCCCTTCGGCGACGCGTGGCGCGAAGAGACGAGCAACCCGACCGATGTGATGGTGTCCACCGATGGCAGCAAATTGTTCCCGACCAGCTTCGTGTGGACCCGAACCTGGAGGCGCGCCGGCGGCGACCGATCGACCCTCATCGACTCGATCCCGCGCTGCGTTGGGGTCGGGTTCGGCGAAGAGCAGCGTCACGAGGGAACGTTGCTCCTCTCTCCGGCGAGATCCAACGTGGCATGAGGCGGGCCGAGCATGTCCACAACCCACCTGCGACGCCCAAGGACGTCGGTCACGATCGCCGTGCTCGCGGACGGCGCGCCCTGCTGCATCGACAGACCTAATCAACCGACCGGGTCGGTCGCCGCGACCTCGTCGCCCTGGGCCGCAAGGGCGGGACGATCGACATCGAGATGATCGGCCTCGAGGGTCAGATGAACGCCGTGGGGACATCAGTCCAACAACAGCTCGCCCAGCTCGACGGCATCAACCTCACGCTGCGATTACGAGTTGTTGTTGGAGTGCGACTCGGTCGGGGTGGTCGCTGGGTGGCCCAAGGGAGTCTGGCCCTTGCGTGCTGGTGCCTTCACGGTAGGCGGCGATGTCAACGATGGTCGGTCCGTCGTGGTGGTGGCCGGTCAGAGCTGTGATCATCGCAGGTACGGCAACGCGGATGACGCATGGCCGTGTCGTCTCGGATGTTCGCGCGCACCGGCGTGCTGCGTAAGGTCGGCACGTCGGCACGCCGGCCCTCCGGCCGCCCACAGGGAGCGAGATGAGCGACCTCCATCTGGTCTACTCGGAGCCCCGGACGGCGTCTCGTTCGGTCCTCGACCATCGATCACACCACAGCGGGAGCATCCCATGTCCGACGAGCAGTTGACCGATCCGCCGCGCCCACCGTCAGGTGATTGGCTGGGGACGCCGTTCCTGCGTTTCGAGCGGCACGAGCCGTTCGCCCACGTCGTCGTCGACCGACCGGAGGCCCGCAACGCCATGTCGGCGGCGATGTACTTCGGGGTGCGCTACGCGGTGAAGCTCGCCGACAACGATCCCGACCTCTTCGGTGTGCTCATCACGGGCACCGGTGATGTGTTCATCCCGGGCGGCGATCTCGGCACGGGTTCGGGTGACAACTGGCTCGACCTCGGGGTGCCGGGCGTGATCCAGGCGATCCCCTACGACGCGCTGCGCGAGAGCATCAAGCCGGTCGTGTCGGCGATCAACGGGATCTGCCAGGGCGGTGGTCTGATGATCGCGCTCTGCTCGGACGTCGCCGTGGCCAGCGAGCGGGCCACGTTCCGGGTGCCCGAGCTGCTCCGCGGGATCGCTGACACGTACTACGTGCAGCTCCTGTTGCGGCTGATCGGCCCGGTGCGGACGCGCGACTTGATGATCACCGGGCGCAAACTGAGTGCCGAGGAGGCGCTGGAGTGGGGTCTGATCAGCCGGGTCGTGCCCCACGACGACCTGATGCCGGCGGCGCTGGAGGTGCTGGGGCACTGCTGCCAGACGGCACCGGGTGCCCGCCGGGACGTGAAGCGGGTGATCGATCAGTACATCGGCCTGTTCGAGCGTTTCGCGTTCTACGACAGCCTGCGCGGGCCGGAGACGGCCGAGGGGTTCCTCGCGTTCCGGGAGAAGCGATCACCGGACTGGGTGCCCGAAGGGCTGCGCCGCAGCGGCCGGCTCTGACGTCACGTCGACGACTCCGCACCCGGCAGGTGGACCTGGGAGCGGGATACCCTTCGCGCTGGCCACGCGAACGTTCGGGGAACTGCGATGACGCTGAGAGCTGCTGACCAATTCCACGTCGGCATCGTGGTCGAGGACTTCGAGGGCACGCTCGCCCAGCTCTCGGAGACGTTCGGGTATGAGTGGTGCGACGAGATGAGCAGTCCCACCACGGTGCAGTACGCCGATGGCACGACGGCGGTCGTGCAACCCGGCCTCGTGTACTCGATGAACGTGCCGCGGTTGGAGATCATCCGCGTCCTTCCCGGCACGTTGTGGGTGCCGGCCAGCTCAGGGAGCCACCACTTGGGCTACTGGTCCGACGACGTCGAGGTCGATGCGGCTGCGTTGGAGCGCGGTGGGTACGCCCCGGAGGTCGCGGGGATGGACCCGACCGGGAAGCCGTTCTGGGCCTATCACCGCCATTCGAACGGGCTCCGCATCGAGCTCGTGTCCCGAGCCCTGCAGCCGGTGCTGGACGAGTACTTCGCCACCGGCCGAACGCCGGGGACGTTCGAGGCTGGCCCCGCTTCTTGACCGTCACGTCGTCGGGCCGGAGTGGCCCGTGAGGACCAGCAGCAGGCGATTCGAGATCGGACCGACCTGGGCCTGCACCTCGAGGAGGGCACAGCCATGGGCGCGGCGATGAAGGGGAGCGACGACGAGCACATGGCCGCGTTCGGCGAGTACATCGACTGGCGTTCGGAGAACCTCGGCGACGATGTGATGTCGGACCTCATCCAAACCGAGTTCGAGGACGAGACCGGCACGACGCGGCGGCTGACCCGCGAGGAGATCCTGGGGTACATCACCCTCCTCGCCGGAGCCGGCAACGAGACGACCACGAAGCTGATCGGCTGGACCGCCAAGGTGCTCTCCGATCACCCCGATCAGCGCAAGCAGATCGCTGGGGATCGCGGCCTGATCCCCCAGACGATCGAGGAGGTGCTGCGGTTCGAAGCGCCCTCGCCGGTGCAGTCCCGGTACGTGGCCAAGGACATCGAGTACCACGGGCAGACGGTGCCCGAGGGGAGCGCGCTCGTGCTGCTGAACGGTTCAGCGAACCGCGACGACCGCAAGTTCGAGAACGGCGACTCGTTCGACATCCACCGTTCGCTCGACCACCACTTGTCGTTCGGCTACGGGCTGCACTTCTGCCTCGGGGCCGCGCTCGCCCGCCTCGAAGGAAGGATCGCGCTCGACGAGGTGCTGCAGCGCTTCCCCGACTGGGAGGTCGACCTCGACAACGCAGTGCAGGCGCGGACGTCCACGGTCCGTGGCTGGGACAGCCTGCCGGTGACGATCGGCTGACCGCCCGGCCCGGGTGCCGTGCACCGACCGGCCGCACGTAGGGTCCGGACGATGGATGAGCTCACGCTGACTGATCCCGACGGCGTCGACGTGTTCTACCGGCGGTGGCTCCCCGCCGACCAGGCACGCGCCGTCGTGCTCGTGCTCCACGGGGCCGCCGAGCACTCGGGCCGCTATCGCCGATTCGCCGAGGTGCTCGCGGCCGAGGGCTACGCGGTGTACGCCGACGACCACCGTGGACACGGTCGGACCGGTCGCGCGCACGGTGTCGGCGTGCCCGGCCCACGCGGGTTCGACGGCGTCCTCGACGCCATCGCCGCGCTGCACCGGCGGGCCACCGCCGACAACGGCACGCTGCCCGTCGTGGTGTTCGGCCACTCGATGGGTTCGGTGCTGACCCAGGCGTACGCCCAGCGTCACGGGGCCGAGCTGTCCGGGTTCGTCCTCTGCGGCAGCATGGCGCCGGCCCCGGAGCTGCCCGAAATGGTCGCCGGGCTGCAGATGGCGGTCGACGCCGGCATGGGCGAGCAACCGATCGACGCGCTCGGCTCGTTCAACGCCGCCTTCGAGCCGGCTCGCACCGCGTTCGACTGGCTCAGTCGGGACGACACCGAGGTGGACGCCTACCTGGCCGACCCGCTCTGCGGCAGCGGCAACCCGTTGACCTACGGCTTCATCCTCGGTGTCGTCGAGCTGCTGCAACGCAGCTGCGACCCGGCGGCGATCGCCGCGATGCCGAGCGACGTCTCCGTGCTGCTCATCACGGGCACGGCCGACCCGGTCTCCAATGGCGGCGAGCTGGTCCGCCGGCTCGAGGAGGCGTACCGGGAGGCCGGGCTGACCGTCGAAGCCCACTACTACCCGGACGCTCGACACGAGTTGCTCAACGAGACGAATCGGGACGAGGTCCACCACGACGTCCTCGGGTGGCTCTCCAAGGTGACCTGAGCTGCGCGAGTCGGGCGCTGCGCCGCCTATGGATCGGTACGGTCAAGGAACCGGCACCGTCTACGCCGGCATGGAGCAGTGGCTCGAGTTCTTCGTGCCGTTCCATGACGGCTGCGAGTGGACGCGACACGAGATGTCGAACCACCTCGTCGGTGAGGACGCCGACGGCTACTGGGGCGTCTGCTACGGGTTCGTCGAGTGGACGATGAAGGACGCGCCGGACCGCCTGAACACCTCGCGGGTCATCTACCGCGACCGGCTCGTGGACCGCGACGATCGCTGGGTCATCGGGCGACGGACGCTGAACATCCTGGGGAGTCAGCCCGCAGTGCCGCTGCCGGCTGACCTCACGCTCCCCAACTCCGTGCTCGACTTCGCCGACAACAGCCTGCAGTAGCCCCAGTGGTGCGTCGCGGATTCGGTGACGTTGCTGAGGGCCCGATGGAAGACGAGTGGATGCACATGATCGAGACCCTCTCCGCCTACTCCCCCACCTCCGACAAGAGCTACTCCTACGGGACGAACATCCCGGGCAAGCCCCGCGCCATCCTGCAGAGCCCCGGCGGCCGAACCCAGCTGTTCGAGTTCATCGCCAAATCACGCGACGACGACCACCAAGGCTTCGTGTTCGACCACGCCACCGCCGCCGCCTGGGCCAGCTCCCACACCCACAAGTTGCCCGACACCCTCCACGTCGAAGACCCACCGACGACGACAAGCGCGAGGCGGCAGCCGCACCGCCCGTGTAGCCCGCGGCGGTTCGTCGACGCCCCTCGTCCTGCCGGTTTCGTCGACGTCGGCGGTGCTACGGCGAGACGTCAGCGTCACTCCATCGGTTCGTCGCCGACGAGCACGAATCGGTGCAGCGCCCGGGGTGACGTCGATTCGCCTGGAAGCGCCGTCTGGAGCATGCCAGGTTGTCCCAGGTGATGGCGTCACGGAAGATCCACACCTGCCGGTGGAGCGTCCTTGGCTGCGTCCCACCGAGCGGTGGTTTTTCGAGATGATCCTCGGCGTTAGTCGCCGGGTGTGATCTCGGCGACGCCGACGGGCTCGCGCTCGGGGAAGAGCTTGGCCATCGAGCCCTCGGAGAGGTAGCGGCGATCGCCGGCTTGCCACTCGTCGAGCACCTACGTCGACTGGTTCAACCACCGAGATCACCAACGACGCCACGTACACCACGCCGGCCGAAGCCGTGACTGCCTACTACCGTCAAACCAGCACGGCCGCTGACGCCGTCAACCGATAGCCCGAGCAGTCACGCGACCCGGTGCGCTTCAGGCTGTCGCCGATCGGGCTCGAGCCCTGCGAGCCGAGGCCGCGCACCATGAGGCACTCATCCAACGCCATGTCGAGCGCGTGGCGACCTGACCTCCTGCAGATTGCCGGCGTGAGTCCGATCACCGCCTTCGTCGCGTTGTGCGCCTGGTCGCACCACGGTCGCGTGCGCAGCGAAGCGGCCGAAGGCAAGATCAGCAAGGAGATCCAACGCTGCATCAAGCGCTACATCGCCGTGAGCTCTACCGCGCCCTCGAACGCGGGGTTGATCCCCCATAGGAGCGTCCACTCAGGGGACGAACACGCGTCTCTCGCCCAAGGACGTCGGGGCGACGACCGGACCGTGAAGGCAGTCCCAGCACGACTTGGTCTCGCTGCGGGGTCGTTCGCGCCAGCCCGCACCGCGCTGGTCAGCCACACCTCACCGCGCGGTACCCCGCTTGCGCCCGGCTGGACGTGACAGCTACCGACGTGCGCTGTCGATCAGTTCACGGCTCACGACGAACAGACGCTCGACAGCGCGGTCGTCCATCGCGAACGGGTTGGGATCGGCCAGGTCGCACAGGTGGAAGTAGCTGCCGCTCGTGGCCGCTGCTTCGGCGGAGGTGGCGAGCCAGACGAGCGGTACGGCGCCTTCGACCGCACTGATCGACTCCATCACTCGGATCGCCTCTTGCGCCTCGGGCGACGCATGGGTGACGAAGTTCGTGGCGATGACGCCGGGATGGAGAGCGTGCACGATGATGCCGTCCGCTGCCAGCTGCTTCGCCAGGCCCCTCGCGTGCATCACATTCGCCAGCTTGGAACTGCAGTACGCCCGGCCCGTCGAGTAGCCGTTGAGGCCCATCAGGTCGTCGAAGTCGAGACCGGGGACGTACTCGCTCGCGTTGGATGACGTGTTGATGATCCTCACGCTGCCGACCGGCGAATCGGTCGCCGCAGCTCGCAGCAGCGGCAGGAGACGATCGGTCAACAGGAATGGCCCGAGGTAGTTGCTCGCGAAGTTCTCCTCGAGGCCCTCGTCGGTCATCACCTGCTCGGCGGCCATGCCACCGGCATTGTTGATGAGCACGTCGATCCGATCGGTGAGCGACGCGACCTCGTCGGCTGCCCGCTCGGCCTCGGACATCATGGCCAGGTCGGCGCGGAGCATGTCGGCCGAGCCGTCAGGGGACGCGGCACGGATCGCCGTCTCGGCTGAGGCTGTCCGAGCCACATCGCGACCGAGACCGACGACGTGCCAGCCTTGTCCGGCGAGCGCCTTCGCGGCCTCCAGTCCGATGCCCGAGCTCGCGCCCGTCACCACCACCCACCGTTGGCGAGGTTGCGTCATGGTGTCCCCTCCGGTCGTCGTTGATGTGGTGAGTTCAGCGGTGGTGTTCGGTCGGATCCCTCGATGAGCTCGCCAACGAGGAGTGTCGTTCGATGCATTCCCCGGGGAAGCGTTCGTCGCAGGGCTCGACGCGGTGTAGCACTCCCCGGTTGTCCCAGATTACGGCCGCCGATTTCCGCTCGTGGCGGCAAACGCGCCTCGGCCGGGTGGCCCGGTCGAGGAGGCTGCCGGTTACGTTGGCAGACGCAGGATGAGGTTCGGGGGTGTGATGGAGTTCGATCCGTACAGCGAGACCTACTTCAACGACCCGAGCGAGGTGTATCGCTGGATGCGTGATGAGGCGCCGGTGTACTTCAGTGAGCGCTACGGGTTCTGGGCGTTGTCGAGGTTCGACGATGTGTTGCGGGCTCACCTGGATTGGCAGACGTTGAGCAACGCGTATCGCGGTGTCGGCGTGTTGGCGGAGGATGAGGAGCCGCAGCGGGCGAGCTTGATGCCGGGGTGGATCTTGGGGATCGACCCGCCGGATCATGATCGGATGCGGACGTTGGTGAATCGGGCCTTCGCACCGAAGATGGCGTTGCGGTTCGAGCCGATCGTTCGTGAGGTGATCGGTGACATCGTCGATGGGTTGGCGGGGCGGGACCGTTTCGACATGGTGGCCGAGTTCGCGGCGCTGTTCCCGTGTCGGGTCATCTCGCGCATCCTCGGCGTGCCGGCCGAGGACGCCGAGAACATTCGGCACTGGACCGACGCCCTCCTCCGCCGCGAGGAGGGTGACGCGTCCGGCGGCGAGCGCTCCGCAGTGGCGATCCAGTCGCTGTACGGGTTCTTCCTCGAGCTCGCCGCGGCGAAGCGGGCCGACCCGGACGACGACATGATCAGCCACCTCTGCACGGCCGAGATGACGGCCGGTGGTGAGGTCACGACGCTCGACGATGCCGAGGTCGCCGGGTTCGCGGCGTTGCTCGGCTCGGCCGGGAGTGAGACCGTCACGAAGCTGGTCGGCAACGCCGCGGTGCTGTTCGCCCAGCACCGCGACCAGTGGGACATGGTCGTCGAGGATCGTACGCTCATCCCCGGGGCGGTCGAGGAGATCAACCGGTTCCTGCCGCCGTCGCAGTACCAGAACCGGTACTCCCTTGCGGCCAGCACCTATCACGGTGTCGAGATCCCCCCCAACCACCCGGTCCTCTTGGTCACCGGCGCGGCGACGCGGGATCCTCGGGCGTACGAGGAGCCTGATGTGTTCCGGATCGATCGGACGCAGATGCGGGCGTTGAGCTTCGGGCACGGCATCCACTTGTGCGTGGGGGCGCACTTGGCGCGTCTCGAGAGCAGGATCGCGATCGAGACGTTCATCGAGCAGTGGCCGGACTACGAGGTCGATCTCGACCACTGCCGGCGGGTGCAGATGAGCAACGTCGCCGGCTACGACAGTGTCCCCGTCAGCGTCTGAGACCCCGCCTCACGCGCCATTCGTCGACGCCCGCAGACGCCGGTGATGCGCCGTGGTCACCCGATGAAGATCGGGTTGATCGGGCTGCCGGTCGCGCCGGTGACCTTGAGTGGCGCGACGGTGAGCATGCCTTCGTAGGCCTCGTCTCGGGCAGGTGCGGCGAGGTCGAGGAACTCGAGGAGGTAGATGCCGTGGTCGACGAGCAAGGCCTTGTGGACGGCGAGGAAGTCGCCCTCGTCGAACGGCATGACCTCGACGGCGGAGTTGTCGCTCCCGACGGCGACGACGTCCCTCGACGCCAGCCAGCGGGCGGCGTCGAGACCGATGCCCGGCTTCTCGAACGGGGCCGGGTTGGGGGCGTTGTGCCACCAGAACTGGAGGTACCCGGTGCGGACGAGCACGACGTCGCCGGCACGGACGTCGACGTCTTGGGCCCTGGCCGCGCCCTGCAGGTCGGCCGCGGTGATGTTGCGTCCGAGCGTGACCCAGTCGTCGTCGCCGCCGAAGTACTTCACCATGTCCAAGAGGACGCCACGGGCTGCGAAGCCACCGACCTTCTCGATGCCGAGCTTCTGCGCGCCGCCGAGGGCATGCATGGTGTCGTAGGGGACGCCGTTGTAGTGCACGTAGTCGCCGTACACGTGCACGAGGGCGTCCATGTGCGACGTCGTGTGCGATGCCATCACCAGCACGTCCTCGTGGGCGCCGGTGCCCTTGTGGCATCCGTACGCCTCGTAGTTCCCTTCATCGGTGGAGTCCTGCAGCGTCAGGCGCATCGGCGTTCCCCGGTAGTCCACGAGCGGCACGCCGTGGCTCTGGATCGGGATGCCGAGGTCGTAGACCTTGCCGGTGGTGATGGCCGCCGCTGCGGCCTTGATCACATCGGGCGTCAACAGGTTGAGCGAGCCCCGCTCGTCGTCGTCACCCCAACGTCCCCAGTTGTTCGCGGCCACCATCACCCCTCGCTCCCGGTGCGTGGCGCATGGTACCTGTCGTCACTGGTCGCCGAACTGCTGCCGATCGGCCCGGGGATCGCGTCCGACGTGAGGACGGTCACCGGCGTACGGCGGAGCGGGCCGTCCGCTTCGTGACCGGCCAGGTCCTGCGCCCCAATGGCGGCATGACGATGCCGTGGTGAGCGTCCGCCGTGCAGGTGGCCAGGTTCCTCGATGATGAACCGCTGTCGGTCCACGGACGCGACGCGGTGCAGCCGGCTACTTCAGGTCGTAGTCCTCGGTGAAGTCGGTGCGTTGGAAGAAGTCGTAGTAGTCGTCGAGGGTCCAGGGCACGCTGGTCTGGAGGCGGCCGGCGTCGTTGACGTAGTAGTTGCGTTCGATCGCGCCGGGGTCGATCCACACCTTGCCCTCGGTCTCCTTCTTGAGGGCCTCGTTGTACGTCTCGAACACGTCCCGCTTGACGTCGAGCTCCCGGTACCCCTGCTCGATGAGGAAGATGATGGCGCGGGCGACGTACTGCGCCCAGGTCTCGAACCAGCCGATGATGGCGCCCGACCGTGGCTGGGCGTTGGGCCCGTACAGGGTGAAGAGGTTCGGGAAGCCGGGCACGGTCAGCCCGATGTAGGCCTTCGGACCCTCCGGATCGCTGTCCCAGAAGTCCGCCAGTGAGCGTCCGTCGCGACCGAAGTACTGCGATGGCCACAGGTACTTCGACACGGCGAAACCGGTCGCCGTGATCACCACGTCGACCTCGCGCTCGGTCCCGTCGTCGGTGACGGTGCCTCGCTCGGTGAACGCGGTGACCTCGCCGAGGGCCAGCTCGACGTGCGGTTCGAGCAGCGTCTGGTACCAGCCGTTGTCGGCGATCTGTCGACGGGCCATCGGCGGGTAGGTCGGCGTGAGCTTCTCGATCAGGTCCGGGTGGCCGGCGAGCTGGCTGGCGATGTAGCTCGCCATCGACTCGCGGAACGTGTCGTTGGCCTCGCTGACCTTGCCGCCCATCGCGATCCACTCCGGGTCGACGACGTGCAGGCGCTGACTGCCCTCCTGCATGGCGAGCATCGAGTACGTGTACCAGTTCGGGTAGTACGGGAGGGTGTCGAGCAGCCAGCGGGTCTCCGGTCTGAGCTGTTCGCCGTAGCGCTCGCGGGCCGCGATCCACTGCGGGGTGCGCACGTGGACCACCACGGACTCGGCGACCGCGGCGACCGTGCGCAGCAGCTGCACGCCGCTCGAACCGTTGCCGATGACGGCCACGCGCTGGCCGCAGAAGTCTTCGTCCCCCGTCATCTGGGCGGTGTGGATGATCTCACCGCGGAAGTCGTCCACGCCATCGATCTCGAGCGTCTTCGGTGCGTTGAACAGGCCCGTGGCGCTGATCACGACGTTCGCCGTGACACGGGTCGTGCCGGCCGGGCCGGCCACCACCAGCGACCACGTCGACGCGTCCTCGTCGAACACCGCGGACTCGACGTCGCTGTCGAACTCGATCTTGTCGTAGACGCCCCGCGACTGGGCCACGTGCTCGAGGTACCTGCGGATCTCGGCACCCGGCGCGTAGTACTGCTGCCACGGGTAGCCCCGCTCGAAGCTGTACTGGTAGATGAAGTTGGTGATGTCGACGCGGACATCCGGATAGCGGTTGACGCTCCAGGTGCCGCCGATCTCGTGCCGGCGCTCGTAGATCCGGTACGGGATGGCGAGGTTCTCGAGCTGCACGGCGATGCAGATGCCGTTGAACCCGGCACCGACGATCGCCACGTGGAAGCCCTCGGGGAGCTCGGGCCGGCCGTGCGTCCAGTCTGCGGCGCGGGGTGCGGGTCGAACCCCAGGCTGTCGCGGCGGCTGAGGAAGGAGCGGTCCGAGATCGGCTCCTCTCGCAACGCCTCCATCAAGCGCCGCAGCTCGGCATCGGAGGGCGGGCGGGACGCGAAGTCGGCGAGCTCGTCGGCGACGAACCGCACCGCCCGATCCTTGACGAACTGGCGGTCCGGTTCGGCCACGTCGACCAGCACGAGCTGACCGCCGCGCACCGGCACCCGGTCGAGGGCGACCTGCAGGAGCGCCTCGTCGCCGGTCGCCTGGTACAGCGCGATGCGGACAGCGTTGAGATCGGCGTCGTCCAGGGCCCGGCGCACGAACCCCTCATCGACGCCCGACGAGCCGGGGCCCGACGCCGGCCCCTGCACTTCCCGGGCCCCTCGCTCCCTCAGCATCGGGAAACGCTACCAATCGAACGGTTTCCAGGACCTCGTCCGCCCCGGACTCCTCCCGCCATCCGCTCCGAGCACTGGGCACTACAGCCGGCCGTCACGGTTCAACGCGACGTTCGGTGCTTCGTTCTGTTCAGCGTTCGGTGCGGTTGCGACCCCGCACCGGCGACCGGTTTGGTGCGGTCAGCGACACGAGCGAAGGAATCGGCTGGCGAGCACCTACCGCCGGGTCGGCGTTCGCGCAGCGAGCTCCGGCAGCAAGCGGTCGCTCGCCCACTCGGTGTGATCGGCCCCATCGAGCCGAAGAATCAGAACACGTCTCGACCTGGCGGGCCGACCCTGGTGGACACAACTCGTCGTACGCCCGAACCCCAGGGTGGCGATCACGATGGCAGCATCGGACCGCCGTTGTTCCATTGGATGCGATCGGTGCCGTTGATCTTCCCGGCGTGGGTCGTCCGCGATCCGGCGGGCACTGCCGGGCCGGTCAAACGAGTGCACACAGGGAGGCGACGAAGCGGTCGAGCGAGTCGTGACCGGCGCTGAAGTAGCGCCGGTTCGTGCGGGGCGGCCGCTGTGGCGTGAGCTCGAGGATGCTCCGGTCGCGGCCATACGGCCAGAGCCGGATCTCGATCGGGATGCGCCGCCAGATCGAGGTCGGCCGGAGTGATCCCTCGAGTTCGACGGTGCCGTCGCCGAAGCGCAGCGTGGTGAGTTGGAGGTGCCCGTCATCGTGGATCGACCGGCGCCACCATGCACGGAGCACCGGTTCCAGTCGCTGGCCGGGCACATCGACGAGACGCCGGAACACGGAGCCGCTTCTGACGACGCTGACGGCGGCGCCGGACCCAGGTACCACCACAGTCGCTGTGCGTTCGCCGGCGGCGGCATGGGCGCCGTGGAGTGCGGTAGCACACCATCTTCGGGCGGCGCGGAGGGGGTCGACGGGCTCACCCGGGACGTAGGAGAGTTGCTCGACCGGGATCTCGATCGTCTCGACCGTTCGCGCGTGATCATGGTGCGCCTCCGGCGCAACGGTACCGGCCCGTACGGGGCCCGGACTCCGCCCCGCCGGCGTGTGATGCGCACGGAACGACAGGCACGCTTGATCCCGCAGCCCGTTCGAAACGCGCCGTTGAGCCGGCGTTCGGAGCGGGCGACACGCGATCCGCGCCGACGATCTTCCCGCGCACAGAACGACGTCGGTCCCGGACCCGGGACCGGACGGCGCTCCATACCCGGCGTCGGGCGCGTCGTGAATGAAGTTCACTCAGCAGGAACCGTCCCGCACCGAACATCGGTCGGGAGCCGAGTTGGAGTCAGCGTCGCCGCCATCTGAACCGGCAGAGAGATGCTGTGGGGGTGCGCTGAGCGTGGGGATCCGCCGTCTACCGCGGTGTGGGTGTCTACGAGGCCCGGTTCCCAGCACCCTCCCGGCAAGTGCGTGCCACCCCTTGAACCCTGTTGCGAAGGAAGGGATGGCCAATGACCATCGTAGAGACGACACGCCTGGTGACCGCGGGCGTCGACACGCACGCCGATGTCCATGTTGCTGCCGTGGTCGATCACCTTGGCGGGGTGCTCGGCGTTGACGCGTTCGACACGACGGAGGCCGGCTGGGTACGGCTGGTTGGCTGGCTGCGCTCGCACGGCGACGTCGAGCTGGTCGGCGTGGAGGGCACTGGCTCGTATGGGGCCGGGTTGACCCGCCAGTTGGAGCGGGCTGGGATCGCGGTGGTCGAGGTCGACCGCCCGATCGAGCCGGCATATCGTCCCGCGGATCCCAACCTGTTCGCGATGGAAACAGCGCTGTCGAGCGTCTGTTCGCCGCCAGCCGTGAACTGCTCGACAGCGCACGTCGGTAGCTCTCACGTCCAGCCGGGCGGAAATGGGGTACGTGCAGTCAGATGTCGCTGAGCTGGGCGGCGCGGGCTGGCGCGAACGACCCTCGCGGCGAACAGCCTTCACGGTCCGTCCGCCGCTCCTACGGACCACGCGGCCCCGGACGCGTCCACCGGCACTTGTGGAGGCTCGGCGACGCCATCACCTGGGGCTGATCCAGGCGGCGCGGCCGGGCGAATGGACGTCACCCCGGGCGCTGCACGGAATCGTGCTCGTCGGCGATGGACTGACGCTGACATGACGCCTCAGCACCGCCGGCGTCGACGAACGCGGGCAAGACGAGGGCGCCCGACGAACCGCCGCTGGCTACACGGGTGGTGCCGCTGCCGCCTCCCGCTTCTCGTCGTCGCTCGGGTCTTCGACGTGTAATGACTCGGGCACCTTGTCGTGGTGGGAGTGCTGCCATTCGGTGATCGAGGCATGGTCGAACACGTAGCCCTGGTGGTCGTCATCCCGTGACTTGGCGATGAACTCGAACAGCTGGGTCCGGCCGCCGGGGCTCTGCAGGATCGCCCGTGGCTTGCCCGGGATGTTCGTCCCGTAGAAGTAGCTCTTGTCGGATGCGGGGGCGTATGGGGACAGTGTCTCGACCATGTGCATCCACTCGTCCTCCATCGGCTTGACGACCTCGATGGTCGTGTGCCCGTGCTCGCGCATGTACAGCAGGGTGTCGCGGGTGAACTCGACCTGATCGCCGCCGTAGCGGGGGTTGTTGCCCGCCGTGCCGTGAGGACCGCCGGGGAAGAACATGTTCGGGAACCCGTGGGCCATCGTCCCGATGAACGTGATCGGACCCTTCGACCAGTACTCCTCGAGGCGAAGTCCGTCGCGCCCGCGGATGCCCATGCGCCGGAGCGCGCCGGTGCCGAAGTCGAACCCGGTGGCCCAGCAGATCATGTCGAACTCGCGGTGACCGTCCGTCGTCTCGATCCCCGTCGGGGTGACACGGACGAACGGCGTCGCCTTGAGGTCGACCAGCGTCACGTTCGGCTTGTTGTACGACTCGTAGTACCCGGTCTCCATCGGCGGTCGCTTCTCGCCGAACCGGTGGTCCGTCGGGATGAGCTGGTCGGCGATCTCCGAGTCGTCGACGCGGGAGCGGATCTTGCCGGCGACGAACTCGCACCACTCCTTGTTGACCACCGGATCGAGCATCATGTCGGAGTAGTTCTGGATCAGCTTGCCGAAGCCCGGGGTCGTCCACATCTTCTCGAAGAAGACCTGACGTTGCTGCAACGAGTCCTCGGCCGCCTTGCGATTGCTCGGCGTGTGGAAGAAGCCGGTCTGCGACGTGTTGAGGGTGTGGCGCAAGTCCTCGAAGTCGGCCCGCAGCTCGTCCTGCTCGGCCTCGGTGATCGGGCGGTTGTTCAACGGCGTGGCCCAGTTCGGGTTGCGTTGGTAGACGGTCACTGACTGCACCTCGTCGGCGATCGCCGGGATCAGCTGCACACCACTGGACCCGGTGCCGATCACGGCCACCCGCTTGCCGTCGAACGTCACCTCGTGCTTCGGCCAGAGCCCGGTGTGGTACGCCTCGCCCTCGAAGCTGTCCCGTCCCGGCACGTCGGGCAGGTACGGCATCGACAGCACACCAGTGGTGGGGATGAAGTACCGGGCGCGCACCGTCGTGCCGTCGTCCGCGCTGACCGTCCACACGCCGTCGGCGTCGTCCCAGATCGCCGACGTGACCCGTGCGTTGAAGTGGATGTGGCGACGAAGGTCGAACTTGTCGACGACGTGGTTGATGTAGCGCTCGATCTCGGGCTGTCCGGCGAAGTGCTCCGTCCAGCGCCACTCGTCGAACAGCTCCTTGGAGAAGAGGTAGCCGTAGGTGTAGCTCTCCGAGTCGAAACGTGCCTCGGGGTAGCGGTTCCAGTACCACGTGCCCCCGACACCGCTCCCAGCTTCGATCGACGTGACGGTGAAACCCGCCTCCTTGGTGACGAACAGCTGGTGGATGCCCAAGATGCCCGTGCCCACGATGACGACGTCGACGTCCCGTGTGCTCGATCCCGACCCGGCAGCGTCTCCGCTCGATGTCATGCCATCTCCCCTTCGTTGTGTTCGCGCCAGGCCGTCTCGACGGCGCGGCAGTCGGCGTTCGGCCGGTGCGCAGTCTCGACTTCATCCCCTGACGACGTCGGGACCCTTGACGTGGCCGTCGGACGGCGCCCGCGGGAGTCGAGAGATCCCCGTGAGCACCTCGGTCGGCGGGCAGAGCGTAGCCGCGCACACCTGACCGGGCAGCTGGTGGCGGTCGACGGCGGCCTGATGATGCTCGGTTCGTGAGGCACGGCGTGCCGCCGCGGTGTGCGCTGACGTGATGGCGGGTCTTGGGCAGCAACCCCGACCGCCGCGAGGCTGGTGCGAATGGCCGTGTGACAGGGATGATCTACTTCACTCGACCGACGCCGAGATCGAGCAGTACGTCCAGCGCAGCGATCCGAGGACGTTGCGCGGTCTGCTCCACCGGCTCACCGGGGATCCAGCCGTTGGCGGGGCGAAGCTCGGCGAGGCGCCGGGGATGTTGATCTCGCTGATGACCCTTGGTCGACCCGGACGACATCGAGCTGGTTCGAGCGGCCGCGGTCGCTTGCCTCCGTGCCCATCGCGATGCGGGAGCGCCAAACCTCGGCCCGTGTTTTCCGTCGACCGGCTCCCAGAGAGCCTGGCGCGTGTCGAGCTGTCACGCGACGACGCCGCCCGGTCGGCTGCGGCCGACCGGGTGGCGTCGTCAGTGGGCGCTCGGAGGACGGGGATGCGCCACGGCGGGCGCACCCCGTCACCTCCGGGGGTGGAGGATCAGTCGCCGGCGGGCACCACTCGGTCGACGGTGTAGAAGCCGGCCTTCGAGAAGCCGAAGCCCTCGATGTCGTTGTGCCAGTACACGCAGACGTCGTGGTGGTCGAGCGTGACCCACGGGACCTGCTCGTTCCAGACCTCGGAGATCTGGGCCAGCGCCTCCTGCTTCGCCTCCGTGCCGTAGGCGACCCCGAGGGCGTCCTTCGCTGCGGTCCACTCCGGGCTCTCGAACCCGGTCCAGGGCGTCACCCGCCTGTTGATCTCGCCCAGGATGTCCGAGTCGAACGCCGACATGGCCGACCCGACGATGTCGTAGTCGTTCGTCGTCAGCAGGAGCTGCGAGATGCCGGCGGTGTCGAACGTCGAGTTGAGCTCGACGTCGAAGCCGACCGCCTCGAGCTGGGCCTCGACGATCAATGCCAGGTCGACGGCGTCAGGGGTGTTGCTGGTCGGGTAGTACAGGTGGCCGTCATAGCCCTCCGCCTTCGCCTCGTCCAGCAACCGCGTGGCCTCGGCGGGGTCGTACGCCAACGGTTCGATGCCGTCGGAGAAGAAGGCCGAGTCCTGGTCCAAGAAGGCCTTGCTCGGTCGGCCCGCGCCGTGGTTCACCCGTTCGTTGATGACCGTCGGGTCGAGCGCCAGCCCGATCGCCTGGCGGACCCGAAGGTCCTTGCCCGGCCGGTCGGCGCCCTGGGCGCCGGCGTTGATCACCAGGTCCTGGCCGTTGTTCACGACCTGGCAGAACGAGTCGACGTCGGGCGGGTTGGACTCCTTGATCAACCGGTTCGGGTTCGGACCGCGGAGGTAGATGGCATCGACCTCGCCGTTGACGAAGGCGTCGTTGCGGGTCTGGTTGTCCGTGATGAACAGCTCCTCGTACTTCTCGACGCACGGCGTCGGACCCCAGTAGTCGGCCTTGCGGTTCAGCACGACGCCCACGGCGCGATCCCAGCTCTCGACCTCGTACGGTCCGGCACCGGCACCCGGTGCCTGACCGGCGTTCATCGCGTCCGGGCCGACGGCCTGGGCCACCGCCGGGTCGACGATGCTGCCGATCGGCGCCCCGAGCATCACCGGGAAGTCGGCGTACGGCGCGGCGAGGGTGAACGTCATCGTGAGATCGTCCACGATCTCCATCGACGTGATCCGCCGCGCCTGCGCCGCCGCGCCGACGTGGAGTCGGGGGCGGCGACGAACTCCATGTTCCACTTCACCGCTTCGGTGTTGAACGGGTTGCCGCTACCGAACGTGATGCCGTCACGCAGCGTCAGCGTCCACTCGGTGAGATCGTCGTTGGGCTCCAACGACTCAGCCAGGCTCGGGAGCGACTCACCCGTCGCCGGGTCGAACTGCATCAGCTCGCCGTAGACGGCGAGCATCGCGTTGTACCCCGATCCGCTGCCCTGCCCGAACAGCGGGCTGAGGCTGGCCGGCGGCACGTTGTTCGCCACCTTCAGCTCGGCGATGTTCTGGTCGTCGGGGCAATCCTCGGCGACCGCCGGCGCCGACGACGGCGACTCCTCGTCGGTCGTCGTCGCCGGTCCCTCTGCTTCGGTGGTCTCGGGCCCTGCTTCGGTGGTGTCCGTCTCCGCGGCCGTGGTCGTGGCCGCCGCCGCAGTGGTGGTCGCCGCCTCCCCGGCGGTGGCCTCGCTCGCGTCGTCGTCGTCGCCGCCGCAGCCGGCGACGATGACCAACAATGCCGCCGTCGCCAACCCGACTCGGCGCCCGCGCCTGCGACGAGATGGATGTGCTTTCATGTTTCTTCCCCCTGGTACGGGCGAGGCGGGCCCCCTCGGCACACCGCACGCACCGTATTCCCCATTGTGGTCGCGGCATCATAACCCGTGAGACCCGGCTCAGTCGGCGCCGGACCCGAGGCCCGCGATCGACACCGAGTACTCGCTTGGGGGCGCACCTCCCCGACCATCCGCGGTCGGGAGTGGACATCCCGACGCGACCTCAGCGCCCGTGCAGCGCTCCGCTGCCTTCGTCGTCGCCGCCCGTCAAGAAGGTTGACGTCACCAGCTCCGCCCATGTGCAGCTCCATCCGGTCAGGCCTGACGAGCCGATCGCACAATCCAGGCTTCGGTGTGTCGACCCGACGACGTGGCAGCGGCCAGGGTGTACATCGTTACAGTCTCGACCGGTGGCCCCGGATACTGGTTCTGGCGGCTCCCCTCCGTCGCGGCCATCGGCCCGGGGCCGCCACGCAGGGGGACGATCCAGCTAACCCGTCCGGTGGCTGCGACGACGCCGGCCGCGAAGAACTCGAGTGGCGGTGATGGTCCTGGCGTCGGATGAAATACACAGCCAGGCTGCGAATCCAGAAACATCGCGTACTCGAACGAAGGACGCGATGGTGCTGTTCCCGGCGTCAGCGGTGAACGCTGCCAGCAGGACCAGTACGCGATCCGGACGAAACGATGTTTCGGACAATCTCCAACGTCGGAGCGCTGATCGAGTACACGATGCTAGTGGTCCGTCGCGGATTTGATCTGGCGGGTGAGGGCCGACGGCGATCTCGAGCGGGAAGCCGTCGGCGTACCCGGCCTCGGTGAGCAGCTCCTTGGCCTTGTCCGGGTCGTAGGTGTAGTGGTCGGCGAGCTCTGGGAGGTGGCCCGGGTAGATCGCCTGGAGCATCTGCGACGTCGGCGGGCATTGCCCGTAGAGGACGGTGTCGGTGATCGACTCGCGGTCGATGGCGTAGTTCAGCGCCTGGCGCACGAGTTCGTTGTCGAGGGGGGACGGTCGATGTTGAAGAGGATCTGGAACGTGGCCCCCGACGGGTATTTGGTGATCGTGTACGCCTCGCCCTCGGGACTGTCGACGAACTGCTCGAAGTCCTGCCACGAGGCGAGCTGGAAGAACGCGATGTCGGCGTCACCGGTGCGCACGACGTTGAGCTTGTTGAGGTCGCCGGGGACCGACGCGTAGACGAGCGTCTTCGCATTCCCGGCTGTCGACTCGTTCCAATAGTCGTCGCGACGGGTGTAGGTGGCCCGGTCGTTGACGACCAGGTCGGTCAGGTCGTACGGGCCGGATCCGGCCGGCGCGGCGGCGAGGGCGTCGGGGTCGGCGAACGCGGCCGGGTTGACCATCGCGCCGACCAGTGTGCCGAGCACCGCCGGCAGGTCACCGGCGGGCCGATCGGCGACGATCGTCACCGTCCCGTCGTCGACGACGTCGACGGACGTCACCATGCCGAGGAAGGACTTGACGGTCGACTCGGCCTCGCGGGCCCGGTCCAAGTTGGCCTTCACAGCGGCGGCGTCGATCGGCGTGCCGTCCCGGACGAACGTGCTTCGACGACAACCCGATCGTCTTCAGCTGTGATGGCGTCAATCGTCATGTGGATTGGCTCCTTGCACATCTTCGCCAACATACGAATAGCGCTCTGGTACGCCAGCTTGCTCACCGGTCCTTGAGTCGTGTGCCATGCGGAGAAGTCCTCTGTCAAGAGGGCCCCCGGGAGTTCACCGGCCATGACGGCATCGATGAATGCGCGAGCGATGTGATGGGGTTTGTGTTGCATCTCGCCGTTCTACCAGCTGCCGTGAGGCACCTCGATGTGCACCCGAAAAGCGCGGATGAGGATCAATCTGTCGGATGATCACGAGGCTGGACCACGTCGCCCGACGGCGCCGACGTTGAACTCCCTGAAATAGTGTGACTTGACCGCATCAATCGCTGCGAACAGGGAAGGACGCCCGAGCGGGTTCAGCAGGAGGCGACGCGACTTTGCCCGGGATCTCCGACCTGTAGAAGTAGTCGATGTCGGGTCTGAACATCGGCATCGAGGCGTGGGAGTCGAGCATGGTCGTCCAGGACTGAACCGCTTCTGGTGTGGCCTCCGCGATGTCGTAGTTGTGCTCACGCATGTAGAGCAGCACGTCGTGGACGAAGTCGGATTGGTCGGTGTTGTACCTCGGCACGTTTGCGCCTGTGCCGTGCGGTCCACCGGGGAGAACAGGTTCGGATAGCCGTGCGCGGCAAGGCCGAGGAACGCGGACGGTCCGTCTTGCCACGTCTTCGAGCACCCCCGCCCTCGTCTGCCCATGCGCTGCAAGGCACTAGCGAAGTCGAACCCCGTCGCCCAGATGATGACGTCGAACGCCTGCAGTCCGCCGCTGGTTTGGATGCCGGTTCGGCCACGAGCTCGACCAGGGGTGCCGATCGCCGCGGCCATGGCCATCGGGTGGCGCAGGCTCGGGATCAGCATGCCGGGCCCAAGCCCGATCGTCGAGGTTTGTTCGCCGGCTCGGCACAGCTGCACCCACACGTCCGGGTACAGGGCCGGCGAGTCATAGCACCAGGCCCGCTCGAAGCCGAGCGACTCGGCGATGCGGATGTCCTTCGGCGTGTCCAGCGACGTCGCGAACGCACAGCTCAATTGCATCAGCTCAATCCCTGTGCCAGTGACCGGCGCCGACCAGAGCGAGCACCCGGACGGCCCCGCGCGACGGCAGTCCAGGCGCGTGAGCGGACGCCCGACAGTCGAGCGCGTCGTGAGCAGCCGCTGGAGCCGGTGGCGGCGACGATCGACTGGGGCCTCGCCGCTATAGTGTGGCTATGGCGACGACGATGCAGGTCAGCGAAGGCAGCCGCGATCGACTCCGAGCCCTCGGCCGCCCGGGCGCCACGCTGGAGGAAACCCTCGTCGATGCGCTCGACGCGCTCGAGCGTGAGCAGTTCTGGGCCGAGGCCGCCGTGGCCGATGCTCGTCGCCGCAGCATGTCGACCGACGAAGAGGCAGCGATCAGCGCCGCCGAGGCAGACGCGCAGCGCTGGCTCGACTCGTTGTGAGCCCCTCAGCCGGCGACGTCGTTCTTGCCGACGCACGCGACGAGCAGCGTCGCCGGGTGCTGGTCTTGTCCGACACTCGCTTCCACCGCTCGACCGGCCGGGCGATTGTGGCCCCCAGCATCGCGACGATCGCGGCCGACGAGTCACCGTGGCGACCTGGGTCAGACGAGCGCTTCGGCGTCGATTTCCTCACGACGCTGCCGCTGGACCGGCTGTTGGAGTCTGTCGGTCGCGTCGACGCAGCAACGCTGCGACGAGCTCAGCGCGCCGTTGTCATGTCCTTGTAACCACAGCCCGCCGCAACGACCTCGCCCCCGACGGACCGGCAGTGCTCGAGGTGTTGAACCAGGCGGCGACAGTGACGGATGTGGCTTGTTCAGTTCCTCGCGCCAGTGGTCGTCGTACGCCGCGCCTCGTGGGACACCGGCAACGACGTGTGGACGTCGGTGGCCGAGACGCCACCATGACGAGCTGGGAGCCGGTCGCCGACACGACGGGCTGCGACGACTCGAGCTGGTCGGCTGTCGGTGACGGGCGAAAACTGCGCGGTGTTGCCGGGCACGACCGCTCAGCTTTCAGCCGTCACCGACAGTCGGCAGCGCCCGACCGTCGACACCAGGTGGTGGGCTTCCACGACCGAAACGTCGACCGACAGCGGTTGGTGACGACGGTCGACGAAGACAGGCGCCGCGGGTCGCACTTACCATTGGCCCATGGGAAAGCTCGATGGCAAGGTCGCGATCATCACCGGTGGGGGCTCGGGCATCGGCCGGGCGTCGGTCCGCCGCTTCGCTGCGGAAGGCGCCAAGGTCGTGGTCGCCGACTTCAGCGGCAACGAGGACGAGGCGGCCGCGGAGCTCGGCGAGGACGCGGTCGCCGTCCACGTAGACGTGTCGAAAGCCGAGGACATCAAGCGGATGATCGAGATGGCGGTCTCGACCTTCGGCAAGCTCGACGTGTTGTTCAACAACGCGGGCTTCAGCGGGCCGCACGTGCCGCTCGACCAGATCGACGACGACGTGATGGACAGCCTGTACGGCACCAACCTCAAGGGTGTGCTGATGGGCATCAAGTACGCCATCCCGGCCATGCGGGCCAACGGGGGCGGGTCGATCATCAACACGTCGTCGGCGACGGGGCTCGTCGGCCGCAAGGATGCGTCCGTCTACGGCGCCATGAAGGGCGGCGTGTGTGCGCTCACCATGACAGCGGCGCTGGAGTACGCAGCCGACAACATCCGGGTCAACTCGATCTGCCCCGGCATGACGTTCACGGGGCTCGCCGGTGCAGACGCTGCCGGCCGGACGCCGGTGCCGAACCGCAAGATGCCGGTGCCGATGCAGCGCTGGGGGCACCCGGGCGAGCTCGCCGCGGCCGCACTGTTCCTGGCGAGCGACGACTCGTCCTACATCACGGGCGTGAACCTGCCCGTCGACGGCGGCTACGTCGCCGAATAGCCGCCGTCGTCACGACAGGTCGACGATCACCACCCGCCCGGACGGCTTCTCGCCGCGAGCGCCCGATCTGGTGAACCGCCAGTTCCGAGCGGCCCAGCCGAACGAGCTGTGGGTGTCGGACGTCGAGCGCCACGAGGCGGTCTTGAACCCTGCGGTGGTGAAGGGACACCGCCACTCGTCTGTCGCCGCAGACGGGTTGAAGCTGAGGGCAGCTTGAACCGGGGAACGCCGGCGAGGGTGGAAGCAGCCCTGACAACGACGGAACGGGCCAGCGCTGTCAGGTGCGCCATTGGCTCGTTCGTAGGCCGCTGTGCTCGGTTCTGCGGACACCGCTCGGCGGGCGATCGCCCGGGTCCGCGGACCCGTGGCCCGCCAGTCACGCCGG
>CAWGHB010000002.1:0-763287 GCA_963822315.1 uncultured Acidimicrobiia bacterium
GATCGGTGACTGCTCGTCTCCTTGAGAGGATGAGCAGATGTCAGAGTCGAAGAGGGCGGGTCGGCCGCCGTATCCGCCGGAGGTGCGGGAGCGGGCGGTGCGGATGGTGTTCGAGCACCAGAGTGAGTATCCGTCGCAGTGGAAGGCGATCGAGTCGATCTCAGCGAAGCTGTCGATCAATCACGAGACGTTGCGCCAGTGGGTCCGGCGGGCCGAGACCGATGCTGGTGCCCGGCCCGGGCTGACGACCGACGAGCGGGCCCGGATGCGGGCGCTCGAGCGGGAGAATCGTGAGCTGCGCCGGGCGAACGAGATCTTGAAGGCGGCGGCCCATTTCTTCGGGGCGGAGCTCGACCGCCAGTCGCCGCGCTGATCGCGTTCATCGACGCGTATCGTGAGCGGTTCGGGGTCGAGCCGATCTGCCGGGTGCTCACCGAGCACGGCTGCAAGATCGCCCCGAACACCTACTGGGTGGCCCGCAAACGGCCGCCGTCGAAGCGGTCCTGCCGAGACGCCGAGCTGGTGGTGGAGATCCGCCGGGTCCATGAGCAGAACCTGTTCGTCTACGGCGCCGACAAGGTGTGGGCCCAACTCAACCGGGAAGGCATCCGCGTCGCCCGGTGCACCGTGGAGCGGCTGATGCGCGCCGAAGGCCTGTCCGGAGCCAGACGCGGCAAGGCCTACGTGGTCACGACCCGCGCCGACGACCGTCAGCAGCGCCCTGCTGATCTGGTCGAGCGCCAGTTCCGGGCGCCGGCCCCGAACCGCCTGTGGGTCGCCGATCTGACCTACGTCAAGACCCACACCGGCTGGGTCTACGTGGCGTTCATCATCGACGTCTACTCCCGGATGATCGTCGGCTGGCAGGCCTCCCGCTCGCTGCGCTCCGACCTGGCGATCGACGCCTTGGAGATGGCCGTGTGGAACCGTCGACGCGCCGGCGCCGACCTCGACCGGCTTGGTCCATCACAGCGACCGCGGCGGTCAATACCTCAGCATCCGATACTCCGAACGGCTCGCCGACAACGCCATCGTCGCCTCGGTCGGCTCGAAGGGCGACTAGCTTCGACTGCGAGGATCCTGTGGCCGGGATGCGAGGCTTCTCGGTGCCGTCGTCTCGAGTGGCCTGACCCTTGTTTTGATCGACTTCGTGTCCTTGCGTTGACGTGTCGGTCACCCGAGGTGGCGGTGAGTTGCCTCGCCGGTCGAGCGGGCAGTGACCTCATAGGAGCCTGATCCTCCAGGTCCCATCGCAGTCCTGTCCTTCCCGCCCGACCAGCGAGATCGGACCATCGACCATGTGAAGGGATCAACAGTCATGACCAGCATCGCGCTCGTCGCGTACCGATGTCATCGTCGGTGTCGACACCCACAAAGACCAGCACGTCGCCGTGGCGATCGACGGGCTCGGCGGCCTGATCGATGAACCCCGGTTCGTCACGGCCAACCGCGACGGCTCCGCCGAGCTGACTCGACTGGGCGCGGACTCTCGGCACGGTCTACGCGTTCGGTGTCGAGGGGTGCGGCTCCTACGGTGCTGGGCTGGCGAAGTTCCTGCGTCGCCACGACCAGCTCGTGCACGAGGTCTCCCGCCGCCGCGTCGCGGTGAGCGTCGCATGTCCGGCAAGAGCGACGCGATCGACGCCGAACACGCTGCCCGCACGGTGTCGTCCGGCCACGGCACGGCGACACCAAAGCTCGCCGACGGCCAGGTCGAAGCGATCCGGGTGGTGAAGATCGCCCGCAACAGCGCCGTGAAGGCCCACACCACGGCCATCATCACGCTCAAGACGATCGTCGTGACCGCACCCGATGAACTCCGCGCAGCGCTCGAGCCGCTCACCGACCACAAGCTGATCCTGGCCTGCGCCGACCTCGACACCAGCGGCGACATCGGCGATCCAGCCGTCGCCGTGCGCCACAGCCTCGGCGCCCTCGCTCGCCGCTGGCTCGACCTCCACAACGAGATCAAGATCCACTCCGCCCGCCTCAAACACCTCGTCGCCACGGCAGCACCCAAGATGCTCGAACGGTTCGGCATCGGGTCCGACACCGCCGCCGAGATGCTGATCACCGCCGGCGACAACGCTGACCGCGTCCACTCCGAAGCAGCCTTCGCCAAGCTCTGCGGCGCCTGCCCGATCCCCGCCGGCTCCGGCAAGACCAACGGCCGACACCGCCTCAACCGCGGCGGCAACCGACAAGCCAACGCCGCCCTTTACCGCGTCATCATCGTCCGCATGCGATGGCACCCACCCACCATCGCCTACGTCGAAGCGCCGGACCGCCGACGGCCTCTCCAAGACGCGAGATCATCCGCTGCCTGAAACGCTTCGTCGCCCGCGAGCTCTACCAACTGCTCCCCGAACCATCCGCCGCCGAACTACGACCAGCAGCCTGAGATCGGGACTTGACGATCTATAGGAGCATCAACGCCATGGCGGAGAGCTTCAACGGCCTCTACAAGTGGGAGCTCATCTACCGGCAGGGACCGTGGCGCGGCCTCGACGACGTCGAGTTCGCCACCATGACCTACGTCGACTGGTTCAACCACCGCCGCCTCCACGGCGAGATCACCGCCGACACCGGCTACACCACCCCGGCCGAAGCCGAAGCCGCCTACTACCGTCAAGCAACGACAGCCACCGAGGCCGTCACCCAATAGCCACAGCAGTCCCGCGACCCGGGGCGGCTCAGAAGGACCAGCACGTCCCTCTTGTGAGCCAGACCACAGGCGAGACCCCGACAGGCCGACACCTCGTTCGACAGCCAGACGATGTCGGCAGGATGTTCGAGAGCGACCCTGCCGGGGCCTCTCGACGCTACGAGAACCCTCGTGACGCCTACAGCAACTCAATCAGGATGATCTGTGCGCGACGGCGGCTTGCGAGCCGCGCCCCTCCCGGGCAGCCGGGTGCGTTGCCCGGGCGATGAACCGGCGATCGCGCTCTGTCCCGGCGTCGCGAGCCTCGCCTACCGGAGTTGCTCCACCAGCGCTGCGAGAAAGAGCGCGAACGCAGCCCAGGTCGCTGCCACGCGGATCCAGTTGAGCGCGAAGTAGCGCGCTCGCGTCGCCTGCCAGCCTGCGGGCATGGCAACTGGGTCCCAGGCCAGCATGACATCGTAGTTGGGCTCGGCGAGCCGATTGGAGACGAGCAGCGGTCCGGCGATCGTCAACAGGAGCCCGACCGCGGTGAGGATGAACGGAGCACCACCCTTGTCGTCCAGCGTCACGAGCGCGATGACGGGGGCGACGACCATGCCGATCACCGCCGCGTAGTTGAACCACGCCTTGCGGGCGGGCGGCAGAAACGCTCGCAGGAAGCGAGCGAAGTCACGGCCGTCCATCGCCGTCAGCATCCGGTGCATGACGAGCGTCAACATCGCCAACTCCCCGGCCCACAGGCCCGAGAACACGACGCTTGCGACGAGCGCCCACTCCGTGACCGACATCGCACCCCCCGGTTCGCACGGACCGAGAAGAACCTACCTGCGTCAGCAAGCGCATCTCGGCCGTGATGCGCTACTTGACCGTGCGGGTACCCGCCCAGATCAGCGCCACGATCCGGCGTTCGGGGGCACTCCAATCCCATTCGACGACGCGCGGTCGGGGATGCGGTTCGGTGAGCAAACGCTGCGCTCAGATCGCCCATTCGGGCTCGGTTCATTCGAGCAGCGATCGGCAGAGGACGTCGCCGAGCCATGTCTCGTACTGGTCGGCGGTCCTCCTGCCGGTGGCGAAGGCCGTGAAGAGCTCGGGTTCGGTGAGGGCCAGGAGGGTCACGGCCGTGTCGTCTCGGGAGAGTCGCGCCCGGGCACCAGCTTTCTGGAGGAGGTTGTTGGCTGTGCGTCGGCTGCGCTTGAGGCGGTCCGACGTGATGCCGGCCCAGACATGGTCCAGCTCAGCGTCGAGTGGCGCCGCAGCGCGGAGCACGTTGAGCAGCCGGCCCGCCCGCTCGTACATGCGCCGGGCGTTGCGGGCGACCAACTGGAGCTGACGGACAGCGTCAGGCTCCTCGAGCTGCTCAATGAACCACGACTGCTGGTCGATGGCACCGGCGTTGTCGCCTGCGCCGGTCATCGCTTCGTTCAGGGCCCCCAACAGCAGGTTCGTCTTGTTGGCCAACACCTTGTACACCGTCGGCACCGCGACGCCGGCCCGGGTCGCGATGTCCTCGATGCGGGCCCCGGCGTAGCCCAGCTCGACGAACACGTCTGCAGCTGCCTGCAGGATGCGGCGTCGGGTGTCAGCTGCGTGCTCGGCTCGAAGCGATAACTCGGGCTTGGCAACGGCCATTTTGGTATGGTACAAGTAGATTCAGTAGAGTACAACTATACGGAGGTTGGGCATGCGACCGGACGAGATGGAGGCGCTGTTCCGGGTCCACCGAGACGCCGAAGCGCGACGTGATTACGACGCGGTGATCGACACCTTCGCCGAGGACTGCTACCTCGAGACCGTGCCCCTTGACTTGCGAAGCGAGGGTCGCGACGCCGCTCGGGCCGCCTACGTCGGGTACTTCACGGCCTTCCCGGACCTTGCCCCAGAGGACGAGGGTGTGGCCTTCGGGGACGACGTCATGGTCGTCTGGGGGCACCTGAAGGGATCGAGCGGCGGTGAATGGCTCGGTGTGCCCGCGAGTGGCGGCGCGTTTCGGGTGCCGTTCACGAACATCACCACCTTCGTCGATGGACGCATGGCCGGTGAAAGCATCTACTTCGACCTCGCAACGCTCTGCGGCCAGGCCGGGCTCCCCGTCGACGCCATCCGTTCAGCCGCCCAGGCGCGAGCCACAGCCGCGACCGCGACTCGCTGAATCCGCAGCGTGCCAGTCGTCGCACTCGGAGACGGGTCCAAGACCGCACAGTTGACCGACCCGGACGGATCAGGGCGTGACTCGATGACGCCGACGCTGTCCCAGAACGCGCACGACAACCGGGCTGATCGCGTCCCGTCTCGTGGTGTAGGTGACCAGGTGCGTTCCCGGAAGCTGTTGGTCAGGTTCGGGGTGCGCCGCGTCGAAGATTGGTGCTGTGCCCGCCCGCGGTGCCTCGAACCGGACGCGAGCGGCGGGACCTCGCGTTGCTGCCGGTCGGATGTCGACTCGCGCACAGGTCCGTGCCGGCGCGCCCGGGGAGTCAGGCAGTCTCAAAGTTGGTGACGACGATCGCGAACTCGTCATCGATCCCGTTGCGGATGTGGTCGAAGGTGGCGTCGGTGGGGTAGCCCAGTTCAGGGTGGATGCCGGCGATCACGAGATCGGGATCACGATCAAGGTTGTCGGTGATGACGTCGAACACCTCCTCGATCGTCCCGGGCAGTTCTGCGGCCAGCGACATGTCGAACGGCAGTCCGTCGGTTCGTTCGATCCCGGCGGGTTGCCCGTCCGCGACGGTGATGCGGTATGTGCCGCCCAACAGGTTGAAGATCTGGTAGAGGAGGTCGAACGAGTAGTCGGATGGGTGGCTCGCATCCCATGTGCGGCGTGCTTGATCGAGCGACGGCTCCACCTCGGCATCGACGTGTGCGGGCGCGGCGGCGGGGACCAGCCAGCGCACGCCGCCGAAGGCGCCGAAATTCCCCTCGAACACGTCGACCGAATTGACGTACCCCCATCGGTCGTCCAAGACGATCGAATGCTCGGACGCGGCGGCCGCCGTGGCCGCCAGATCGAAGAGCCCTTCGACGGTCGCCACGCTCTGGTCCGCCGGGAGGGAGCAACCCGACGTCAGCCCCGTGACTTCGACGGGTCGACGGTCGACGACGATCACGCGCAGCGGGTTGGTTGTCGTGCAGTCCGTGAACATCACTCGCTCGTTCGTCGGCCGGTGGATCACCATCGTGTATTGCGTCGGCCTCATCGATTCCCACAGGGAGCGGTGGGCCTCGATGTTCGCCAGCTCCTCGGGATCGGCCTCGCCCGAGAGTTGATCGGCCCCCGGGATAATCGTCGGAACGGACGGCGCCGTGACCGATGAGGCCGTCGTCGGCGGTGCTGTCGTCGCCGGCAACGTGGTCGACGGCGGCGGAGTTGTGGACGCCGGAGGTGACATCGATGTCGTCGTGGCCAGCGTCGACACCCGAGTCGACGACGACGGTCCGGTGGCCGTGTCGACCACGGGAACGGTCGACATGATGTCGCCGTCACCGCCACAAGCCGAGAAGCACATGCCGGTGGCCGCCACGAGCGTGACGCCACCTCGAAGACCCAGGAGCTTCACGGCCACCCCCTCCGCGAATCGTCGCGATCGGATCATCTCACCGGTGCCGCCCACTGCCAAGCGATCCCAACCGGCTCGAGCTGCGAGATCGCGACGGATCGGCGTCGGACGAACCTGACCGTGCCGTCGCCTGCGTCCCAGGGCACGGTGCGTCTCCGTCGCCGTCGCCGCGCAAGCGCCGAAGCGGCGTGTCCGATATCCGCGGGGAACAGGTCGACTCGCGAACATCCGGTACCGCCGGTATGACGTCAGTGCCGGCGGATGCGGAGCACCTTGTCGCGTGAGTGATGGCCGCTCACGATGTCAACCTTGCTGACGCGGACGCCGATGGTCGGCCACGAGCTTGCGGACGGCAACGTTGGCCTGGTCGTCGACTGGGGCGGCTACGACGCGGACCACGAGACGGCCGGATCGATCCCCGCTGACCTCGTTGCGGCGAGCCCGGGGGATCACTCGTACCTCGAGATGTTCGTCGTCGACGCCCACGAGCCACGACTCTACGTATCCGGTCGCATCCCAGGCATCCACCTCTGGTCGTGTGGCGGTCGGTACGGTCGGGCGAGCAGCAGGGGAGGTCGTGTGGCCCGCAACGGCAAGTTCGTCATCAAGCAAGGACGGGGTGGCAAGACCCACTTCGTGCTCCTCGCCAGCAATGGCCGCGTCGTGGTGACCAGCGAGACCTACGAGTCGAAGCAGTCGTGTCTCAAGGGCATCGACGCCGTGAAGCGTCTCGCCGCCGACGCGACGGTTGTCGAGGACGCAATAGCCGCTGCACCGACCGCGTCGAAGCGTGCGACCGGTCGGACGACCCTCGCGAGCGCCAAGTAGCTCGCCCCACGGCCACCGATGGGCGGCTTCGCCGCACATCCGCTACTCGCGTCCGGTACTCGCGACACCCAGTGTCCTCGACCGCCGGCACGAGGCGTCGGTTGCAGCGTCGGCGTGGAGGATGGAGCCTGGATTGATGGGCACCGATCTGACGCGACACAGCGAGGTCGAGGCGGCGCTTTGGAGGTCGCTCTCCGTCACACCGGCAGCGCGCGGAGTGGCGGTCGGGCCAGTCGCCGTTGGTCACCATGTTCGCGAGGTCGGTTCGGGGCCGGCGGTCGTGTTCGTGCACGGCACCTCTGTCAGCGGAGCGTGCTTTGCGCCGCTCGTCGCGGCATTGCACGACCGGCGATGCCTCGTGGTCGACCGGCCCGGCTGCGGGTTCAGCGATCGCTGGCCCGAACCCATACGTGCGACGGCCTCGTTCGAGACGTTCGCCGACCGATGGCTCGTCGAGCTGCTCGACGCGCTCGAACTCGATGCGGCGACGATCGTGTCAACGTCGTTCGGCGGCCTGTTTGCGCTGCGGGCCGTTGCCGCCCACCCGGACCGTTTCGTCGCCGTGAAGCACTTGGCGTGGAGCGCCGGGGCGCCGATCGCCCACGTTCCGCTGGTCATGCGCGTCGCCGCCGTGCCGTCGATCGGCCGGTTGATGACCCGCCTCCCACTGCCGAGGTTTGTCGCGCGGTCGATGCTCAAGCAGATCGGACTCGGCGGCGCCCTCGCAGCAGGCAGGATCGGCGACGAGTTCTTCGAGTGGTTCCGCTCGATCGCCACTGACACCGACACGATCCGCAACGAGATCGACTCGCTGCCGGCGGTCACGAACGTGCGCCACGGTCTCAACGAGGACCTGCTTCTGTCCGAGGAGCTGCTGGGTTCGATCCGTCGCCCGATCGAGTTCCTGTGGGGCGGCGACGACCCGATGGGCGGCGTCGACATCGCGGAGAGGTTCGTTGCCAAGATCCCCGGCGCCACGCTCGAGGTGCTCGACGGCGCAGGTCACGCCCCGTGGGTTGACGACCCCGAGCGGGCCGCGGCGTTCGTGCGAGCGTCGCCACGCACCGTCCGTTGGAAGGTGACGTAGCAGTAGCCGGCGTGCACAAGCGTCGCGTGCAAATGCTTTGGACGCTGTGCGGTCCGGAAACGACGGGGATAACGCCCCGGCCGAGTGCCCGGAAACGCCGGCATTCGGCCCACGGCTGGGCAGCAATGAGGGCGGAACCTAGTTCCAAGGTCTCGGTCCCGCTCGCGGAGACGGGGTGAGCCACTCGCGGCCTCGCATCGCGCCGCCGGGATGGGTCAGCGACGGCGCTGAAGGTAGTAGTCGACCTGTCGCCGCTCCCAGTCCATGCCGAACACACCTCCGACGCCGAGGAGCACGATGGCCGTAATCGCGACGCCGATCCCGGTGCCGAGCATTGGCCAGTAGAACCACAGGTTCTCGGTGCCGTCGGCCATGTCGATGGCGAACCACAGCAGGCTGAGCGCGAGGTAGATCCCGAGGACGGTGTACAGGATCCGCTTGCGGCGGACCCACCGGTGCGCCTCGGCCCTTTCGTCCTTCTCAGCGGCGAGTGAGTCGAATCTGGGTGGCGGGGGCGGGAGCTGCGTCGACGTCATCGTGTCCATGGTTCGACCGTAAAGGTGGCGACTCCGCGGCTCAACCGCCCGTGGGCGGGTTCGGCTCTCCCCCCGCAGGTGGAGAGCAGCATCGGGGAGCGGCAGTCGGCGTTGAACGCGGACCACACTCAACCGCAATCGCACACGTGCAGAGCCCCTGGTCGGAGGAGTGGCCGTGTCCGAGATCGACGGGACATGGCCGGACTGGCGCGTCCTGTATCGCCGGCTCGGGCGGTCGGAGGTCAGACGGTGAACGCCACGTCCCTGGCGCTGGCCCCGCCGCGGACGACCGCATGATGGGTGTCACGCAATACCGCCCCTGCTGCGGACGTTCCAACCTGTGTCGGGCTCCGACTGCTCGACCAGAACTTGGAGGATGAAGGTGAGCGTCATGGCGGCTGCCCGTTCGATCGGACTCGTGAGCGACGACCGCGGGGTGGTGTCCGGCACGATTGATGAAGACGTCGTGCTCGCATCGATCTCGGATCTTGCGGGCGCCGACCCCGGCAATGACGATCTGTTCGCGGACGCCGCCATGCGCGTCCAGCTCGCCCACTCAGCTGGCGTCGTGCCGTATGACGAAACGAGCGTGCTCCACCGTTCCCGCTCCAGGACGACCGTGCAGCTCCGATACCGCACCGAGATGGCGGAGGTCTTCACCGACCTCGCCATCGACGTTGGCCTGCGCGACGCCGAACGACTCGTCGACACGTCCGTCTGACACTGGCTGAGCTGACCAGGTGTGCGGCAGGCCGTCCGAATAACCCGGTGAATAGTGCGATCACCGGTGTCCGAGGTCGCCGGTGTGCGGCCAATACTGACGCCGAGATCCTGGCGTGAGGCTGTCAACGTTGCGTCATGCGGGCTCCGATCGCGAGTTGGTCCACGACTACGAGTTGGTCCACGACGCTGCGGTGGCTCAACGCAGGCATCGCGGCACCGGCGCGGACAGCCACCGACTCGACGCTCCGGTGAGCGCGCTGCAGGCCGCAGCGTTGTCCGATCCAGATCCGTTCCGTCGAGCACGTTGTCTCGCCGTGCTCGATCACGTCGCCAACGACGCCTCGACCCACGTGTTCGCCGCGGCGCTCCGAGATCCGGTGGCCGACGTTCGCCGTCACGCCGTCCACGGCCTCACGTGTGAGCGCTGTCGCTCGAGCGACCTCTGCCTTGACGATCTCGTCCCAGCGGTGGTCGACGCCCTCGCCGCCGAACGCGACTCGGACATCCGGCACCAGCTCGTGGTCGTGCTCGGCACCTTCGCACCACGTAGCAACCTTGCACGGCAGGCGCTCGACTACGCCGCTGAAGACGATGCTGACGACCTTCTGCGCGTGGCTGCCTCCTCCGTGTTGAAGACCGGACACACACGTAGCCGCAAGACACTCGAAGGGCTCGCCCGCAGCACCCGCCGCCGGCAGAAGTCGACGTCAGCTGTGTCCGGGAACGCCGTCCGGTAATCGCGCCGCCGCGTCCTGGATCGCCGGTCACGGGGGTGTTCAAACCTCGTGATCGACTCGGCGATACCGAGCGCCCTCGAACCGGCGTCGGAGTTCGGCAGTAGTCGATGCGAGCGGTACTGCCGGCGAGTCGCTGGTCGCGAATCCCCGATGTGACGGGCCAATTCCTCCTGACAAGGTTGGTGAGTGGCGATGGTGTGGGTGACGGGGATCTCCGGAGCTGGGAAGTCCTCGGTGTGCGAGGCCCTCCGAGCCAGCGGGCACTCGGCGTTCGACGGCGATGCCGATGGGTTCAACTGGTGGGTGCGACGGTCGGGCGGCGAGCCGGTCGAGGACGCGCCCCACCGCCCTCCGCCCGGGTGGCTCGAAGATCACGGGTGGATGGTTCGACCCGAGCTCGTCTGTCGGTTAGCGCGTGACGCCGTTAGCGACGTGGCCTACCTGTGCGCCAGCGTCGAGAACGAGGTCGAGGTGTGGGAGATGTTCGATGCCGTGGTGTGTCTCGTCATCGACGACCAGACCCTGCGGCGGCGACTCGCGAACGCGGACCACCAACCACTTCGGCAAGTACCCCGATGAGCTCGAGGCCGCACTGAAGTGGAACCGCGACATCGCCGAGATCTACGACCGACTCGGAGCCACCATCGTTGACGCGTCCCAGCCCCTGGAGGTTGTCGTCGCCGAGGTCGTCACCGTCGGCCAGGGGCTGCTGCGGGACCGCCAAGGCTGACCATAGCGAGCCCGCAGCTGACCGGGACTCGTGCCGGTCCGGGATGATCCTGTTCGCGAGCAACGTCCTCCATACCGCGGGCCGACGCGTTTGCGGCCGCTCCGACGGCGACTGTCCGCCAATGCGGCGCTGATCGCCGACACCCTCATCGGTCTTGCGGTCGCGGGCGGTCCCCGGGCGCTGGCGCACAGAACGCGGAAGGCCGGGTGCCCGATATTCGCGGGGATAATGCCGGCCGGCCGCGTCCGGGACCGCCGGATGTCCGCGCCGTTGTCAGAGTGCGGACTGGATTGCACGAGGACGACGGTGATGGCGATGGTCGCGATCTGCCACGTTCGGCTGTTCGGTTCCGTGGTCGTCGTTGATCGTGGCCACATCGACTGCCGGGGCTGTGATCGAGGGATCCCCACGGCCGATGTGGTGTTGACTTCGTGGCGGCCTTTGGCCGCCCGGCCTGATCGATCTGGTCAGGCTCGGCGGCCGATCATCGTGATTGCTTCGATGGCGGCGTCGATCTCGTCGTTGGTGTTGTAGCAGTGTGGCGACAGGCGCACCAGCGGGTGCACGTCACGCGCACCCGTGCCGAGGGGGTTGTGGTCGCGGGCGGTGGTACGGACGTTGATGCCGCGGACGGCGAGCGCGGCGGCGACGTTGTCGGCCGGCCACCCGGTGACGGTGGCGGTGACGATCGCGCAACGGTCGACGCCGAGGTCGTGGGTCGTCACTCCGGACAGGTCCTCGAGCCCGTCGCGCAGCCGCCGGCCGAGCTCCTAGCAGCGGGCCCCGATGGCGTCGAGGCCGAGCGCCAGCCCCTGCTCCACCGCGGCGCCCAGCCCGATGACGTTGACGTAACTGTGTTCCCACGTCCCGAACCGTCGGGCGCCGTGCGCCCATCTGGTCGCGCGCCTGTCCCGACTGCCAATGGGTCTTCGACGACACCAGCCGCAACGGGCAACAAATCTGGTGCTCCATGACCGCCACCGACGGCGGGCGCGGCTGCGGCAGCATCGCCAAGACACGCGCCTATCGTCAGCGTCGACGACCCGCCGCTGCCCGCCGCACCGCCACCTCGGGCTGATCGACACGCCGGTCGGTCGTGGCTGGCGGCGACTCGCCGACGGCCATGCTCGGCGCAGAACACCAGCTCCGGGCCCTGAGGTCCCACCGGTCGGTCAGGTCATCTGCGGGAGCCAGGGATGGGCAAGGTAGATGGTCGTCACCGTGGTCTGCAGCCAGGATCGCGCCGGACTGTCCATCAGCGGCCACGTGGTCGTGACGTTGTCGGCAGACGTCGAGGACGTCCTCGGGCTGTCGCCACCGGGCCTTGTGGGCCGGGACGATCTCGGGACGGGCCAACCGCACACCGTGATCGTCGATCCACGTCACGTCGTCGAGTGGACGCCACGAGCATCACAGGATCCGCCGAGATCCCCGGGCGCGAACCCGAGTCGACTCCTTCCAGTGCGGGACGACCCGGTTCGATCACGAGCGCCAGGCGTCGATAGTCCGCTTCGACGTGGACGACGTGGCGCGCCACGACCCGTTGGGGGGTGGCGGCGGCGCGACGATCGTGGCGTGCTCGTTCGGTCGCTGACGTCGACGGATCAGTCGTCGAAGGTAGCGACGCTGCAGGGGCTGGGGTGCAACGGCCGTTGCCCGGCTCGGGGAGCTCGTCGAGGCCGCGTCGCTGCCGGCCTTCGTCGCCGTCGACGACGGTGTGGCGGCCGGAGTCTCAAGCGGGTCGCCGGAATCGGTCTCGTGCGCTCCGACACCAAAACAAGCCGCAGCCGCCGGCGACGACGCCATCCCGGTTGATCGGTCCCAGCGAACTCGTTTTCGTGAGGTCGAGCTCGAGGGACCCGCGGCTCACTGTCAAGCTCGTGGTGTGGGAGCTGTCCACGCGAAGTGTCACCCGTTCGGCGTGCTCGCTGGTCTTCTCCACTGGTGATGGATGTGGGGATTTCGAGCGACGAGGTCGTCTACGGGCAGCTGGCGCCCGAGCTGATCCGATTCGCGACCGGGCTGGTCGGTCGCAACGACGCGCCGGACGTGATGTCGACGGCGTTCGTCAAGGCCATGTCGTCGCCGTCGTGGCGATCGGTGCGCGACCGGCGAGCCTTCATGTACCGGGCGGTGCTCAACGAGGCGCGCACGTGGACGCGACGACGCGCCGCCCGTCCGATCCGTGAGGCCGCGGCGTCGCGGCGTGACGTCACGGACGAGCCGGCGACGACCGACACCGCCGTCGCTGCCGCGGTGGCGGCCCTGAGCCTGCGTCAGCGGGCGGTCATCGTCCTGGCCTACTGGGCCGATCTCGCCCCGGCCGACATCGCCGACCGTCTCGGCATCTCCGAGGGAGCGGTCCGCCGTCACCTCGCCCGTGCCCGTGCCCGACTCCGAGGGGTGCTCCATGCCGACTGATCCCGATCGCGAGCTGCGGCAACTCGCTCGAGCGATGGTCGCCGACGACGATCCGCCGACGATCCCGCCCTGGCCGCTCGACACCGCAGCCGAGCCCCGGGGCACGGCCCCGCGGGCCGGGGGCCACCTCCTGGCCAACGCCGCCGTCGTGATCCTGACCGTGACGGCGATCGGCGGGCTCGTCGCCCTCGCCCTGGTCGACGACGCCGCGCCGACCGACGCACCCGCCACGAGCGCACCGCTCGCCACCGTCCCCACGACCTCGACCGCATCGATGCCGCCGACCACCGCCCCGACGACGCCGACCGTGACGGCGCCGCCCGCCACCGTCGCGACACCGAGCACCTTGTCCGTTCCATCGACCTCAGAGGTGACCTCGACGGCGAGCTCGCTGTCCGAGGCCGCGGGATCCTCGCCTGCGACGAGCGCGCCGCCAACCTGCGGAGAGCCTCCGGGTGAGGACCACGACTACCCGCTCCAGCGGTGCGATGCGGGGCTCGCGGTAGCCGTGCTGCGACAGGAGATGGTGGCCAAGGGTTACCTGCCGCCATCGACCGAGAACCTGGCCCAGTTCGACGATGAGGTCGTCGCCGCCGTGCGGGCGTTCCAGGCCGATCACGGCCTCGTGGTCGATGGCCTGGTGGGTCCGCTCACGTGGGCGGCCATCACGGCCGACTGGCAACGGCACATCGGCGACCCCAATGGCGATGGCCACATCGACCCGGCCGAAGTCTATATCGTTGGCGACGCCAACGAGGAGTGACCCGCCGCCGTGTGGTCGTGAGTCGACTCGCCCCTGTGCCTTGCCTGGAGGTCGAACGACGCGTAGTGGCGTCCGAGGTCCTCGGCACGCCGGCGCCGGTGGTCTCGGTCGAGCTCACGGCCGCCGACCTGCCCGATGCGCGCCCGCCGAGGCCGGGATCCGTCATGACTGCCGCCGAAGCTGTCGTCGAACCTTGGATCGCCAGCGACGTCTCGCACCGGGAGTGGGCCGAACTGGCTGCGCGGGCACCGCAGTTGACGGCGACGATGCGCCGCTACCTGGTGCAACTGTCCACTTTCCTCCCCACGCAGCGTCGAAGCCGCCGACACGACGCTGCGCCAGACTGGCCGGCGTCAGGACCAGCGAAACGCCCCCGTGACGGTCGGGGAGCAGCGTCGGCCCTGCCTCGGCGCTCGCATCTTCGCTACCGGTTGGCGGGATGGCGCCCCACCTGTCGGGTATCCGGATAACGACGCCGAATAAGCCCGCCCGCCGCGTCCTGGAACGCCGGTTACTGGACGGGCGCGTCATCACCGCCGACATGCCGTTCCGGCGCGCTACGTGCCGCTCGCGCGCTGTCGTTCGGTGCGCGCGTTCGGTGCCCGGTACCGGGCTTATCCGGTGCCGCTCGAGGCAGTCTGCGGCGGGTTCGAGGACGCGTAGATCGGACATCGCGGCCCAACGTCAGCGTGACGGATGGTTCGACGGGGCGCCGGTCAGGCCCAGAACGCACGAAGGTCGAGGGGATTGCCGAGGGTGATCCCGTCGGTGGAGATGTTGAACTCGCTGATGACGGCTGAGTTCATGGATCCTCGGGATTTGAGCACGCTGATCGCGCGCTTCATCTGGGGGCCGTCTTGCACGTGTTGAAGCAGCACAACGTTGTCGGCGATGTGGGACATGCCGAGCTCGCTGAGTCGTGTGATCCGGAACAGTTCCATCGTTTCGTAGGTGAACATGAGGCTGACGCCGAGGCGGGCGCAGCGTTGCACGAGCGAATAGAGGAATTCGCGAAGCCGCATGGGGTCGGGGGCGGCGACGATGAGGTCGTTGAGGCTGTCGATGACGAGCCGGCGGGCACCTGTCTGCTGGATCTGGTCGAGCAGGTCGTAGACGAGCTCGTCGACGTAGAGGTCGACGGGTGACTGGTCGATGATCGTCACGTTGGGGTTGTCGATGCTCCAGCCGAAGCGGCCGATGACGCGCGCCAGTTGGGTGCGGTTCTCTTGGAGCGTCACGAAGATCCCCGGCTCCTCGTGGGCGGCGCCGGCGAATACAAAGTGCAGACCCATGAGGCTCTTGCCGGCGCCGGATGGCCCCGCGATGAGGGTGGTGGAGCCGGACCAGTAGCCCTCCTCGAGCGCCTCGTCGAGGGCCGCGATGCCCGTCGAGAGGCGGTCACCATCCGGCGGGTGAAGGTCCGCGGTCCCGCGCAGGTCGGCGAGTCGTGGAAACACGACGAGCCCGCCGGCAGTGATGCGGTACACGTGGTCGCCGGACAGGAAGTTGCTGCCGCGCAACTTGCGGACGCTGAGGTAGCGGATCGATCGTTCGGCCGATCGCTTCGTCTCGAGCGCGATGACGCCGTCGGCGACGGCGAACTCGGGGGCGTCGGTCGCCTCGTCGGGCCCGTATTCGCCGACCCAGAACGATGAGACGGCCAGGGCGGAGAGGCGGCCGGCGAGGTCGTGGAGGAAGCGGCGGAACTCGGCCTCGTCAGTCGGCGAACGTTCGCAGGGCCTTAAAGCTGTCGATCACGACGATCCCCGGCCGATGCTCCTTGAGCAGGGCGTCGAGGCGTTCGACCACCGCAGGGAGGCCGTTCTGGTGGACTGCGTCGCCGAGGTCGTCGTAGAAGACAGACCGATTGAGCTGTGCGGTGTCGAAGAACTCGAGCGCTTGTCCGTAGCGCAACAGCTTGTCGAAGGGTTCTGACACCGTCGACAGATACAGCCCGGGTCGCTCGGGCGTGGCGTTCGCGAACAGGCACTGTTCGGCCAGGATCGTCTTGCCCGTGCCCGGCGCACCGACGATCAGGGTGATCGCATCGAGGATGAGCCCGCCTCCGAGTACCTCGTCGAGCCGGTCGTTGCCGGTGGAGAGGCGCTCCATCAGGAGACTCGTACCTTGGGGCGTTGTGTCAGCGCGCTCGAACCCAACAGGTCGCGCACCGTCGAGACGAACTGCAACGGCACGACCGGCTTGGCCAAGAACGCGCTGGCTCCGGCCGCCAGCGCCTCATCGGCGAGATCGAGCGCCGCCATGGCCAGGACCGGAGCCTCACCATCACGTGCCAACCGGGCGCAGAGGTCGACACCGCCACCGGTGATCATGAGATCCACGATCGACAGACCCGGTCGACGGGCGGCGGACAGTTGCTCAGCGCCTGCCGGGTCGAACGCCACACACACCTCGTATCCCTCGGTCCGCAGGAGATACTCGATGAGCTCCGCCGCGTACCGATCTCGTTCGGCGAGCAGGATCACGATCGTGACGCCCGCGGGGTCGGGATGCCGCAGGTCGAGCGGACCCTCCAACTGCTCGGCCAACAGCCGGTGAGCGTCGGCGGGGCTGGTGCCGGCGTCGACCAGGTCGACGACGAACCGCAGCCGTTCCAGCTCGTCACGCGAGTACACACGTTGCGAGCCTTGGCTCCTCGTCGGGATCACAACGCCGTAGCGTTCCTCCCACGCCCGCAGCATCGACGTCTCGACGCCGAGCATGCGGGCGACCGCCCCGATGGAATAGATCGGCCGGCCCCCAGACTCGCTTTCCGCATCAGCCACGGTCACGCAGCCGAGCTCTCGATTCGCACGTCCAACGTCGCCGCCAGCCCGGTCAGATCCACGAGCCGGATCACACATCGCGACGGGTTCACGATCGACAGCCTCGCACCTCGAGCCCGACAACAGGCCTGGATGGCGACAAACATTCTCAGACCAGACGCGTCGATGAACGACAGCCCGGCACCGTCCAACTCGACGTCTCCGCTCACCCCGGCGAGCCGGGCCCACACCTCAGGCACGCCGGCGACGTCGAGCTCGCCCAGCAGCCGCAGCTGCCCCGGCCGTTCCTGCACCACAACGAGCATCCCCATCGTCCGCCATAACTTCACGGGAAGTGCTACAAGAGTGCTGCATGAGTTCGACAGTACCTCGAAACCGCCTCGGAAGCGAGGGCAGAGTTCTACAATTCCTGTGAGTCGGTGAAGCGTCGGACCAGGTCGACGAGGAAACGGGTGTCCGGGTCGCATTGAGTCCCCGCACACGTTCTCCTTCCAGCACCCCTTCGCTGACACCATCGTGCCCGCCGGTGACCTGGCATTCGTCGATCGCTGCATCGGCGTCGAGGTCGCCGAGATGGCCGCAACACAAGCACCCGACAACCTGCACGTCGTCATCGTGGACGGCCGCGGCCACTTCCTCCACCGGGAGCGACCCCCCGACATCAATCGGCAGATCCTCGACCACGTGCCGAAAGACGCCGCTCGGCGAGCACGACCCGAAGATCGGACACAAGCCCTCGGGTCCACCACCCGGCCAGTGGCCCTGACTGTCTGAGCTCGACGCGCTGAATCGTGGGCTCGCGACGCCGCTGACGGCCTGACTCCACGATCGCCCCGGCTGCCTGACGTCGCATCGATCGCATGCGCCCAGGAACCCGCCACGGCGGCGTTCGGGTCGGGTAGCCAACGAACTGTTGGACGTGCCACCCGCCGTCGTCTGGGACCATCAGCGTCGAGTATCCGACACCAACGACAGCTTCGCCAGTGGTCAGGTGCCCCAGATCCGTCCGGTCCCGGGTCCGGGACCGACGTCGTTCTGTCCGCGGGAAGATCGTCGGCGCGGATCGAGGTGTCGCCCGCTCCGAACGCCGGCTCAACGGCGCGTTTCGAACGGGCTGCGGGATCAAGCGTGCCTGTCGTTCCGTGCGCATCACACGCCGGCGGGGCGGAGTCCGGGCCCCGTACGGGCCGGTACCGTTGCGCCGGAGGCGCACCATGATCACCGCGAACAGGTCGAGACGATCGAGATCCCGGTCGAGCAACTCTCCTACGTCCCGGGTGAGCCCGTCGACCCCCTCCGCACCGCCCGAAGATGGTGTGCTACCGCACTCCACGGCGCCCATGCCGCCGCCGGCGAACGCACAGCGACTGTGGTGGTACCTGGGTCCGGCGCCGCCGTCAGCGTCGTCAGAAGCGGCTCCGTGTTCCGGCGTCTCGTCGATGTGCCCGGCCAGCGACTGGAACCGGTTCTCCGTGCATGGTGGCGCCGGTCGATCCACGATGACGGGCACCTCCAACTCACCACGCTGCGCTTCGGCGACGGCACCGTCGAACTCGAGGGATCACTCCGGCCGACCTCGATCTGGCGGCGCATCCCGATCGAGATCCGGCTCTGGCCGTATGGCCGCGACCGGAGCATCCTCGAGCTCACGCCACAGCGGCCGCCCCGCACGAACCGGCGCTACTTCAGCGCCGGTCACGACTCGCTCGACCGCTTCGTCGCCTCCCTGTGTGCACTCGTTTGACCGGCCCGGCAGTGCCCGCCGGATCGCGGACGACCCACGCCGGGAAGATCAACAGCACCGATCGCATCCAATGGAACAACGGCGGTCCGATGCTGCCATCGTGATCGCCACCCTGGGGTTCGGGCGTACGACGAGTTGTGTCCACCAGGGTCGGCCCGCCAGGTCGAGACGTGTTCTGATTCTTCGGCTCGATGGGGCCGATCACACCGAGTGGGCGAGCGACCGCTTGCTGCCGGAGCTCGCTGCGCGAACGCCGACCCGGCGGTAGGTGCTCGCCAGCCGATTCCTTCGCTCGTGTCGCTGACCGCACCAAACCGGTCGCCGGTGCGGGGTCGCAACCGCACCGAACGCTGAACAGAACGAAGCACCGAACGTCGCGTTGAACCGTGACGGCGGCCGCACATATCGGCATGTCGGCGGCGATGACGCGCCCGTCTGGTACCCGGCGTTCCATGACGCTGTCCGTTGATGGATGCCCTGTGTTATTCGGATGCCTGTCCCGGGCGCCGACGAATCAGTGTGATGGGGCCGTGGGGATGGCTTCGATGATCGTGAGCCCGGTCGGCGTGCTCGTCTGATTGATGACCGTGAAGCCATTGGCGCCCAGTACGTGCCGGTACTCGTCGTTGGTCCGCTGTCGTGCCGCGAAGAGGCCGAGCATGACGACGTCGAGTAGCTTCGGCCATGCCGGCCCTTTGGCTTCGATCATCTCAATCTCGATGATCAGCAGCCTTGTCTCTGCATTGGCAGCTCGCCGTATGCCGTCCAGGATGGTCGCGCAATGCGCATCGTCCCAGTCATGGAGGACCTCCATGAGGATCATCAAGTCGCCGGTCGGTAGCGGTCCTGCGAAGAAGTCACCCGGAACGAGCTCCAGCCGTTCGAGCGGGCCGGCACGTTCTGCCGCTTCGACCACTTGCGGGAGGTCAAAGAGCACCCCCTGCACGTCAGCGTGCATGCCGACGATTGCTCGGAGGAGATGTCCTTCACCGGCGCCGATGTCGACGATGCGCTGATACCGGGAAAAGTCGTGGGCGCCGAGCACGTCGGCGATCTGGACGGCTGATTTGGCCGCCATCGCCCGACCAAACACCGCGCCCTCGTGCGGGTTGGCCGCCAAGTAGCCCCACACGCCGCCCGCAGGGAAGACCCAAGTCGCCGCCGACTCACCGGTCGTCACGGCGTGCTTCAACTCGCCCGCTGTCTGCCACGGAAGCCGCCGAGCTCCTCGAGCGCCTGGGGGAGGTCCCATGGCCCGCGGGAGGAGGCCCAGCACGCACTGCTCGCCCAGGCGGAGACCTGATCGGACGGCCGGCATCTGCGTTGATGGACGCGAGCGTCGCGATCTACGACGCGCCCAACTCGGGCCACGCAGCAGCCCGTTTCCGATCGTGCTCCGTGATTAGGTGCTGCTGACAGCGGTGCCCGGGACATAGTCGACAGCAGTCAGCAGACGATCCTCTACGGCGCCGACCAGTTGCCCGTGTCGGGCGGCGGTCTCACGCTTGACCTGTGCCCACTCGTCGTCGGCGATGAACGCCGCCCAGCACTCCTTCATCGCCATCTCGTCGGGCCACTCGAGCATGTAGATGAACTCGGGGTGGCCGTTGGAGAACGAATGCCAGCCAGCGACGACGTGGAACCCACAGCGGCCCATGATTCGGAGCGTGTGGTCGCGGAATCGCTGGTGGAAGACGTCCTCGGTACCCTCGAACAGCTCATAGATGCGTAGCTCGCGGATCACTCTGTGCACGGTAGCGATGGCCCGGCTCCTTCGGACGACGCGTCCAGCAGAGTCACCTGACGACCGCCGCGGCGACCGCTCAGTTCATTGAATCACACGAACAGTCTCGAGGATCGACCGGGTGCCCGCACCGAGCCGTTCCGCCGACCGTGTCGCCAGGGTCGGCTCGGGTACCGACCGAAGCTCGATGTCGGCTCGCCGGGCAGGTGGGCGTCGTCGCGGGTGGCCCGTCCGCGAGTGTGCGGTCGAGGACCGCCGACCGACCGGTATGCCAAGGTGGCCGCCGACGCCTTCAGCTGACAACGCGGGGACGAGTCGGTCCACATATAGCGGTCCGCCTACGCGACGGTGGTTGAAATCGTCATCTCCTGCGCGGTGCTCGGCGAGTGCATGCCGACGGTGACGTCGTCGAGCAGGACTACCAGCACGTTGGGGGCGCCCGCCGGAGCCTCGACCATCGGCGGGTCGTGCGGCACGGAGTCGACATGCGACGGCCCGATCCGCCCCGGGAAACCTCACGCCGGTGTGCCATGGCAATCTCACGCCCGCCGTCGCTGGCCATCGACGCGCCACAAAGGGAGTTCGACTGATCGAAGCCAACCTCAGAGGAGCCGTCGCGCCGACGATCGATGCCGGTTACCAGGGCATGGTCATGCCGCCGTTGGGACGGAGGACTTGGCCGGTGACGTAGCGGGCGGCATCGCTGGCCAGGTAGAGCACGGCGTAGGCGATGTCGGAGGCGTCGCCGGGCATGCCGAGCGCAGCTCGCGACGATTGGTTGGCGACGTAGCGGCCTTTGGCGTCCTCGTCGATCGAGCCGTCGGCGAGGCGGTAGTGGCGTTCGTTCATCGGCGTGTCGATCCAGCCCGGGGCGACGCTGTTGACCCGCACGCCGTGGCGGCCGATCTCCGAGGCGAGCGAACGGGTGAACTGGGCGGCGGCTGCCTTGGCGGTCGAGTAGGCGGCCACGCGCGGGATGGCGACGTCGATCGCGCCCGAGGCGAGGTTGATGATCGAGCCCGCGACCGCGGGGGATCATCGCTCGGGCCGCGGCCTGCGAGCCGTTCACGACACCGTGGAAGTTGACGGCGTGGACAGCCTCGAGCTCCTCGGGGGTGACGTGCAACGGTGACGAGTCGACGATGATGCCGGCGTTGTTGACCATCACGTCGAGCCCCCGGACGGCATCGACGGACGTCACGAGGTCGTCGACTGCGGCTCGGTCGGTGACATCGAGTATCCGGGCCTCACACTTCGCGCCGGCGTCGGCCAACTCGACCTGCGTGGCCTCGAGGGCCTCGACGCTGACGTCGGCGAGCACGACGTGGGCTCCGGCCTCGGCGAGCAGGCGCGCGGTGGCCTTGCCGATCCCGATGGCGGCACCCGTGACGATGGCGGTGCGGTCGGTGAGAAGGAAGGCGTCGACGCGGTCACATCCACCAGGTTCACGCGTGGGCGGCCCACCCACCCGGCACGGCGTGCCCGGGTGGCAATCGTCAGGCCGCGGCGAACTCGGGGAGGACCCGTTCCTCGATCAACTGCAAGCTGGACCAGGCGAGGTCGATCGGCATGCCACCGCACAGCGGGTGAAGGTTGAGCAACGGCCTCGGCTTGGCCCGCAGCTCCTCGACGAGTCCTTCGGGGGTCACGACGCCGTAGAGACCGGTGCGGCGCAGTTCGTCGGCGTCCTCGACAGTGAAATGCGGCGCCCCGACGTCGTCAGCGTCCTGCCACGCCCCGTAGGCGTTCATCTCGTGCATGAAGTAGGGCGCCATCTGGTCCCATGCCTCGTCGGGATCCTCGGCGACGAACACGATGCGGTTCGTCGCGTCGATCGGGCAGGGCCCCGGGTCGGGCCCGCCGAGGGCGAGGACCTCGTCGCGGTAGAACGCCCAGACCTCGGGCACGGCGGGGAAGAACCCGTCGGCGATCCGGGCGGCGCGGCGGGCGGCCGCCTCGCTGCTCCCACCGAGGAAGATCGCCGGCCCGCCGGGTGTGTGTGGTGTGGGGGTGACCCGCACCGTTCGTCCGCGGTACTCGAAGGGCTCACCTCGGAACGCGGCCTTGAGCGTGGCGACGATCTCGGCGACGCGCTCGGGCGCTCCTCGATGGGAACGCCGTACATCTCGAACTCGCTGCGCACGTAGCCGCCGGCGACGCACAGTTGGACGCGCCCCTTGGCGACGTGGTCCAGCACGACCATGTCCTCGGCGAGGCGCAGCGGGTCGTAGAACGGAGCGAGGAGGGCCGCCACGTTGAAGTTGACGGTGCTCGTGCGCGCCGCCATCGCGGTCGCCATCACGAGCGGGCTCGGCAGGTAGCCGTCCGGAGAGGCATGGTGCTCGGACAGCGAGATGCCCGCGCATCCGGTGCGGTCGGCCCACTCGGCCATCTCGATCGCCGCCGCATAACGCTCGGTGGCCGTCGTCCCGGCGAAGTCCGGGTTGCGCAGGTCGAAGCGGAGGAGAAACGTGAGACTCATGCGACGGCCGGCATGATCTCTTCGGCGATCCACTGGGCGTAGTCGTAGTACGCCTCGATGTTCTCGACGGCGGGGATCGGCACCGAGCTCATCGTGACGCCGAGCTCCTGGAACCAGCACAACCGGTCGATGATCTGCTCCCTCGACCCCCCGGCGGCGGCGTCGGGATCGCCCTGCACGACGTGACCCTCACCGACCAGCGACGTCGAGTACCCGTAGAACACCTCGCTCAAGTTCCCGCTGTAGTCGGGTCGCGACCGAATGAAGTCGAGCTTGGCGGGGATGTCCTCGGGGCGGGTCAGGAACGGCCACCAACCCGACGCATAACGGGCGGTCCGTGCGAGGACGCGGTCGGCGTCACCGCCGAACCACACCGGCGGGTGCGGTTGCTGGACCGGTTTGGGCTCGAACGCCAGATCCCTGAACGACACGTAACGGCCCTCGAACTCGGGCTCCTCCTTCGTCCACAGCTCGATGATGGCCTGGATGTACTCCTCGCTGATGGCGCCGCGCTCATGGAACGGCACACCGAGCCAGCCGAACTCCTCCTCCAGCCAACCGACGGCGAACGTGACGGTGACCCGCCCGCTCGACAACCAGTCCATGCTGGCCAACGCCTTGGCCGTGACGATCGGGTGCTGCAGCGGCAAGATGGCGATGCACGAGTTGACGCGGATGCGCTCGGTGGCGCCGGCCAGGTAGGCCATCGTCGGGTAGGCGCTGAAGTAGTGGGGTCCCGAGAGATCGAGGTGCGATCGGGGGATGGCGTGGTGCTCGGGCACCGCGAGCATCTCGAAGCCGAGCTCGTCGGCCCACTTGGCCATCCGCGTCTGGTCCCGCCCGGTGACCACGGCCTCCCACGGTTGCGTCAGCGCCTTCAACCGCATCAGGTGCGGCATGGCAAACCCCAACTTCACGATTCCCCTCCGATCCCCGCCGTGCCGATCGCTCGACAGCACCGACTGCGAGCGGCACCCTAAGGGGTTCCGTCGATCCGTGCCGCCAACTCGCGCTGCGCCCGCCGACGGTGGTCGTCGGCGACGGGCGTGCGCACGAGGCCGGCCATCGTGCCCTCGTCGCGCTACGCCGCCAGCAGCTCCTTGAACTCGACCGCGCTGTGCAGGTAGGCGAGGCCGCGCACATCGCGCTCGTCGCCCTGCAGCTCGTTGATCAGGTAGCTCGGCGTGCCGTTCACGAAGTACGCGCCGTACGCGCCGAGCGTCGCCAGCACCACCTGGAACCAGGCCTCCTCGGCATCCTCAGAGCGGCTGCACGGTGACGCCCTCGTCGAGCGCCTCGCGGATCACCCATGCCGTGTGCTCGGCGCATTTGGCGCCGGGGTAGGCGAAGTTCAGGTGCTGGCCACCTCGGATGTGGCGCCATACCACGGCTTCAGCGCCTCGGCCGTGGCCGGATCCTGCACGGTGTCGGCGATGCATTGGCGCACCTGGTTCATCAGCTCGTAGTCGACCAGCTTCAGGGCGGCGGCCTCCTCGGCGTCGCGCCGGTTCAAGGCCGCCACCGAGCAGGCGCTTCGTGAACTTCTCGCCCGCGACCTGTCCGAGCTGGAGACGGCGGTGTTGATGATCGACAGGCAACGTCGATCGGCCAGATGATCACCGGCGCCGTGATCAACACCCGCTGACGGGACGAAGGTGCCCGCTGGGCTGATCCTGGACGGATCGAAGGCGGGCCAGTCGTTGACGAGCACGAAGTGCATCGAGTCAGTGATCCCGATCGCCCGCACCACCACCGGCGGAGTGACGCACCGGCGCGACGGCACGATGAAGAAGCGCTGGATCGCCGCCGGGATGCTCGAGCCCGAACGATCGTTCCGTCGCCTCGCGGGCCACGCCGACATGCCCACCCTCGTCGCCGCCATCACCCGCGCCACATCACCTGACGCTGTCAGACCCACCAACTACGCTCCGGCCGCCTGAGCAAGTTCGGGATCACCACCGAACTTCAACACGAAGCGGGACATCGTCCCGCCGACTCGTCACGGGCTTTGGTCAACAGGCCACTCAGCGGCTGGCCTCGGTTGCGACCTGGGACTCGGGGTCCGCTGCGGTCCCGGAGTTGCCACGGTCGGTATAGGTGCCGACGATGCCCGAGTGGATCTCAAGCCATTCGGCACCCTCGTCTCCGGCCCGCCACGAGTACAGCGCGTCCGGGTGAAATAGCCCATGCCGGCGGTGACCGAACGCACAGCCGAACTCGAGAGCGTCGTCGGCGTTCCCGCTCCGTGACGTGACACGGCGGCTGACGTACAGGCACTGGAGGACCGTCGAGCGCGTCTGCTGGTTGCCCCGGCCAACGCGTACCCCCAGCCGGTGTATGAACCGACGCCGTGAGATCAGATTCGACACGGCATCGCGGACCTCACACGGGCTCGAGGGTGAGTCCGTGTCGACCGAGACCAAGGTGCCCGGAGGCGCGGCGACGCGAACACTTCGTCAGCGAGGCGCCTGCGCACGCGGGATGACAGTGATGTTCGGGACGGCCATCGACGACCCGGCGTGCAGCACTGTGTGAACCACCTCGATGAGGTGCTCGACGTCGATCATCGCCCCTCCTTCCGCCATGTAGCCGCGCGACATCCAGATCGGAGCGAACCGACCCTGGAGCTCGAGGTCCCACCCCTCGTTGAAGTGCGACTGGGCGTCGCCTTCGCCGCCGGCGCACTCGCTCACGGTGAGCCGAGTGAACGCCACGGCGGGATGCTCCGCCCGCCACGCCTCGACCAACCGCTCGAGCGCCGCCTTCGTCACCTGGTACACGCCGAGCCCCGGCCACGGAGGTGTGTACGACGCGCCGATCGTCGACAAGAAGACGACGGTGCCGCGGGCTTCGGTGAGGTGGCGCAGCGCCGCGGCCGTGACGAGCGACGCACCCATGACGTTCGTCTCGAACGTGCTCTTCCACTCGGCGGCGCCCGCTGCGGCGATCGGGCCGATCGGACCGATGGCGGCAGCGAACACGAGTGCGTCAATGCCGCCGAGCCCGACGGCCGCTTCCTCGATCGCCGTCTGGCAGGATGCTTCGTCGGTGACGTCGCAGGCGACGGCGAGCGTGCCGCGGCCCGCCTCGTAAGCGGCGTCGTCGAGCTTGTCCCTGCGCCTCGCCAGCAGCGCGACGTCGTCACCGCGTCGAGCGAGCCCGATCCCGATGCAGCGGCCCAGTCCGGTGGACGCCCCGACCACAACGGTTCTCATGCGCGACGACGATAGGCGAGACCGCGCACGGCCCGGTCCGTGCAGCCCGTGAGCGGGATGGCGGCAACCCCGTATCGGGCGCGGTCCTCTCCGGAAGGCATACTGGGTGCGTGGTGCGTGCTGATTCGCCTGGGATGCGCGTCGTCTGGAACCGCACGTTGTGTGAGAGCTACGGCGTCTGCATGGGTGTCGCGCCGGAGGTGTTCGAGCTCGGCGACGACGACGTGTTGGTCGTGCTCCGGGAGCACCCCGGCGAGGGGCTACGACCGAAGGTCGAGGAGGCCGTGCGTCTCTGTCCGAAGCAGGCGTTGTCGATCGAGGAGGACTGACGTGGCCGCGAGCACGGATCCGTACTACGACCCGTACGACTTCGACATCGACACCGACCCGTATCCGGTCTGGAAGCGGCTGCGCGACGAGCAGCCGATCTACTACAACGACAAGTACGACTTCTGGGCGATCAGCCGGTTCGAGGATGTCGAGGGTGCCCTCAAGAACTGGCAGACGTTGATCTCGGGGCGGGGCACGGTCCTCGAGCTGATCAAGGCCGACTGGGAGCCGCCGATCGGCTTGTTCCTCTTCGAGGACCCGCCGTTGCACGACACCCACCGCGGTCTGCTGTCACGCGTCTTCACGCCCCGCAAGATGAGCGCGATCGAACCGCAGATCCGCAAGTACTGCGCGTTGACGCTCGACCCACTGGTCGGTGCCGGGGAGTTCGACTTCATCACAGATCTCGGTGCCCAGATGCCGATGCGCGTGATCGGCATGCTGCTCGGCATCCCTGAGGACCAGCAGCAGGCGATTCGAGATCGGACCGACCTGGGCCTGCACCTGGAGGAGGGCACAGCCATGGGCGCGGCGATGAAGGGGAGCGACGACGAGCACATGGCCGCGTTCGGCGAGTACATCGACTGGCGTTCGGAGAACCTCGGCGACGATGTGATGTCGGAGCTCATCCAAACCGAGTTCGAGGACGAGACCGGCACGACGCGGCGGCTGACCCGCGAGGAGATCCTGGGGTACATCACCCTCCTCGCCGGAGCCGGCAACGAGACGACCACGAAGCTGATCGGCTGGACCGGGAAGGTGCTCTCCGATCACCCCGATCAGCGCAGGCAGATCGCTGGGGATCGCGGCCTGATCCCCCAGACGATCGAGGAGGTGCTGCGGTTCGAAGCGCCCTCGCCGGTGCAGTCCCGGTACGTGGCCAAGGACATCGAGTACCACGGCCAGACGGTGCCCGAGGGGAGCGCGCTCGTGCTGCTGAACGGTTCAGCGAACCGCGACGACCGCAAGTTCGAGAACGGCGACTCGTTCGACATCCACCGTTCGCTCGACCACCACTTGTCGTTCGGCTACGGGCTCCACTTCTGCCTCGGGGCCGCACTCGCCCGCCTCGAAGGACGGATCGCGCTCGACGAGGTGCTGCAGCGCTTCCCCGACTGGGAGGTCGACCTCGACAACGCCGTCCAGGCGCGGACGTCCACGGTCCGCGGCTGGGACAGCCTGCCCGTCTCGATCGGCTGACCACCCGACCCCGGCGTTCGGCCTGCCACCTGAGTCGGGGCCCATGGCGTCCCGCCGACGACTCTGCGTTTCAACGCTCACGGCTACGCGCGACGACACCGTGGACGTCGCCTTGCGTTCCTACTCAGCAACGACGGAGTCGGCCAGCTTCGAGACGAGCCGGGGGCGGCGGTATCGGCCAGCCAGGAGCTGACGGGTTCGCCGGCGCCGGCCCGTGACTCAACAACGAAGTGGAGCGACGGTCATGGGTCGTGGGCATCTTCCCAACGAGGCCTCGGTTCTCCGACTCGTCGGCGCTGTGCTCGCCGACACACACGGCGAGTGGTAGGCCGGCGACCGCCCGCGAAGGCATCCCTGCCACCCTCGCGGCGATCAAGGCCGCCGCCGAATCCTGACGCGACAGGACGCCGCCGTCGCTACTCGAAGAGAGCGAAGAATCGCGTCTCGATGCTCTCGCGGTGCCGGCCGCCGCCGTGCAGGTTGGCGCGGTTGTCGAACGCGCTGTGCGCGACCCAGGCCCGGTCGCGGGCGGAGTCGTAGCCGACGAAGACGAGGAGCTCGTCCGGCGTCATGTTCGAGAAGTAGTACCACTTCTGGCCGGGATCGAAATGGATGCCGCCGAGCTCGAACGTGACGTTGGGGTCCGCATCGTTCGTCGACTCTAACGGCGAGTGCACCGCAGCGATCCTCCGGACATCACGTGCACTCAGCGTGCGGCGATCGCAGAGCGCGAGCGGTACGTCCTGCGGCGGATCCGACACGGCTCGCCATGTCTGGTAGATCACGACCCTGGAGAAGTCAGCGGCGTCGATGCCGTAGTCGAGCTGGAGATCCCTCGTGATCCCGCTGCGCATCGAATAGGTGTAGAAGTCGACGTGAGCGAACGAGTTCGGCGCGTTGTGGTTCATCGCTCCGTCGCGAGGAGCACGCGGACCCGTCGTGTACATGGGCTGCGCGAACCGAATGTCCAGCCCGTGACGGTGGGCCAGCACCAGCGCGGCGCCCGAACGAGCCTGGATCACCGCCCCGACCTCGTCCTGGTACCCCTCCTTCAGGACCCAGTAGTCGCGCTCGTCGGCGAACTCGGACCGGTGATCGACGAGCTCGAAGCCTTCGTCGTCCAGCGACGTGGGGAACCCGCGACCGTCGCGGATCCGGCACGCACGGAGCTCGACTCGATTGTCGGGGAAACCCGCGATCGTGAACTCCTCGGCGGAGACCGGCTCGCCGTCCCGCTTCGAGAAGCCAATGGATCCGTCAATCACTGTCGACATCGAGGTCCTCATCGCCGTCGGGACCATCAACATGGCACGCCCCGTGCCCAGCTTCGCAACCGGACGCCTTTCGGGACGACGCCGACACGTCGGCCCACGAGGCTGCGCCCGAACGACGCATGGAGCGCATCAGCGCTTCGCCACGTCGGACCCCGGAGATCGGGCGGTCGGTGCGTCGAGCGGCCTGTCCCTCCAGGACACCTGTTCCCGCCTTGACCTTCCACGGGGCTGTCAGACGCTCCCTTGAGGCGCCCCGGGATCGGTTGGGCATCCCCCGCTGGCGCGGACACCTGACACAGGCTGGGAGGCCTCGGAAGCAGTCCATACATCATGGGAGATTCACGTCGGCGGTGGACTCGCTCGTTGGCGATGTCCCAGACCAGTCCGAGAACATGCGAGTCGCTACCGACGAGCCCGCCGTCGAAGCGCCGAACGCCGATGGTCTGACGCCCACGCCGCCGGTGCCCGAAGACACGCGCCTCATACCACGCGGCGGCGACCGGTCAGGTCCGTCCTCGAAGCGCCGAACTGCCAGGCTGGCGTCAGCAAGCACTGAACCCCTCACGGGCTCGATGGGCAAACCGGCGAACCGCCAGCACCGATCTGATGCCGTGGAAGCACCCGCCGAAGTGGTTCGTACACACGGCCTGGCGTGTTCATCGCGCGCTGTACCGACTCAGCGGCGGCCGGTTCCTGTGGACCACGTCAAACAAGCGCGGCTGGGGCGCCCTGCGCCTCACGACCATCGGGCGGAAGTCCGGGCAGGAGCGCCGCGTCATCATCGGCTACCTCGAAGACGGCCCGAACCTCGTCACGCCCGCCTGGCCGGCCAACGTCCGCGCCCGGTGCGCGCACGTTCGTCTGTCGGGCAGGAGCGCGATCGGCTGTGGCAGCGCTGGGTCTCGGTCGATCCAAGCATCGAGGTCGATGCCGGGCGACGGTCGACCGAAACGCCTGTGATCGTCCTCGAACCGCGCGACGCGAACGCTTGACAGCAGGCGATGACGTTCGCGGCGGCGCGACCAAGGCGCCGGCAGTCCTTGAGGTGGAACAACCAAGGCGGAGGCCGCCGTGTCAGGCAGTGTTGTGTCGATCCGGCGGGACGGGTGGTGCGGCTGGTCAGAGCGTGAGGATCAGCGTGCCGTCTTCGGCGGCGTGGAGCTGCTGGCCGGGGGCGATGGCGACGGACGTGTGCTCGAGCTCGACGATCGCGGGTCCGTCGATGGACGCGCCGGTTTGTGGTGGGCCCTGGACGACGCGGGTCGATCGGCGGCCGTGGCCGGGCCAGTGCACGTCGCGCACGCGTGGCCGTGCAGCTGTGTCGCCGGTGCCGACGGCGGGTGCGACCGGCATCGACGCGCTCGATGGCACCCGTGCGCTGACGCGCAGGTTGAAGATCTCGATGGCTTGGAACAGAGCAACCGCTGCTTCGCTGTAGAGGCGGGCGTACTCGGCGGTGAAGCGCCGTTCCATCTCGGCGCACGTGCCCGCGTCGACGGGTCCGTCGGGGAGGTGGACGATCAGCTCCTGGAGCTTCTGACCGGCGTAGCGCATGCTCGCGGCCCGCTCCATAACGACGTCGTCGGTCGCCGCCGTCGGACATCGCGGCACGGGCGTCGTCCTCGAGCGCGACGACGGCCGCGCCGAGCATTACGGGATCGAACGGCGTGGCCATGGACACCGGTCGTTCGAAGGACCGGATCAGATCACCGACCGCGGCCCCGTAGGCCGACAGCGTCGATGCGCCGTTGCCCAACGGGACGAGGACGCGCTCGACGCCGAGCTCGGCGGCGTAGGCGAACGCGTGGAGGGGTCCGGCACCACCGAACGCGTAGACCGTGAAGTCTCGGGGGTCGAGGCCCTGCTCGATCGTGCGCTGGCGGATGAGGGTGGCGGCGGCGTGGGCGTTCACCTGGACGATGCCGGCCGCCGCGTCCTCGATCGACAGGCCGAGGCGGTCGGCGAGGCCCCCGACCGCGGCGTGCGCGGCCTCGACGTCGAGGGGCATGCGCCCTCCGAGGAACGTCTCGGGATCGAGCAACCCGAGCACCACGTCGGCGTCGGTCACGGTCGGTTCGCTGCCCTGCCCGTAGCACGCCGGCCCCGGGTTGGACCCCGCCGAACGCGGCCCGACCCGCAGGCCACCGCTCTCCTCGTCGATGTAGGCGATCGATCCGCCGCCGCACGCGATCGACCGCAGGTCGAGGTGTGTCGAGTGGAACGTGTACTTCTCGAGGATCTGCTGACTCGACAGGGTCGGTTGGCCATCGACGATCAGGCCGACCTCGAACGACGTGCCTCCCATGTCGGTCGCGATGACGTGGCGGTGCGACGCGCTGCGGGCGACGGCGGCGGTCCCGGCGAGACCGCCGGCCGGGCCGGAGCCGATCGTGTGGAGCGGTCGGCGCATCGCGTCCACGACGGGGACGACGCCGCCGCTCGACTGCGTGACGTAGAGCGGGGTGCGCAGCCCATGGCCGGCGAGACGGTCCGCGAGGTCCTGCAGGTAGCGGTTGGATGCCGGGCCGACGTAGCTGTTGATCACGGTGGCGACGGTGCGCTCGAACTCGCCCTGGCGTGGCGAGATCTCCCACGACAGGCTGACGAACATGTCCGGTGCGAGTCTCGTGGACGAGGTCGCGCAGCCGGATCTCGTGGACCGGGTTGGCGATCGACCACAGCAGCGCGATCGCGACGGCCTCGACGGCGCCGTCGGCGAGGACGCCGGCGAGCGCGGCACGCGCCGCGTCCTCGTCCAGCGGGGCGAGCATGGCGCCGTCCTGCGTGACCCGTTCGGCGACCTCGACGATGCGGTGTCGGGGCACGAGCGGCTCGGGCATCGTCTCGTGATGGGCGTCGAAGAGCCGCTCGGCGGGGAGTCCGGCGGTGCGGCCCGCCCCCCGCATGATCAAGAAGCTGTCGCCGTGGCCCTGCGTGGCGACGAGTGCGACGTCGGCGCCGTTGCGCTCGACGACGAGGTTGGTGCCGATCGTGGCGCCGTGGCTCAAGCGGTCCGTGCTGGCGAGCAGTGCTCCGAGCGTGCGGCCGTTCTGGGCGGCGAGCAGTTCGAGGCCGCTCATCACACCGTCGGCCGGCGTCGTGGCGTGGGTCGACAGCACCTTGGACGTCGTGATGTGGCCGTCGTCGCGGACGGCGACGCAATCGGTGAACGTCCCGCCGATGTCGACGCCGATGAAGTACGAGGTCACCGACTCGCTCTCACGGTCGACGTGAACCGGGCGAGGCACGGGACGTCTCGATGCGGATGTCGTGCAACGCGGGCTTGGGTGCGCAGCGCGAGCTCGGCGTCGATCCGGTAGCCGGTGACCGGGCACAGGAACTCGCGGTACACGACGCGGTCGGCGACGTCGACGAACGGCGACTCGAACTCCTCACCGATCTCGCGGATCGGGCGTCTCGACGGGTGACGGCCCGATCCTTGTAGTTGGCGTCACTGCGGCCGAGGTCGGCACCGTTGCACCACCAGCGGCCGTCGACGATGTGGAGGATCTCGCCGACCGGGATGGCTCCCTCCGGCGGGTCGAGCGGTTCATGCGTGTCGCCGCCGAGTCGGTCCCGGCGCATGGCTCGCCGCCGCTCGGCCGTGGCATCGAGATCGACGTCGCCTCCGACGACGGCGACCCCGTACACGCGCGCACGCCGCGTCCTCGGCGAGGATCTGGGCGCGGACGTCGACGAGGACGGCCTCGGGGTCCCGGAGCAGCGGGTCGCCGTAGCCGGCGATGGTAGGGAACAGCCCTTCGATGACGTCGCCGGGGTGGATCTGGTACGACACCGTCTTCCAGGGCAGCTCCGACCGCTCACCACTGATCTCGTCGATCGTGCGTGGGATCCGCGACGCACTCAGCCGTTCGTCGGTGTCCGTGCCGTGGACGACCGTCGCCCGCGCCCGCGACCCGGGCGGCGAGCCCATCACGCCGGCCCCGCCCGGGTAGGCCTCGCCGGTCGCGTACTGGATCATCGCGCCGGCCCGCACCCAGACCGCCGAGACCACGCCGAGCCCGCCCCGATGGCGTCCCGCCCCGTCCAGGCCGGCCTGCAGTCCGCGCTGGTACAAGCAGACGACCGGCTTGTTCTCCTCGAAGTCCTCGACGTTGGTGCCGGTGGTGCCCGGCATCCACCAGTGCCCGCCGAAGTCGACGCCGTCGCGCGTCGGGGCGCCGCCGAACGACCCGAGCATCACGTTGCCGGTCCCGCCGGACCACATGTCGCCGTCGGCGTCGACGCCGACCATCGACATCGTGCCGCCCGGCTGCGGCCAGGTGGCACCCAGCGCGAGCGCTCGCGTCTCCTCGTCGCCGCACGACAGCATCTTGGCCATCGCGATCGAGACCGCGTTGATCAGCATCGTGACCGCGAACACCGCCGTGCTGACGGCCGCCGGATAGCTCGCGCACAGGATGGAGCCGGGCTCGGGACGGAACTCGACGCGTCGGTAGGGTCCGCCGAACGCGCCGGCGACGTCGGGCACGACCTGGCCGACGATGCCGGCCAGGGCGGCGCCGCTGAACCCGGCGTAGGTCATGCTGATCGACCCGACCTGCGGGTCGGTCCCGCGGTTGTCGACCACGAGGCGGTCGTCGCACTTGGTGATGTTCACCTGCATCGTGTGGATGCGGTCGTCGCCCGGCGTGGCGCCCTCGCAATAGAAGCGGTGCGACCAGCACCCGTCGGGGATCGACCGCAGCCGGGCGATGAAGAGGCGTTCGCCGGCGTCCTGCATATTGCGCATCACGCCCTTGACGACGTCGGCGCCGTACCGTCCCACGAGGTCGGCGATGCGACCGCGGGTCACCTCGCTCGCCGCGATCGATGCCCGCAGGTCCATGCCGACCGTCTCGGGGAACCGGCTCTGGCGCACCCAGAGGCGCTCGATGTCGTCGCGCAACTGGCCGGCCTCGACGATCTTCACCGGCGGCCAGTGCAGCGGCTCGTCGAACGCGTCGAGCGCTGCATGGCAGAAGCTGCCGGCGCTGACCCCACCGAGGTCGTGGTAGTGCAGCGTGTTCGTCACCCAGCAGAACAGCTCGTCGCCGACGAACACCGGGGCGACCAGGCTGGCGTCCATCTGATGCGACGCGCCGACGAAGCAATCGTTGGTCAGGAACATGTCACCGGCCGAGATCCCCGGGTTGCGCGACCGATGCTCCAGCACGTACTGGGTGTCGAGGCCGGCGCACTTGGCGAAGAACTGGATGCACGGCCCAACGAGCACGACTTCGCCGTCCTCGGTCAGGATGGCCGTCTGGAAGTCACGCGAGTGCATCACCAGCTGCGACACGGCGAGCTTCTGCAACAGCGCCGTGTGCTCGAGATTGAGGTTCAGCAGCGAGTAACGGACGAGCTCCGACGTGATCGGATCGATGTCGGCGGCGACCGCCCGATGCAGACGGAGCGACGGATCGATCGCCAGGTCCGGTCCGGGGATGTACGGGTGCCGGACACCGTCCCAGAAGCCGCTGTCGCGCACGGCGGGAAGGTCATCGAGCAGACCGGCCGAGAGCGAGGCGCGCGTTGGCCGAGACCACGTCAGCTCGCATGGGCCTGAGCTGCAGCGCGGGGATCACCCGGCACGAGCGTCGTCGTGAAGCCCCAGGGGACGCCGAGGCTCGTCGCCGGGTCGGTGACGATGGTGTCGTACGAACGGGCCTGCACCGCGACCCCGTTGGCCTGCAGGTGGCGCTCGGCCCGCTCGAGGTCGGCCACGTGCCACGTCAGCGAGTGGTAGGCGTCGTTCGGCGCGTACCTGGTCCAGTCGTCGTGGGCCCGGGTGCCGTGGTCGGGCACGGCACACTCGATCGTCGAGCCGGCGAGGTGGACGTACGTGCACGTCGCCCCGAGCAGCTCGTTACGGCCCTCGTGGACGACCGACCCGCCGAGCACGTCGACGTGCAGAGCCAGGATCCGCTCGGGACGATCGGTCAGGATCGTGTGATGCCCGCAACGCTCGATGCCGAGCGGGTTGTCCGCCGCCGACGGGAGCGACCACCCGGGCGCCAGCCGGGCGTCGAACGTGATGGTGCTCACCGGCATCAACGAGTACCGCAGCCCGGTGTCCTCCGGCAGCGTGAACAACAGCACCGTCCCACCCCCATAGCTCTGCGGTGGCTCCTCGGAATCGACGACCTCGTCGACCTGGTTGAGGACCCTGATCCCGTGGCGGCGCAGCTCACGGTACGCCTCACCCATCCCGTCGATGTACCACGAGATCAACCGCAGGTGCGGTTGCTCGACCGACGGCAGGCGCTGCACCCCCTCGAACACGTACTTCGTCGGGTCGATCGTGTCGAACAGCACGTCGCTGATCGGCGTGAACGTCGAGTACCCCCGCGGGTACCCGTTGTCCGGCCGCCCCGCCGATCGGCCGGCCTGCTGCATCGACGCGAGGGAGGTGCTCGTGCTCCCGAACAGCCGCTCGTAGAACGCCTCGGCCTCATCGAGGTCCAGCACGTCGTGGCTCGGATGGAACATCATCGGCACACGGAAGCCCTTCGGCTCCGTCACCCCTGTTGCGCCTGTCCTCATCGCTTCGGACATCAACACTCCTCGTCGTGGGGCGGCGCCTTCACTCGGCCAGCTTCGCCGCGTACCGGTAGTTGCTGAACGAGTAGTCCAGCGACACGTCGAGGTTGACGATGTCCGCCTTGGAAAATGTCCCGGGCTGCGTCTGGAACAGGACGAGCAACCAGTTCTCGTCGGCGATCCGTTGCATCACGTCCCGGTAGATCTGGTTGCGCTCGTCGTCGCTCAACGCCGGATCGTCGGCCGTCGCCAGCTGGGCCTCGAGCTCGGGGAGCGCAGACTCGGGGGCGGCCATCAGCCCGGGGCCGGGGAGCAGGATCCGGCTGAGCGTCGTGGCGCCGAGCGGGCTGACGAACACCGAGAGCGCCAGCGCGTCGATCTGGCCGCCGTGCCACGCCTCGAACAGGGCGCCGACCTGCAACGGTTGGATCTCCATGTTGATGCCGACGGCGGCCATCTGGGCCTGCACCAGCTCGTTGAGCTGCTGGCCGGGCGGCGCCGGGTTGAACCCCACGGTGACTGTCTTGGCCTCCTCGGGCACGGTCGCCATCAGCTCCCGGGCGTGATCGGGGTCGTAGTGGTGTCGCTCGTCGATCTCCTCGACGTACAACGGGTCACCCGGGGCGTACAGCTGGTTGGTGACCGTCGCCACCTCGCCGAAGAGCGCCACGAGGGCGTCACGATCCAGGGCGTAGCCCATTGCCTCGCGCACCGTCGCGTCGGCACGGTCTTGGAGCCACATGCCCTGCGCGGAGGGATTGCCGACAAGGTTGACATGCACCTGATCGGGCGACGACTCGACGCGGCCGATCGCATCCTCGGCGGTGAGCACGTTGGTGCCGGTGATGTCGTAGGTGCCGGTCTCGACCTCGTTCAGGGCCTGGATCGGATCGAGAACATCGATCTCGATCCGGGCCGCTTGCCCGGCCGTGAGATCCCAATGCTGCGGTGCCCGTTCGAACACCACGCTGCTCTCACCAGAAGTCCACGAGGCGACCTTGTAAGGTCCCGATCCGGCACCGTCGGGCGCCGAGGTTCTCAATGTCTCCGGGTCGAAGAAGCTCGGGTTGATGATCGCACCGGCGAGGCTCGTCAGCGCGTACGGCAGCGTCGCCCCGCTCTTGGGGGCCAGGTTGAGGCGCACGGTGACGTCATCGACGACGTCGACGGACAGGATGCTCGCCAGGTCGGCGACGTACCCGCTCGTCGCCCCTGTGCGAACGCGGTCGAGGTTGGCCTTCACCGCGGTCGCATCGATCGGCGTGCCGTCGTGGAACGTGGCGTCGTCGCCTAGCGTGAGCACGAGGCTGCCCTCGTCGAGCTGCCAATCGGTGACCAGCTCGCCGCGCAGCTCGCCATCGACGACGACGAAGAGGTTGTCGTACAGCAGACGGAGATACGCGGCCCCCGCTCCGGCGATCGCCGAGTGGGGGTCGGTCGAGTTGAGCGCGTTGGTCAGGGCGATCCGGATCGTCGCGTCCCGATCAACACCTTCGGTGACGAATGCGCTGTCCGCGCCGCCGGGCGCGCTCTCCGCAGTGCCGGCGGACCCGCCGGGCGTGGTCGAGCCGTCGGCTGCCGTCGAGCCGCCCGCGTCGCTCGTCGCCGATGCGTCGTCGGTACCTGTCGCCGCAGCCGCCGTACCTGCGTCCTCGGTGGCGGTCGTGACGTCCCCGCGAACACCGCCTTCGTTGTCGTCGTCGCCGCCGCAGGCTGCCGCCAGCAGGCCTACCACGGCGAGCGCGGCGACCGAGCGGGTCAAGCGCATCCTCACAGAAACTCCCGCTTTGGATCGGAGCACACGAACCGGCGGCTCGGGAACTCGAAGAATCGTCCCGTGAACGGCACGGCCGGTGCAGAGCGCATCAAGGTGAGAGCTTCCTCCGTCGGTTGACCGGACCGGCAGCCGAGACGACGTGCCGCGCGGTCGACCTGGGCGAGCTCGCCCCGCAGCGTGTCGACGGCCAACCCGATCTGCGCGTCGGATGCGCGACTGATGCCGGCGGTCGCCCGGCGGCGGCGAGGACGTCGACGTCGGCGAGGGCGCCGCAGAACCGGCCCGCTGTATGGACCGCACGCGACGGAGTGACCCGCTGCATACGTGGCCGCGAGGTCTGACCCGCTGTGCGAACACGACGTGACCGCTCGGCCCCCGAATCCCCCTGCACGTCGATCGACCGTACCGAGACCCTGATCGTCGAGCAAGGGTCAGTTGACGATCGGCTCATAGGAATGAGCTATCACTGAGTCTGCCCGGCTGCGCCGGTTGCGGGCTGTGGTCAGGCGGCATGCGAGCTGCGATGGTCGCCGTGGCCACTGCCTGGCACCGATCACCGACCTGCTGCAGAGCCGTGGAGGTAGCACTGACAGCGCACCAGCGTCAAGGTCCTGCTCGGCCCGCCGGCGCGGTTGACACGGGCCCGATCCCGTCCCGTGGACTCACCGTGGGTGGCGCGATTGACAGCTCTGTTTCGAGTGTTGTGGTCACCACGCGGGTCAGATCCACCGCCGGAACGGCTCCCGCGGGCACGACGATTGGGTCGATGATGCAATCAACACCTCACGCATCGGATCTGCGTCGGGTGGCTGTCGTGACAGGTGGCGCGTCGGGCATTGGCCTGGCGTGCGCTCAGCACCTGGGCAGGGCAGGACACCGTGTCGCGGTCTGGGACATCGACGCCGATGCGGCGACCGACGCTGCCGCCGTGATGCGTGACAGCGGGCTCGAGACCAGCGGGCACGGCGTCGACGTCACCGACCGGTCGAGCATCGCCGCGGCACTCGATGAGGTGCACGCCGCGTTCGGTGCGGTGGAGATCATGGTCACGAGCGCAGGCATCGCCGAGGTCGTCCCGTTCACGGAGCTGACGATCGAGGCGTGGGAGCTCATGATGCGCGTCAACCTCACCGGCACCTTCAACAGCGTGCAGGCCGTCGTCCCCGACATGCTCAGCGCCGGCTGGGGACGGATCGTCACCATCTCCTCGTCGAGCGCCCAGTCCGGCTCGGCCGGCATGGTCCACTACTCGGCGTCGAAGGGTGGCGTGTTCGCGTTGACGAAGTCGCTCGCGGTGGAACTCGGACCGTGCGGCGTCACGGTGAACTCGATCCCCCCTCGCGCCATCGACACTCCGATGCTCCGCGACGGTCATGTTCCGTGGCCGCGCGGAGGAAGGCCTCGCCGAGGTCGGTGGGCGGTTCCAACGGCGGCCCAGTGCCCGACGAGTCGGAGGCGGCGTGAAACACCAGGCCGTCGGCGAACAGCCCCATCGGGAACTTCCAGATGGGGGCACAGTTAGGACTCAGGCTCTCAGATCAAGTCGTCGGTCATGGCGGCGAGGACGTGCCACCCGTCGGAGCAGTCATGAAGCTGCACGGAGGTGGCCTCCATCGCCTCGGGGTCAAGGACCCGCAAGGCAGCCGCGGAGTCGTTGTATGCCGACTCGCACATCAGAACGTTGTCGAGCACTGCGCTGCCATACGTGCTGTCGGCGCCAGGCAGGTCGCGTGCCTCGTCGGCCACGTCGCCGTACATTACGGCGGCCCGGTCCATGTTGGCCGCGGCGCCATTCGCGTCGAAGTCCTCCATGTCGGCAGTGCTCTCCTCGATGTATCCGCGGGCCCGGTCCAGGTCGCTCGTGAAGCGGGATGAGAAGGTCAGCGCGAAGACCTTGTCGGCGGCGGGGTCGGGCTCCGTCGCCTCGGTCACCGGTGTGGTGGCCTCGGGGATGTCTGCGTCCGGCTCGGCAGCGCCGCCGCAGGCGGCGAGCCCGAGCGTGGTGAGAGCGGCGAGTGCGCCCAGGACCTTCATGGTCCGCTTGTTCGAGGGGCTGGACGTTGCTGTGAGGATGCGGCGCATCGCGGGTCATTTGCCTTTTTGGGTTGTGGTCGGTCGTGTTGATCCAACGGCGGCGAACGGCTCGCGCTTCCGACGTGGGAAAGGACACGGGGTTTCCCGGGTCTGACATGGACCCGAGTTGACGGGTTACCCGAGGGACGTGCGACGCACCGCACCGGCCGGTCCGGGTCTCTAGGCGCTGACACCCCGGCGACGAGCTGCACCACGGGTCGTGATCGACCGCCGTCGTGGCGCCGGTCAGCCCCCCAGCCGCTTGACGACCAAGTCACGTAGGAGTCCAGTGTGGCGTCGTCCGCGGAATCCTTCGACCACCGACCCGACGCTTGCAAGCGATGAGAAAGTCGGGTTCCCACGTGTTCGGCACACGGGGGCGCGCCGAAGGGTTCATCATGATCGTGATCGTCTTCGTCGGCGGGAGCGCCCGCCGGGCCCGCTTGAACGCCCGGTACACGCTGCGCTCGCTCAGTCAAGGAACCGCGAATGGTAGACGTGAGCACCAGATCGGGCCATTTGGGCGGGTAGGAGTCCGGAAGCCGAGAGGTCTGGCACGGTCAGGTCGACCGCAGTGCCGGACCCTCTTGTCCATTCGTCCGTCGTTGACGTTCTCGCTTGCGGATCCAACAGACGAGTGCCCCCGGCTACGTGAGCCGGGGGCGCTGGTGCAGTGGTACGTCAGCCGTTGTTGCTGATCGGGTCGAACCGGCCCTGGGTGTCGACGGTCTGATCCGTCGACGTACGGACGCCAACAGCGCCGCTGACCTGCTCGCCGGTCAGCGAGGACCGGAGATGCCCGATGCCGTTGAAGCCGTCATTGAAGTTGGCGATGTGGTTGGCGACGCCGTAGCCGGTGGCGTCGTTGGTGGCCGGGTTCTCGCTGGGGCCGCCAGCGGACGCCAGGCCGGGGGCGGCGAGGCCGGCAGCGGTGGCGGCGACAAGGCCGATGATGAACTGCTGCACCGGCCTGCCCGGAGGCGACGACGTCTCGACGATGGGCATCGCCCGCATGGCTCTCCGGGAGACCATCTAGACAGCCCTGGAGACCGAGTACCTCGGCGGCACCGGCTGGCCCGGACTCCACGCCAAGCACAACGACCACGACCCGCTCGCCGTCGACGCCTCTGATCTTCTGCTCGCCGTCGCTTCCAAAGCCCCAAGCCCACCGCCGCCGTTGCCCTCGCCCGTGGCCTGTCCCCCGCCAGCGGACCCAAACGAGTCCTCGCCGCCCGCAAGCCGGACTCGTCCCGGTGACCGAGCCCGGCAAAACGGCCGGAGCATGACCAACGTCCGCGACCGATCCCAACGATGAGGTCGGCTCGGTTGCGGGAGCCTCCAAGAGCCGTCGAGCGACCTTCAGCGGTGAGCCCAAGCCAAGCGTCGCCCCGACCAACGGCACCGGTAAACGTCGTCACCGGGACCGCGCGCCGATCGAGTGACCGCCCGCCTGCTCCGCCGTTACGGGTGACGGCGCACCGTCATGACGACTGAGCGCTGTACGGAGCCAGGACCCGGCAAGGCATTCCCATCGAACTGCTGCGGCGTCGATCGTGGCCCGACAGCGGCGAGCGCTCCCAGCCCGGCCCAGTCGTTGCCGCCACAAGTGGCCAGGCGGAACATTCCCGGCGCTACGCGCCCGACAGCATCCCTGTCGGGCGGCGGCGGTGGGCGAGCACAGATCGGGCATCGGTGCGTGCATCCCGACGATGAAGCGCGGCGAGCAGGACCGCGGATCAGCCACTACTGACCGAGGAAATCGGTGGATTCGGTCCACCGTCTGTCAGCCGGCATCAAGAACGGCGAAATCATTGCCTCTCGCTCAGCGCCGATCCGATTTGCACGGCGCATGCCACGGACGCCTAGTCCTCACGTCGCGCCAGGTTCAATCAGGCCGCAGCGTATCTAAGCACACCCAGTAGGGTCGCCAATATGGCCACGTGTCGCTCGCACATCAGAATCGCCCGTTCCCCTGACGACGTCTGGGGTGTCGTGTCCGAGTTCACCTCGGTAGTCGACTGGATGCCGAACGTTGCCGACTGCACGATGAAGGACGCCGACACACGACGAGTGACGATGTCGACGGGGGGTGGCGCCGACGAGCGCCTCATCCACAACGACGACCGGTTACGGCGCCAGCAGTACCGAGTTGAGGGCGTGCCTGGCATCACCTACCACCAGGCGACCATCGATGTCATCGACGATCCTGCGGGATCGCTCGTCGTGTACTCCGTCGACGTTGAACCTGCGGCCATGGCTCCGATGCTCGGTCAAGTCTACGAGAACGGCCTCGAGGGCTTACGGGCGTGGCTCGAGCATTCGTCGCGCGCGAACCCCTGATGCGAAGGCAATGCCGACTATCAAGTCGCATCCGATCGAGCATCCGGGAAGCGCACCCGATCTACCGCTTCGACGCCGCCTTGTCGCGGACTCCCAATACGCATTTTCCATCCTGGCGCGTGCCTTCTCCATGATCCGCTCAGCGGCCCTCGAGCTCGCTTTGACAGCCGCGGCGACCGCTGCCCGATGGCGCGCGGTGGCCTCGGGGCCCAAGCGGCCCGTTCCAGCGGTGTCGCGTCCGGCGGGACGATGCCATGGCGGCCCAACGCGGGCCCGCAGCTCGATGGTGATGTCCGCATCGGCATTCGCGGTCAGCCCGGGCCTCCGCAGCGACCTAATGGACCGCGTTCAGACGCGACACGTCACCAGCTGCAGACCCAGCGACTGGCAGGGCCACCGTCTACACCGAGACCTCCAGGGTCGGGTGGCGTGGAGTGGACACCTGCCAGCGGCTCGGCCCGCACCCTCGCCGGTCGCGACCTACGGGTCGGTGATGTCTCAGTGATCCTGCCAGGTGCTCGACCGGCAACCTCTGGCACTCCCATTCGGTGATGTCGCCGAGCCACAACTCATTCAGCTGCTCGCGGTCGAAGCAGGACGGCGAGACCGGATGCCATGCCGCGCCATCAGCCGCTCGACCCGTTGTGGTTCACCCGGGGCCCTGCGCCTGCGATGCGGCGGCGTTCATGGAGTGATGCGGCGCCGCCAACGAGCGTCCCCACATGACCGCCTACGGGCAGGATCTCATGGCCACCGACACGCCAGTGGGTCGAGGATTGTCGACGAGTCCAGAGTCGCCCGTGGTGGCTCGCTCAACGAGCCGATCTAGCGCGGGTCAAGGTCAACGCGGACACCGTCGTTCGGCGATGCCAATTGGCCCCAGGGCCGTGTGGGTCAGTGCCCGTCGGCGCTCGACCGCTGCCGGTCGAGCGATAAGAGGAGGTCTTCGTGGAGTTCCATCCATACGTCGTGGTAACTCGCCGACAGCGGTTTGGCGAGGGCGGTGCCGTCACCATGCTGGAAGCGTGTCAGCGCGGCCCGGAGGCGCGTGGCGTACGGCCCGAACCGGGCTACTGAGGTGCTGAGCCGCTCGACGACGGGGACGATGCCGGCGTGGAGCGCCGTCAACTCCTCGACGCAGGACGCGGGCTCGCCCTCCATCTGCCACTTCGTGCAGAGGATCTTCATCGCTTCGTTGTGAGCCAGGAAGCCTTCGTATGCCTCTTCGATCGCTGGCCGGTCGCCGCTCGCGTCCACGTCGTCGCGCAGGGCTGTGCGGTGCTGTGCACGACCCTCAGGTGTGAGGCTCCATCCGCTCGTGATCCGGTTCTCGCGGGACACCGTCCACCCACGATCGGCGGTGGTTTGCAGCTCAGCGTCGGCGACGGCGGGGTCGAGGCCGGTCATCTCGCAGATGACGTCTCGGGACGCGACGCCGCGAATGCGGATGGCGTGAACGACGGCGAGTTGTGCGGAGGTTCGTGGCGACGGGTTGTGCTTCATCGATCGGGTGCTCTCTTCGAAGGCCGCACGTGGCGTGGCGCGGTGGGGGTGTTGCCGGCGCGAACCTCGCGGATGATGGTGTCGATGACCCAGGCGACGACCGGGCCCGACTCGGTGCCGGGTACACCGAACTCCTCCCGCATCCGCAGCCAGGCCTGCGTCGACACCAGACAGCGGAGCACGGCGGCGATGCGGAGCTGCTCGCGCTCGCCGAGCTGGGGAAGATCCTTCGCCAGCAATGTGCGCATCCCGCGGGTGTTGGCCTGGGTGTCTGCTGCGAAGCGGCGTGGATCCGCGTTGAGCACTGCCTCGGCGCGAGCGGTCACGTAGTGCTCGTCGAGCAATTCCATCAGGCGACGGCTCATGGGAGCGAGGGCATCGAGGCCCCCCGCCTCGAACGATGGCTTGACGCCGTCGAGCTGGGGCAACCGTTGTGTCAACCCCTCGAGCAGGGCGACGCGATCGGGGAAGTGGCGATAGACCGTTCGCTCGGAGACCCCGGCCGCCGCGGCGATGTCGCGGGTGGTCACCTCGTCGGCGCGTCGATCGCCGAGCAGGGTGGTCAGGGCGTCGAGGATGAAATCGCGCGTCTGGGCCACCTGACGGTCGCGCAACGTCGAGGAGTAGGGCTTGGTCGTGGGCCGCTTCGTCGTCTCGGTCATCGCTGCCTCCACGAACATTCTGGCAGATCGTCGTCGTGGTGACAATGTTCTGTCTTGACGGCAGACCTATGACATGATTGAGTCGGTCGTGAGGGGGGACATCATGACCGAGCACATCACCGACACCGCACGACCCGCCGTGGCGTTCGACCCACCGGCGCCCGGCCAGTGGGAGCTGGAGACCGCTCACCACGGGCTCCGGCCGCTCTCCCACTTCCTGCGCGACACCTATCGGCGAGCGTTCGAGGCGGGCATCGTCGAGCCGTTGGAGCGCTACGGCCTGCCGCTCGCCACCGTGCAGGCGGAGTTCGTGCACGGCTGCCTGTACATGCGTCCGCTCGCCGTGGGCGAGAAGCCCGGTTCCACGCCAAAGGCGCCGCTCCCGGCGTTCGTGATGAAGCTGATCGCTCGGTTGCACCCCGAGCTGCGCCGGCGCGCCAGAACTGCTGAGGCGGCGTTCGCGCAACGGCGTTGGCGCCAGGAGGTCGACCAGTGGTTCGACCGCGACCGGTCGGTGCAGCTGGAGAAGAACCGCGCCCTCCAGGCGATCGAGCCGGGCGCCCTCGACGACTTCGAGCTTGCGGCCCACCTCGCGAACGCGCTGTCGCACTTCGAACAATCGGCACGCAGGAACCTGGCCACGCACGGCGGCGATCTCGTGCCCACCGGCGATCTGTTGGCTCACTGCGAGCGGTGGGGAATCAGCGCCAACGAGGCGGCCGGCCTCCTCACCGGCAGCTCACCGGCGACGGTCGAAACGGCCGTGATGCTTCGCCCGGTGGCTCGCGCCATTCAGCACAGCGGGGTGCCGGTGGCGTCGCTCGATTCGGTCGACGACGTGCGTGCGCTCGGCCCCGACGCTCAAGCCGCCGTCGACGCCTGGCTCGAGCTGCACATGTGGCGCACGGTCAACAGCGACGACGTCGACCGGCCCACCTTGGCCGAGGTCCCGGCGCTGCAGCTGGCGGCGTTGCTCGGTGCCACCGAGCAGCTCGACGTTGCTGAACCCGACGACGCGGCTGTTCGCGTCCGCGTCCCGGCCGAGCATCGAGCGCACTTCGACGAGGTGCTGGCCGAAGCTCGCTATGGACATCGCCAGCGTGACGACATCCGCGGCTTGTGTTGGAACTGGCCGTGCGGACTGGTGCGTCGCGCTCTCCTACAAGTCGGGCGGCGTCTGCACGCAGCCGGAGCTGTGCATGAGGTCGCGCACGTCGTCGAGCTGCTCCCCGACGAGCTCGACCGTGTCCTGCTCGGTCGCGTGCGGCGAGGCGCCGCGGCACCGTCGGCGGACGAGCTCGCCGAGCGGGCTGCCGAGCGCGATCGCATCGAAGCCACGCCCCCGCCCCGACTGCTCGGCGAGGCCGAGTCTCCTCCCGCACTCGACGCACTCCCGAAGGCGATGGCTCGCGTCACCGCTGCGATCCTGGCCAGCCTCGGCGCCGACGTCACGCCACCGCCACTCGCCGACGGCGATTCGACCGTAAGGGGGATCGGCATCGGCGACACCACCTATCGCGGGCGGGCGTGCGTGGTGCGCGACGTGATGCTCGCGTTCGATGAGCTCGAGCCAGGCGATGTGTTGGTCGCTCCGGTCACCGGACCGTCAGTGAACTCGTTGCTTCCCGTACTCGGCGCCCTCGTGGTGGAAGAAGGCGGAGCGTTGTGCCACGCCGCGATCGTGGCACGCGAGTTCGGTCTGACGGCAGTGATCGGCGCCCACGCGGCCACCACGCGAATCCCCCACGGCGCCCACATCGAGGTCGATCCCAAGCGAGGCACCGTCCACCTGCTCTGAATCGACAGGTATTCCACCGTCCGTCCGTCTCAGCGCAGTCCGGGCCCAGCACCCCAGTCCAGGCACGGCCGCCCCGAACGGGGACATCACGAGGACGGAATTTGGACGGACGACGGGACCCACGACTGAAGCGAGGTCGTTGGACGTGGCGTGGTCAGTGATGTCACAAGTGCACACCGCGTGTCTGTGCCGAGGGGCCGGATGCGTCCGGCACGTTCAGGACGCCAAGGTGTCGACGGGCAGGTCGGCTCGCACCCACTCCGGGAAACCGTCCGCGAGGCGCCGGGCAGAGCGTCCGCGTCGGCGCAGCAGTCGAACTGCGTCGTCGGCGAACACGCAGTACGGGCCCCGGCAGTAGGCGACGACCTCGATCCCGGCCGGAAGGTTTCTGATGTTGTCGGCGAGATCGTCGATCGGGATCGATCGAGCACCGGAGATGTGTCCGGCGGCGAACTCGGCGGCGGGTCGGACGTCGATGACGACGACATCGCCGGCGCTGATTCGTTCGGCGAGTTCGGCCTGACCGATCTGCTCGAGCCGACCACGGTCGCCCAGGTACGCGGCAGCGAGTTCGTCGAGTTGCTCGTGATGGGCGGCGGCAACGTCGCGCAAGGCCGCCCACAGCTCGCCGACGCGTGCCGAGGTCAGTCGGTAGTAGATCCTTGTTCCCTCGCGGCGGGTGGTGACGACGCCGGCTGCGGCGAGTACTCGGAGGTGGAAAGAGGTGTTGGCGAGACTCTGTCCGATCTCGGCTGCGAGGTCGTCGACGTGACGCTCGCCTTGGGCGAGGACATCGATCAGCTCGGCGCGACGTCCGTTGCCGAGGGCCTTGGCGACCTCGCCGAACGCGTCGAAGAGCGCATCCTTCGCCCGCCGGTCAGCCATCCTGCACACTCCTCACGCAACCTCCTCAAAGACCTACTTGACAATGTAGACGGACTCGGGGGTATATTCAAGACATTACTTGAGGAGCGGGTGATGGTCCGAATCCGGGTGTTCGTCGACGAGGGGCTTGGCCACTCGTCGTACGTCATCGATCTCGGCGATGGCAATGCAGCGATCCTCGACCCGCCTCGCTTCCCCACCGAACACCTCGCGGCCGCCCGATCATTGGGGGTGTCACCGCGGTGGACGATCGACACACATTCCCATGCCGACTACGTGACCGGCAGTCCTTCGCTCGCGGCCGACCCAGGCATCACGTTCATCGCGCCGGCGGCATCGAAGCTGGAGACACCCCATCAGCCGGTGCGCGACGAGGAGCTCATCCGTCTAGCGAGGGGCGTCACGCTGCGGGCGATCGCGACATCCGGCCACACCCCCGACCACCACGTGTATCTCATCGAGTCTCTCGGATCCCCTGTAGCGCTGTTCACCGGCGGTTCCTTGATGGTCGGCGCGGTTGGGCGAACCGATCTGTGCGGCCCGGATCTCGCCGAACCGCTTGCTCACGCGATGTTCCACTCGCTGCGACGCCTCGACGTTCTTCCCGGCGATCTGGCCGTCTACCCGACCCACGGCGCCGGGTCGTTCTGCTCGGCGCCCGGTGGCGCTGACCGCACGACCACCTTGGGCCGTGAGCGTGCGACCAACGCACTGTTCCGCATCGACGACGAGGACGCGTTCGTCGAACAGCTGCTCGCCGGTTTCGGCTCGTTCCCGACCTACTTCTCGCAGCTGCCCGAATTGAACCGTCGCGGCCCACGCCTGTACCCGCGGCTCCCTGGACTCGAGCGGCTCGATGTCGACGCCGTCGATCGCCACGTCAGGGCCGGAGCGCTGATCGTCGATGCCAGACCCGTCGGCGAGTACTCGGCGGGCCACGTCCGCGGATCGATCTCGAACACGCTGCGACCGGTGTTCGCCAGCTGGCTCGGCTGGATAACGGGCCTCGACCAACCGATCGTGATCATTGCCGGCGCCGATCAGGACCGGGACGAGGTCGTCCGCCAGGCCCTCGACATCGGGCACGACAACATCGTCGGCGAACTCGATGGCGGCATCGGCGCGTGGCGAGCAGCGGGTCGACCGATCGACGGCACCCCGCTCGTGGCCCCGGCCGACATGGTCGGCACGGTCATCGATGTTCGCCTGCGCAGCGAGTACAAGACCGGGCACCTCCCGGGCGCGGTCAACATCGAGCTCGGCAACCTCGCCACGAGCGCCGCCCCGGAGGGCCCTGTGACCGTGATGTGCGGACACGGTGAACGCGCCATGACCGGCGCCAGCATCCTCGCCCGCCGCGGCCATCATGACGTCAGCGTGCTCGACGGTGGCCCGGACACGTGGGTGGCGTGGACGAACCAACCACTGGCGGCCGGCCGGTGAGCGCACCCACGACCACGAGACCGAATCCGCTCCGCTTGGGGCTGCGCGAGAACCTCGCCCAGTTCTCACTGCTCGTCGGCGTCAATGCCCTCGTCGGGGGGATGATCGGTCAGGAACGCACCGTCCTCCCGCTACTGGCAAAGGATGAGTTCGGGCTCACCAAGTTCACAGCCACGCTGACGTTCATCGCCGCCTTCGGGATCGTCAAGGCCGGCACCAACTTCTTCGCCGGCACCCTCTCGGATCGCTACGGCCGCAAACCGGTGCTCGTCGCCGGCTGGCTCATCGGGCTCCCCGTCCCGCTGCTGCTGATGTGGGCGCCCACGTGGAGCTGGGTCGTGTTCGCCAACGTCCTGCTCGGTGTCAACCAGGGACTCACCTGGTCGACGACGATCATCATGAAGATCGATCTCGTCGGCCCCGCCAAGCGCGGCTTGGCGATGGGATTCAACGAGGCCGCCGGCTACGTCACCGTTGCCGTCACTGCGCTGGCCACCGGCTACATCGCCGAACAGCACGGGCTGCGGCCGGCACCGTTCTTCCTCGGCCTCGCCTACGCCGGGCTCGGCCTCGGTCTCTCGACACTGTTCGTCCGAGAGACTCGCGGTCATGCCCGCTACGAGGCGGCGAGCCACGTCAGTACCAACGACGCACTCCACGACGAGCTGACGACGCGTGAGATCTTCGTCCTCACGTCGTTTCGGGAGAAGGCATTGTCGTCAGCCTCGCAGGCTGGTCTCGTGAACAACCTGAACGATGGGCTCGCCTGGGGTCTGTTTCCGATCTTCTTCGCCGACGCCGGCCTCTCCGTGGGTCGGATCGGCGTGCTTGCCGCGGTCTATCCGGCGGTGTGGGGGCTCGGCCAGCTTGTCACCGGGGCGCTGTCTGACCGGATCGGCCGGAAGCCGTTGATCGCCTGTGGGATGCTCCTCCAAGCGTTGGCGATCGCCATGATCGCTGCCACCACCGGGTTCGGCATGTGGGCGCTCGGCGCCGCCCTGCTCGGCGCGGGCACGGCGATGGTCTACCCAACCTTGCTGGCCGCGATCGGTGATGTCGCTCACCCGCTGTGGCGTGCGCGATCGGTCGGTGTCTATCGCCTTTGGCGCGACGCCGGGTTCGCGGTTGGCGCTCTCGTCGCCGGAATCCTCGCTGACCTCGTGTCGATCGAAGCCGCGATCTATGCCGTCGCCGCGCTCACTGCGCTGTCGGGTGTCGTCGTCATCGTCCGCATGTACGAAACCCATCCACCCACTTCCGCCAAGAGGTGACGTCGATGTCGACATGACTGACGAGACGCTCACCAAATCCCAGACCACGAGCGAAGTGCTCGGTCTGTCGAACGTCGTGTTCCGCCGCGGTCTCGCCGAGAAGCCGCCGGTCGAGGTCGGCTGGGCCGATGTCGTGATCTCCGACGGCGTCATCAACCTGTGCGCCGACAAACGCGCCGTTGAAACACCGGCGCGCCGTCCCGTGAGGGCTGGCATCAGATGCTCACCGAAGTCGGCTTCGTCGACGTCGAGATCGCACCCGCCGTCGACACCTTCGGCGGCGCACCGGCGAGGCAAACGCGCGCACCTTCGAGGTCTACGGCTACGCCCTTATCGCCCGCAAGCCGCGATCGGTCACAGCGTAACGACGGACCACCTTCCTGGAGGCGTCACTCATGGCCAACAAACCGAACATCGACATCGTCATCGACTGCCACGATGTCGAGCTGATGCTCGACTTCTGGGCTGCGGCGCTCGGCTATCGCAAGATCGGTAGCAGAGACCATTACGGGCTACTTCTACCCGACGATCCCGCGTATCCGCCGGTCCTGATGCAGCAAGTACCCGAGCCGAAAACGGCCAAGACCCGCGTGCACTTCGACATCCGCGTCGACGACGTCGCGACCAAGGCCACGGAACTGGAAGCACTCGGCGCCACGCGAATCAATGTTGGCCAGCCCGCTGACGCCGCGTTCATCCCCATGGCCGATCCGGAAGGAAACGAGTTCTGCGTCTGCCCCGGCGTGCCACTCAGCTGGGGCACGGGCTGACGCCGACGTCGGCAATGGCCACACGTCAAGAACGAGACGCCAGGGATCGCATCTCCGAGGGATACCGCGAGGCGCGCATCGACGTCGTGCGCACGATCGAGCAAACCGTGATCGCTGACGACTGGGGCGCCAACGGCTACACCACCATCGCCCAAGCCGACGGACTCGCGGCGCCTCACCGTCGGCCTCCACCGGTTGATGCGGAGCCGGCGCACGGCCGCGATGGTGCTCGACGGGTGCGGCGGCGAGATCCCCGAACTCGCTGCCGTGTGGTTCGGTGACGGACGCTACGCGCTGGTCGACCTCTGGGCTGACTACCTCGAACTACGCGCCAGCCGAGCGACCGCAGACGTCGATCGAGCGATCCTCGCCCGCACGATCGTGGAAACGATCACGACGTGGGCCGTCACGATGCCATGGGACCGAGCACCCCGTCCCTACCCCGACGACACCGCCGCCGCGTGTGCACCAGTGATCCGCAACTTCGTGACCGGAACAGCGCAGTGAACACCGCGGCGGATAGTGGGCCCGAGACTTGCGTCATCGAGTTGTCCGATCCGACGCCCGAGCTGGAAGGTCGTCTCGTCGCCCGGATCATGCCCGACCCCGAAGCACACGACACGATCGACGCTCATCGCGAACATCCCTGGCTGACGATGCGCCCCGTGCTCGAACGACAGCTCGGCTGAGCGGATATTCAAGTCTCTGCTTGAGCACCCGATGGCCGAGTTGTACATTTCGGTCCGGTTGGTGAGTTGCTTGGGAAGCAGGGAGATGGACGGAAGCCGTGCTCGTTGCTCGATCGACGACATCCTCGCCGCCGCGCGTGCTCGGCTGGACAGAGTCGCACCCGAGGACCTCGAACGTGAACAGCGCGACGGCGCATTGATCGTTGACATTCGTCCGATCGAACAGCGCGAACGCGACGGGGAGCTGCCCGGCGCCATCGTCATCGACCGCAACGTGCTGGAGTGGCGACTCGACCCCTCATGCGACCATCACATCAGCAACGTCAACACCTACGACGCTCGCATCGTGATCGTGTGCAACGAGGGCTACAGCTCGAGCCTCGCGGCAGCACTGCTGCACGATCTCGGCCTGAACCGCGCAACCGACCTCATCGGCGGCTACCAAGCCTGGCGCTTGCGACTGCGCACCTGACGAGCCACGGCAGTGGTCGGCGGCGACCAGCCACGCGCAGCATCGTGTTGCAGTTGGCGGTACGTCCTCAGGCCGTCGTCGAACTCGCGTCGACGCTGCCGATCAGCCGACCGGCCGTCTCCCAGCATCTCAAGGTCCTCAAGGACGCCGGCTTGGTTGCGGAACACGCTGAGGGAACACGGCGGATCTATCACCTCAACGAGGCATGGCTGTCTGCTCTATGCGACCAGCTCGACACGTTCTGGAACCGAGCGCTGGCCATCTACCAAGACGTCATCGACCACTCGACCGAGGAGAAATCATGAACCAGCGCCGAAGGCGCCGTTGTCCGCCGCTCGGTCGTCGTCGATGCTCCAATCGACCGCGCCTTCTCTGTCTTCACTGGACGAACCGAACACACCAGCGAAGTCGAAATCCGGTTCGTGGCGGAGACCCGGAGCGAACTCGACTTGAGCTCGAGCACCGCAACCTCGAGCGTCACGGACCCGGCGGGGAGGGCGTTCGCGACGGCGTGGCAGACGACGGTGGATGGCCCCTCTACCTCACCCGGTACGCCGACCTCGTCACGAGTGGAAGCTAGACCGCTACCGCCTTCGGTTCACTGGTGGTCGTTCTTGATCGTTGGCCGGACGGGCTCGCGTGCTTCTGCGACGTTCGTGCACCGTTGAACCGAGGCACACTGTTGCCGCCGACCTCCGGAGTCCCCGACGCCGAGGTTGCGATAGGTGACGCCTCCGGCGCGGCCACAGTTCCGTGTCCAGGAATGACCGCGACGGGCCGCCGTGAGGTCATCGGGTGAACGTGAGGTGGGTGACGCCGCTGGGCGTCGAGACCGCCTCCACGTCGTACGGCTGCTCCAACGCCTCCAGGCCGTCCCACAGCCGAACACCGCGGCCGAGCAGGATCGGCACCTGCACGACGTGCAGGTAGTCGACGAGACCGGCGGCGAGGAATGCGCGGATCATGGTCGGGCCCCCGCCGATGCGGACGTCCTGACCGGCGGCTGCGTCCCGCGCCACCTCGAGTGCATCCGCTGGCGCGGCGTCGAGGAAGTGGAACGTCGTACCACCCTCCATCTCCAGCGACGGGCGCGGACGGTGGGTCAGGACGTACGTCGGCGTGTGGAACGGCGGGTTGTCGCCCCACCACCCGCGCCACTCCGGGTCGTCCTGCCAGCCCGGAGGGCCGAACTTGCCCGCGCCCATGATCTCCGCACCGATGCCGGGTCCGTGCCGCTCGGCCATCGCGTCATCCAAACCCTCGGTGCCGCCCGACTCGCCGAGGACTTCGCGGCGGGCGAACCGTGTGGCCATCATCCACTCGTGGAGCCGATGCCCGGCGTGGCCGAACGGCGTGTCGAGGGCCTGCCCCTCGCCGGTCGCGAACCCGTCGAGCGAGATCGAGAAGTTGTGGATGCGGACGCGCGACATGGCGGCTCCTTCGGGTGGTTGGTGATCGGTCGGAATGGTCGACCTGTCCTGCGGCGAGATCTCATCAGCCGTGGAGTCAGGCGACCCCGAGATGGTGAGCGAGCTTCTGCATCGTCTGCAGACCGAGCTCGACGGCGCCGAAACCGATGGCCTCATGTCGCTGCTCGACGGTCGGGTGGCGCTGCCGCAGCGTCAACACCGTCTTCCCATCGGCTTGTTCATCGAGGACGATCGTCACTCGGAAGCGTGCCGGGTCATCGTCGGCGTCGGACCCCTGATCCAGCACCAACCTCTCGACTGGAACGACTTCGAGGTCGTCGAAGCGATTCGTGAACAGGGTGCCGTCTCCGGACGCCATGTCGCAGCATGCTCGACCTCCCGGGCGCACGTCCATCTCCCGGACAGAGCAGGTGAACCCATCGGGACCGAACCATTGGCAGAAGGCATCCGCATCGGTCCACGCGGCGAACACCGCTTCGCTGTCTGGCGTCAAGAACTCGAACGAGGACGATCTCACGATCGAGAGCCCATGTCGTCGGATCGGTGATGGTCGGGGTACTGCTCATTGCTTCTTCAATGTCCGTGGCGATGCGGTTCGATCAGATGTACGTCGGAGGTGCGCATCGAGCCGGTCGAGACGGTGGTCCCACGCAGCTCGTGTGTGCTCGGCCCATGCGGCGATCTCGACCAGAGGCTCCGGCCGCAGCTGGCATGGCCGCCGTTGTCCATCTCGGCCGCGACTGATCAGACCCGCCCGCTCGAGGACCTTCAGATGACGGGAGATGGCCGGGAGGCTGATCGGGAACGGCTCGGCCAACTCGAGCACGGTTGCCTCACCGTCGGCCAACCGACGCACGATCGAGCGCCGCGTAGGGTCCGACAAGGCGGCGAAGACGACGTCGAACCGATCGGGGGCCGTCACGGTCATCGTTGCCGTCGCTCCTGCAGATACTTCATAGATTGGTTATTTAACAGAGTGTCTACATATAGTCAAGGACGCCCGGGAGTCCGCTGCTTCGAACCCCCCGCAGCGTCTACCTCCACGACGAGCCCTTGACAATATTTACTGTCAAGACGTACCTTGGGGTCCGTGGACGATGTTCGAGTGCTCGCTGACGCTGCCGCCGTGGAACTGGCGCTCGATCCGATCCGGGCCTCGATCCTCGACGCGTTGACTGAACCGGGGTCGGCCGCCACGGTTGCGGCGGCGGTCGGGTCCACCCGTCAGAAGGTGAACTATCACTTGAAGGCGTTGGAGGCCCATGGGCTGGTCGAGTTGGCCGAGAAGCGCTTCTGGGGCGGCATCACCGAACGATTCGTCCGTCGTTCAGCGCGCCACCTCGTTGTTGCTCCCGACGTGTTGCTGAGCGCTGCCATCGAGCCGAACGAGGTCGCCGATCGTCTCTCGGCTGCGTATCTGATCGCGGTGAACGCTCGGACTGTGTCCGAGGTAGGGGCGATTGCCGGCAGCGCGGCGACTGGAACGCGCCTGCCGACCCTGACCGTTGACACGGTGATCGGGTTCAGATCGCCTGAAGATCGTGCCGCGTTCGCTACCGACCTGCAATCAGCGGTCGCCGCGCTGGCCGCTCGATACCACCACGACGACGGGCGACCGCACCGTCTGACCGTCTCGTCATATCCCCGACCCGAGGAGCCCTCGTGACCAATCCCGACCAACCCGACCGTGTCGAGCACCGGATGGAGCGCACCTATGAGGTGGCCGCTACTCCGGAACAGGTGTGGGACGCGATCGCAACTGCCGATGGAATCTCGGCATGGATGGTGCCGACCCGACTCGACCCGCAGATCGGTGGCGAGGTGTCGTTCGATCTCGGTGGGTTCCGGTCGACTGGTGTCGTCACCGACTACACACCGAACCATCGATTCGCGTACGAAGAACCGTGGCCGATCGCTGACCAGGTCGAGGACATTCCGCCCGAGATGGTCGAGTGGTTCAACGCGGTCGGCGTGCCGCTGTCGGAGGTCTACGACGACCTCTCGTCGGCCACCCCGATCGCGACTGAGTTCCTCATCGAATCAGCGTCCGGCGGCAGTTGTGTGATCCGCGTCGTCACGAGCGCGTACGGAAGCGGATCGGATTGGGAGAACGAGTTCTTCGCCGAAATGGTGGCCGGTTGGGACGAGATCCTCGACAATCTCGCCAAGCATTTCAACGGGGCGACTTCGGCCGGGCCACCTCTGAACGCATGGACGTGACCTGGACCGCTCGACGGTCTCGACGTCACGGCACACCGACAAAGGCAAACCGATGAAGACCACTCCACACCCCACCCACCAAGAACCGGTCGTGCAGTCCAACCAACCGAGCACTCGCCGTGTTGTTCGAAGCGGTGCGCTCGCAGGGGCAATCGCTGCCGTCTGCACCACCGTCGTGGCAGCCATCGCGAGCGCTGCCGACGTCAGTCTCGAAGTCGACGCCACAGCCATTCCGATCACCGCGTTCGCGTGGTGGACACTCGTCGGTGCCGCCGTGGGCGTCGCGTTGGCCCGACTCCTTCGCGAGCGCCGCCGGTTCGTCGTCGTCACCACAGTCGCGGCCGGCCTGTCGCTCATCCCAGCGATCGCAGCTCCCGACGACACCGCCACCAAAGCCGTACTCGTGGGGGCCCACCTCCTCGCGGCGGCCATCATCATCACGACGCTCAGCCAGCGGCTCCGCGGTCAACAACGACCGCTGAGGCGACGGCACCGACCCGGACCAACAGCCGGGACTGTCAGTTCCCCGCTGTGACCGGTCTGGCCTGACACGCTGAGCAACCCGCTCGGCGCGAAGGACAGCCAACGATGACGAATCACGATGTCACGGTGGCGACACCGTCGGCCGACACGAGCGGGGAGCTGCCGAGCCGGTCGCTGGCGTCGTTCAGCGGCGGTGTGCGATGGTCCGGCTCCCTGCGCCGTTACTGGAGGCGGTAGCGAAGGTGGACGACACCGCTGCTGAATCGCTGCTCGTCGATGAGCGCGAGTTCGGCGCGCGTGTCGGTCGGCAGTGCAGGGTTGCGCCCACCGAGGACGACCCGCCAGACGAACAGCGCGAGTTCGTCGACCAGCCCGGCGACGAGCGCCTGTGCTGCGAGATTCGGGCCACCGACCAAGGTCGTGTACCGCGGACGTCGAAATGGCGTTCGAGCCGAGTCTTCGCGGTGGTCGGCGCGGCCAGGGTCGAGGAGTAGACGACCTTGTCCGCCACCTGCCAGGCGCTGGCGTAATCGGCCATGAGGGTCCGACTGCGCGACCAGGGTGGGGTCGGTCTCCCACACCGCCAGCGTCTCGTACATGCGCCGCCCATAGAGGTATATGCCTGCGCCACATGAGCTTGGTGATGAACGCGAAGACGTCATCGTCGGGCGGAGCCCAGTCGAAGGCGCCGTCTTCGTCCTCAGTGCAGCCGTCGAGGGACATGTTCGACGCGTAGCTCAGCTTCGCCATGACCGCTCCTCGAGCGTCGGCGGCGTGGAAAGGGTGTGGGGCGTGCAACACGACGAGGGCGGGCGCGCTGGGGAAGGGTGGCATCACGGCGGCTCTCGAGCCGGGAGCAGGCCGAACATGTCGGGATCGTGATCGGTGCACTGTCGACGGCGTGTGCACAGGTCCCGGTTGACCCACGCTCGCATCGTTCAACCGCTGACGACGACGGTGGCCAGGACCGGGTCGACGGTGACGATGGAGCCGGTACTCAACCGCTGACACGCCGTGGGGTCTCCGATGATCGCCGGGATCCCGAGCTCGCGAGCGGTGACCGCGGCGTGTGACACGAGACCGCCGTTGGCGGTGACCAAGGCGCCGGCGTGCACGAGCAATGTGTTCCACGACGGGCTGGTCGCTGACGTGATGATCACGTCACCGGGCTCGAACATGTCCATCGCCACCGTCGGATCGTCCACGACGAGCGCCCGACCGGTGTAGCACTCGGTGCCGATGCCGACGGGCCTGTCGTCGCCGAGCATGTGCTCGGCGGTGGCCAGCTGCGCGGCGCCGATCAGGCCGAGCGGGCGGGGCAGCGCCTCGAGCGGCGGGATGGCGAACTCGGGACCGATCGTTGACGGCGCGTCAAGCGCGGAGTTCTCTGCCCGCTCGCGGCGCCGGACTTCGAGCTCCTCGACGGTGACCGAGCCACCGCCCGTCAGCAGCGACGCGAGTTCATCGACGGTCGCTTCCACCGCGAGGGTCGGATCGGTCGGGCACAACCGGTGGCCCGTGGCGAGCATCGCTCGGCGCAGCAGTCCCATCGGCCAGGCGGCGGTGAGTGCGCCGTTGTCGTCACGCAGCTGGACAGCGTTGCGGGCATCGGCCACGAGCACCTCGAGCTCGTCGTGGTGCTCGGCGGGCACGTGTGACCGGAGATCAACCGTCTCGCTGGCGATCGGCGCCGACGGTGCGGCCGTGTCGCTCAGCTCGTTCCATGTCAGGCAGTCGAGGTCGTACCCGGTGACGAGCATCCACTCGGACACCTCTGTGGCATGGGGTGCCGTCGATGCGCCGGCCAGCGCGCCGGTGGCCAATGCGGGATCGACGCCCCACTCTCGGCAGCGGGCGATCAACAGTCCGACGGGCAGAAGATCGTCGCCGTGCAACTCGAAGTGGCGCAGGTAGCCGTCGGTGACGTGCTGGCGACTGGCGCGCAGGTGGTCGGCCAGTCGCGGACCATCGAGCCTGGATGGCTCGACCGCCTCGATCTCGGTGTTGCGCTGTCGCCATTGTTCGCGCTCGACGGCGAACCAGTGCTCGGTCACGGCCAGCCAGGGTCGCTCCTGGAGGGCGTGGCGGGCCGCCTGGTTGCGACGACGGAACGCCGGGTGCAGCCGCGACAGCATCCACACCAGGGCGCGTGGGGGTGTTCGTCGCGGGTCGCGTGGCCCGGCCAACGGGACCGGTGTGATGTAGAGGTGCCCGTGGACGAAGGCGACGTCGAGCGTGCGGGCCAAGACCCCGTAGCGCTCCATGTACGACGCCATGCCGGGTGGGCAGGTCTCGGCATAGATGCGCTGGTACTCGGCGGTCAATGCTCGTGGGAAGTGGTCGGCCAAGCGCCGCCACCCTCCGGGACCCGGCGTCGGAAACGCCCTCGGGAGTGTGCTCGCGGTCATGTGCTGCTCCTCTCAGGATCAGAAACCCAGCGGACGACGCGTCCGAGGGCGCCGCCGGCCTTTGCGTCAGGCGTGCTCATCCGTCCTTCACTGCCCGCGTGAAGGCGATGGTGTCGCCGGGCGGTGACCAGGCGGGGTAGGAGTCGTCGGCCTCGTCGTCGGGGGTTGCCGGCGCCCGTCGCGAGCATCGTGCGATTGGTGCCGTCGTCGTCGATCACGTCGATGGAGTGGTCGGTGGCGAAGGCGATCGTTGCGCCGTCAGGGGAGACGTCGCATGCGGGATGGTCAGTCAGTCGCCGTTCGGCGGTGCCGTCGGCGGCGATCAGGAAGATGTCGGCGTTCCCGATCGTCGGGTCGCTGCCGGACTCGAGCCGTCCGACCAGCAGACGCTCGCCGTCGGGCATCCATGCCGGGGCGCCGTCGAGGCGGGGGTCGGTGGTGAGCCACCGGATCTCGCCTGACGCGAGATCAACCGCGTACCGGTCGCCCGGATCGGCGAGCGCCGGTGTCGAGGTGGTCCTCGGCACCCCCGACGGGTGCGTGCCGGTCACCGGTTGCGTCGTGGTCGTCGTCGCGGCGCTCGTGGCCGGGGTAGTCGGTTGGGACGTGACGGTCGTTCCTGTGGAAGGGCCCAACGTGGCGTCGGGCGCCACACCGCACGCGGCGAGAGCGGCCAGCATCATGACGCCGGTTGTGGTCGATCGTGTCGGCGGCTCATCGGTCCACCTCTGCGCGCGTCGCCGCCGCGTCCGACCCGTGGGCGCTGTGGATGTCCTGTCGGGTTGCGTCGAGAAGTGCTCGCATCGCCCACAGCGAACGATCGAGCGCGTCGTCGACGGCGAGGCCTTGGCGGTCGTGCAGTTCGATCAGCGCCAGCGATCCGTTGATCAGCAGCAGCAGCGAGATCAGCCGCTGCCCCCCATTCGATTGGGGATCGATCCCGTGACGCTCGATGTAGCCGGCGAGCGACGACCGGCTGCGGTCCAGTCGAGCGGTGCGCATCTCGCGCCCCGCCGTGGACGCGATCTGGTGGCGCAGCAGCGGAAGGTTGCTGGCGAAGTCGTGCCACATCACCCGCTGGAACGTGGCCAGATCGTCATCATCGGGTCGTGGAGCAGGCGGATGCGCCAACGCCCGCTGTGACGGTTCGGCCGCTGCGGCGGTGAGCAACTCGTCGCGCGTCGGGAAGTACCGGTAGATGGTCGCCACCGAGACACCGCTTCGTTGCGCCACAGCCGGCACCGACAGCTCATCGAGCGATCCCTCGGCGACCAGCTCGAGTACGGCGGCGAGCACCTTCTGGCGGGTGAGTGCTCGCTGCTCCGCCCGAAGACTCATGAGATGACCATATCAACTTAAGATGATCGTATCAAGACGTGCCGCGGACGCAACCCATCGGACGCGTGTGGCTGGGGAACGCGTCATGCGTCTCCGGGTGCGGCGATTCGATGACGCAAGTGGGGCACAGGCCCGGAGCATCCAGCACTCCCTCGAGCGCTCAGATGTCGGTGTCGAGCCCGAGATCAGCGAGCTCCCGCTCCGCCCAGAAGATTCGCCCCGTGTACTCGGCCGGTTGCTCGCATGCGGCGAAGTAGAGGAGCATCCGCGCCGGGATATCGATCGAAATTGGCTTCAGCGGTGGACCCGAGGATTCCATGGTGTCACCTCTGATCTCGACGTGGTGCTGATCCATCTCGGTCGGCACCCAACCTGGCATGACACTGATGATGAACACGTTCTTGTCCGCCAACTGCGGCGCGACGACGTTGGCGAACCGATCGAGTGCCCGCTTGCTGGAGAAGTACGCCGGCAAGAACAGGCGTGCTTCGCCGATACCGGCATGCGGAGGCTCCTCCGGAACGCGGAACGTCTCCGCGCTCCCCGTGGTCACGTTGAGGATCCGTCCACCGCCGCGCGCCTCCATGCTCGGTACGACCAACTGCGTCAAGGTGAACGGCGCGTGCACGTTGACCGCGTAGTGGTAGAGCCAGTCGGCACGGGGCATGTCGAGCAGGGGTGTCGAGAAGTTGTAGCCACCGGTCACGGCCGCGTTGTTCACGAGGATGTCGACGCCGCCGAACCGGTCGATCGCTGACCGGACGACACGTTCCAGATCCTCCTCCTTCGACAGGTCCGCAGCCACAGCGATAGCCGCGACGCCGAGGGACTCGACCAGAGCCGCCGTCTCGCCGATGGTCCCTGGAACGTCACTCTGGGCCGGGTCGACCGTTCGGGCCGTGACGACGATGTTCACGCCGCGCCGGGCCAATGCGAGCGCAGTGTGCCTCCCGATCCCGCGGCTGGCGCCGGTGACGATCGCGACCTTGCCCCGCAGTTCGACCTCGTTCTGTCGCTTCATCACACAACCTCCCATTGCCGGCACCCAGGCCGGACTGTCGATCCAACGGTAGAGATAGGCACGAGACGGGGTTCCTGGTGAGGATCGTTCCGTTGCGCGGTCAGCCGGACGCCGCAGCGATCGTGGGACTCGACGTCCGACGAGTTGACGGCGGTCTTCTTGGCCGGATGCGGCGCCACCGACTCTGCTGCCGCCACTGGTGCTCGTACCGTGCTCACCTGGCTCGCCCGCCGGTGTCCATCGTGACGGATGGTGAGCCGACTCGTCAGCACATGGCGTCGAGCTACTGCTCGTCCTTGGTCTCCCAGCGATCGAAGCCGCTGGACACGAGTGCTTCGGTCGTCTTCTGCGAACTCCAGGAGAACATCTCGATCGGGTCGAAGGAGATCACCACGCGGGCCGGCGTGTCGAACAGCTTCATCATCTGCGCCCGGGTGGCCTCGTCGTGCGTCCAACCGACACGATCGAAGAACAGCGGCAGCAGCCACTTCACCCGATCGCGATCGCCGTGGTGCACCGTTGCCATCGTCTTCGCCGACACCATCCCCACCGGCAGGCCAGGCTTGTGCGCCGAGTCGATGACGATGCAGCTCTGCGGGCGATCGGTCAACGCACGCACACGCTTCCGCTTGGTTGTCGTGTGGACCCAGAACTTCTCGTCATCCCAGACGTAGTCATGTGGCATGCCCATCGGGAAGCCCTGCCTGGTCGTCCAGTTCACCGTGCAGACCGGCTGACCCGCAAAGAGCTGCTCGCGCTCGGCGTCGGTGAGCTTGAACTCAGAGACGTCCTCGAGGTTGCTGATTTCCTCGGCCATGGCACAGGCTCCTCTCACGAGATCGAAGGATCGTGAACCTACATGACGACCCATGGGCCTCGATCACGCGTCGCACAGCTGTCTGAACACGGCTCAGGGTCGGGTTTGTCGGTGTCCGCTACTGCGGGGTGCAGTCGAATCACTGCCGGTGGCCGGCAGTCGGGTTTCAGTGGCCAGACTGGCTGTCGGCGGCGAGGTGCGCGATGTCGTTCTCCGCGATCGTGCCGCCGTTGAGCACCACCGTCCACACGCCGAAGTGGCCACCGTGGTGGCGGGCCAAGGTGCGGTAGACCTCGAGGTCGCGGGTGAGGCCGGGCTGCGGTCGCGTGACCATCGTGCAGCGAATGCACGGCTGCTGCGGAACCACCTCGACCTCGCCGATGCGCACGATCTGCCCGCACCAAGCATCTTCCAGCCAGCCGTCACCCGACCCATCGAACAACACGTTCGGGCGGAACCGGCGAACGTCCCACTGGCCGGCTGGGTGGAGCGCGGCGCCGGCGCGCAGGCTGGCAGTGGTCATCAGCAACAGCGGCATGGCGTCGACGAAGCGCTCAGGAGGCATCGTCCACTCGACCGCCTCGCTCGCGTCGTCGGTCGGATCGGCGAAGAATTCAGCGCGATCGCCGTGCGCCGCAGCTTCAACGAGGCGCACGGGGCGCCCCAGCCACTCGCTGAGGGCGCCGTCGGTCGCGTCGCCGGCCCCCACGAGACCGGTCCCGTCGGGGAGCTCGATCGAGGGCTCGGTGCCCTCTCCCAGGCTGGCCCGGGCCCCGAGCAGCGTCGGCTCGCGCCGGCCGGTGAGCACACGCCCGGTGCGCACGTCGAGAACGCCCCAGCGCCGATCGCCCTCCAGGCCGTCGGCGTGGACCTTCACGGCGGGCAGGCGCTCGCCCTGCATCGACTTGACCGGGTAACGCCACAGCTGCGCGACCGCAAGATCGTTCGGTCCCACCATGCCCCTCCTCTCTCGTCCGAAGTCAAGACCACCGCACGGGCGCTGTCCGCATCGGAGAGCAACGTTTCGCAGATGTGGCGACCGGCGCCTCGACCGCCGGGACCGCTGGCTGGCCCATCACGCAAGACGCACGAGACGCTGGCCGGGATGTTCGAGCGCGCCGGACCGCCGGAGGTGATGCCAGTCGACTTCGACGTCGTGGAGGGCGAACGTGGGAGCTGCGATGCTCGGTGCGTGATGGTGGACGGTGTGTTGATCAACGGCGTGTACGGCTGCGGGAAATCGACCGTCGCCGCCGAGGTCGCCGACCAGCCGGATGACGCGGCGGGACGCGTCCTGCATCGCCGGATCGTCCGTCGTCTGTCGCGCTCACAGCTCACTGAATGGAGTGGCGTAGCGGAACGTTCCACGGATGGCCCCGTGCCAGGCGTGTAGCGGACGGGCCTGGAAGTAGTCGCCCCACGTCAGATCGGGTGCGACCACACCGAGCGACCGCGCCGGGACGAACCCGAACGCGCTGTAGTAGTCGACGGCGCCGAGGAGGACGACGATGGCGAACCCGAGGGCATCAGCGGCGCCCACCACCGCGTGCATCAACGCCTGACCGACGCCGCACCGTTGGTGGTCCGGCAACACGCCCAGTGGGCCGAGCCCCAACGCCACGGTGTCGTCGATCGACGCCAGTGTGCACGCAACGTGTCCGGCCAGGATGCCCGTCGGCAGCTCGGCCACGAGCGAGAGCGCCGGCACCCAGGCTTCGTCGCCACGCAGCTCGCGGATCAGCCGCACCTCCGGAGGCTCGTCGCCAGGAGTGCGGGCGAAGGCGGCGCGGTGAATCGCGTCGACGGCGGCGATGTCGGTCGTCCCTTCGCGACGGATCAGCATCGGTCAAGCCTGGCTGCCGAGCACGACGACACCAACCGACGGGTCGTCACAGTTCGCCGTGCCGAGGGCGAAGCGAGCCACGGCGATGGTCAGCGCTGCGGTACACAAGAGAGCGCGGTTCGCATGGTCGTCCAGACGGCACGCACCCGGCAGTCACGTTTGCGGCCGACACAGGCCGGCGTCGGAACCTCAGCGCGGTGTCCAGTACCCCTCCAGGGTCGCTGCGCCGGGTTCGACCGCCGACCAGGGCTGGTCGATCGCCAGGTTCGCAAGGGCCGCCGTCGGGAACTTGCCGGCGATCGAAGCTCGCGCGGCGCGGTCGCCGTGGCCGGCGAGCATCACGGCGAGGTCACCGATCCCCGGGTTGTGCCCGATGAACAACACGCACGCGGCCGCCTCCGGCAGCTGCCGGAGGCGGCCGAGCAACTCGTCGGCGTCTGCGCCGTAGAGCGTCTCGTCCACCGTGACGGGGGTGCCCGCCGGCAGTCCCGAACGGATCAGTTGCATCGTCTCGACGGTCCGAGCCGCCGACGAGCACACCACGAGGTCGGGTGGTTCGGTCACACCTCGCAGGTGCTCGCCCAGCGCGATTGCGGCGCGACGTCCCGTGTGACGCGAGCGGGCGGTCGTGGTCGGCGAGGTCCGGCTGGTCCCAGCTCGACTTCGTGTGGCGCAACAAGAGAACGCGATGCATGGTCCCCACTGCCTCACATCATGGACGTCGAGCCGCACCGCGTCGAGCGCCCGACGCGACGAGGTCCGACGGACCGGACCGACCGACGATGGGCGACACCGTCCACCTTCGCGCTCACTCGTGCAGAACGCCCAGACGAACATGGTCGGCCCGAGCGACCGCATGGTGGCCGAGAAAGCGGTGATCGGCACGATCCGCATCGGTCCAGCCAGACCAGCTCGGGAACTGAACAGGTCTCGTACTCGATGCTCGTCGACACCCTGGTTGCCTCACCGTGCCCAGGAGCGCCTGCGCTGACGCTGTCGTCCGGTGGCCCTCGACGGTGCACGGTTCGTCAGGGGTCGATCGAGCGCCGCAGCTCCCATCGGTTGCCGGCCGGGTCGTCACAGAAGACGACCCGGATCCCGTCCCGCTCGGCCGCCCTGTACGCGATGCCTGCGGCATCGAGCCGGACCTCGATCGCCTCGTCGACCTCGATCGCGGTGTGGGCGGCGGCCGCTGGTCGGTGCTCGGGGTCGATGCTCAGGTGGATCTGGGTTCCGTCCTCGGCCTCGTACCAGCGGGCGATGCGCTGAAGATCGGCCGGGACGCTCATCTTCCGGTACAGGAGGACGTCGACCAGGAACGAACCCTCGCGATCTTCGAGGCCGGGAGGCAGGCCGAGGTTGGCATGGTGGAAGCGCGGCATCAGTGATGTATCCCTTCTACGTCGAGATGATGTGCTGGACCGAGCATGGATCCACGTCGCGGTCGCAGATGCACGCGGCTCCCAGCTCGTCCGCATCGCAGCGCGGACCCATCTCGTGCGCAAACCGGGCGCTGATCCATGAGTCCGCCGTCCCGACGCATCGCTGGAACCTAGTCTCGATGGACCATCGGACGGACACGTGTCGGCACCTGGGCGCTGCGGGGCGCTCGAGCAGATCGCCACCTGGCGCTCGGCGACGGGAATCGCCGTGTCGGCGGGCGCGATCGGTGCCGCATCGGTTTCCAGTGACGACGCCGAGCAAGCGCTCACGGCATCCCACCACCGGCCATCGGAGCGGTCGTCACGGGTGACGGCCGTCCGGACGTGTCACCATGCGCCGTGACCACTGACCTGGGCCGGCTCCTCGAGGTACAGGGTCTGCTCCTGGAATCAGCGAAGGGACCGATTCCGAACGTGGCGCAGCTCGTCGCAGGTGAACCCATCACAGGGAGCTGGTGGGCACACCCGGCAAGTCACGACATCTTCGACGCGATCAACCAGCTCGCGGACTCTCCAGACGTCGCCCGCATGCGTCTGGTGAACAGCAGGGTCACGCTCGTGCACCGTCGCCTGTGGCCTCCGCTCCTGCGCCTGGCGGCCAGGTTCGACCACGCGGCACTTCTCGTGCTCAGCCAAGAACACACCCCGACCGGCGCGCATCGTGTGACGAGCTCTCCGCTGCACGAATGGGTGTCGTCGGAAGTCACCGACGCCGCGTCACGACTGAGCGAAGCCGATGCGACCAATATGCTTCCGCCGGTCCTCCGAGCTCAGCTCACCGCGGGATGACGACGGAAGACGGGACCTCCGGCCGCAGCCTCAGGTGCCGGACCTCGGCCTGCGGGCGAATCCGCTCGAGCGCCGGGCGACAGCTCGGCGGGATCGTCATCGATCGGCGGATCGCACCCGCTCACGTGGGAGGGATGCGCCGGCAACCGTCTCGCCGACCCAGCCGCCGCGCGGCTCCCGGCTCCGCCCGCCGACGGTGACCGTCATGGCGTCCCATCCGCCGGGAACGCGCCCGCCCGAGTGACGCACACCGCGGCGAGCCAAGGCCCTCCGAACGGCACTCGCCGTCGCTGCCGCGCGCCGTCGCGCGTCATCGGGCGGCCCGGCATGCGAGCTGCTTGGAGGGCTGGGTACCGACCTGGAGTGCCCTCAGTCGTCGTAGCGGAACCCCAACTTCAATGTGACCTGGTAGGTCTGCACCTCGGAGGTGCGACCGAGGTAGCCGCGCATCTCGGTGACCTCGAACCACTCGAGGTTGCGCAGCGTCTGGGAGGCCTTGGCGATCCCGTTGCGGATGGCGGCATCGATGCCGTCCGGCGATGTGCCCACCAGGTGGGTGATGGCGAAGGTGTGATCAGGCATCGAGGACTCCGTTCTGTTTGTGTCGCCCCTGCCGTGCGCGTCGTCAATGATGCCATTCCGGATCGCGACCGTGGACTGACCGTGCTGAGGGGTCCCACCGTTGGCTGGAGCACCCGTCCAACAACCTCTGTCCGACGTCGTCTCGCGCCTACGGGACGCGTTCCGCACTGGCCGGAAACGCTGCGCGGCTGCGCCAAGGATTGGTTCCATGCCCAGCGCGTCCGAGTGACGCCCTCACCCCGCGTGTCGCGTCATCGAGCGCCAGGGTGCGGCGGCCGCTGGGTGTCCGTGTGCACGAAGCCAACCTTGCCCGTCGTGCTGCGAGCCCTCGGCGAGACCAGGGCGCCGTTGGGCTGACGTCTCGGCCGAGGATCGCTCCCCCGAACGACCGGGATGCGGGTTGCGGCCAGCGTCTCGAGCAGGTGGAGCGCGTGCTCGAGGCCCGGTCGGTCCCGCAGCTGGCGAGCCACGTCCTGGGCCGCGTCACGGTATTCGGGCCGTGTGAGGACCGCGGTCGTGGCGCGGCGGATGGTCGCTGGTGTCCGGTCGGTGGGACCGATGGCGAGCCCGGCGCCGAGTGCGACGCACCTAGCGGCGTTCATCGGTTGATCGGCCGAGATCGGCATCAACACGAGCGGTGAGCCGTGGGTCATCGCTGCGGCCACCGTGCCGTAGCCGCCGTGGGTGATGACGGCGCCACAGTGCGGCAGCAACGCGTGTTGTGAGATCCACCGAGCGACCCTGACGTTCGGCCGATGCGGGTCGATGCTCGCCGGGTCCTGGTTGGGACCGACGGTGACGATCAGGTTCAGTGGCTCGGCCGCCAGGCTGTCGACGATCATCGACAGCAGCTCCGGCTGGTTGTAGACCGTGCCGAGTGTGGCGTAGACGGTGGGCTGGTCCGGCAGGTCGTCGAGCCATGCCAACGCGTCGTCGGCGCTAGGAGGCACGACGGGGCGGATCCGGTGCGCCGTCGGTGCGGCCGCCTCGTCGGGTTCGTCGATGCCGGGCGGGGCGAACGACAGCTGCAGGTATCGGAACGGCATCACCACCTCGGGATCGGCGGTCAAGCCGACGGCGGCCCGGTTGGCGTCGAGCGACGATCCGACGAGGTAGCGGTCGGCATACGACGAGCTGCCTGAATCGGTGCGCACGGTGGCGTGGGGCAGGTCGAGCACCTCGGCGGCGAGGCAACCGCCGTACTCGGCCGCCTCTCGCACGATGAGGTCGGCCCGCCAGTCCCGGGCGATGGCGACGAGGTCGTCGGTCGAGTCGCGGGCCGTATCGCCGGCGAAGACCCTCGACCGGGCCCACGCGTACCGGCGCGGGCCGGGCGGGATCGCGGCGATTGCCGGGAAGGCGGCGGGCATCTGCGACATCAGCCAGTCACGGCCGGCGGCCCGGCTGGCGTGTCCGGCTGCAGCGATCTCGTCGCCGAACGACGCCGACGCGGCGAACAGCACGTCGTCGCCACGGTCTCGTAGACCGTCGGCGACCGGCAGGAGTGGCAGCAGGTGTCCGACCCCGGGTTGGGTCGTGAACAGCACACGCATGGGGAGATCATCGCCACCGCTGATCGCGCTCGCGTGGAGGCGCGCTGACGATCTCGTGGAGTTCGCGCACGTCCGCGGCAGGGTGCCGGCGGGAGACTTCAACGGCGCGGCGCGCAAGCCTCCGCGGACGGTTCTGAGGGGGCTGGGAGCGTTCGGGGAGAACCACGCGACGGTTGACGACTCCCGGGGGAATGGTCGTCGCCCCGGGGTGTACCGTGCCGTCAGCTCGCCGAATCTCTCGCCACCACCTCGGTCGCGACCTTCGACCCGCTCGAGGAGGTTCCGTGGCTGCCAATGCGCCATTCCGGTGCCGGCGAGTCAGCCGACCGTCGCTCGGGTCGGAGATGCGTGACGAAGCAGCTGCGAGCGCGGTGGTGTTCGTCGGCGGCGACCTCGACCTGGCGTCGCGGGATTGCTGCTTTGACGCGTGTGTCGCCGCGATCGGAACGCACGTGCATGTCGACCTCGGCGCCACGACGTTCGTGGATTGCGGCGGCTACTCGGCGCTCCTCTCAGCACGTCAGGTCATCGAAGGCCGTGGCGGGACGCTGACCTGGCGAGGCGCGACCGGCGAACCGGCACGGCTGCTTGCGCTGGTCCGAGCGGCCCGCGATCCTGCCCGGCGTCTGACGATTCGGTGCCATGCCCGCCGCCCCGACCCGGGGTCGGGGGGTCGATGAATGGCCGGACTTGCGATCATCACCGAGGCATGCGTCGACACCAAGGACCGCGCCTGCGTCGACGTCTGCCCCGTGCAGTGCATCTACGAGTTCAACCCATCGACGAACCAGCTCTTCTCGGAGGCCGAGGCCGGCAGCGGTGAGATCGCCAACACCCACACTCCGGCGCCCGACGCCATCGGCATCTTCGGCGACAGTGTCCTGTACGTGAACCTCGACGAGTGCACGTCGTGCACCGCGTGCTACCAACCCGACGTGTGCCCGGTGGGCGCGATCTACGCCGACGAGCACGTCCCCAACGGCACCCCGAACGCCAGGTACAACAAGGCCGACACGGCCAAGGGCCATGACCACACGTTCTTCGTCCAACTCTCCCGAGACGTCTTCGCCGACTGAAGCCACCCGCCCGTGGTGACGAAGCCCTTCGGGCTACAGGAGGTGCCCGCGTTGGCCCGCTGCCGGTCCGAGTGGCGCCCCGGAGTGTTGTAGACCAGCGGCATGACCGACGCTGCAGTCACCATCACGCCCACTGAGAACGGTCCATACCTGGTGAAGGGTCCGGTGACCGTGCGGGACGCCGACGGGTCGGAGTATCGGATCGACCGTTCCACCATTGCGCTCTGCCGCTGCGGTGGCTCGACCAACAAGCCGTTCTGTGATGGCACCCACTCCAAGATTGGCTTCGCCGCTGCCGAACGCGCCGTCAGAACGGCCGATGCCGACGAGTCACCGCAATGAGTCCGAGGTAGGTCGCCCCGCCTGGGAGTGCGCCGCATTCCCTCGTGCGCCGGGTGGGGTGACGGCGGCGACCGCGACCGACCGGACGCTCGAAGGGCAATCCGAACCGTAGGGACATAGCCCTGCGCGCCATCCGGGAACGCCGGCTCGACTGACGTTCGACATCCCCGGGGGCGCTTTGGCCGGTGGCTGACCGCTGAGTTCGGCTGCCGTCGGGCCGGGAGGTGTCATTCGGTCAGGAAGTTCATCACGAGCTGGTTGAAGTCGTCGGGGCGTTCCAGTGGTAGCACGTGTGATGAACCGTCGCCCGTGACGACCTCGAACCGGGCTCCGGGGATCCCGTCGGCTACCTCCCGGGCGACCCATGGCGGTGTCAGCAGGTCCTGCTCACCGACGATCACCAGCGTGGAGGCCTCGATGCCACCGAGCCGATCGAGGGCATCGAAGTGCAGGTAGGCCTGAGCCTGGCGCTCGTAAGCGTCCGGCTGGATCGGGTTCGGATTGCTCGCCAGCAACGCGATCGTCTCCTGCACCGCCTGCTGGTTGCGAAGGAAGGCCGAGGAGAACAGCCAGCTGAGCTGCTGAGCGCCGAAGACTTCTCCGCTGGGATCGTTGGCTTTCACCCAGTTCCAGATGGAGATCGGGTCGACGGCGCTTCGAGCGGGCGCCGCACCTGGACCGGCGAGCACCAGCCGATCCAGACGGTCCGCATGTCGTAGGGCGAACTCCATCCCGATCATGCTTCCCATCGACAGGCCCAGCAGGTGGGTGCGGTGGATTTCGAGCGCGTCGAGCAAACCGTGGACGTCGTCGGCCATGTCGGCGATGGTGTACGGGCGCTTGGCTCGGGAGCTGCGACCGGCGTCGCGGTTGTCGAGGAGGACGACACGGAACCGGGTGGAGAGCTCTGGGACTTGTTGCAGCGTCCACAGCGACGAGTCGTATCCGATCCCCATCACGAGTACGAGTGGGGGGCCGTCGCCGTGGATCTCGTAGAACAGATCCTGCCCGTTCGTGCAGACGGTTCCTGATCGCGGGACGTGCTTGCCGCTGGCTGGCATCCGTTCTTCGGTCGAAGCGGCGGTTGCGTTGTTCATGAGTCCTCCTCGGATCGGCTCGGGGACTCGTGGTCCCCAACCGAGGCGCGTGAGCAAGACTGTTACGGCGGTAACTCTCTTGGTTACGTTCGGGGCCGTCTCACGCGAGCCGCGATCGGCTCCGGATTCGGGAGGCGTGCGATGAGCGATGACGCCGATGGCGGCCTCGCCGACCGGGCCCGCGAGGCGGCGACCCGGGGAGACTGGCAGACCGCGTTCGACCTCTTGGTGGAGGCGGACGCCGACGGCCTCCTCGCTCCCGGCGATCTCCCAGTGCTGGGCGAGGTCGCCTACGCGGCCGGTTATCTCGATGTGGCCATCGAGGCATGGGAGCGCGCCCATGCGGCGTGCGTCCAGTCCGGTGACCAGGTGGCGGCTGCGGGGGCGGCCGTTCGTGTGGCGATGCACCTGCTCTTCGACACTGCGTTGATGGCGCCGGTGCGCGGCTGGCTGGCACGGGCGGAGCGGCTGCTCGAGGGTGCTGGGGAGACGCCGGCGCACGCCTGGCTGGCGGTTGTCCGCGCCTATGAGCGGATGCTGACTGGCGACGTGCCCGGCGCTCGCCACTGGGCCCGACGGGCGATCGACAGCGGGGCGACGTCTGACCCGGCGGCATGTGCCATCGGGCGGATCGCCGAGGCCCGGCTCCTCATCTTGGATGGTGATGTCCGGCGAGGTCTGGCGCTGCTCGACGAGGCCGGGGTGGCGACGGTCTCGGGGGAGCTCGATGCACTCTCGACGGGGGTCGTCTACTGCGAGTTGGTGTGTGCACTGCAGGGCCTGGCGCGGTATGACGAGGCCGAGCAATGGACCGAGGCGATGGAGCGGTGGTGTGAGACGAATGCCATCGGCAGCCTGCACGGGCGTTGCCGGGTGCACCGCGCCGAGATCCTCAGGCTGCGCGGGTCGTGCGAGGAGGCGCAGCGTCAAGCGCTGATGGCGTGCGAGGAGCTGCGCCCATTCCTGCGGCGGGAGCTTGGGTGGCCGCTGAACGAGCTGGGCCGGATACGACTGCACCAGGGCGACATCCCCGGTGCCGAGGAAGCCCTGCTGGCGGCTCATCTCGCCGGGTGGGATCCCCAGCCGGCGCTGGCGCGGGTGCGTCTGGCCCGAGGCGACGTGGCTGCCGCGGCGACGTCGATACGAGACGCCCTCGCGCACCCGCTGCGGGTACCGTCCAAGGAGCGGCCCCCGAACAACGACTTGCAGCGGGCGCCGCTGCTGGAGGCGCAGGTCGAGATCGCGATCGCGTCCGGCGACGTCGACCTGGCTCGATCGGCCGCCGACGAGCTCGAGCTCGTCGCCGCCCGGTTCGAGAGCAAAGCATTGGTCGCCGGCGCCGCCCACGCGCGCGGACGGGTTCGCCTCGTCGACGGCGATGCGGTGGGCGCGGAACAGTCCCTGTCGGAAGCAGTGCGACTGTGGAACGAAGTCGGCGCCCCCTACGAGGCGGCGCTCTCCCGCCTCGGCCTCGCCGACGCCCACGACGCCAGGGGCAGTGGGCAGCGGGCCGCCCTGGAGCGTCGAGCGGCCCGCACGATCCTCGAAGCGATCGAAGCTGCGCCGTCGGTGTCCCAGGCCGCGAACAGCGGCAGACTCGACGAGCAGCCGGAGGCGAGCCTCAACGTGTTTCGACGCGAAGGTGACTACTGGACGGTCAGCTTCGAAGACGCCACCGTCCGCGTGCGCGACGTCAAGGGCATGCACTACCTCGCCCGCCTCTTCGCCGACCCGGGCCGGGAATACCACGTGCTGGACCTCGTCGCCGCCGAGACCAGCAGCACTGCGCACGTCGACGACAGCCGGGCGGGCCGCCCCCCGCGGTGGGCACTCGGAGATGCGGGAGAGATGCTCGACGCTCAAGCCAAGGACGCCTACCGCCGTCGCCTCGCCGAGATCGACGACGACATCGAGCAAGCGCAGGCCATCGGGGACGGCGAGCGGGCCGCGCAGGCCGACGCCGAACGCGACTTCCTCCTTCGAGAACTCTCCCGGGCCGTCGGCTTGAGCGGTCGAGACCGACGAGCCGGATCGGCGTCAGAGCGCGCCCGAGCAGGCGTGACCCGCGCCGTCCGCCAGGCGATCACCCGCATCGCTGCCCACCACCCCCAGCTCGGCGAGCATCTCACCCGTACCATCCGCACCGGCACGTACTGCGTCTACATGCCCGATCCCCGCGCCCCCGCCGGGTGGCATCTCTGACATCGGCCTGCGGCGGCACCGAAGAGCCGATCGGGATCGGCTCGATCGAGGACGGCTCCACAGTCACACCCGAGCGGAACGACGACTGCGCCACTCGCCGACGAGTGCGGCGCCGTGGGTGACCAGGCGCCGGTCAAGGGGGCGCCGACGGGACCACCCGTGGTGCGGGTGCAAACCGGCGGTCAGCGGTCGTGGCGAGTGTGTCGTCGAAGCCGACGCTCGTGACGGGCAACGTCGATGCCAGGGCGCTGCGCGGTCAGCTCGCCGATCGCCTGCATCACGTCGGTGGTGATCCGTCGCCGTCGTTCGCGCCGTGTCCCCTGATAGCCGACCGGATCGATAGGAGCACCGAAGCGTACGACGGCGGGCGTGAACGGCCGCGGAACACGGGCGCCGGGCGGCTGGATGCGGTCGGTGCCGACGATCCCGGTCGGGACGACCGACACACCGGTCGCCATGCTGAGGTGCCCGACGCCGCTGTGGCCGGTGTGGAGCGCACCATCTCGTGAGCGTGTGCCCTCGGGATAGATCGCGAACAGCTCCTCGGCGCGCAGCACGTCGGCGGCTTGCTCCAGCGCAGCGAGGGCGCGGCGCGGGTTGCCGCGATCAACCGGAATCATGCCGAGCGCTGGCAACACGAGTCGTGTCTTCCATCTGTCGAGGTATTCGGCCTTACCGACGAAGCTCAACCGGCGGCCGGTGGACAAGCTCAGCGCGATGTGGTCGAAGAAGGACAGATGGTTGGCGGCGATGATCGCCGGTCCCGTCGCCGGCAGATGCTGGACACCCTCGACGCGGAGTCGGAACAGCCGCCGGGCCAACGGGCCGCCGACGGCGAGCAGGGCCGCTCGCGGCCAACGCGGCCGGCGACCGCCGGATCGACGCCACCAGCGACTGAGCCGGTTGTGATGTCCATGGGGGTGGGACACGTTGTCACCTCCGTAGTCGAGGTCCCGGCGTCGGTGTGCCACAGCGAACCCAGACCAACTCGCTGACTCCACGAGCACCCGGCAGTGTGAACGAATCGCCCCACCGCCGACCGCTTCTGGGACTGAGGACCCCCGGGTCTGGCCCCCGAGTCAGCTTTGTCTACCCGCTCCTGGTCGATTCGAGTCGCCGGTCACCGTCGAGTTCACCGCGGCCCCGTCAACCGGCGGCACAGCGTTCACGCGAGATCCACCCGGACGACTCCAATCCCGACCACGCGGCACCCGCGGCGGCGCCACCGCGTCACGGATGATCCGCCGCCGACACGCTGCCGTACTCGCCGTCGGCCAACGCGAGAGCGAACTCGAGGTCGGCGTCGCCCGTCACCACGAGCTCCAGCATGCAATACGGCGAGCCGATGACCACGAGACGTGACGACTCCCCGGCTGGTGCAGCGCCGGGACGTCCCCCGGCGGCGTCAGCGCAGGTGGTCGATGACGTCCTTGCTGTGGGTCACAGGCAGCCGGTTGCCTTCGAGCTCCAGCCGCGACCCCGTGGCGCCGTCGATCAACTCCAGGATCCGCACGTTGACGCGCTGGTGCACCTCGGCGGTGACGTCCGAGCGGTCGAGGCGGAACAGGAGCCCGGAGTGCAGGCGCGTGCGGTTGCCGGCGAAGATGCGGTCGGCCACACCGAGCTCGTCGAGTGCCTCTTGGACCAGTTCGATCATCCGCTCTTCCGACACGACCGTGACCCTACGTGCGAGCTCCACCTCTCGTACGAAGTCGGCGTCACGACCTGGTCAGAAGCCTCCTGGGTCGTCGCTGCCCACTGCGACCAGCTCGAACACGGGGTGACGCTCCGCCTCAGCGACGAAGTCCTCCACGGGGGAGTCCTGCGTCGCCGTGAACAGAGCGCGTGTCCGTGTGGCGACGGCGAGATAGCGCTTGAGAACGGGCCCGGCCTCGTCCGCAGACGCCTCCCGGATTGCGTACTCCCGCGTGGTGCGTCCGTACCGCAGGCTCACGTGTCCAGCCGCTCGGGCGTTGTGCACCCACCGGACCGCTCCGTAGGGCGCGACCAGCCACCTCTTGCCGTCGAAGTCGACCGGGACCACGGGAACGGTGTGTGGCCGTCCGCTCTTGGAACCACGCGTGGTCAGCAGGTGGATGGGCCCGACGCCCACCCGTGCAAGCACGCTGACGAACGCGTTACCTGCGCGCCAACCGACGCTGCGGAACTTGGCGTCCGGCGGCCCCGTGTAGTCGGGCGTGTCGTCGCCATCTGCCACCACCAATCCAGAATGCCTCATCTGGCGTGTCTGGAAATCGCGGGGATGGTGCGGTGCCGCCGCGTCCTCGATCCCCGGTGGCCCAACTTGCCGAGCGTTGACCTTCGTACGGCCTCGCAACACTCGCGCACCTGCGAGTGGGAGTAGCTGACCTGCGGACTCGACGTGCTCACGGATGGCGGCGGCGGAGACGCCGGGACGTGTGTCCACCGCGTCGCTCGTGAGGCGGTCCAGGCGGATCACCTCGTTGGCATCCGGAATGTCCTCCGTTGAGGTCAGTGGTGGCCGACCCGGCCGACGTCGCTCCAGATCGGCCCGCTCCCCACCGTGACCGCACACGAGCACCGCGCCGGCCGCGCATCGACCGCGAAGCGTCGGCTGTGGTCGTCCGCAACGCCAGCGCCCTCATTCGCCTCTGTCGCCGCCGGGGTCCCCGCTCGGTGCCAACCGGGCCGCCGAGATCCGCCGCACCGCTGGCGCCGATGGACGACGACCATCACCTACTCGACCGGGTCGCAGGACGCCGGTCCTCAGCGATCGACCGACACACGGGCAGCTCGAAACGTGATCGCAACGACGAGTTACCAGGCATAGGCCTCGGGGGCGGTCCCGCCGGGGCCAGGGAAGATGGCGTCGATCGCGGTCAGCGTGTCGGCTGCGAGCGTGATGTCCAGGGCGCGCAGCGGGGCGCCGTCGAGCTGGGCCATCGTGCGCGGGCCGATGATCGGGGAGGTGACGCCATCCTGCGCCAGGAGCCACGCCAACGCGACCGCGGCAGGCTCCTCACCGAGGTCGGCGCACAGCTTCTCCCAGTGCTCCAGCGTCGGGCGCAGCTTTTCGATCCGCTTCAGCGACTGCTCCGACTGGCGGCGGGAGCGGCCGGAGTCGCGGAGCACGCCGCCGAGCAGCCCGCTCGACAGTGGGCTCCACGGGATCACGCCGACGCCGTACTCGCGACACGCCGGTAGCACCTCGAGCTCGACGGTGCGTACGAGGAGGTTGTAGTGGCTCTGCTCGCTGACGAGGCCGAGCGTGTGGAGGCGGCCGGCCGCCTCGTTCGCTCGGGCGATGTGCCAGCCGGCGAAGTTGCTGCTCCCGACATAGGTGATCTTGCCCTGCTGGATCAGCGTGTCCATCGCCTGCCACACCTCCTCCCAAGGCGCGGTCCGGTCGACGTGGTGCATCTGGTAGAGGTCGATGTGGTCGGTCTGCATCCGCCGCAAGCTGTCGTCACAGGCCATGCGGATGTGACGCGCCGAGAGCCGCCCGTCGTTGGGCCACTCGGACATCGCCCCGAACAGCTTCGTCGCCAGGACCACCTTCGCCCGCCGTCCACCGCCCTGCGCGAACCAGCGGCCGATGATCGACTCGGTGGCACCGGCTCCCTTGTCGCCGCCGTAGCGGTCGGCGGTGTCGAAGAAGTTGATGCCGAGGTCGAGGGCTCCGTCCATGATCGCGAACGATTCGTCCTCGGGCGTCTGGGGCCCGAAGTTCATCGTGCCGAGGCACAGCTCGCTGACCTGGAGGGCAGTCCGGCCCAGTCGTCGATAGCGCATCGGTTCAGCCTCGCAGCACACCGCCGCGGTCGCGTCGCCGGAGTCGACCCGACGCGGAACAACGTCGATCGCGCAACAGCTGCGCCATACGCGTTCGCGCCCAACGGTGTCCTCCGATGCCGGCCACCAGGATCGGACGGCGTGATCTTCCGAGAACGCCGGCACCCAGCGCGTGTCCCCATCACAGCGTTCGGCGGCGGCTTGCTTCGGCGCCTGGGAACGAGAGGTCCTCCCCCTCGGCGGGGTGCAGGGTGTGGGTCGCGCCGGCGACGGTGAGGAGGACTCGCTGGTCCGGCGCCGGTCCGGCGGCCTCCACAATGTCGGTGGTGCCCGCCCGGTCGAACGTCACCAGTCCGGCTAGCACGACCGGTCGCAGCTCGGGCAGGGTCTGTCCGCCGTGAGCGTGATCGCGACCATCACCGTCTCCCTCGACGGCTACATCACCGGCCCGGGCGACGGTCCCGGGTGCGGGCTCGGCGCCGGCGGCGAGCGGCTGCACAACTGGGTGATGGGTGGGCCGTGGGCGTACGACAGCGAGCACGACTTCGCGATGAGCGGTGCGGACAGAGAGTTCTACGACGAGCTCGAGGCGGGTCTCGGCGCCGGCGTGTGCGGCCGCGGCATGTACGACTCAGCTGGAGCGTGGGGTGGTACGAACCCGTTCGCCGGGCCGCTGTTCGTGCTGACGCACCGCGTCGGTGACGCCCCCGACCTGGCAACGGGGTTCGTGTTCGTCGACGATCTAGCGACCGCGATGCAACAAGCGAATGACGCCGCCTGCGGACGCGACGTCGGGGTCGGCGGCGGGGCCGACGTGATCCGCCAGGCGCTGGACGCCGGCTACGTCGACGAGCTGGCGATCTCGACGGCACCCGTCATCATCGGCGCCGGCAAGCGGCTGTTCGACGGCTTCACACGAGACATCGATCTCGAGATCCGCCGGGTGCACCAGTCGCCGTTCGCCACCCACGTCCGGTACGCCGTGCGGCGATAGGGGTGCCCTGCGATCGACGCAGCGCCACACCATTCGGGCCATCGACAGCGCAGGGCTGCGGCGTCTCGAAATCGGCTTGTGGACGGGAGGCCCTGAGGCCTGAGGGATCACCGCCTCCGGGTCCATGGCAAGTTGGTCCCGCGCCGAGGTGATGGTCGGCGGGCTGCGGCGCGCACGATCGGCGTCATCGTGGGCAACATCAGGGAGAGGTCGGCTGCGTTCGGGTCAGCTCGTGTGGCGTTCCAGCCAGTCCTGCCAGCGCGGCTGGTCGCGGCTGATGACGTCGGCGGCGGCGGCGCCGTAGAGGTACTGCCACACCGACACACCGGTCTGGTCTCCGACGCCTTCGCAGGCGATGAAGGCGGTTCCGGGCGCGGGCTCGTCGAGGAGGATCGAGACTCGCCAGGGTTCGGCCTCGACGACGATGCCGGCGAGCGGCGGGACGTCGGTGGCGGTCGGCGTGATGCGATCCCCGGGCTGCGGTGCGCTGGCGACTCCGAGGGCGGTCGTCAGCCGGGACCAGGCTGCTTCGCACGTTGCGGACCACGTCGCCACCGGCAGCATCGCCGTGGCGACCTCGCCTGGGAAGTGGGCGAGGTGCAGTTGGAGGTTGTGGAGGAAGAGCCGCCATCCTTCGGCCATGCCGTCGTACTGGTCGTCCCACGGGGTGCCGGCGACGAAGCCGCTGTTGACCAGGCGCACCACGCACGACCCGCCGTCGCGTGCCTCGACGAGCCACTCGAACGCCATCCCCGGCCCGCCTTCGGCGCCCTCGAACACGACGCGGTGGGGCGGCTCCCACGCTGTCACGCATCCGGGGATGAGCATCTCGGGTCCCTCTCCGAAGCGAGAGGTCGTCGCCCCGCCCTGGTGCTCCTCGACGGTCGTCGGTACGTACCACGACGAGATGCCGGGGCCAGTGGCGATCGCCGTCCACACCTCCTGCGGAGTGCCGGCGACCTCGACGCTGAGGTCGATGACCCGTTGCTGCGGTGTCGCGGGGGGCTCAGCTTGCGACATCTCGGTGCTCCTCCTGTCCGGGGCGGGGATGGGCGGCGACGACCAGGCGGTGCCAGCGCCCGTTCGGGGCGTGCTCGTCGTGGTGGCGACCGGCGATCGTGCGAACGGCGTCGGCGAGCTCGGCCGTGAACGCAGCGCGATCGGCGGCACTCGCGAAGCGCACGTCGGTATCGATGGCCAGCGTGGCGAGCTGCCGCTTGGCACCGGCCGCGGCGCTGGCGAGCGACGACACCTCACGCACCACCCGCGACGCCAGGGCGATCACGTAGCGCGCCGACAGCTGGTCGGTGCGGTCAGGGTCCGCGGCGAGCTCGCCGAGCACAGCCGGCGACAGGACGTAGCCGCGAGCCGAGGATTGCACGACGCGCTCGGTCAGCCCACGCCGCGGCCGCTCCTCCACGAGCGTCACCAGCCCGTGGGCTTCGAGCGCGCGGACGTGGTAGTTGACGGCCTGGCGGGCGAGCCCGAGCTGGGCGGCGACCGTCGTCGCCGAGCCCGGTTCGGTCAGCGCTGCGAGCACGCGTGCCCGCACTGGATCGAGCAGGACGGCCACGGTCGCCGGATCCTCGAGCACGACGACGTCGCGTGGATGTCCGCCGTCATCGGTGCCGTCGTCCATGCGGCGATCATAGAATTGACAGTCATATTTGTCAATAATCGGGCGCCGGCGCGGGCGCACGAGGCGTCGACGCGACCGCCAACCGATCCGGCTCAGCACTCGCTACGTGGTGCTCGCGGACGGTGAACATGATCACGCGGCGCGAGACAGCGGCGTTCGCCCGGGACCGTGAACCGGCGCGAACGTGACTGCGACGGCGCCCCGAATCCGCGCTGGCGCGCGTGGGTGGTGCAGACGGAGGACAGCGGGCGCGGCGATCGGGGCTCGCCTGGCCCCCGCAAACCTCGACCGGTGCGAGATCCGGCAGTGCTCAGGAGCCTCCTCGAGCCTGATCAGGACGGCAAGAGGACGGCACGGAAGGAGGACGGGAACACGGCCACGTCCGGCCACTCCAGTCATCCTCGAACCGCATACCTACTCGCTGACCACCACTCGCACGCGGGCCAGGTTGTTGATCTGCGTGAAGGGGTCGCTGGCATCGCCGTCCCGCTGCGAGGCGGCACGCAGCACCGGGAAGTAGGTGCCGGGCTCGGTGTAGGTGTGCGTGGTGGTGAGGCGAACTTGCGCCCTGGGCCGGCCGAACGCTGCATCCACGGGATAGTTGCCGACGCCCAGGAAGTCCCACTTCGCGGACACCACCTTGCCCGTTGCGGGCGGTGTGCTGATCTGCGCGTCGAACGTGACGGTGTCGCCCACTGAGATGTCGGCACGCTCACCGCCGTTGGCCCGCAGGCGGACGACCGGCTGCGTGCCCCGGCGGAGCACGGCCGACTGGCGGCACGTTCACCTGGGCTCCGTCCTCGATCTCGTAGCGCGTGCCGGCCGGAGGATGCTTTCCCGTCTCGACCCACGCCATCACATCGCGCACCGTCTGTTGCAGCATGCCGGTGTAGTCGATCGTGCGAGCGTTGGCTGCCAGGTTGCCTCCGGGGTTTCCGTGCATGGCGTGGTCGTTGTAGTAGAGCCGGAAGCGATCGTCGATCCTGTGGCCGAGGCGCCCCTTCACCAGCGTCCGGTACCAGTCGGCGTACCAGGGCGTGGCGTCGATGTCCATCAGGTTGTTGACGACCGCCATCTTGCCGTTGAAGGTGCCGTCCTCGACGCAGCCAGCCGACGAGGAGGCCCGCTCCAGGCCCGTGATGACGTCGCGCTGCACGTAGAGCGGGTCGCCGTTCTCGCTCCGCCACGCGTTCCACGCGTAGTAGTCGGGCTCCCCCGCCGGCTGCTCGAACTGCGGATCCTGGTAGCGGTTGTAGTACTGGAGGCCGATGACGAGCGAGTTGTCGATGTGCACCTTGTCGCCGGGTCGCACGTTCGTGAAGGGCGGGAAGCCGAACCCCCCGCCAAAGGGAATGACGAGGTTGCCCTGCACGGCGACCAGGGGCCACTTGTCTCCTGCCTGCAGACCAGTGTCGGCGATGAGGTCGGCCCCTGCGGCCTGGCTGGGAGGCGGCGCGCTGTCGAGGAGCAGACCGAAGCCGAGGTTCTGCAGGACGGTTCTCGCTCCCGGCGGGTCCTGGACCCGGATACCCGCGAGCGTTCCGAACGGATCGTCGAAGCCGGCGTAGCCCGGCACGTTCCAGAAGTCGTGGGCGTAGGTCGGATCCTGGATCGGCACTTCGAGAGCGGTGAGCGTCAAGGCCCCCTGGGTCATGTTCGCGTAGTCCCACCAGCCGCGCGGCGGGAAGCCGAACTCGGTGGCTTCCCGGAGCGCCTGGGCTTGCTCCTCGTTCAGGGTGGCGTACGGGTCGCCGCTGCCACCGGGGTCGATCGCGTCCATCACCGCCGGGAACTGGTTGACACCCGTATCCCGGAGCAGGCGCAGCGCGAGGATCCGCGCGGTGTACGTGTACGGGGTCGCCATGTGATTGGCCATGATGAACGGCACCCCGCCATCCCAGATGCCCTTGGTCTGCTGGAGCGTGCAGATCGTCATGTAGGAGCCGCCGCTCCCGCCGTAGATGTACCCGTACGGCCGGTGCTCGCCGTGGGACTCCGCGTAGAAGTCGTTCGCGACGATGCGCGAGTAGCGCGCTGCTGCGGTGTTGACCCGGTAGCCGCGGATCGAGGTGTCCGCAGCTCCGATGGGCAGCGGCACGAGCGGATTCTCGACTCCGCCCAGGTTCGTGGCCACGAGATAGGCGCCGCTCGCGAAGGCAAAGGCCGGATTGCGGTTGGTCTCGTTGGTGGTGGTTTGGTGGGTCGGACCGAGGATGAACCGTCCCTCGTACTGCTCCGGCGGCGGGAAGTAGAACGCGAAGCGGGCATCCGTGCCTTCGAAGTGGCCGTGCATGTAGGTGTGCGGCGAGGGAGTCGGTCCGCTGCTCGACGGCGTCGATGACCGGGTCGTTGAAGCGCGGGTCGATGCATTCATCGGTGATGACGAGGGGGTCGCCGGTGCACACCTCTGGTTCGGCTGGCTCGTTCCTCGCGCCGATCCGGCCGCCGGAATCCATGTCGCCCCACACACAAGCGTGACGACCAGCAGCGCTCTTACAAGCCGCTTGGACGAAATCGTCTCGGAACAGATCCTCGCGTCATCACCGACATGTCGAATCCTCTCAGAGTGGATTGCGGAACGTCTTCACCCACGAGTAGGACAACCGCGCGAGTGCCGATGACGGCTGGCATCGACCCGGTCCGCTGACCGTCGCTCCGCAAGTGGACTTGACCCGGTAGGCGGTGTCGGCCAATTCGGTGGCGGCGAGCACACCGACCGGGCGCGGACCGCGCTCGTCCATCGTGGGCAGGAAGTCCTCGTGCACGACGACGTTCGAGCCGGCGCGTTTGCCTTCCATGCGCATGACACGAACGTCGATCTGTGCGGATCCGTTACCGCCCCATGGCCATCGGCACAGGATCGGGGTGGCGGTTGCATGTCGGAATCGCCAGGTGTGGGATCGACTCGACAACAACCGCGGCTACGCACGACTGGCCGCTCTCATCGAGGAGCTGTTCGGATCCGATGCCGCTGAGGCGATACGGGTCCCGTTCCACATGGGCGACCCGGAGACGCTCCGTGCCCTCGCCGCAACCGCTCTGGCCGAGCCAACGGTCACGCGTCATCCCGGCGTCGAGGTGTTCGACAGCGTCCAAGCCTGGGTCCACACCGAGATCCGTGGCTGGACGCTCGCCGACAGCATCGACGATCACGGGTTCGCTGCCCTGCTCGACGCCGCACAGGAGCAGCTCTCCGACCTCGCCACAAGCAGTGGGGTTGCCTTCGGCGTGTCCACGCTCGTCGTCAGCGGCTGCACCGCTTGAACAGCCGGTTCTCGATCGTCACAGGGGCCAGTGCGTGGCCTGCTGGGACGTGACAGTCGGCCGGATCCCTCGCGTTGTGAAGATCACGCGCGTGACGCGATCGGCGCGGCAGGCGGGGTTGTCGCAGTCAGCTCGTAGGGTTGGCGTCGTCGTGAGTTCGGTGCGTGAGCGATGTTCGTGGGGCCAGCGGGATGCCTGCCCCAGTTGTGGTTCCTGCGATCGCGTGAGCACGCCGTTGACGGTTGACGATCCCGATCTGGAGTCGGCGATCTGGCGGGTCGCTGATGGTCGTGGCTCTGAGGACGACCTCGCCCGTCTGCGTGCGGATGCGCAGACGTCCCTCGGCCTGGTCGACGCGTTGATCCGGGCGACAGACGACGACCTTGGGTCGGCGCGATCGTTGACCGGTAGCGAGCGCGATCAGGTGGTCGCCGATCTCACCGAGACGGTTCAGAGCCTCCGCGACGTCGCAGCTCGCCTGCGTCCACCGACGTTGCCGCAGCAGGGTCGCCTGGTGCCGACCGCGCCTGGTGGCGCGGTGCAGGGCGACGTCGAGCTGCAGGCATCGTGGTCGGCCGGCAAGGTCGTCGTCTGGGCCGGCGGACGGGGCCATGCGGCGGAGTCGCACGACGAGGTCTCGGCGCGGCTCGAGGCAGCCGGCGCGGCGCCGGTGGGGTGGCAGGCCCATCCGGGTGTTCGCCTCCCCGGCGGTTCGACGGCCGACAGCCATGCCATCGCGTTGGCGAACACGCTCGGCTGGCTCGTGTCGATCGGGGCCGGCCACCGTGCCGACGAGGTCGGCGGCAGCTTGCGCTGGCTCGGACGGGTCGCCTACGAGGGCGTCCGCCTCACGGCATCAGGGTCGATCGTGCCGACGCTGCGAGTGCGCCCGGTCCACGCGGACCGCAGGTCACGGCCGAGGTGCGGTGGCGGCCGGCGCTCGTGGACACTCCGACCATCGCTGCCCTGGCGGCGGCCATGCCAGGACCCGTCGCGATCATCGGCGGCGAGAACGGTCGCTCGACGACGATCGCCGTCCTCACGGCGGTCGTCGAGGCGATCGTCGCCGAGGGCGTCGAACGGATGGAGCTGCCGGCAACGCCGCCGTCGGTGATCTCGCCGCGCGACGTGCAGGATGCGGTGATCGCCGGTATGGACGGCTCCCCGTTCCAAGGCCCGAGACGGTTCATCGACGACGTGGCCCAGGCCCTCGAACGGTGGACGCGTGGCGTCGCGTCGGCGTCGCGCCCGAAGTTGATCGTGCAGCTCGATGCCCCCGGCGAGGCCGGGGTGTGGCTGGTCTCGATCCTGGCTGCCACCGGCGCCGGCCGGCCGGTCCCCATCGACGGGGCCTTGCGCCAGGAGCGCGGCGGTCGCACGGTCACCGCCGAGTGGGAGCGCCTGGGCCGAGCGTTCCCGTCCATCGGGAGGTCGACCGGGTCTCGGCGCGGCCAGGTGGCGTTGACCCAGGACCAGGCCTGGGAGTTGATGACGACGACTGGTCCGACGCTCGCGGCCATCGGGTTCGACGTCCGCGTGCCGATCATCTCGCGACGCAAGGCGACGCCGATGCTGCGGCTCGTCGCGGAGTCGTCGGACACCGTCGTCGGCGCCCACCAGCTCAGCAACGTGTCGTGGTCGGTGCTGTTCGACGACGTCGAGCTCACGGCGGCCGACGTCGCCCGGCTCGCCAGGCAGGCTCGCCCCCTCGTCCGTTCGCGCAACGGGTGGGTCGAGGTCGAACGGATCGACCTCGAGCAGGCCGCTGCTGCCCTCGCCGAGCGGGTCGACGACCGCCAGCTCACCGGGGCCGAGATCCTGCGCCACAGCCTCGGACTCGACGGGGCCGGGCTTCGCGTCGACGTCCGGGGCGACAGCTGGGCGACCGAGATCCTGGCTCGCGCTGCGGAGGCGTCGACATCGACGGTCACCCGGCCGGAGGGGTTCACCGGCGAGCTGCGGAGCTACCAGGCCGAGGCCCTGGCCTGGATCGGCTTCCTCGAGCGCGCCGACCTTGGTGGATGCCTCGCCCTGGACATGGGCCTCGGCAAGACCCCGACCGTGCTCGCGCACCTCGCCCGGGCCGCGGCCTCCGGGCCGGCGCTCGTGATCGCTCCGGCGGCGGTCGTCGGCAACTGGGCGGCCGAGGCGACGCGCTTCGTCCCTGGGCTGCGCGTCGTCATCCACCACGGCACGTCGCGGGCCACCGCGGCCGAGTTGGCGGCGGAGGTCGATGCCGCCGACGTCCTGATCACCACGTACGCGACCGCGGTCCGCGACATCGACGCCCTCGCCGCATCCCGCTGGGCCACCTGCGTGCTCGACGAAGCGCAGGCCATCAAGAACCCGGCGAGTGAGACGGCCCAGCAGCTGCGGCGCATCCCGTCGCGCATGCGACTCGCACTCACCGGTACCCCGATCGAGAACGGCCTCGGTGACCTGTGGGCCATCCTGGACTTCACCAACCCGGGCCTCGTCGGCACGCGTCCCGCATTCGTCTCGCAGCTGGCCGGCGACGCCGAGGGCGCCCTGCGGGCACTCAACGGGCTCCTCGTGTTCCGGCGTACCAAACGGGAGCCCGAGGTGGCAGCCGAGCTCCCCGACAAGATCGACGAGCTCGACCACTGCACGATGACCCCCGAACAGATCGGGCTCTACCAGGCCGTGCTCGACGAGCTCGTCGCCGACGTGACCGACGCCGATGGCGGAGGCGAGCACAAGCAGGGCGCGATTCTCGCGGCGATCACCGCGCTCAAGCAGATCTGCAACCATCCGGCCGCCTACCGCGAGGACGACCAGCCCCTCGCCGGACGATCCGGCAAGCTCGCCCGGCTGGAGGAGATCGTCGACGCGGTGTTCGCTGCCGGCGAGCGCGTCCTGGTGTTCACGCACTTCGCCACGTGGGGACGGCGCCTCGCTGACCACCTCAGCGAGATCACCGGGACACCGGTGGCCTCCTACGACGGCAGCCTGGCGCGTGGCGCCCGCGACCGCATCGTCACCGCGTTCCAGCAGGGCACCGGCGCCGGTGCGCTGGTGCTGTCGCTGAAGGCCGGCGGCACCGGTTTGAACCTCACCGCCGCCAACCACGTCGTGCTGTACGACCGGTGGTGGAACCCGGCCGTCGAGGATCAAGCCCGCGACCGCGCCTGGCGGATCGGACAGCAACGCAGCGTCGTCTCCCACCGCCTCGTGTGCCCGGGCACCATCGACGAACGCGTCGAGGAGGTCGTTGCCGGCAAACGCCACATCGCCCAACTCGTCCTGCCCCGATCCAGCTCGATCGCCGACCTCGACGTCGACCAACTCCGGTACGCCCTCGGACTGCAGCCCGACGAACTGCTCACGGACGACTCGTCATGAACCAACCGGCCAAGCGGCGTCGACCCACCCGCCGCACCACGGCGCATCGACCGACCAGGACCGTCGACCCTTGGCGGGCACCAGCGCCGCTGCCCGACATCGAACCGATGCCGTCCCCCGACAACGTCACGGCCCTGCTGCACTCGCTCGGCGACCCCACGCTCGCCGGAGGCGGATCACTCGCGAGCTACTTCTCCGCAGTCGTCGAACGCGCAGCCTCAGTCGCAACCGCACTCATCCTCAGCACCGAGCTGCCCACTGCGCCTCCCGACGACAAGACGTCCCATCCATCGGACTAGCTCTACTTGGGCGCCGGACCCCAAGTTCCTTCCGGCGTCCTCGATGGGACTGTCTCGGGCGCACGCGGCGAGATCGGTTGGGATCGAGCGGGTCAGCTCGCGATGCGGTGAGCGCGCGTTCGGGGATGGCTGTTGGTGCGACAGGCGGCGACAAGGGCGTCGAGGTCGCGGATGTGGTCGGCGATGCCGGAGCGCGTCACGTCGCCGTGGGCCTGCGGCCCAGCCTGTGGGCCATGTCGGGCTGCTCGAGGAGGGCGGTGAGGGCGTTGGACCATGCCGCGACGTCGCCAGGGTTGGCGTGGAGGCCGTTGTGACCGTCGACGACGACGTCGGCGAGACCGCCGACGGGTGAGGCGACGACCGCGGCACCGGCGGACATCGCCTCGAGCGCCACCGCGCCGAGTGGCTCTGGCCAACGCGAGGGGACGGTGACGATGTCCGATCGCCGGAACAGCTCGTCGGTGGCGTCGTAGTCGAGGTGGCCCAGGTAGGTCGCGGTGAAGCCAGCGTTGGCGGTCGTGGCGGATGTCGAGGAGCGTTGGCAGGTGGCCCAGTACTGCTCGTCCTCGACGACGCCGGCGATGCACAGCTCCACAGGCGCCGGCGATCGGGTCGCCGCCGAGCGCCTCGATGACGACGGCGAGGCCCTTCTCGGGGTTGATCCGCCCGGCGTACGTGACGACCGCTGGTTCCATCGGCGTGGCGCGTTGACGCGGCCGCAGCGAGCCGAGGTCCCGGATCGGTCGGGACAGCACGTGGAGATCTCGGTCGAGTCGAGGTTCGGCGGCGACGAGCAGTGATCGCATGTACTGGCTGACCACGATGACCCCGTCGGCGGCGGCCATCGATCGACTCAGTGCCGTTCGTCGTTCCACGTCGGAGCCGACGTGGACCTGGGCAGGGTGACGCATCACGCAATGTCCGTGATCGATGGCGGTCAGGCACTCGTGTCCGAGGCGCTGTGGGCAGCTCCCGATGTCGCGACGCCAGCGGAGCTCACTGAGACACGTCACGTAATGGTCGTGGACGTACCACAACACGACGCCTCGACCGGCCAGCGCGATGGCGGTCACGACGTCCGCATCGAAGACGTTGTGCAGGTAGATGACATCGGCGTCGAGCTCGGCGATCGTCGCGGCCACCGCCGCAGCCGTCTCGACGCGGGGCCGATCGCGAGGCAAGGTCGGGGATGACCCGGACCTCGTCCAGACCGCCCGGGACGATGCCGGTGACGACCCCGCACACCAGGGACGAGCGCACGCCGCAGGTGCCGAGCGCCGCCGTCAGCAGCGCGATGTACTCCTCGGTGCCGCCGAAGCTGCCGCCCTTCTCGTTGACGTGGACCACCGATCGGAACGACACATCTCCCCGATCCGCGTCACCGACGCCAGCCGTGGCGGGCGGGACGTCGGCGGCGCTCATCCGCGCAGACTACGGATCGCTCGGGGCCGATGCTGCCAAACTCCGAACCCGCTCATCGAAGCGCACCGACATGCCGGCCCAGCGACGGCCCGGGCATCGTCGCGACCGCCACGCCGGCATCGCCGATGCGGCGGAACACGAGGTCGAACTCGTCCTCCCATCGGCGCAGCACCTCCTGCTCGCCGGCCCGTTCGATGTCGTCGAGGACGACCGTGGCGCCAGGAACCAGGCGATCGTGCAGCACCACCAAGCGCTCGATGGCGGGCCAACCCGTAGCCGGGCTCGAACGCCGGCGGACCATCGACGACGAGGAGATCGATGACATCGATCGCTGCATCGAGCGCGGCCTCGTCGTACCACGCCAACCGGCCACCGTCGGCGAGCGGCCGCAACGGCGCCTCCACCACCACGGCGTTCGCGCCGAGGCCCTCAGTGACCAACTGCCCGACCACCCACCTGCGCCATCGCGCATCGTGCTCCACGGCAACCAACCTTCGCCGGGCCGCGCCGCCGAGCTGGGCGAGCAGACGCGCCACGATCACGGTGCTCACGCCACTTCCGAGCTCGACGATGTTGCCGCGGTCGTTGAGCACCACGTCGTTGCACACCTCGACCAGACCCGCCGGCCGCATCGAACCCGAGCCCCACGGCAAGTAGGGCCCAGGCAACGCACGCAGCGCGAACGACGCGTCCAGATCGCTGAACACCCGACCTCGCGAGCCCGCCGACGCCGCCTCGAACTCGACGCGCATCGTGCATGCCCGCCAGCCTCGCACGCATCGACCGGCGACGCCCGCCCTCGACCACCGTCCGGGCCCAGAGCGACGATCTGGAGACATTTCAGCCGACAGGTTGCTTCACGCCGACCTCCCAGCGAGCGTCGGTCACTCCGGCAAGGAGGGCCCTGTGGGAGCGATCTCGATCACCTGTCCGACGACGGGCAAACCCGTGCGCACGGGCATGACGATGGAGCCCGAGTCCTTCCATCGATCGGTGCTGACCGGCAACACGGTGCGGTGCCCGCACTGCGGCACGACACACATCTGGCAGAAGTCCGAGGCGATCTTCGACTGACCCCCGGGGGGCCGACAGCCCGACCCTCACGGCAGAGAGGCCGACGCCGGGCGACGAACCGCGTGTCGTTGCCCCGCTCGGTCGTGACGACGCCGTCGCGTTCGATGACCACCGGTCAGCTCAACAGCCGGTCGCCGCTGAGTACGGTGAAGAGTGACCCGTGGGAGGGGCGATGGCACGAGAGATCGAGGTGGGGGCCGCCGCCGAGCTGGTGCCCGGGATCGTCCGCGGTGCCGGACGGTACGCGGTGGGAAACGCGGGCGGTGAGCTGTTTGCGGTAACTCGCCGTTGTCGGCATCTCGGTGCCGATCTCGCCGGTGGCACCATCGATGAGGACGGTTGCCTGGTCTGTCCGTGGCATGGCGCCAGGTACGACGTGGCCACCGGTCGTATGGCGCGGGGCCCGCAGGGCTTCCTCGCCAAGATCCCCGGGTCGGATGCTGGCTACCGGCTGCTGACGAGGATCCTGCCCCTGGGTCGGGGCGTGGTCGTCGAGCGAGAAGGCACCGTGTTCGTACGTGAGTGAGCAGGCCCGAAGCAGAGACGATGACGGCGCGCCGCGGTAGGTGATCCGGCACACGTGCGGCCACTGATCGTGATGTTGCTCACAAGGTTTCGATCCACGCTCGGCCCGACATGCGCAGGTTGTGCCCTGGCGAGATGTGCGTGGGGCGGCGACGTGGTCAGCTGCAGTGTCGAGGCGCCTCCCACCGTCGGGGTTGGGTCGGTCGACCGGTGGGTGGGCTACGGTGCGCGGGTCGGCCCCACTGAACGATCAATCGGGGGTGCATCGTGAGCGGTTTCGACTTGTCCGGTCGCAAGGCCCTCGTCACCGGTGGAGCGCGCGGCATCGGTGCGGGTATCGCCGAGTCGCTGGCGGCAGCGGGCGCGGGGGTGGTCATCGGCGACGTCCTCGATGACCTCGGGAGGACGACCGCAGAGAAGGTCGGCGCGACCGGCGCCAAGACGGGTTTCGTGCACCTCGACGTGACGCAGGACGCCGACTGGGAATCAGCCGTCAGCAGCGCCGTCGAAGTGCTCGGTGGCTTCGACATCCTCGTCAACAACGCCGGCATCGAGATCTCGGCGCTCGTGATCGACGCGGACGCCGACGATCTGCGCCGGATGCTCGACGTCAACGTCGTCGGCGTCAGCCTCGGCATGAAGCACGCCTTCCGGGCGATGCGTCCAGGCGGGTCCGCGGGCGCTGGCGGCGCGATCGTCAACGTGGCGTCGGTGGCCGCGACGATCCCGTTCCCGGCGATCTCGGGCTACTCGGCGACGAAGTCGGCTGTCGACCGGCTCACCCGCGTCGCCGCCGTCGAGTCCGGCAAGCTCGGCTACGGGGTCCGGGTCAACTGCATCTACCCGGGACTCGTGCCCACCGAGATGGGCATGAAACTGGCCGTCGACATGGCCGAGCTCGGTCTGTGGCCGTCGCCCGAGGCCGCCGTCGCCGATGTCATCGCCCTGACCCCCGCCGGGCGCCTTGGCGAGATCGGCGACATGACCGACGTCGTCGTCTTCCTGTGTTCGGACGCCGCCAGGTTCATCACCGGCGCCGGCTTGCCCGTCGACGGTGGCATGGGAAGTTGAGACGGGAGCGGTCATGAGCGACGAGCCCGTCGCCGTCCCTGTCGCTGCGGCGTTGATCTTCCGTTGAGTGTGACGTAGATCCGCCGACCCCCTGGGTGATCGATGCTCGACCGAACGATGCGATTCGCCCGTCGCCACGTGTCGTCCCGACGCAATGGAACGACCGCTCGAACTCGGGGCAGACTGCGAGAGTGGCCCCGCGATCGCGAGTCGCGGATCAGTTGACGAGGCTCGTGACGCTGCCGATCATCACCCTGGTCCTCGTGACCACCGGGTGCGATTCGCCGAGCAGTTCGCCCTCACGGGCGGCCGGGTCACCGGCGGACACCAGCACCCTCGTGTCCATGTCGACCAGCACGACGTCGACGACCACCACGATCGCTCCCACGACGACGAAGACCATCGCCCCGACGACGAGCAACACGAGCACCTCCTCCACGTCCTCCACGACGAGCACCTCGACGTCGACTTCGACGGCGGCCAGTGAGCCTCCCGTCGGCCTGTTCGCCTGCGCGCAGGCCGGTCAGGGACCGTCGATCTGGGAGGTGCGTCCGCCCTCCGACATCTCGTCGCCCGAGGTACCCGCTGGTTGGACGACCACCATCGCAGGTCAGTCGGTGCAGGGACGCGACATCGCCGTGTTGGTCCGGGCGGTCGACGCGCCCCGGCGGCGAGTGCTCGTGATCGGGGGCCTGCACGGCAACGAGCCGGTCACTCCACCAGCGGTCCGTGGCCTCCTGCAAGCGGCGATCGCCCCCGACGTCGAGCTGTGGCTCGTTCCGGTCGCCAACCCGGATGGCTCGGCGGCAGGGATGCGGTGCAACGCCAACGGCGTCGATCTGAACCGGAACTATCCGTGGGACTGGCGCCCGCAGGACGGCGGCCCGGCGCCGCTCAGCGAACCCGAGACGCAGGCGCTGGTGGCGCTGGTCGAGCAGCTGCAGCCGGACATCGTGATCTGGGTCCACCAGCCGCTCGGCTATGTCAGCGCGATCGGTGCCACGAGCTCGGCGCTCGAGCAGGCGTGGGCGGATGCAGCTGGGCTACCCGTGCGCCCCGATGTCACCCAGCACGGCGGTGGCGAGAGCTGGTCGGCGTTCGTGGCCGGCGTCCCGTCGATGTTGATCGAGATCGACGGATGGGCGGCGACCCCGGAGCTGGTCGCCGACGCCCAGGCCGGCTTGCAGGAGGTGTTGGCCGCGCTCGGATAGATCCGAGCGCCGGCACTCGGTCACCGGGTGGTCAGGATTGCGACGGCGGGCGACGGGGTTGTCTTCCACACCGGCATCGTCGCTCTCCCCCCTCGCGACGCCTTGCTGTGGCGACGCGGCACCGCCGATCGACGTGGCGTGGACGGCAGAAACGCGCTACAGCCGTCGCGGGCTGACTCAGCAAGATGCACGTGGTGCCGCTCACGATCCGCTTCGCGCAGCTCGGGGACGCGGAGCGGATCGCGGCGATCCAGGTGCGTGCCTGGCAGGCCGCATATCGAGGCGTGATGCCCGATGCGTACCTCGACGCGCTCGACGCTGACGATCGAGCCGCGTACTGGAGCGGCCAGGTGCTGGCGTTGCGGCCCGGTCAGCGGCTGAAGGTGATCATGGATGACGGGGTCGTCGTCGGGTTCGCGGCGGCCGGACCCGAACACGACGGTGGGACTGCGGGCGTCGGTGAGTTGTACGCCATCAACGTCGACCCCCAGGTGTGGGGCCATGGGCTCGGCCGAGCTCTGCTTCGGGACGTGACCGCGGAGCTGGCTGGGCTCGGCCATCGGGAAGCAGTGCTGTGGGTCGTTCCGCAGAACGACCGGGCCCGCCGGTTCTACGAGTCCGAGGCGTGGCGCGACGACGACGTACGACGTGACGATGAGGTCTTCGGGGTCGTCGTTCCTGAGATGCGCTACCGGCGCTCATTGGCCACCAGCGGCTCAGCCTGTTCGCAGACGACATGATCGCTCAGCTCCGAGGTCGGCGAACGTGTGTCGACCGTCGCATCCTGCCGGCGGCTAGCCAGGACTCGTCGGCTGCGCCTCGTGGCCGAGGCTGGCCAGCACGGCACGCCAACCGTCGGCAAGGTCGGCATCGGGAACCGGGCGCACCTCCAGCCGACGATCCCTGGCCGGTTCCATCGCGAGCGACATGTGGCTCCCCCAATGCGCGAGGGCGCGCTCGGCTTCACCATCGGTGATCAGGTCGACCAGCTTCCACGACGCCCGCACCCCCTGCCGCATCGACCCGAGGTTCGAGCGCTCCGCCGCGGCCAGGTACCGATCGGCAACGATTCGGTGCAACAGCTCGGACAACGCACTGAGCGTGTCGTTGCCTGCGCGCTTGATGATCGTCTCGTGGAACCGCGCCGTAGCGAGACCGAACGCTTCCCGGTCGTCGGCCTCCGCCGCCGCGGAACATGCGCTCACAGCGGTCCGCAACGCCGCGAGGTCGTCCTCGGTGTGATGCTCCGCCAGCCTTGCCGCCAACTGCGGCTCGATGAGCCGACGCGCTTCGTCGAGGTCGGTCACGAGCGTCCCTCGCAGCTGAAGGATGACCGCCAGCGGTCCAGCGATCCCCTCGAGGTCGGGGGCGGTGATCGTGGCTCCTCCCCCCCGCCCGCGCTTGATCCGTATCAGGCCCTGGAACTCGAGGATCCGAAGCGCCTCTCGGAGCGTCGTCCGCGCGACCCCGAGCATGTCGGCGAACTGCTCCTCGGTGGGGAGGCGATCACCGGCACGCAGATCGCCATCCGCGATCCGGTATCGGATGCTCTCGGCGATCGCCTCGCCCGTCTTCCGGGAGACGTTCACGGACTCCACTCGCGGCGGAGCACGGGGCTGGTCGACTCACGTCCGCACACGTTCCGGACACGTCGAACCGCCACACGAGCGCCCGAGGAAATGAGGGGTGACCGCGGCGCGCCGCCGATCGGTCGAGCGGGCATCCAGCTCTGGCTGTCGGCCACCACGTCGCTCAAGAGGACGCGTCGAGCACTTCGAGCTCGGTCGGGGTCAGGACGAGGTCTCGGGCGGCGAGACTGTCACGGATCGTGCCAGGTCGGCGAGCGCCGGGGATCGCGATCACCGAGGACGACTGCGCGATGACCCACGCCAGGGCGACCTGTGCCGTCGACACGCCTCGTGCGGACGCGATGGTCGTCAGCGCGGTGGGCACCGGCACGCCGTCCCCACGAGCTCCGAGAGCGCCGAGCGGTCCCCAGGCGAGGAACGCGATCGCGTGCTCGGCGCAGTACTGAGCGGCACCGATCGATCGGCGGGACCAGAGCGAGAGCTGGTTCTCCACGGCAGCAACGTCGAGCTCGGCGCTCGCCGCCTCGATCTGCCGTCGACCGACGTTGGAGAGTCCGATGCGCTGGATCTTGCCGGCGTGCTTCAGCTCGACGAGTGCCCCCACCGACTCCATCAACGGAACGGCCGGGTCGACGGCGTGGAGGAGGTAGAGCCCGATGCTCTCGACCCGGAGCTCGCGCAACGTGATCTCACATGACCTGCGAAGGTTGCGCGGCGTGCCATCAGGCACGTGGCGGCCCGGCTCCGGTTGCACGACACCGCCCTTGCAGACGACGACGACGGAGTCAGCGTCGCCCGACCACGTACCGCAGCGCGTCCGCCACCAACCCGTCCAGGTAGCCGTATTCGGAGGCGTCGGCGCAGTAGTTGACGGCGGTGTCGATCACTCGAGCGCCCGCGTCGAGTGCCGCATGGACCGTCTGGATCGCCCGCTCTCGGTCAGGTCGACCCGCGAGCCCCAACCTCATCGCTCCGAAGCCGACCGCCGGCACGTCCGCATCCGCGATCGGGCGGAGCGACGATGGTGCTGGCATGGTCAGACCTTGGGGTTGGCGGCGGGCAGCTCGAGTCCACAGGACTCGGATGCTCAGAATAGTGCAGTAGTTCTACGAACGGAACCGTCCACCGGACCACGTGCGAGCTGACCGCGGCGGCTGGTCGGCGCAGCGCCACCGACGTTCCGACGCGAACAAAGCACGGCTCGGTGGCCGAAGTCGTCGACAGTCGTCTTGACAGCGCCGAAAAGGCTCATCTAGTTTCCGCTGCAGGCTTCGATCCAGCTCATCGCAGCGTCCGCTCGACTCGCCGGCGACCTCTCGCACGGCGTTGACGGTTCCGAGACGCTGTCCTCACGGTGCCGGGAGCGCGTGTCATGACAAAGCAGACGAGCGTGCGCTTGACCGCCGATGACGCATGGGTCCTCGTCGAGGCCGCCCATACGGGCATCTTCACCTCGCTTCGACGAGATGGCACCCCGGTCGCGCTTCCGTTGTGGTTCGTGACACACGAGCGCGATATCTACCTGCGCACACCCGGCCGAACGAAGAAGGTCGATCGTGTGCGACACAACCCACGGGTGTCCTTCCTGGTCGAATCGGGTGAGCGGTGGGTCGACCTCGTGGCCGTTCACTTGACCGGCACGGCTGCAGTCGTCTCTCCCGAGCCCGAGCTCGATGAGCTCCTCCTTGCCCGATCCGCATCCAAGTACGAGGGCTATCGGCTGGAGCGGCCAGACATGCCGGACCAAACCAGGGCGGCATACGAGCGTCGCGGCGACAAGGTGGTGATCAGGATTCGTCCAGACGAACACTTCATCGCTTGGGACAATCGTCGTCTCGGGCTGTCGTGACCGCGGGTCCATGAGCCCGCCGAGCCCTGCACTGCCGCTGACCGGCGCGGCGACATGACCACCCCGACCGGTGCCCACGAGAGCTCCGGCGACGTTCCCGAGCTCGTCGCGGAGGTGCTCGCCGCCGCCTCCGATCAGGAACTGGTCGCAGTGACGAGCGGCGCGACGCGTGTTCTCATCATCAATCGACCCGGCACACGCAATGCGATGTCGTACGAGTTCAGACGCGCCTTCGCCGCCGCGACCAGCGCCGCCGAGAGCGACTCGGCGGTCAAGGTGGTGATCGTGACGGGCGCCGCAGGAAACTTCAGCTCGGGCGTGGATCTGAAGGACCACCGCGCCAATCCGGATCGGCCAACGTTTCATCCCAATCCGGCCGAAGCTGTTCGTGCGATGACGAAGCCAGTGATCGCCGCCGTCGACGGGTACTGCCTCACCGGCGGATTGGAACTGGCGCTCAGTTGCACGTTCGTGATCGCGACGGACGACGCCCGATTCGCCGATACTCACGCCAAGGTCGGACTGTTCCCGAGCTGGGGCCTGACGGCCTTGCTGCCGAGCGCGATCGGAACCCGCAGAGCACGCCAGTTGTCGATCACCGGCGCGATGATCGACGCTCGAACCGCAGTGTCGTGGGGACTGGTCAACGAGGTCACGACGCCGGATGCCCTCCTGGTGCGTTGCATGGAGATCGCCGGGCAGATCGAGTCATGTGCGGAGGACTCGGTCCGATTGCAGCTCGAGGTTGCCCGCCTCAACGACGGTGTGCCGCTGCACGTCGCGCTGTCGGCCGAGGAGGAGACCGTGCAGCGGTGGCGTGCTCGCCGAGCACGTCCGTGACGGCGTCGCCTCGTCGGGGATCGCCCACCGGCTGCGACGCATCCGAGCGAGCCCCTCGGTGACGGACGCTCAGAGGGTGACGTCGAGCCCGGGGTAGAGGGGGTTGGCGGTGAGCAGTTCGTCGGCGGCGTCGCGGACTCGGTCGGTGAGGCCGTCGACGATCGTGTACTTGGCCTTCGAGGTGTCGCCGGCCCGGGTGCTGGTCGGTGTGGTCGCCGCCAGCACCTCGACGATCAGTTCGGCGACGCGGTCGAACTCGGCGGCGCCGAACCCGCCGCGAGGTGAGTGCCGGGGTGCCGATCCGCACGCCCGACGTGTACCACGCGCCGTTGGGGTCGCGTGGGATGGCGTTGCGGTTGGTGACGATGCCGGAGTCGAGGAGCGCCGACTCGGCCTGGCGGCCCGTGATGCCGTAGGACGACACGTCGATGAGGACGAGGTGGTTCTCCGTTCCGCCGGTCACGAGCCGGGCGCCGCGCCGGGACAGGCCGTCGGCGAGCGCGACGGCGTTGTCGGCCACCGCATGGGCGTAGGTCTGGAACGACGGCTGGCGGGCCTCCGCGAGCGAGACCGCTTTGGCGGCCATCACGTGGCCGAGCGGGCCACCGAGGACCATCGGGCAGCCGCGATCGACCGAGTCGGCGAACTCCGGCTGGCACAGCACCATGCCACCGCGCGGGCCGCGCAGCGACTTGTGCGTCGTCGTCGTCGTCACGTGGGCGTGCGGCACCGGGTCGAAGTCGCCGGTGAACACCTTGCCGGCGACCAGCCCGGCGAAGTGCGCCATGTCGACCATCAGCACCGCGCCGACCTCGTCGGCGATCTCCCTCATCGTCGCGAAGTTGATCTTGCGCGGGTACGCCGAGTAGCCGGCGATCAACACCAGCGGGCGGAAGTGTCGCGCCCGGGCCTGCACGGTGGCGTAGTCCAGCAGGCCGGTGTCGGGATCGGTGCCGTACGACGACTGGTGGAACATCTTGCCGCTGATGTTCGGGCGGAAGCCGTGCGTCAGGTGACCGCCGGCGTCGAGCGACATGCCCAGCGCCCGCTGGTTGCCCAAGGCGAGGCGGAGCTGCTCCCAGTCGGTGTCGGACAGGTCGTTGACGTGCGACGCCCCCGCCGCGGCGAGCGCCGGCGCCTCGACGCGCTGGGCGAGGATCGACCAGAACGCGACCAGGTTGGCGTCGATGCCCGAGTGCGGCTGAACGTACGCGTGGGGTGCACCGAACAACGCCTCGGCGTGGTCGACGGCCGCCTGTTCGACGACGTCGATGTTCTGGCATCCGGCGTAGAACCGGTGCCCGATCGTGCCCTCGGCGTACTTGTCTGACAGCCACGTGCCCATCGTCAGCAACGTCGCCGGGGACGCGTAGTTCTCGCTGGCGATCAGCTTCAGTGACTCGCGCTGATCGGTGAGCTCCTGGCGGATCGCGGCCGCCACCGTCGGCTCGACTGCGCCGATCACATCGAGCGCACTCCGATAGGCAGCGGACGCAGCGGTTGCGTCGAACGGTTCGGTGATGGTTGCAGACATCCGGCGGGCCTCCATGATCACGATGGGCCCAGGCGTGCGGCAATCTCCGCGAGTCGCTCCCCGGTGGTGACCCACCTCTTACGCCAGTCACGACTCGGACCGGAACGCTACCCGTCAGCCGCGCACGGCCGCTCGCATTTTCCCGCAGCGTGGCGCGATTCAGGTCGATGTGTCGCTGAGCAGGGCCGCGCCGGCTGGCGCGAACGCCCCTCGCAGCGAGAGCAAGTAGTGCTGGGTGATTGCCTTCACGTCGCGAAGCCGACGTTGCAACGCGGACGATTCGTAGAGCCCGCTCGTCCCGGAGATCGCGTAACAGCCGTCGACGACGCCGGCGCTGACCGACCCGACCCGAGCGAGGCGGGCCCGTCGGGCGACCATGTCAGCTTGGCTCGGTGGTCCTGCGTCGACGCTGGCCTGCTCGTCGCGGGCGATCTGGTGGAGCAGCGCCCTCGCCATGTACAGATCGGTGGCGAGCGTGCCGACCAGGTGCTGTGCGACGGGATCGGCGGCCAATGTGCTCTTGTCCCCGAGCGCGACCTTGGAACGAGCGAGAGCGATGATGTCGTCGAGCGCGCCCTGCGCCGCTCCGACCGCCACCGCCGCGAACTCCGCGCCGAACCTCGCCAGCAGCGGTCGCTGGTCGAGCGGGTGACGTGCCAGCTCGGGGCAGCTCGGAGAAGTTCCCCGTCCACTCCTCCGGGACGTACAGGTCGTCAACGGCGAGGTCGTTGCTCCCGGTCCCCTTGAGGCCGCTCACGTGCCAGGTGTCGACGATCTTCACCTCGCGGGCCGGAAACACCGCGAAGCGGGTGCCCGAGCCGTCCTCGAAGGCGCCCTGCAGGCAGATGTAGTCGGCGTGCGCCGACCCGCTCCCGAACGGCCACTGACCGGAGAACCGGTAGCCATCGCCGTCGCGCCTGACCCTTCCGGCGGCTTGGATCACTCCGGTGTGGATCACGTCGGGACCACCCGCGTAGATCTTCTCGTACGTCTCTGCCGGCAGGTAGGCATAGAAGCTCGGCCCCTCGGAGCCCACCGCGGCGATCCACGCGGTGGAGGCGTCGGCTCGGGCGAGCTCCTCGATGACGGTCAGACCCTCGTCGGGCCACATCTCGTCGCCGCCATGCGAGCGTGGGACGTACCGCCGGAAGACGCCGGCTGCTCGCAGCTTCTCCACGATGTCGAGCGGCACGGCTCGCCCACGCTCGATCTCGTCGGCGCGCCCGCTGATCTCGGGAAGGAGCGCTCGTACGTTCTCGAGGACCGAGGTTCGGTCCTCGAACTCAGGCACTTGGCTCACCCTTGTCTCCCCCTGACCCAGTCGTGGTGCCCACCAGCACGGCACCTCCCTCATACTGACATGGCGCAGTGATTCTCCGACGGACTCTGCGCGATGACCTCCGGGACCCGAAACGTCCTGCGGGCAACGACGGGGCCGACGGCCGCAGCGCTCCCAAGTGGGCCAGCGGTCGCGCGCTCGCATCCGGACATGCTCGACCAGGCAGTCGGATCGATGAGTCTCGGCACCGCGACTCGTCTCATCTGACAGGCTCCCCAGGGCGCCCTTGAGCGGGCGAGACGAGACAGGAGGACACGATGACGACCACGCACGGCAACGCGAGCGGCAACCTCCCCGGCAAGCCGCCGGTCGTCGACCTGGCCACCTGGCAGGCGGCGCGCGAGGAGCTGCTGGTCCGCGAAAAAGCGCACACCCGTGAGGGCGACGCGATCGCCGCCGCCCGGCGGCGGCTGCCGATGGTCGAGCTCGACGGCTCGATCGAGGTCACCGGCGCTGACGGACCGGTCCCGTTCCTCGACCTGTTCAAGGGTCGCGACGAGCTCGTCGTCTACCACTCCATGTGGTACGACGGCGCGCCGCACCAGGGGCAGTGCGAGGGCTGCACGTTCAACGTCTGGCACATGGACGACGCCGTCTACCTCGACGCGCGGGGCGTCGCGTTCGCCGTCCTCACCTCTGGCCCGTGGGACGAGGTGGCGCCATACGTCGAGTTCATGGCGTACCGTCAGCCCTGGTACTCGGTGCGCGGGGTGGAGGTGCCGCTCCTCGCAGAAGAGGGACACATCATCTGTTACCTGCGCGACGGGGACCGCGTGTTCCTCACCTACTCGACGACGGGCCGCGGCAACGAGCCAGCCGATGGATCCTTGGGCCTGCTCGACATGACGCCCTACGGCCGCCGCGAGGCGTGGGAGGACAACCCCGAGGGCTGGCCTGCGGCCCCCGAGGTCGGCGCGCCGGTCGGTGGGCATGGCGCGCCGATCTGCTGGTACTGGCGCTCGAACGCCGACGGCGTCGCCACCTGGGGCCCGACCAGCCGGCCCGTGCCGCAGTGGACCCGCCCTGGCGCGACCCCCGTGGAGACCCTCGGCCGCCAGGGCCTCCACCACTGACGCGTCCTTCGGCGGGCTGGACGTCGCCCCGCCCCCGGGCGGACATCACCCGCGTGGGATGACGACCTTAGTCTTGGCGACGCTCGCTCAGCCGAGGCATGTCTGAGGACCTTGGACCCGATCCGCTCGCGCCGTGGGTCCGTGAGATCGCAGCCACCCACGATGCCGCGCGTCACACCCCTTCCCCGAGATGCGCGTGGCATCGTCGAGCGGTCACAGTCGACCTCGGCGAGCGCCTCCATCAACGAGATCAGCGGATCGGCGATCGCGCCGAGGTCTGCTCGGGCGTCGAGGTCCCGGTGCAGATGAGCGGCGCCGCGGTCACCGCCGCGACATCCCCACGCTCCACGCCGGGAGCGAGCTCGACGACGGCGAACGCCGTGCCGGCCACATCGAACACACCCAGATCGGTGATCACCCGCGAGACGACCGCTCGTCCGGTCAGTGGGAGCGTGCACCGGTCGACGAGCTTGGCCCCGCCGTCCTTGGCAACGTGCTCCATGACCACGATGACGCGCTCGCGCCGTGGACGAGATCCATCGCCCCGCCCATGCCCTTGACCATCCTCCCCGGCACCGCCCAGTTGGCGAGGTCGCCTGCGGTCGAGACCTGCATCCCGCCGAGGACGGCGACGTCGATGTGCCCGCCCCGGATCATCGCGAAGCTCGTCGACGAGTCGAAGAACGACGCGCCGGGCAGCACCGTCACCGTCTCCTTGCCGGCGTTGACCAGATCGGGGTCGACCTGGTGCTCGTACGGGTACGGGCCGGTGCCGAGGATCCCGTTCTCGGAGTGGAGCACGACCTCGACCGCCGGTGGGAGGAAGCCGGGGACAGGGTCGGCAGGCCGATCCCGAGGTTGACGTACTGACCGTCCTGCAGCTCGGCCGCGGCACGCGCCGCCATCTCGTCACGCGTCCAGGGCATCGGCGCCTCCCGACGGCGCGGGCCGCGTCATCCGCTTCTCGATCGACTTGCGCGCCGCCTGCTCGGGCGACAGCTCGACGACCCGCTGCACGAACACGCCGGGCAGGTGCACGTCGTCGGGTGCGATGACACCCACGTCGACCACGCGCTCCGCTTCGAGGATCGTCAGCCGGCCGGCCATCGCCGCCGCCGGGTTGAAGTTGCGCGCCGCGGCGTGGAACACGGCGTTTCCGTGCCGGTCGGCGACGGCGGCGCGGACCAACGCGACGTCGGTGACGATCGACTCCTCGAGCACCATCTCGGTGCCGTGGAAGGTCCGGACCTCCTTCGGCGGCGACGCCACCGCGACGCTGCCGTCGGCGGCGTAGCGCCACGGCAGGCCACCGTCCGCGACGAGCGTGCCGACGCCCGCCGGGGTGAAGAACGCGCCGACGCCGGCGCCGCCGGCCCGGAGGCGCTCGGCGAGCGTGCCCTGGGGGGTGAGCTCGACGTGGAGCTCGCCGGCGAGGTACTGACGCCCGAACTCCTTGTTCTCACCGATGTACGATGCGATCACGCGGCTGATGCGGCGCTCGGTGAGGAGCAGACCGAGGCCGGCGCCGTCGACGCCGCAGTTGTTGGAAACGATCGTGAGGTCGCGCGCGCCCTGCTCGAGCACGGCCTCGATGAGGATCCACGGGATGCCCGACAGGCCGAAGCCGCCGACCGCGATCGACGCGCCATCGGGGATGTCGGCGACCGCTTCGTCGGTCGAGGTGACGACCTTGTCCATCAACGTCCTCCATTGAGGTGGTGCAGGATCGCCGCGGTCACCTGTTCGGGCTGCTCGGCGTTGGCGAGGTGGGCGGCATCGTCGACGACGAGCAGCCGGGCGCCAGGGATGGCTCGGGCGATGCGCTCGAGGTGCTCGGGTGGTGTCGCCGGATCGGCGGCGCCGGCGATGGCGAGCGTCGGCGCACCGATCCGACCGAGATCGGCGGTCAGGTCCATCGACGCGATCGCCTCGCAGCACGCGGCATAGCCTTCGGCGGGCGTGCTCGCCACCATCGCCTCGGCGGCCGCGGTCACGTCGGGCCGAGACCGTCGGTACGCCTCCGTGTACCAGCGGCCGACAACGGCTGCAGCCACCGCGCCCGCCCCGTCGGTGCGCACGGTCGACGCGCGGTCGAGCCACGACGACGCCGGGCCGAGCCGCGCAGACGTGCACAGCACCACGAGCTGCTCGACGCGCTCCGGGTGGTGGGCGGCGACGTGCATCGCCGTCATCCCGCCGAGTGAGAGTCCGACGAGGTGGGCGCGTTCGACACCGAGTTCGTCGAGGAGGGCGACGAGGTCGGTGGCCAGCTCGGCGATCGAGTACGGCCCCGGCGGCACCGGTGACCCGCCGTGGCCGCGGGCGTCGTAGCGGATCGTCCGGAACCGCGCCGACAGCTCCGGCACCTGCGGCGACCACATCTCGTACGTCGCGCCGAGGGAGTTGGCGAGCACGACCACCGGTGCATCGCCGGGCAGGTCGGGGGCCGCGTCGGAGCGATGGCGCACCGCGACGGCGCCGGGACGGGTCATCGCACGACCTCGAACACGGCGGCGAGGCCCTGGCCGCCACCGATGCACATCGTCTCCACCCCGTAGCGGGCGTCGCGCCGGTGGAGTTCGTGGGCGAGCGTCGCCAGGATGCGCGCCCCGGTCGCCCCGACCGGGTGACCGAGCGAGATGCCAGAGCCGTTGACGTTCAGGCGGGCCCGATCGTCGGGGGCGATCCCCCACTCACGGAGGACCGCGATGACCTGGGCGGCGAACGCCTCGTTGAGCTCGATCAGGTCCATGTCGTCGAGCGTCAACCCGGCGCGGCCCAGCGCGCTCGCGGTCGCCGGCACGGGGCCGATGCCCATGACCGCGGGATCGACGCCGGCGACCGCCCAGCTCACGACGCGCAGCATCTGGCGCAGCCCGAGCCGTTCGGCGTTGTCACGGGTCGTGACGACGCACATGGCCGCGCCGTCGTTCTGTCCACTGGAGTTCCCGGCGGTGACCGTCGCCTCGGGGTCGATCGACTGACGGACGGGCCGCAGCCGGGCCAGGCCCTCGAGCGTGGTGTCGGGTCGCGGGTGCTCGTCGGCGGTCGACGAGCTCGGGTGCCGCGCCACGCCGGCCGGGCACGTCGACGCCGACGATCTCGTCGGCGAACCGGCTGGCGGCGACGGCGGCTGCGGTCGCCTGCTGCGAGCCGAGGGCGAGCCGATCCTGCTCGTCGCGGCTGATGCCGTACTGGCGCCGGAGGTTCTCGGCGGTCTCCAGCATCCCGCCGGGGACCGGGTGCGACCGGCCGCCGGCGGTGACCCGAGCGCGGGCGAGGCGGTCCATCAGCTCGACACCATCGCCCCGGACACCGGTGCGCAGGCCGAGCGCGTAGTGCTCGGCCTGGCTCATCGACTCGACACCGCCCGCGATCACGAGCGATGACGCGCCCGTCGCCACCTGCATCGCGGCTTGGAGCACGGCCTGCAGCCCGGAGCCGCACCTGCGGTCGACCTGGAGGCCGGGCACGGAGGTGCCGAGTCCGGCGTCGAGGGCCGCCACCCGGCCGATCGCCGGCGCCTCGCCGCTCGGCGAGCACTGCCCGAGCACGACATCGTCGACGTCGCCGTCGCCGAGGCCGGAGCGATCGAGCAGCGAGCGCAAGGCGGAGGTCGCCAGGTCGAGCGCGCTGAGGCCGGCGAACACCCCGCCGAAAGCGCCGACCGGCGTCCGCACGGGTTCGCAGATGACGATGTCGTCCACACCGCCACGGTACGGGCGACGTTCCAGACGAGCAAGGACTTACTTCACTGCAATTGAGAGTCTGAACGTCCTGATCTACGGTTCTCGACATGGAGCTGCGTCATCTCCGGTACTACGTGGCTGTCGCCGAGGAGTGCCACTTCGGCCGCGCCGCCGCCCGGCTGCACATCGCCCAACCACCGCTCTCCCAGCAGATCCGCCAGCTCGAGGCCGAGCTCGGCACCCCGCTGCTCGTGCGCACGACCCGCAAGGTCGAGCTCACGTCCGCGGGTGCCCGATACCTCGATCGCGCTCGTGCCATCCTCGCCGAGGTCGACGACGCCGGCGACGAGGCCGTGCGGATCGCCGCCGGGCAGGTCGGACGGGTCGCCATCGGCTTCACCGGCTCGGCGACCTATCAGCTGCTCCCTCGTCTCGCCCGCAGCCTGCGCGTCGACCTACCGGACCTCGACCTCGAGCTCCGGGGCGAGATGCTCACGCCGACGCAGGTCGTCGCGCTGATGGACCGCACCCTCGACCTCGGCTTCCTGCGCCCGCCCGTCCGCAACCCCGACCTCGACGTTCGCGTGCTGCGGCGCGAACCCTTGATCGCCGTCGTGCCCGAGACGCATCCGCTGGCGCGGCACGCGGAGATCCGCCTCGCCGACCTCCGCGACGAGCCGTTCATCTGCTACCCGTCGCACCAGCGCTCGGTGGTCTACGACGCCGTGTTCGACGCCTGCCAGCGAGCCGGGTTCACCCCGGCGCACGTCCACGAGGTGGGCGAGACGTCGACGCTCGTGTCGTTCGTCGCCGCCGAGCTGGGCGTCGCGCTCGTGCCGGCATCGGTGCAACACCTGCAGATCACCGGGGCGACCTACCGCCCGCTCGGCGGCACGGCGCAGGAGGTCGAGCTCGCCGTCGCCCAGCGCCGGGACGAGGACTCGCCACAGGTCGCACGGGTCCTGGCCCGCATCGAGGCGGTCGTCGGCCGCTGACGACGACCGGCGCCGCGTCGGGCCACGATTCAGACGCCCAGCATCTCGATCGGTGCGTTCTATGTCCTTCACTTGACATGAAACCTGTGTGACGGTGGTCGCATGACACCGTTCATGGCCGCCGGCTCCCACGTCGTGCGCAGCCCACCCATCCGCTGATCCGAGGTCCCCGTGAAGATCACCCGAGTCGACGCCATCCCCTACGTGATCCCCTACCGCAAGCCGCTGCGCTTCGCCAGTGGCGAGATCCACGCCGCCGAGCACGTCCTGGTGCGGATCCACACCGACGACGGCCACGTCGGCCAGGCCGACGCCCCACCCCGACCGTTCACCTACGGCGAGACGCAGACCTCGGTGCGCTCGATCGTCGCCGACCACTTCGGCCCATCGCTCGTCGGTCTCAGCGTCGCTCGACCGCGAGCTCGTCCACGCCCGGCTCCAACGCACCGTCGCCAACCCGGTCGCCAAGGCCGCCATCGACATGGCCCTGTGGGACGTCATCGGAAAGTCCCTCGGCGTCTCCGTGACCGAGCTCCTCGGCGGCTTCACCGACCGGATGCGCGTCGCCCACATGGTCGGGTTCGCGGCGCCTGGCGAGATGGTCGCCGACGCCGAGCGCATCCGCGACACCTACGGCGTGACGACGTTCAAGATCAAGGTCGGCCGCAACCCGATCGACGACGACGTCGCGGCGTGCCACGCCCTGCGCCAGGCCCTCGGCCCCGACGTCGAGCTCTACATCGACGGCAACCACGGGTGGAGCGCGAGCGACGCCGCCCGCGCGCTGCGGCGGATGGCCGACCTCGATCTCGCCTTCGCCGAGGAGTTGTGCCCCGCCGACGACGTCCTCGGCCGGCGCTGGCTCGTCGCCCAGAGCACGATCCCGATGTTCGCCGACGAGAGCGTCGCCCGGCCCGGCGAGGTCACCCGCGAGCTCCTGGGCGGTGCCGCCACGGGCATCAGCCTCAAGCCGTCGCGCACCGGGTTCACGACCAGCCAGCGCCTCGTCGGCCTGTGCGAGGGCCTCGGGGTCGACGTCGTGATCGGCAACCAGATCGACAGCCAGATCGGCTCGCTGTGCGCCGCCGCCTTCGGCGCGGCGTTCGCCATCACCTCCCGCCGCGCCGGCGAGCTGTCCAACTTCCTCGACATGAGCGACGACCTGCTCGCCGACCCGCTCGTCATCGAAGGCGGCCACCTCGCCGTCCGGCAGGGCCCCGGGCTCGGCCTCGAGGTCGACGAGCAGAAGCTCCGCCACTACCGCACCGACACCTGATCACCGTCCCACCACCATCAACCAGAATGCCCATGGGGGTTCCCGACATGCCCACGCACCTCACCGAACATGACGCGAAGGCCGCCGACACTGGCGCCAACGCGACTCGCACGTTCCAGGAGAAGGTCCGCGACATCACCGGCGCGATCGACCACGACCGCATCAACGCGATCGCGACGGACGCGCTGCGCGCGCTCCACGACGTCATCCAGCAGCACCACGTCACCTACGCCGAGTACGACGCGTTCAAGGCCTGGATGATCCAGGTCGGCCTCGACGGAGAGTGGCCGCTCTTCCTCGACGTGTTCATCGAGCACGCCGTCGAGGCGAGCGTGGGCGCCGACCGCCTCGGCAGCAAGGGCAGCATCGAGGGCCCGTTCTACGTGCCCGGAGCCCCACAGCTCGGTGCCGAGGGCACGTTGCCGATGCGCGACGACGAGCGCGGCGTGCCGCTCGACTTCGGCGGCCAGGTCCACAACCTCGACGGAGAGCCGCTCGCCGGCGCGACGGTCGAGCTGTGGCACGCCGACGACTACGGCTACTACAGCCAGTTCGCCCCGGGCCTGCCCGAGTGGAACCTGCGCGGGGTGTTCACCACCGACGCCGCAGGGCGCTTCCTCGCCCACACCGTTCGTCCGGCGCCGTACCAGATCCCGCACGACGGCGCGACCGGCCAGTTCATCGAGGTCGCCGGCCTCCACGCGTGGCGTCCAGCCCATCTCCACCTGAAGGTGTCCGCCCCCGGACACGTGCTCGTCACCACGCAGCTGTACTTCGACGGCGGCGACTACCTGGCCTCGGACGTGGCCAGTGCGGTGAAGCCCGAGCTCGTGCTCTCGCCGACGCACAAGGCCGATGGGTCCGGCGACGAGGTCGTCTACGACTTCGCGCTCGATCCGGCCTGAGGACGTCGCGTGTTGTTCGCCGTGCGGATGGACGTCTCCATCCCCCACGACATGGATCCGGGCACACGCGCCGATCTCCTCGCGAGGGAGAAGGCGTACAGCCAGGAGCTGCAACGCGCCGGCTCCTGGCCACACATCTGGCGCGTCGTGGGCCGGTACTCGAACCTGAGCATCTTCAATGTCGCGAGCAACGAGGAGCTCCACCGCATGCTGTGGCAGCTCCCGCTGTTCCCGTACATGACGATCGAGGTGACACCGCTCGCCGGCCACCCATCCGACGTCGCCATCGCGACGCCGGATGGGTGAGCGCGGCGCCAGTTGACGGCGGTCACATGTTCGTGTGGTCCGCCGGGATGTCTGGTACGAGCGGAGGTGACGACCCGGCCGCTCCAGTGGTGCGGCCGGCGTCGCAGCCGACAGCGTAGGACGTCATCGACAGCGAGCCGAGTGCACATCCGTCGACGAACGGCTGCGCCGTCGTTCCGGCCTCGGCAACGAGCCCAGCGAAGTACAGGAGCGGGACGAAGTGATCCGGTGTCGGAACTGCGAGCCCGAAGTCCTGGTGCTCGGCGAGCTTGAGGACCTCTGCGGGGTCGTCGGCGAGGACCTCTCGGACAGCGTCGTCGAACCGTTGCGCCCAGTCGAAGCCCTGGCCGGGCTGGTTCCACGCGATGCGGCCGAGGTTGTGGACGATGTTCCCACTCGCCAGCACGAGCACGCCCTGGTCCCTGAGCGGGGCGAGGCGTCGCCCGAGGTCGAAGTGGTCTTCGAACGGTTCGAGCGCGTTGATCGACAGTTGGACGACCGGCACGTCGGCGTCGGGGAAGACATGGGCGAGCACGGACCAGGTGCCGTGATCGATGCCCCAGCTGTCGTGGTCGAGCCCGACCCAGCGTGGCTTCACGACGTCGACGACCTCTGCGGCGACGTCAGGTGCTCCGGGCGCCGGGTACTGGACGGCGAAGAGCTCGTCGGGGAAGCCGTAGAAGTCGTGGATCGTACGTGGTGCAGCCATGGCGGTGACTGCGGTGGCGTTGATGTACCAGTGCGCCGAGATCACCAAGGCGGCCCGCGGCCGGCCGATGGCGTGGCCCAGATCGCTCCATGCCTGGGTGAAGTGGTTGCGCTCGAGCGCGTTCATCGGGTTGCCGTGGCCGACGAATGCTGCCGGAGTCATGGGCATGGTCTATCCGAGCAGAGGTCGCGCTCGTCCAGCGAACGACACCCGCCGGAACGCGAAGCGGGCCGGGCATGGTGCCCGGCCCGCTTCGGTCGTCGTGATGACTGGCTGTCAGGCCATCGCGTACTGGTCGACGGGGTTCACCGGAGCGAACTTCTTCGACGTGTCGAAGCCGATGATGCCGGCGAGTGTGCCGCCGAGCATCTTGGCCCGCTCGTCGTCGGGCACGTCGAACAGCTGCTCGTCGATGACCGCCTGGCTGCCGAGGAACGTGCCCTCGGCGTGCGGGTAGTCGTTGCCCCAGTAGATCGTGTCGACGCCGGTGATGTGCCGGGCCTGCACGGCCATGCGGTCGTCGGCGAACTGCACGCGGATGTTGCGCTTGACGTACTCGCTCGGCTTCAGCGGGTAGGGCCAACGGTCGTTGATCAAGAACAGCTGGCCGAACAGGTCCTGCTCCTCCATCGACTTGCCGTCCTGCCAGTACCCGAGCCACCAGTCCGCGTCCTGCCCGGTGCCGGTGCGCCACCCCTTGTCCATCATCGACATGAAGTGGGCCAGCCAGCCGGCGTTGTACTCGGTCATGTTGAACATCAGGTTCGGGTGCCGTTCGCAGGCGCCCGACGCGATGAGCTCGGAGATGATCCGCATCGGGACCGAGCCGCTCGAGTTGCCACCGCCACCGGTGCGGGCGGCGAGCGTCTGGTTCGTCAGCTCCCGGTTCTTGCCCATCGACATCGCGGTCAGGATGCCCTTGACGTTGTCGCCGGTGATCGACGAACCGGTCTTGGTGTTCGCACCGCCGGCGGCGAGGTGGAAGAAGACCGGCATCTCGCACGCCTCGGCGGCGGCCCACAGCGGCTCGTAGGTCTCGGACCAGTACGGCAGCGGCTGCGGGTGCTCGGGCAGGAACAGGCCGCGCAGACCCATGTTCGCGGCACGCTCGACCTCGGCGACGGCATCGGCGATGTCGGTCGTCGGGATCGACGCCAGCGGCGCCATCCGGTCCTTGTGCGGCAGGTACGTCTCGGCCAACCAGTCGTTGTAGACCTTCGTGTGCGCCATCGCGGTCTCGTGGTCGTCGGTGTAGGTGACGAACAGCGCGAAGTTCGAGAACAGCACGGTGGCGTCGACACCGTCGCGGTCCATGTCGCGCAGGATGCCCTCGGGCTCCCAGTCGGGCGTCGGGCCGGACTGCTGGCGATAGCGCGACACCGTCCAGCCCTCGTAGCCGGGCGCGTGCACCGTGCGGAACGTGGTGTGGCCACCAGGAACCAGCGGCTTCTCGAGCTCGAACTCGGTCTGGCGCAGCGCCCTGTCCCGCATGTTCTTCGGCAGACGCTCGGTGAAGAGGTCGATCGGCTCGACCACGTGGCTGTCGCCGGAAACGATGAATTCCTTGGCCATGTGCCCCCCGAAGGCTCACGTGAGAGCTCCCCAGCACGGCTCGGTGCTGGCTGGAACTCGAGTGTCATGATTGACGCTCGAAGGTTCAGAGTAACGCGGGAGCGCTCCGGAACGCAACCACCTCGCGGACGCTGTCCTCTCGAGGACGTCCGACCCCGAAACGGGTCGTCGGGACTACGGGACCGGCTGGTGCGGCGTCGTCGCTGTTCCGCCTGCCCGCATCGTCGCCGCCCTGGTCGAGCCGGAACGGTGGGTACTCGTCCGTCATCAGCGTCGCGTAGGCGACGACGCGGTAGACCCAGCGGTTGAGGCCCATCACGAGATCGAAGATGGCAGCGGGGTACCGCCCGGTGACCAGCATCGCGACGGCCGCGAACAGCACGAGCACGCCGATCAGACCAGGGCGGCCGCCCGACCATCGGGCGTCGGAGGGTTCCCACCAGCCCAGCCACCAGCCGCCCCCGAAGAAGCCGACGATCACGTAGTGGGGGATCGCGAGGAGCCACCACTTGACGAGCACCAGCCCGCGGTTGAGCTGCTCGGGGTATCGCACCGTGAGCTCGGCCGGGTAGTCGCCGGGTCGCAGGCTGAAGGGCGGGTAGCGGTCGGTGCCCAGCGCGGTCGAACGAGTAGTAGCCCACCCGCCAGCTCCATCGCAGCACGCCGACGTTGAAGTCGAACAACCCCCGGGGGTAGCGGCCGGTGAACAGGATGGCGAAGAAGGCGACAACGCTCACGACGCCGAAGGCGATCCACAAGAAGACCAGCACGACGTAGTGCGGGATGGCGAGCAGCCACTTGACGAGCCACAGCCCGCGGCTCAACGCAGGATCGAGCCGCCCGGTGAGCTCGAGCGGGTACGGCTCGACGGGCCGAACGTCGGCCGCCGGCGCGGTCGGCGCGGCGCCAGGTGTCGCCGGCGCCGGCCACGCAGCGGGCTGGGCCGGCAGGGCATCCGCTGGCCGGGCCTGGCCACGGCTGCCGAGGATCACGAGCACGGTGCCGCCGGCGAGCAGCACGAGCCCGAGGGCGATGAGGCCGATCAACGCCGGGAGCAACCAGTCCACCTTGATGCCGAGCCGGACGTCGAGGTCGACACCGCGGGTGGCGTCCGCGTTCATCAACACGACCGTCCAGTCGCCGCTCTCCACCTCCCAGGTCAGCTCGTCCGCCTGTTCGGCCGTCACCTGGGCGGCCCAGAACGGCTGGTCGCCTGGCGGCTCCGGCGTCGCCTCGCCTGGCACCCGGCGGAACAGCACCCGGTCCGGGGACAGCTCGAAGTCGCGGATCACGTCGTGGCCGACACCGTCGAGATAGGCGGCGACGTCGGCACTCGGACCGATCCCGGCGAAGATCGGTGTGCCGGACGGACCCGGATCGATCGTCAACCGCACCGTGCCGAGCGCGCCCCGGTCGACGAGCCAATCGGCGTCGCCCGGCTCGCTCTCCAGGTCGACCCGGTCCGACGAGATCGCCGACGTGGCGGTCGCCAGGCGCACCTCGCCGGTCTGGAAGAAGCCATCAGTGCGCTGCGTGGCGTATGCCAGCACACCCGCCGTGGAGCCGGCCAGCACGCCGAACCCGATCAGGGCCAGCAGCGCGCCGACCACGATCATGATGATCCGCCCAGCCTTCACGGCGGCACCTCCTCGACGAGGGAGTGCACCGGCGACCGTCGGTGCGTCCCACCGCCCCCTCCAGCATCGTCCATCTGCCACGGCGCGGCGCGCACACCCCGTCGGTGCCCTGGCAGCGGCATCGGCGGTGTCGACGATGCGGTACGGCGATCGTCCGGCCTCGCCCGATCCTCACCCGGACGACGCGTCGGCGTCGTCATCGGCGGTGTCGTCGGCTCCGGTGTTGTTGATCAGCGGCGCCATGCCGTCGTCGGCGATGGCCGCCGGATCCCCGGGCTCGTCATCGGACGGCACGGGTCGCGACTCGTCGTTCGATGACGTCATGTCGTCGGTGTAGCACGCGACGCGATGGCCGAAGAACCGGCCTCCCGCGCCGCTGATCACACGCTCGCCGGCGACGTCGAGCCGGCGCCATCGAGGCGTGCCGGCTCCTCCGACTCGTGGTCGTAGATCCGGCCCGCCGGCCCGGCCGCGGCCGGCAGGTCCCCGGCCCGTCGGCTGTCGGCGACGCTCCGGCGGGGCGACGTCGACGGGTGGACGCGCGCCCAGCGACGCGCCGCCCGCTGGGCCACGACGTACCGCCGGCGTCCGACCACTGCCGCGACGAGCGCAACGACCACCGTCGCAGCCGCCACCGACCAGCGCGGCACACCGCCCCGGTGCTCGACGGTCGTGCCGGCGGGCGCGCCTCCCGCGGCGGCACGCGCCGGCACGGTCGTCGGCGCGAGCGTCGACGGTGTCGGCGCCGCCGGAGGCTCGGGACGCTCGTACACCCCGAGCGACTGAGCGGTCGCCACGTCGACCGCACCGGTCTCCCGGAGCGCGGGGTCACGCCGCTGGTACTCGGCGACGGCGACCATCGTGCCGTTCCCGTACACGCCATCTGCGCCGCCGGGGAGCTGGACGCCGGCTGCGATGAGCGCCTCCTGCACCGTGGCGACCACCTCGCCCTCGGCGCCCGGCGAGAGCACGGTCCACGGCGCTGCCGCCGGGCTGACGTTCGCGCCGCCGAGGACGCGCGCCACGGTGTCGGCGATGAACGTGGTGAGGGCATCGACGCCCTGCCGTGTGAGGTGCACGCCGTCGGACTCGAACCACGACGAGAACCCGTCGGAGTGTGTCGTCCAGTCGGCGACCTGCAGGTAGCCGTCGGACGCCGCCGCGGCCGCGACCAGCTCCTCGTTGTACACGCGGAACGAGTTCGTGCTGGACAGGTGCTGGGGATCGGAGTAGTCGACGTCCTGACTCGTCCGCAGGGTCAGCCAGACCACGTGACGGACGCCCTGGTCCCGAGCCTCGGCGACGACTGCGTCGATCGCGTCGTCGATGGTGCCGACCGGGTCGTTGTACCCCGACATCACCACCAGCACCTCGCCCAGCTCGCCATCCAGCGCGCGCATCGCTCCGAGCACGTTCGCCGACCGGTAGCCCTCCCGGCTCACGCACGACCGCTCGATCGTGCGCCGGCACGACTCCGCGCTGAACACGAAGTTGAACTGGCGAAGTGCGCCGTAGTCCGAGTACCAGCGCACACCGGTCAGCGTCGAATCCCCGATGAGGCCGATGTGCGGCGCACTCACCGGCCTCGTCGAAGTACACAGTCTGATCAGCCCGAGCGACCGACCCTCCCACGAGCAGCGCCCCGACCGCTGCCGACAACCCGAAGAGCGCACCCCGACGCCGACACGTCCGCTCGGCGCGGGCTCCGACACTTGGGCTGGCTGTCATGAGAACGTCACAACCTAGTTCGCGTCGTCGTTCGCCGCTCCGGGGTCGCCCGCTCGAGCGTCGAGCCGACGGACGGGGAACGCCCGGACAGAACGACGCGTTCAGCCGTCGCCGATGCAAGGTGGTCGCGGCGCCGACGTCGACCCCGATCCGCCCCATCGAGCGATCGCTTCTCGGACGAAAAGCACGAACGTCAGCGCGAGCAGCGTGAACACCAGGGTACCGAGCACGAGCGATGCGCCCAGCAGTTGCACCTCAGCCGCGTCGTGGCTGACGGCGAACAGGCCGAGGACCACGGCAGCGACGCTCGTCAGCAGGATCACCGTCGGCGCCCATCGGACCACCCAGGCCAGCACTTCGACGTCATGCCGAGGCCCCGAAGAGCCACCGACCCGCTCGTCCACCCCGCGTGGATACCCCGTCGCGGCTGCGATGACACACGCGTCGGCGACCGCCGTCGGAACCGCGCCGCGCCCAGGCCTACCATCGTCGCTGAGCCACTTCGTTCGCTCGGGGACTCGCTCGACTCACGGAGGGACCGCAGATGCAGGTCTGGATCGATCAGGACTGCTGCACCGGCGCCGGCCTGTGCGTCGACCACTGCCCGGACCTGTTCGTCGTCCTCGACGACGGCATCGGCTACGTGCACGACGGCGGCCTCGTGTACACCGCACCCGACCACCAGGCCATCCCCGTGCCTCGCCGCTACGAGCAGGCGGCGATCGATGCGGTCGAACGCTGCCCCGGCGAATGCATCTACCTCGAACCCGATCCGCCACCCCAACGTCACGGCGTCGGCGATGACAACATCGTCGACGCCGAGATCATCGGCGAGTGACTGCGCCGTCCACGAGGACGCGACCTGGCTGCCCCCGGACACGGATCCCGAAGGGCCCAGAAGTGGGACCAGCTCGACCCTGACCTCACGTGCTTCGCGCACATGGCCGTCGCCGCGCTCGTCGGCTGCTCGTGGTGCCTCGACTTCGGCTACTTCCACAATCACCACCAGGGACTCGACGAGCCCAAGGCGAGCGAGGTGCCTTGGTGGCGTGATTCGCCGGTGTTTCCGTCGCTCGAGCGTGACGTCATCGCGTACGCGGAAGCGATCACCGCCACGCCGCCGCGGGTCACGGACGAGCTCGCCGCCCGGCTGCTCGAACAGCTCGGCGCGCCGGCGATGGTGGAGCTCACGGCATCGATCGGGTTCGCGAACATGACCACGAGGAGCAACACGGCGATGGGGATCGAGTCCCAGGGGTTCTCCACGGCGTGCACCGTGCCGCTGGCGCGACGCTCGGCTGGGTACGCCACGTCGCAATGAACGCCGACGCGTTCTCGCGCCACCGCAACCTGCTGTTCACCGTCGCCTACGAGATGCTGGGCTCCGCGGCCGACGCCGAGGACGTCGTCCAGGAGACGTGGTTGCGTTGGGCCGACGTGGAACACGCCGAGGTGCGCGACCAGCGCGCCTATCTCGTCCGCATCGTCACCCGTCAGTCGCTGAACCGGCTGCGGACGCTGGCGCGACGGCGCGAGGAGTACGTCGGTGAGTGGCTGCCGGAACCGTTGCTGACCAGCCCCGACGTCGCCGCCGACGTCGAGCTCGCCGAGAGCCTGTCGATCGCAATGCTCACGGTGCTCGAGACGCTCGGCCCCGCGGAGCGCGCCGTGTTCGTGCTGCGCGAGGTGTTCGAGACCGCCTACGACGAGATCGCGGCAGCGCTCGGCAAGTCACCCGCCGCCGTCCGGCAGATCGCCCGCCGGGTGCGCGACCACGTCGCGGCTCGCCGGCCCCGGATGGCGGTCACTACCACCGAGCAGCACCAGGCCGTCGAGCGGCTCCTCGCCGCGGTCCGACACGGGGACCTGCAAGGCCTGCTCGACGTATTGGCGCCCGATGTCGTCATCGTCGCCGACGGCGGAGGCCTGGTCGCCGCCGCTCGTCGTCCGATCGAGGGGGCGCAACGGGTGGCGACCTTCCTCATCGGCGCGGTCCGCCATGTGAGCTTCGAGGCCAGGACCGTGTGGCTCAACGGGTCGCCCGCCGTTCGGATCGACATCGGCGGAGCGCTCGACACCGCGGTGAGCCTCACCGTCCACGACGGTCGGGTCACCCGGATCTACGCCGTCCGCAACCCGGAGAAGCTGGCTCGGCTGGGCGAGGTCGCCACACTGACACGGTCGTGACGAGGACGCTCGCCACGCGCCGAGCGGGACGCCGACGAGAACGGCCGGCTGCAGTCTCGCAGGATGCATCAAATCTATTTGATTGGTTCGACCGACATCAGTATCGTGGGTGGGAGTGGAGAGGACCGTCGACGTCCGTCCCGGAGCCGGGGACCCGCCGCCGTTCGTGCGAATGGCGGCGAACCCGCTGCGATGGCAGCTGCTGCGAGAGCTGGTGCGCAGCGACCGGGCCGTCCGCGAGTTGACGATGCTCGTGGACCAGCCGCAGAGCCTGGTGTCGTACCACTTGCGACTGCTGCGCGACGCCGGACTGGTGACCACGCGCCGCAGCTCGGCGGACCGTCGCGACAGCTACTACGCCGTCGATCTCGTCGCCTGCCGCGACGCGCTCCAGGATGCGGGCGGTGCGTTGCACCCCGCGCTGCGACTCGCCCCGCCCGCTCCGGCCCGTCCACGAACCACGGCCTCGCGCCGGCGATCGAGCGTCCTGTTCGTGTGCACGGGGAACAGCGCCCGTTCCCAGATCGCGGAATCGTTGCTCGCACGCATGTCGGCCGGGACCGTCGACGCGGCGAGCGCCGGCAGCAACCCGAAGCCGCTCCATCCCAACGCCGTTCGCGCCCTCCGGAAGCGTGGCATCGACATCAGCGCCAACCGCACGAAGCACCTCGACGAGCTCGCCGCGCACCGGTTCGACACGGTGATCACACTGTGCGACCGCGTCCGCGAGGTCTGCCCCCCGTTCCCGTCCCGCCCGGAGCTCGTGCACTGGAGCCTTCCGGACCCCGCGCTCGAAGGTCCGACCGACCGTGCCTCGTACCCGGCGTTCGAACGCACCACCGCCGAGCTCGAGGCCCGCATCGGCTTCCGATTGCACCTGATGGCTGCACCGACGAAGAGAAGGAGGTCCACGGATGGCGAACGATGAGGTCGTCAACGTCCGCTACATGGTCGACGACGTCGAGGAGTCGATCGCGTTCTACACGGAACTGCTCGGGTTCGAGGTCCTCACGAGCGCGGCGCCCGCGTTCGCCGACGTCGAGCGCGGGAACCTGCGGCTGCTGCTCTCCGGGCCGAAGTCGTCCGCCGGTCGTGCGATGCCCGACGGCGCGACGCCAGGACCGGGCGGGTGGAACCGCATCCACTTCGTCGTCGACGACCTCGATGCCGAGGTCGGGCGACTCCGCGATGCTGGTGCCGGGTTCCGCAACGACGTCGTGGAGGGACCGGGCGGGCGGCAGATCCTGCTCCAAGATCCGTCCGGCAACGTCGTCGAGCTCTTCCAGCCGGCGCCTCGCTGACACGAACCGGGCCCGCTCGGGCGCCGGACGGGATGGGGTCGTCGGGCGTCACGGGCGCGGCGGCCACGCGGGCGTCGTCGTCGAGCCGTCGGGCCGGCGACGGCGGTGAGGAAGTCGTCGCGCGGGAGCGAGCGCAGCTGCATGGGCGGCGTCGCGATGACGGAGGCGGCCCGGGGCCCCACGACGCCGACAGGCTGAGCGCCGCGTCACACCCCCGAACGTGTCGACCGACACCCACCGCCCCGCGGCGCGACGCCGCCATCCGACGCACGCCGAGACGCCCGGCGATCAGCCGAACGACGTCATGCCGGTCCCGGTTGCGCCCACCTTCGCGCCGGGCGACCACCCGGCTGGTCGATAGGGACCGGGCATGTATGCGAACGTGTCACCCCACTCGGACGCCGGCCTCGGCGTCGCGTCGATGATCTCCGTGTACGACGGGCCGACGCGCTCGGCGATCGGACGGAGCTGGTCGACGTCGAGGCCGTAGACCTCGACCGCGTTCTCGCCCAGGATCTTGCGGAGGTCGCGCTCGGCGATCCCCGTTCGACCGAACACCTGCTGGAACCATTCCGTGGTCCGCAACCACGAGCCCTCCGGGTGCGGGTAGTCCACGCCGTACATCATGTTGTCGACACCGATCGGATCCCGGAGCAACACCTCGTCGCGGCTCAAGAGGGAGGCACCGACGTAGCACTGGCGGTACCAGTACTCGCTGGGCGGCCTCGGCAGGTCTCGCCGGACGTCATTGGACGAGTCCTGGTAGTTGTAGTCCATCCGGGTCAGGGTGCTCGGCACCCAATCGCTGGTCAGTTCCGTGAACACCACCTTCAGCCGAGGGTGGCGCTCGAGGACCCCGGCATAGATCAGGATCTTGAGCGGGCGAGCCATCCAGAACGAGCCCTCGACCGCGACGACCCGCTTGGCCACGGCGTCGTTGCCGTCGGGGAGGCCCTTCTCGATGCCGTGCGAGGTGGCTCCGTGGAAGTGGACCGGCAGGCCCAGGTCCTCGCACGCGCTCCACACGGGCTCCCAGTGCTCGTCCCAGTACCGCGGGGAACCGCGGATCGTCGGACGGCAGTTGGATGCCACGCAGCCCGGCGTCCCGTCCCCACTCGAGCTCGCGCACCGCCGACTCGATGTCATGTCGCGGCGGATGGAACACGCCGAGCGCCCGCCCCGGAACCTGCCGGCAGTACTCGGCGAGCCACCGGTTGTACGCGCGTTCGCCGGCGGCCACGAGCTCCAGATCTGCGCCCTGGATGTCGCCGTTGAACAACGTGTCACCGAGCAGGAGGCGACTCGAGCGTGCGACGGTGCTCAGCTGCGTGGTGGCGAACGGGAAACCGAGACCCCGAGCGAAGTCCGGCCCAGGGAACAGGACCTCGGCAACTGCGCCCTCGGCCTCCAAGGCGGCGGTTCGCACCTCCGGATCGCAGATCTCCGCGACGGTGAGGCCATCAGCGGGGTCGTCCGCCATGAACGGCCGTCGTCGACCGGGCATGGCCTGGCTCCCGAAGCCGGTGGTCCGCAAGACGTGCTCCGCCTCCCGGTTGGCCGTCATCCACTCGTCGTAGGCGTCCCGATACCTGGGGTCGATGTGGTCCCGGAACACCTCGGGCGGCGCGCCGATGTGGCCATCGCACGAGATCATCAACAGTGGTTGCACGTGAACCTCCCCATGGCTGAAACCAGGAAGTCGTCCGACATCGATCTCCCCCGCCCTTCGCTGAGGATCAGTCCGCGATCATCGCCGACGCTCGGCTCACGCACGTGGTCGCGAGCACCCAGCGACCGGCACCCGAACGTAGGCGTCGTGCACAACAGGGTCAATCGATCGCGGTCGTGGCGACGCCCGGGAGCAGTGGACCAGCGGCGCCGCGCCCGTCAGTAGCTTGTCGCTCCGTGCAACCGACGCCTCGTCCCATGTCGACCGCAAGCCGCGCGTGGTGGACGTACCAACGAACCGCCGACTTCGAGGTCGTCGGCGAGACCGTCGACGTCCCGATGCGCGACGGCGTCACGATCGCGTGCGAGCTGCGCCGCCCGGCACGCGACGGCGTCGCGCTGGATGGCCCGTTCCCGGGCCTCGTCGTCGAGCTCACGCCCTACGTCGTCATCCGCGACTTCTACGTCGGCGAAGCCGACTTCTTCGTGACGCGCGGCTACGTCGCCCTCGTCCCGCTCATGCGCGGCATCGGTCGTTCCGGTGGCCAGTGGGAGCACGGCAGCTTCCGCCAGGGGGGTCGCGACGCCCACGACCTCGTCGAGTGGCTCGCCGGCCAGCCCTGCTGCGACGGCCGCATGGGCATGTTCGGCGAGAGCTTCGGCGGCCAGACCACGTACGGCGCGGCGATGGAGCGTCCGGCGCACCTGCTCGCCGTGGCCCCCCTGCAGTCGCCATCGTCGCTGTACCACGACGTCGTGTACCCGGGCGGCATCAAGTCGACCGAGCGGGGCGAGATCGACAACTGGCCGGACATCGCGAACCTGACGACCGAGGGGGTGATCGACGCCGACGCCGAGTTCGCCGCGAACCGCGCCCACCCGCACTTCGACGAGTTCTGGCACGACCGCTCCTTCGTCGGCTGCCTCGACACGATCTCGGTCCCGGTGCTGGCGATCGGCGGGTGGAACGACGAGTACTTCCGGTCGGGCGCGCTCGCCAACATCGAGGCCCGGCTCGATCGCACCTGGGCGATCTACGGGCCATGGGCGCACTTCTTCCCGGTCGCGCTGAGCGACGAGGACGTGTGGTCGACGAATGACGACGCCCGGGCACAGGCGCTGGCCGAGACACCACAGCTGCCGTCCGGTGTGCTCCTGGCCTGGTTCGACCATTGGGTCGCCGGCCGGCCCGACGTCCCGATCCCACCCGAGCCGACGTTCACGTCGTTCGAGGGACCGGCCGGTGACGGCGCCGGGTGGATCGAGCTCGACGAGTGGGACCCCAGCCGCGGGACCGGCGCCGGTCTCCACCTGGGCGCCGACGGGTCGCTGAGCCGGCAGCCCACCGAGGAGGCGAGCGCGACACTCCGCCAACCTGCTCGCCCCGACGAGGACGGCGACGTGCTGACGTTCACGTCGGCGCCGCTCGAGCGCGACGAGGTCCTCGTCGGGCACCCGAGCCTCACGTTCCGAGCGACGCTCGATGCGGCCGAGGCCCACTTCTACGTCGAGCTCGTCTCGGTCGGCGCGGACGACGGCGAGAAGAAGGTGAACGACGGGTTCCTCGCCGCCAGCCACCGACGCTCGCACACCGACCCGGAGCCGATCGTCGCCGGTGAACCGAACGAGTACCGCATCGACATCCGTGCCAGCCACTTCCGCTTCCGCGCCGGCAGTCGCGTCCGGGTCAGGGTCAGCGGCGGGGCGTCGTCCAAGCTGACAACCCCGCCGTCCCCGGTCAGCGTGACGATCGGAACGGGGCCGGCGGCCGTGCTCCGACTCCCCGGGTTCGCGCCGGCCGGCTGAGCGGGCACCGGGGCGGCGCAGCCGACCGGCGGCTGCGTCAGCCGGCCTGCGCGGCCACGTAGCGGTAGTCCGGCAACGACTGGTACTGGAACGGCAGCTCGGGCGTCACGTTGACGAGGTCGGCGGCGGCGAACGTCGTGTTCCCGGCGCCGATGCCGCCTTCTCGAGCGCGGAGGTTGCCGCCCGCGTGCCGACCATCGCCAGGTCGTACTGGCCGGCGGCGATCGTGTTCACCAGTTGCATGGGATCGGGCACCGTGTACATCTCGACCCGCGCCGCCTGACCGGCGGCCGGGTCCCAGTGCTCGCCGGCCCGTTCGAGCACCATGTCGGCGTCACCCGGCGTCCACGAAGCGACCTCGTACGGACCCGAACCGACTCCCTCGGGCGCCGACGTCTTCAGCACCTCGGGATCCATGTACTTCGGGTTGAGGACCATGCCGGCGAACCCGCCGAGCGCGTAGGGCAGCGTCGCGCCGGTGTTCGACACCAGGTTCAACCGAACGGTGTGTTCGTCGGCCACCTCGACCGACTGGATGTTCCGCAGCTGCGACAGGTAGGCGCTGGTCTCCATCGTGCGAGCGCGGTCGAGGTTGGCCTTGACCGCCTCCGCGTCGACGGGCGAACCGTCGTGGAACGTGGCGTCGTCGCGGAGCGTCAGGACGAGGGTGTCGTCGGTGAACTCCCAGTCCGTGACCAGGTACGGCATGAGCGCGCTGTGGACCGGCGACGCTCGCCGTCGTGGCGCCGTCGGAGGCGGTGCTGCTGCTGGTGTCGTCCTCGTCACCGCCGCACGCGGCCAACAGGGCCACGACGACGAGGATCGCCGACACACGATTGGAACGCTGACTCACGGATTCCCTCACTGGATCCGCCCCCGGTCGCATGGTCACATACGTCAACGGACGATCCTCGGACCCGTTCCACTGACCGGGAACGGGGACGGTGGCGAGGCGCGAACGGTGATCGGTCGTGGCGCCGTGGCACACGGATCCCGATCGGATGCCGTCGATTCACGGCAGCGGTGCGGACCGTCGGTCCCGATCTGCTGTACGTTCCTCGGCGGATCGATGTGGACCTGCGGGCGTTCTAGTTGGAGGCCGGGCGTGCTCGAGAACGAGACTGACATGTCGGCCGGACGCCTGGTCGTCCTCAGCCCGCCCGTCGCCGAGATGCCGCTCGATCGCTGAGAGGAGCGTCGATGAGTTCCGTGAAGTCCACGCCGGATGCGGCGTCGGGGTCTGCGCCGGATGGCGCGCTGCCCGACGCCGAGCTGTGCCGCAAGCTCTACGAGGGCATGGTGTTGATGCGCGCCACCGAGGACCGGCTCGTGGCCCTCTACCGCCAGGGCGAGCTCCCTGGGTCGGTGTACACGGGGCACGGCCACGAGGCCATCGCTGTCGGTACGGCCTCAGCGCTGCGGCCTGACGACGTGATGGCGCCATTGCACCGTGACGTCGGCGCCCATCTGTGGCGAGGCCTGGAGCCGTGGGAGGTGATCGCCACGTTCATGGGCAAGGCCACCTCGCCCACCGGAGGTAGGGACGGCGCCCTGCACTACGGACGCCTCGACCTGAACATCATCAACCCGACCAGCTTGATCCCCGACAACTACCCGGTGGCGACGGGGGCGGCGTTCGCGGCCAAGTACCGGGGCCTGGACAGCGTCGCCATCGCGTACTGCGGCGACGGCGCCACGTCTCGAGGCGACTGGCACGAGGCGTTGAACATCGCCGCCGTCATGACGTTGCCGGTGGTCTTCGTCGTCGAGAACAACCAGTTCGCGTACGCGACACCGCTCGTCGAACAGATGGCGACCGCCGACATCGCCGGCAAGGCGGTCGCCTACGGCATGCCCGGTGAGCGCGTCGACGGCAATGACGTGTTGGCGGTGCACGAAGCGACCGCCCGAGCGGTCGCACGGGCCCGCGCCGGGGACGGCCCGACGTTGCTCGAGTGCCTGACGATGCGCATGAAGGGCCACGCCGAGCACGATCCGGCCGACTACGTGCCCAAGGAACTGCTCGAGGAGTGGGCCAAGCGCGATCCCATCGACCTGTTCCAGGCTCGGCTGATCGACGCCGGGCTCCTCGACGCGGACGACGTCGACTCGATCAGGGCCGCCGCCCGCACGCGGCTGCTGCAGGACGCGGCCAAGGCCAAGGGGGATCCGATGCCGGATCCGGCAACCGTCGAGGAAGGGCTCTATGCCGACTGACACGCTGGACGAGGACCACCGTCGACGAGGTCTTCTACATCGATGCCATCTCCGAGGCATTGCGCCTCGAGATGGACGCCGACCCCGATGTGTTCCTGATCGGAGAGGACATCGGCACGTTCGGCGGCGCGTTCAAGGTCACGAAGGGCTTCTTGGAGCAGTACGGGCCGCGACGGGTCGTGCAGACGCCGATCGCCGAGGCCGGCTTCACCGGCCTGGCCTTCGGCGCCGCGGTCATGGGGTCTGCGCCCGGTCGTCGAGTACCAGTTCGCCGACTTCATCGTCTGCGCCTTCGACTACATCATCAACGAGTGCGCCCGTCACCACTACCGCACGCGCAACTCGGTGCCGATCGTGTTCCGTGCCCCGTACGGAGCCCGCCTGGGAGCCGGGCCGTTCCACTCCCAGAGCGTCGAGACCTACTTCGCTCACACGCCGGGGTTGAAGATCGTCGCCCCGGCCACGCCCGAGGACGCCTGCGGCCTGCTGCGCAGTGCCATACCGGGATGACAACCCCGTCATGTACCTCGAGCACCGCTACCTCTACCGACGGACGAAGACCGCCGGCCCGTTGGACACGACGCCGGTGCCGATCGGCCAGGCGCTCGTTCGGCGCGAGGGGACCCAGGCCACGATCATCACCTACGCGACCGGCGTCCACCAGGCGTTGGAGGCCGCTGAACGGCTCGCCGGGGAAGGCGTGTCGGTCGAAGTCATCGACATCCGCACGCTCGTCCCGCTCGACATCGCCACGATCACCGAGTCGGTGCGCAAGACGACGCGGGCCATCGTCCTCCACGAGGACGCCCGCCGATTCGGCTACGGCGCCGAGATCGCCTCGGTCGATCCAGGAGGAGTGCTTCTGGTACCTCGACCGGCCGGTCGCCCGCATCGGCGCGAAGGACGTGCCGATCCCGTTCAGCGCCCCGCTCGAGGACGCCGTGCTCCCGAGCGTCGATCAGATCGTCGATACGGTTCGCACGACGGCCACGACATGAGCGAGCGAGGCCTGGGGGGGAGCACGGTGAGCGAGCACGACGTCATCGTGGTCGGCGGCGGACCCGGCGGCTACGCCTCGGCGCTCTACGGTGCCTCCGCCGGGCTCGACGTCGCCCTGATCGAGGACGTCAAGCTCGGCGGGACGTGCCTCAACCGCGGCTGCATCCCGGCCAAGGCACTCCTCCAGGCGGCCGAGGTCGCCCGCACCGTCGCCGCGGCCGACTCGTTCGGCATCGTTCCCGACGGACCGGGCACGTTCCACCCCGACTGGGACAAGGTCAACGCCCGCAAGAACGGGATCATCGACCGGCTCGTCGGCGGACTGGGCGGCCTGTTGAAGAAGCGCGGGTGACGGTCATCGAGGGGCGCGGGCGGCTCGAGCGCCGATGGTTCGGTGACGCGTCGGCGGCCAGACGATGCGGGGCCGAGCCGTGATCCTCGCCACGGGCTCGGCGCCCAAGTCGATCCCCGGTTTCGACGTCGACGGCGAACGGCTGATCACGTCCGACCACGCCACCCACCTGCCGACGCTGCCCGAGCGCCTCGCCGTGCTCGGCGGCGGAGTGATCGGCGTCGAGTTCGCCTCGGTGTTCACGGACATGGGCGTGCAGACCCACCTGCTCGAGGCGCTGCCCGGCGGGGTGTTGCCCATCGGCCCTGATCCGGACGCCGCCAAGGTGCTGGCGAGAGCGCTCTCGAAGCGGGGCGTCGTCGTCCACGGCGACGCGATGGTGAAGCCCCCGGTCGGCCACCGACGGCGGACTGCTGGTGTCGTTCGACACGCCGAAGGGCGCCCAGCAGATCGAGGTCGACCAGGTCCTCGTCGCCGTCGGCCGCCGGCCGGTGACGGACGGGCTCGGGCCTGGCCGAGGCCGGCGTGGCCGTGGACGCCCGCGGCTTCATCGAGGTCGATCGGACCACGATGCGGACGTCGAGGGACGGCGTCTACGCCGTCGGCGACGTCGTCGACACACCTGGGTCTGGCCCACGTCGCCTACGCCGAGGCCATCGTCGCGATCACCGGCCATCCTGGGCGAACCGCCGAGTGCCCGTCGACTACGAGCGGGTGCCGTGGGTCGTGTACGCCCATCCCGGAGGTGGCGTGGGTCGGGCTCACCGAGGAGCAAGCGCGCCGAGGCCGGCCACGACGTCGTGGTGGGGCAGGGTCACTTCGCCGTCGAACGGGCGAGCGATGATCATCGGCGAGGCCGAGGGCATCGTCAAGATCGTCACGCAGCGCGACGGGCCGATCCTCGGCGTGCACATCGTCGGGCCGTGGGCCAGCGAGCTGATCTCGGAGCCCTACCTGGCCGTCAACTGGCAGGCCCGACCGGCGGACGTCGGCTCGTTCATCCATGCCCACCCCAGCCTCAGCGAGACCGCCGGCGAGGCGATGCTCGCCCTCACCGGGCGCTCGCTGCACGCCTGAGAACAGGAGATCGTCTGATGGCCGATCAGGTCGTCAAGATGCCCCGCCTGGGCGAGAGCGTCACCGAGGGCACGGTCACGGTGTGGTTCAAGCAGGTCGGGGACACCGTCGAGTTCGACGAGCCGTTCTGCTCGTGGTGTCGACGGACAAGGTGGACTCGGAGATCCCGAGCCCCTACGAGGGCACGATCCTCGACGATCCTGGTCCCTGCCGGCGAGACCGTCCCGGTCGACACCGAGCTCGTGCGCGTCGGCGAACCCGATGGGGCGGCCGCCCCGGCCGGCGCCGCGGCCGGGACGACTCCCCCGCCCGCGCGCCGTCCGGGGGCCAGCCCCTCGCCGTCGCCGTCGCGGCCGCGGCGCCGTCCGCTCCGCCGGTGGCCGCCGGCCGCGCCCATCGCGGCCAATGGTGGGCGGCCGGATGCTGCTGTCACCGATCGTGCGGCGGCTCGCCGGCGAGCACGGCATCGACCTCGCCCTGGTCGCCGGCTCGGGCGAGGGCGGGCGGATCATGCGCGAGGACGTCGAGGCGCTCATCGCCAACGGCGACGGCTCGCGAGCACCGCACCGCGCGCCGAGCCCCTGCGGTCGGCACGGCGCCACGGCAGCGCCTGCCGTCGCACGGACGAGGGCCGCACCGAGGTCGTCCCGTCGTCCCGCATCCGCACGCTGATCGCCGAGAACATGGACTCGCTCGCTGCGGATCTCCCCGCACGTGTGGACGTCGGTGGAGGTCGACCTCGAGCCGGTCGAGCAGGTCCGTCAGAAGCACAAGGACCGCTTCCGCAAGGACGAGGGCGTCGGGCTCACCTACCTCACGTTCATCGCCCGGGCCGTGTGCGACGGGCTGCGCAGGTTCCCGCCGCTGAACTCGTCGGTGAGACATGGACGCGAAGGAGATCACGCTGCACCACTACGTCAACCTCGGCATCGCCGTCGACCTCGACGAGCAAGGTCTCATCGTGCCCGTCATCAGGGACGCCGATTCGTTGAACATCCGCGGGCTGGCCAAGGCGATCTCCGCGAAGGCGACCGCGGCCCGCGAACCGCACCCTGGGCGCCGATGAGATCACCGGGTCGACGTTCACGATCACCAACCCCGGCCCGATGGGTGACTACGCCTCGGCGCCGATCATCAACCAACCCAACGTGGCGATCCTGTCGACGAACCAGGTGGCCCGACGCCCGACCGTCGTCGGTGACTTCGTCGGCATCCACCACATGACGATCCTCGGGATGTCCTACGACCACCGCGCCTTCGACGGGGTGACCGCGTCGAAGTTCCTGGCGTACGTCCGTGACACCCTTCAGGAACGCGATTGGGAGGCCGAGCTCGGCTAGCTCGACCTCGGACCGCGGGCGGCGAGGAGGTGTTCCTCGGCCCGTCGGTGGTCTCGCGGGTCGTTCCATCTGCCAGGACGTGGGCGGTGACAGCGTCGTGTGACGTGGGCATGATGGATGGCGATGGGAATCACCTTCGACAACCTGTTGGACGAGCGGGACTGGACACCGATGTCCGTGGATCAGCAGGCCAATCCGAGGTACTTCTGGCTCGACGGAGGGACGTTGGCCGATGCCCCGGTCGATTTCGCGGCGACGTTCGACGGGGCGATGTTCACCACGTTGAAGCCGATCGACGTGCCGTCGTTCAACCGGAACCCCTTGAAGGTGGTGCCGAACTTCGTGGTGCCGCGCCACCATCACAACTGCGACGAGATGATCTTCGTGTTCGCCGGCGAGTACAACATCGAACACGACGACGACGACGGCAAGCCGACCACGACCCGGGTCCGGCCCGGTCGAGACGTTCCTCAGCAAGGCCGGCACGCCGTACACGATGACGGCCGGTCCCGAGGGGGTCACCTACATCGAGACGTGGCCGATCCCGGTCAAGCAGCTCGAGACCGTGTGGCACGACGTCGGCTGGGTCCCCCGCTGACCCGCTGACCTGCTCACCGGCCGCCGCACGGCCGGTCGATCTCGAGGTGGACGTGGTACGTTCGGCGCTCGACGTCGCGGGCACGGGGGATTCGGGGCCACGGCGAGACTGGGGGACAACATGGCCACGGTTGACGAGTTGGTCCGCGTGCGCGGGGTCGTCGATGGGGGCGTCGGGGATGGTGCGCTGGAGGACGCGCCCGACGACGACCACGACCAACGACGCTCCGTGCTGGGGCGGATCGCCGCGATCATGGACGCGTTCGACTGCGGCGAGCAGGTCCTCACGCTCGGCGACCTGAGCGAGCGGGCCAACCTCCCCAAGTCGTCGGCCCACCGCATGGCCGAGCAGCTGCGCGCGCTGGGATGGCTGGAGCGCGATCTGAATGGCTACCGCGTCGGCATGCGCCTCTTCGAGCTCGGTGGGTTGGCCCTCCAGCGCAACCAGCTCCGCGACACCGCCTTCCCCCACCTCTACGCGCTCGCCGAGCGGACGGGGTTGGCCGTGCAGCTCGGCGTGCTCGACCGGGGCGAGGTCGTGTACCTCGAGCGGATCATCATCGGCGGGTTCCGCCTCCCCACCCGCCACGGCGGGCGGATGCCCGCCTACTGCACCGGCCTCGGTAAGGCCATGCTGGCCTTCGACGACGACGCGGCACGCGCCGTGACGTCCTGCGACCTGCCGAAGCGGACCCACCACACGATCACCGATCCCGCTGCGCTGCGCGCCGAGCTGTGCCGGGTGCGCACCACCGGCGTCGCCTTCGACCGCGAGGAGGCCTACGACTGGTTGGCGTGCGTCGCGGCGCCGATCCGCAACTCCGGCCGGGCGATCGGCGCGGTGTCGGTCACCGGGCCCACGGTCCGCATCGACTGGGACGCTGCGGCGGCCGCCGTCCAGCAGACCGCGGCGAGCATCTGGACGGCGCGGTTCAAGTCGGGCCGCCCCGGCTGACGAGCCAGGTGTAGCGCTAGCCCGGAAGTTGGCCCGCACCGAGCCGAGTCCGTTGATCGAGGCCTCGTAGGTCTTGCCGCCCTCGACGGCGACGAGGGGCCCGAGCGAACCGGACAGGATGACCTCGCCGGCCTGCAACGGCACGCCACGCGCCGCCACCGCGTTGGCCAGCCACACCACCGCGTTGACCGGGTGCCCGAGGCACGCCGCCCCGGTGCCGGAGCTCACGATCTCGCCGTCGCACGACGAGCGTCATGTCACATGACCGCAGGTCGTCGACGTCGAGCAGCGACCGCGGCGACCCGCCGAGCACGAACATGCCCGACGAGGCGTTGTCCGCGACGGTGTCGACGATCGAGATGCGCCAGTCCTTGATCCGGCTGTCGACGATCTCGATCGAGGCGACGACGAAGTCGGTCGCCCGCAGCACGTCGGTCGTGATGACCGGCCGGTCGGGGAGGTCGCTCTTCAGCACGAAGGCGACCTCGGCCTCGATGCGGGGCTGCAGCAGTTGGGCGGTCGGGACGGGTTCCCCGTCACCGCACGCCATGTCGGCGAACAGCACCCCGAAGTCCGGCGTCTCGACGCCCATCTGGCGCTGCACGGCCGGGGACGTCAACCCGATCTTGCGACCGACGCGCCGGATGCCGGCCTTGGTCGTCTCGATGACGAGTTGCTGCACGGCGTAGCCGTCGTCGATCGTCCCGTCGGGCAGCAGGTCGAGGATCGGCTCGCACGGGACCAGCGTCGTGGTCGCCTCGACGAGTCGAGCCGCGGCCTGTCCCAGCGCGACCGAGCGCGTCGAAGCACTCGTCTGGCTCATGGCGGTTCTCGGGCTCAGGCGCCCGGCGCGCCGGGCGCTGCCCGGCGGCGGCGAGAACTTGTGGCCCCAGAACGCGCCCTGGGTGATCTCGTACGTCGGCTCCTCCCGCGGCACCTGATCGCCACCCCAACCGAACTCGACGGCGTACATCTCCGGCGAGTACACGTAGAACGAGACCATGTGGTCGTTCGTGTGCTTGCCCAAGCTCAGCATCATCGGGATCTCGTGCTTGGCCGCCCGGTCGATCGCCAGACCGACGTCGTCGATCGTGGCCGCCTCGACCATGAAGTGCAACAGGGCGCCGGGGCCGGGCCGGGTTGCGATGCCGAACGTGTGGTGGCGGGGGTTGCACCCGAGGAACCACGTCGAGCGCATCGTGTTGCGCTCCACGAACCCGAGCACGTTCGTGTAGAAGTCGAACGTCGCCTGACCGTCCTCGACACCGACGATCGCGTGGCCGAGGCCCTGATCACCGGTGACGAAGGTGCTCACGGTCGGCGTCTGCACCGGCACGTGGTCGAAGACCGGCCCGTAGTAGAGCTCGATCGGGTTGCCACCCGGATCGTCGAACTTGACGAAGCCGGTGACCCGGCGCTCGGCGCACTCGGCCTCGGTGCCCTCCACGACCTTGACGCCGGCGTCCTCGACCGCCGCCACGAGCTCTTTGAGGACCCGCTTGTTCGTCACCTGCAGGCCCATCGCCGTCATCTTGCTCTCGGCTCCCGGCTCGACCACGAACCGCGGGGGATGCTCGTCCATCCTGAAGTACAGCGCGTCGGGGTTGGATCCCTCGACCGCCATCAGCCCGAGGAAGTCGCCCCCGAAGACCTTCCACGCCTCCATGTCGGTGGCCTGCAGGCGCAGGTACCCGAGCGAATGCACTGCCATGTGTGTCTCCAATCGATCGACCTGCCGAGCATGGGCGACCACGCGTCCGACGTGCGGCTCCGCCCGCCAACGTAGCAACGGACGCGTGGCGGCGACAGGGCTCGATTCCGTTCAATGGGAAGCCGCACCGCGTCGCGAGCGGCCGGCGCCGTCCGATGGGCCTACGCCGAGGCCGGTACCACGCCCTCGCGCTCGGGCTCGTGCAGTTCGAGGAGGTTGCCCGACGGGTCGTTCAGGAGCGCTTGGCGCCCCGGTCCGATCTGGCGCACCTCGCCGACGTCGATGCCCCGGGCCCGGATCGCGGCGATCGTCGCGTCGAGATCGGCGACCCTGATCGCGAAGTGCTGCCCGCAGCTCTCGGGCCCCGGCCGCTCGACGAGGTGGACCTGCTGGCCCCCGACGTCGAGCCAGGCGCCGGCGACGCCGAGCTCCGGGCGATCACCGTTCAGCGTCAGCCCGAGCACCCCGGTGTAGAACTCGACCGCGCTCGCCGTGTCCCGGACCATGATCGCGACGTGGTGGATCCCGAGCGGGTGCATCGCCGCGCTCACCAGAGGTAGTGGTCGGCGGCGCGGTGGTGGTTGTAGATCGTCATCTCCTGCTCGCCACTGACCCGGTGGCCGTCGAAGCTCGGGGAGTGCATCCCGATGGTGACGTCCTCGGAGTTGTCGAGGTCCTGGGTGAGGATCTCGCCCCAGTCGCCCGTCGTCCAGTCCTCGTAGAACTCCGGCTCGAACTCCCACTTCTTGTCGTAGTCGGCGACCGGGATCTGCTCCAGGCAGAACGCCTCGTAGAGGCACCTGTCCGGGTCGAGCCCGTAGGGCCGGGCCCGGTAGCCGATGATGTTGCCCTGGTTCGGGAGGAGGACCGTGTTCGGGAAGACGTTCCACGCCGTGCCCGCCGCGGCGAACTCCTCGGGCGTGATGTCCCGCCACTCGATGCCACGGGCCAGCGCGTGCTGCTTGCGCAGCGCGTTGAAGTACTGGCGCGTCGTCGTCCCCTCCGGGAGGTCGGCGGTCCGCAGCTCCTCGGCGGCCTCGAGCTCGTAGGCGGGGTGGAGCGCACGGAGCGCCCAGTGCATGTACTGCACGGCGTCGGCGAGAGCGTTCTGCTGGTCGGTCGCGTCATCGAGCGCCGGCCCCTGGTGTCCGGCGCTGACGTTGCGGACGCCGGCGATGCGGGCCCGCTTCTGGCTCTCGCTGGCGTAGCGGGCGAACTTGCCGTAGGTCGCCGTCGGTGCCCAGATGCGCTGCTCGAGCTCCCTCAGCGAGATGATGTTGTGGTTGGTCTTGTCCCGCCGATGGAGCTGGGGGTGGGTGCCGGGCACGTGGTAGGCCTCGAGGAAGCCGTCGAGCACGGTCTTCCAGTTGCACGGCACGATCCCACCCTTGAGCCACGTGATGCGCATGTGCTCGAACTGGAACGGCGCGAAGACGGTCGGGATCGGGTCGAGGTACTCGAGCAGCGGCTCGGCGTGGCGGTCCATGTTGATGAACACGAACCCGCCCCACAGCTCGGCCCGCACCGGCTGCAGGCCGAGGTCGTCCTCGGAGCGCGGCGTGAACTCCTCGTCCGTCGAGCACGAGGCGGACCGAGCCGTCGAGGTTCCAGCGCCACCCGTGGAACGGGCAGATGATGGATCCGACCCGACCCCGGCCCGACGCCAGGCGGGTGCCGCGATGGCGGCAGGCGTTGTGATAGGCGCGGATCGATTCGGTCGACTCCCGCACGACAAGGATCGAGCGCCCGCCGATCTCGAACTCGACGTAGCTGCCGACACCGGGCAGCTCCTCGACGCGGCAGGCCATCAGCCACGTCCGGGTGAACAGCTTGTCGAGCTCCAGCTGGAGGAACTCGACGTCCAGGTAGCGGCCCTTGGGGATGAACCGGTCACCGAGGCGGTAGCGCTCGGGCACCACCTCGACCGGCACGTCCACCTCGAACGACACGTCTCGTCGACCGACCGACTCCAGTGTTGACATCCGACACCTCCGTCCTCGGCGACGTCCTCGGCGACGGCCTCGACGGCCATCCCCGGGCGCGCACCCCCACCGTAGTACCGGTCGGCGCCGGCACCGTCGAGCTGGCCGTCCCATCAGGCGGGAGGCGAGCCGGTCTCAGCCGAGGTCGATGTGGGCGACGAACGCGGCGAGGTCGGCGGCGTACAGGTCCGGCACCTCCATCGAGGCGAAGTGCCCACCACGCGGCATCGTCTCCCAGTGCACGATCCGATAGCGCCGCTCGGCCCACGCCCGAGGGACCGGGTAGATGTCGCCCGGGTACGAGGCCACGCCGGTCGGGACCTCGATCGGACGGTCCGGGAACAGCGATCGGCCGCCCGTCGTGGCTTCCAGGTACAACCGCATCGAGGAGTTGATCGTGCCGGTGAACCAGTACACGCTGACGTTGTCGAGCAGGCGATCGGTCGTGAACGCGCTGGTGACATCACCTCCGCAATCGCTCCACGAGCGGAACTTCTCGATGATCCAGCCGGCCAGGCCGGCGGGCGAGTCGGTGAGCCCGTAGGCGAGCGTCTGCGGCCGGGTCGACTGGATGGCGCTGTACCCGACGTCGGTGCGCAGCGCCCGCTGCGCCCGGTCCATGGCGGCGCGCTCCGTCGCCGTCACGCCCAAGACGTCATCGGGGCCGTCGTCGGGGCCGGGCATCCGCATCGGCACCATCGTCATGTGCACGGCGGCGATCGCGTCCGGGAAGTACGCCGCCATCCACGCCCCGATGGTCGCGCCCCAGTCGCCGCCGGCGACCACGAAGCGCTGGTGCCCCAGGCGCCGCATCAGCTCGACGAGCACACGGGCGACCTCGAGCTGATCGATGCCCCGACGTGTCGTCGGCCCGGAGAAGCCGTAGCCGGGCAGGGACGCGACGACGACGTGATGGTCGCGGCGCAGCGGTTCGATGACGTCGAGGTACTCGACGAACGAACCGGGCCAGCCGTGCAAGAGCAGCAGCGGGACGGCATCGGGACGTGTCGACACGGCGACGATGGCGTGGACGGTGGTCCCGTCGACGGTCGTGCGGACCTGGGGATCACGGTTGCAGCGGGCCTGGAACCCGGCCCAGTCGAATCGCTCGGCCCAGTGGTCGCACAACGGCCGCAGGAACGAGAGATCCGTCCCGAGGTCCCACCCGCTGCCGGCCGGCTGGTCCGGCCAGCGGGTCCGCCCCAGCCGCTCGCGCAGGTCGCTGATCTGGGCGTCGGTGATCTCGACGTGGAAGGGCTCGATGGTCGTCTCGGGCATGCTCGTCTCCCGCTCGCGCCGGGCCGGTGCCGTTCGCCGTGGGTCGGCGATCCGATCGTCCCCGCCGGCGGGCGCCTGACGTCAGCTCGCCGTGCCGGCCAGGCTGACCGCGATGTCGATGATCTGGTCCTCCTGGCCGCCGACGAGCCGGCGCTCACCGCACTCGAGGAGGATGTCGGCGCCCGACACGCCGTAGCGCTCGGCGGCGCGGTAGGCGTGCCTCAGGAACGACGAGTACACGCCGGCGTAGCCCATGATCAGCGAGAGGCGGTCGAGCACGCACTCCCCGTCCATCACCGGTCGCACGATGTCCTCGGCGACGTCGAACAGGCGCAGCACGTCGATGCCGGTGCGGATGCCGAGCTTGTCGCACACGGCGGCGAGCGCCTCGTTCGGCGTGTTGCCGGCCCCGGCACCGAACCGGCGGGTCGATCCGTCGATCTGCGTCGCGCCGGCGCGGATCGCCGAGATCGAGTTGGCCACGCCGAGCGCCAGGTTCTCGTGACCGTGGAACCCGACCTGCGCCTCGGCGCCGATCTCGGCCACCACGGCCTCGCCACGCGGTCGGCCACCTGCTCGAGGATCATCGCGCCGGCCGAGTCGACCACGTACGACGCACTGGCATCCGGCGTCGACCATGATCCGGGCCTGCGCGGCCAGCACCTCCGGCGAGCCTGGGAGTGGGCCATCATCAAGAACCCGACCGTCTCGAGGTCCAGCTCGCGGGCGAGCCCGAAGTGCTGGATCGAGATGTCGGCCTCGGTGCAGTGGGTCGCGATGCGGATGACCGACACCCCGAGGTCGGCGACCGCGGCGATGTCGTCCTTGGTGCCGAGGCCGGGCAGCATCAGCGCGGCGATCTTCGCCTGCTTGGCCTCGTCGACGGCGGCCGCGATCAGCGTCCGCTCGTCGAGGTGGGAGAAGCCGTAGTTGAACGACGACCCGCCGAGGCCGTCGCCGTGGGTGACCTCGATCACCGGCATGCCCGCGCCGTCGAGCCCGGCGACGATGCTGCGCACCATCTCTTCGTCGAACTGGTGACCCTTGGCGTGCGAACCATCGCGCAACGACGAGTCCGTGATGCGGATGTCGAGCTGGTCTGAGTACGGCATCAGGCGTTGACCTCCATGATGTGACGGGCGATCTCCTCGCCGACCTTGCGTGGCGGCGGCGGTCATGATGTCGAGGTTCCCAGAGTACGGCGGGAGGTAGTCGCCCGCGCCCTCGACCTCGATGAAGATCGCCACCGCGCCGGTCGGCCCTCGCTGGCGGGATCGAACTGCGGACGCTGGCGGAGGCGGTAGCCGGGCACGTACTGCTGGACGGCGTGGACCACGTCGTCGACCGACGCCTCGATCGCCGCGATGATCGGCGTCATCGGGGATCTGGCAGAAGATCGTGTCGCGCATGATCAACGGCGGCTCGGCCGGGTTGAGGATGATGATCGCCTTGCCCCGCTCGGCACCCCCGAGCACCTCGACGGCCGACGCCGTCGTGCGGGTGAACTCGTCGATGTTGGCGCGAGTGCCGGGACCGGCCGAGCGCGAGGCGACGGTGGCGACGATCTCGGCATAGGGCACCGGGACGGTCCGCGACACCGCGTGGACCATCGGGATCGTCGCTTGACCACCGCAGGTGACCATGTTGACGTTCATCTCGTCGAGGTGGCCGGCGAGGTTGACGACCGGGATCACGTACGGTCCACGCGCCGCCGGCGTCAGGTCGACGGCGCGGATGCCGGCCTCCCGGTAGCGCGGCGCGTTGCCGGACGTGGGCGTAGGCCGACGTCGCCTCGAACACGATGTCCGGCCGCTCACCGTGCTCGAGCAACCAGTCGACGCCGTCGGAGATGGCCTCGACGCCGTGCTCGCGGGCCAGCGCCAGTCCCTCGCTGGCGGGGTCGATCCCGACCATGTACCGGAGGTCGATCGCGTCGGACCGGAGCAGCTTGAACATCAGGTCGGTGCCGATGTTCCCGGACCCGACGATGGCAGCTGACGCCTTCGTCATCGGGGGGCTCGAGTCGGGTCGGCGAACCGATGGAGCGCGACGGGTACCGGTGCCCTCTGTTTCACCGCCCCATCATGTCGGACGGCCCGAGCACGGATGAAGCGAACGTTCCGCCTGCTGAGACGGCCGATCGCGTCCGGCGGACGCCGGTCGGGTCAGGACGCCTCGCTCGCCGGGCCGGGCATGATGCGCGTGACGTTCGCACCGTGGCGGCGGGCCGCTGCGGCGCTGGCCCGCTGCGATCTCCGGGAGCCGAAGCGGGCGGTCCAGATGCTCGCCGCGGTTCGCTTCACCGCCTCGGCCGTGGTCTCCCACTCCATGCGCGCCACCGGCCCGGTGACGGAGACCGCGGCGATGGCACGGCCGGAGTTGCGGATCGGCGACGCCACGCACCCCAACTCCTCGTACGACTCGGTCAGGTCGTAGGCGATGCCCGATGCGCGGACCTGATCGAGGTTGGCCCGCAGCACGTCGGGATCGACGATCGTGTGATCGGTGCGGCGCGACAGCTCCGAACCCAGCACGGCATCGGCCGCGGTGTCGTCGAAGGCCAGCATGGCCTTGCCGAGCGCGGTGCAGTAGGCCGGCATCCGACCGCCCAGCCGGCGTCGGGAGGGAGAACCCACCGACGATGATCCGTTCGAGGTACACGACCTCGCCACGATCGAGCACGCCGAGCTGGACGGCGAGCCCGGTCTTCGCGGCCAGCGTGTACAGGTGCGGGAACGCGGTGTCACGGAGCTGGTTGCGCTGGAGCGCGAGGCCCCCGAGCTCGAACAAGCGCATCCCGACCCGGTAGCCGTTGTTGTGGTCGCGCTCCAGCCACCCGAGCGCCCGCAGCTGCTCGACCAGCCGGTGCACGGTCGACTTCGGGAGCTTGGCCCGCTGGCTGAGGTCGCCGAGCGACAGCACCTGCTCGCCGCCGTCGAACGCATCCATGATCGCGGCGATCCGGCCCAGCACGGTGCGGCCGCCGTCGACGGCCTCGTCGGTGTGCGGGACGAACAGGTCGACGCCTTCATCGGAGTGGGTGCACGCCGCCACTGCGGTCTGACTGATCACCATTCTCGACCCCCCTGCGCTCGGTCGTTCGTCAGCACCGCCACTGGGTGCCGACGTCCCGAAAATTGTACCAGACGGAACAATACGAGACGAAACCGAGTCGCAGGCCGAGCCGCTTCGTTCGCTCGCTCGAGGACTCGCTCGGCTCACCGGGCGACCCTGTTCGCTCGCTCGAGGACTCGCTCGGCTCACTCAGGTCGGCGTGAGCGTGTGGGCGCGCAGGAAGCGGTCGACCACGCGCTGGGCGAACTGCTCCGACAGCGCCGGACGACCGGTCAGGCGGGCGAAGAGCAGCGGGCCGATGAGCTGGGCGGCGACCTCGGCGAGGTCCTCGTCCGCGGCCAGTTGCCCCTCGGCGACACCGAGGCGCATCACGGCGGCGACGCTCTCGTCTTGGCGGTGCTCGATGCGCTGCTCGATGTCGGCGATGCCGGCGTGGTGGATCTTGAGCATCATCAGCGACGGCACGATGCGGGCCCACTCGGGGTCGTTGAGCGTGCGGCAGATCTGGCTCGCCAACGACCGCAGGGCGGCCTCGAACCCGAGGGCCGGGTCCGACGCCTCGAGCACGGGTGCGCACTCCTCGATCACCGACATGAGGACGTCGTCGCGCGACTTCCAATGGCGGTAGATCGTGGCCTTGGAGACGCCGGACCGGGCGACGATGGCGTCCATCGTGACCGCCGACGGGCCGCTTTCGACGAGCAGGTCGGTGGCGGCCCGGATCACCGAGGCGCGGGAGCGGGCGACGCGAGCGTCCACCTCAGCGGTCGCGACCGGCGGCTCGTCCGGTCCCCTCGATCCTCCCCCCGCCGGCCCCGCGGCAGCGCGAGGGCGCCTCGCACCCATGGACGGATGATGACCACCCACCTCGCCGATGTCACGCGCCGGATCCTGCTGGGCGGGACGTCGACCGGCTGCGGGCGGTCAGCAGCCCAGCGTGCGGGCGATGACGATGTGCTGGATCTCGTTGGTGCCTTCCCCGATCTCGAGCACCTTCGAGTCGCAGTAGAAGCGGGCCACGGGCGACTCGAGCATGTAGCCGACGCCACCGTGGATCTGGACCGCCTCGGACGCCGCCCAGGCGGCCAGGCGGCTGGCCTTCAGCTTCGCCATCGATGCCTCCTTGAGGAAGGGCTGCCCGGCATCCCGCAGGGATGCGGCGCGGTACGTGAGCCAGCGGGCCGCTTCGAGCTCGGTGGCGATGTCGGCCAGCTTGAACTGGATCGCCTGGAACTTCGAGATCGGCTGGCCGAACTGCTGGCGCTGGCGGGCGTAGTCCAGTGACATGTCGAGCACCGCTTGGGTCAGGCTGAGCGAGAGCGCGGCGATCGAGATGCGGCCGACCTCCAACGTCCCGAGGAACTGGCTCAACCCGAGATCGGGATCACCGATGAGGTGGTCCTCAGGGACCCACACGTCGTCGAAGTACAGGTCGCGGGTGTCGAGCCCACGCCAGCCGATGCCGCGCATCTTGGCGCCCATCGTGAACCCTGGCGTGTCCTTCTCGACGACGAAGCTGGCGAAGCGGGCCCCGCCGCCGCCGGCGCCGGACTCCGTGCGGGCCAGCAGCGTGACGCCGAACGACATGTCCGTGCCGGCGTTGGAGATGAACGCCTTGCGGCCGTTGATCAGCCAGCCGCCGTCGTGCCGCTCGGCGCGCGTGCTGATGCTGCGGGTGTCCGAGCCGGCGTCGGGCTCGGTCAACCCGAACGCACCCAGGACGCGTCCCTCGGCGAGCGGTCGCAGCCAGCGCTCGCGCTGCTCGTCGTTGCCGAAGAGGTACAGCGGCATCGAGCCGATCGTCACGTGGGCCTGGAACGCCGACGCCACCGACTGGTCGGCCTGACCGATCTGCTCGAGCGCGGCGACGAAGCCCACCGTCGTCATGCCGATCCCACCCCACTCCTCGGGCACCAACATGCCGAGCAGGCCGAGCTCGCCCATCTCGCGCAGCAGGTCGGTCGGGCACTCGGCACGCTCCCAGGCGGCCGGGGCGCGCTGGGCGATCTCCTTGGTGGCGTACTCGCGACAGAGCTCGACCAGGTCGCGTTCGGGTTCGCTCAAGGAGAAGTCCATGCTGTGAGCTTATTAGACCGTCCGGTACAAAGCCAGGTGCACGCGACTCCTGGCGCGATCTCCGACGCAGCAGGTCCGACGCGGTCAGGTCTCGACGGGCTGGACCATCGCCCACTCGGCGGCCATCGCCGCGAGGTGGGAGACGGCCCCGATCGCCCACATCTCCACCGCGGCGTCGCGCTCGTCGGTGCCGGTGCCGGTCACGGTCAGGATGATCCGCGCGCCATGGCCGGTGCCCTCGGTGAGCTCGACCCGGACGTGCTCGCCGGGCCCGCCCCCGGCACGGTGTCGAACGCGAGGAGGCGGTGCAGCTCGACATCGGTCATCGTCCCGATGACCACGTCGGGCGCCATGTACGGCGTCAGCGGCTCGCCGACCGCCGGTGCGTCGCGCTGCGCCCCGGTGGCTCGGTCGGTGCCGAACCACAGGTTCCAGGCGACGTCGGCCGGACACGTGAGCTGACGCTCGACGCGCACGGTCCAGTGACCGTCCGCCTCGACGACGTCGGGTCGATCGAGCCCGAACTCGTGGACCAGCTCCTCGTGCCGGGCGATGCCGCGGTCGGGTGGGGCCACCGGGTCCCCGGCGAGGACGTTGCGCAGCCCGCTCAGGCAGACGTCCCAGCCGGTGGCGAAGCTCGCCGCGCCGAAGCGGTCGTCGAAGGAGTGCGTGAGGGTGAACGTGGTGCCGCCGTCGTCCTCCGCCAGCTCGAACCTCAGCCGGTCGGCGCCCCACGTGAACACCAGCAGGCGCGGTGCGTCGAGAACCTCGACGGTGCCGACCGCGCCGGTCGAGCCGTCGAACGCGGCGAAGCGCATCTCGCCGCCTGGCCGCAGATCGACGGTGACCGGGCTGGGGAACCACGCGCCGAGGTGCTCGGGGGTCGTGACCGCCAACCACACCTTCTCGACCGGGTGCGGGTAGTGACGTCGCACCTCGACGGTCGGCCGCCCGTCGAGCGTGAGGAACTGTTCAGTCGACATTTTCGTCTCCTTCGTCGGGCATGGCGTCGAGGTGGAGGCCGAGGCGGTCGAGGCGCGACTCCCACGCCCAGCGGTACGGGGCCAGCCAGTCGTCGAGCTCGACGAGCGGGTCGGCGCGCAGGGCGTACCAACGACGCGGCCCATCGATGCGGACGGTGACGAGCCCGGCGTCGCGCAGCACCCGGAGGTGCTTGGAGGTGGCGGGCTGGGTCAGCCCGAGCGCGTCGGCGAGACCACCGACGAGCTGGTCGCCCGTGCGGAGGCGATCGAGCATCGATCGCCGGATCGGCTGGGCGAGCACCTCGAACGTGGTGAGCACCCGCCCAACATGCCACACACTGCATATGCGACGCAAGGCATGTAAGCGGAGCGGTCAGGCGGCTCGGATGCGGTTGTTGTGGTGGCGACGCGCCGGCGGTCAGCCGGCCGGCGGGGCGCTGTTGGCGATCGCGACGGCCGGGTCGCGGTTCGGATCGCCGGTCTGCTCCAACGAGTCGCGGAAGAGCGTCAGGGCCTGGAGCGCGGCCGTCGAGTCGAGGCCGGCGTTCATGATCTTCTCGACCGAGGGCAGCAGGTCACGGCGGGCCTTGACGATCTCGAAGGCGATGCGGTCGGTCGGGCCGAGGTCGTCGGGCGACGCCGTCGTGAGGTACGGGTTCGGCGCCACCTTCGGTCGGCTCACTGCCTGCTTCTTGATCATGGACGTGCTCCTTGGGTCAGATCGGTGTCGCCGTCCGCGGCGGGTCGCGTCGCGGCGGACATCCACCGCCGGCCCTGGACGGTGAGCTCGAGGTCGGCGTAGCGCGGTGCCGGCGTGCCACCGACGCGAGCTCCCCAGATCAACATGCTCGAACGAGCGGCGGCGAGGTGGTCCGCGACCTCGCCGGCCGTCCACCCGAGGCGAGCCTTCAGCGTGTCGTTGTCCATCGGGGCGTCCGCGTCGTCGCCGTCGCGGATCGCGCCCAGCAGGGCCAGCAGCTGATCGTCAGCGGACATCGAGGTCCTCGACGAGGCGCTGCTTGGCTTCCTCGAAGTCCTCGAACTCCATCTCCCCGGCGTCGAAGCGCTCGTGCAACTGGGCGAGCTCGGCGAGCACGGTGGCCTGGTCCCGCGTCGGTCCTTCGGGTGCCGGACCTTCGGCCGCGCGCTCGGTCTTCTTGGCGAACTTGGCGGCGGCCCGTTCGCGCCGGGCCTTCTCTCGTTGCTGCTTCTGGAAGCGGGCCTGGCTCACGAGCTAGGACCCGGTGGCGAACACGTCGCCGGGGTGCCACGAGCCGCTCATCGGCTTCGCCATCGTCGGTCTCCTTCCGGTCACGCTCGGAGGAGACACCGCCTGGCCGTCGCGGCCGAGAGGATCGGCGTCGGATCCAAGAGGTCATCAGCCTACCGGCTCGGCCCGTCAGGTGCTCCGACCGGCCCGACCGGGAGCGGCGTCGCGCCCGGCCGACTTGTCACCCGCCGGGTCCGGGCCATCGATCGCGCCATCCGGGGTGGGGATTCCGCCGCCGGGTCCGTACCGTGAGCGTCGCGTCGGCCAGATCGGCCGGCCGAACAGAAGCAAGTTGGTTACCAGTGCAAGGCAAAGTGAAGTTCTTCGACAACGATCGAGGGTTCGGTTTCATCTCCCGTGATTCGGGTGAGGACGTGTTCGTCCACATCTCGAACCTTCAGCCGGGTGCGACCCTCAGCGAGGGTCAGACCGTCGAGTTCGAGGTCGGTCCCGGTCGCAAGAGCGAGGAAGCCAAGAACGTCCGCGCCGTCTGATCCGGTGTGACGAAGGAGCCGTCGGGTCCTCGGTCCCGGCGGCTCCTTCGCGTCCGGAGCCGGACCGCGGGCCGTCCCGTCGGTCGCCGGTAGGTTCGCCGGCGTGACCGTCCGACCACTGGGGCCGAGGACACCGCAGATCGCGCCCGGGGCGTGGGTCAGCGCCGCCGCCTACGTCGTCGGAGACGTCCGGATCGGCACGGGCTCGAGCGTGTGGCCGGGGGCCGTGCTGCGCGGCGACTTCGGCCGCATCGTCGTCGGGCGCAACACCCACATCGAGGACAACGCGGTCGTGCACACCGGTGACGAGGTGACGATCGGCGACAACGTGCTCGTCGCCCACGGTGCGATCGTCCACGGGCGCGCCATCGGCGACAACTGCCTCATCGGCAACGGTGCCATCGTGCTCGACAGCGTCGTGGTGCCGTCGCTGTGCATCGTCGCCGCAGGATCGGTCGTCGTCGCCGGCACGGCGATCGACGAGGGGTCGTTCCTCGTCGGCACGCCCGCCGTCGTCCGTCCGGCGCCTCCGGCCCACCTCGAGCGGCTGCGCCGGCAGAGCGACGCGGAGAGTGGGTACGGCGCGATGGTCAAGGAGTACCTCGCCGCACCGCACGACGACCTGTAGTGCCCGGCCCGGCGGGCCGGCCGGACGTGGGGACGCCGAGGCGTCGCGGGACACGCGAGGATCACGGTGGATGAGCGTGGATCGAGGTGACCTGACAGCGCGGGCGCGGATCCGTGACGCGGCGTTCCGCCTGTTCGCCGAACGGGGCAGCGAGGCGACGTCGTTTCGCCAGATCGCCGAGCTCGCCGAGGTCTCACCCGGACTCATCACGCACCACTTCGGCACGAAGGACGCCCTCGTCGCCGAGGTCGACGCCTGGGTCAACCAGCGCATCAAGGAGGTCTTCCGGCGGCCGCCGCTGCGGGGCAGCCCGGCCGAAGCGGCGGCCGAGCGGCGCGAGCAGTTCGACCAACTGCTCCTCGAGCTGCCGGAGCTCGGCGACTACCTGCGCCGGGCCGTCCTCGAACCTTCCTCGCACGGTGTCGAGTGGTTCGCCAGCCAGGTCAACCGGACCGCGACGTCGCTGCGCCACCTCGAGGAGGCGGGCATGGCCCGCCTGTCGGCCGACCTCGACGTCGAAGCGGCGCTCCTGGTGCTCATCGTGTTCGGACCGGTGATGCTGCGGCCCGTGATCGAGGGTGCGCTGGGGATCGAGCTGCGCACGCCGGAGGCGCTCGCCCGGTGGCGAGCCGGTGAGCTCGAGCTGCTCACCAGTGCGCTGTACCCGAACCGTCGCGCCGACCCGGCCCCGTGACGGCGCCGGCTGTGGCCGAGGATCCGAGTCGCTCGACCAGTCGCCTGTACGCCTGTACAGTACGGCGGTCGAGGGGGTGTCGATGAGCGAGCGAGCAAGCCGTGGGAGCCGGGTGTCGTCTGAAGGGAGCGACCGACCCATCGAGGGTGACGAGGGTGCGACGCGCGGGATGGGATTCGCCGGGGACCGCCTCTTCGCGCCGGAGGAGGACGACTTCCGCGCCGAGTTCCGCGCCTGGCTCGACGACCACCGGCCGCCGCCCGCGCCCCACGCCATCACCCAGGCCTACGTGGACGAGTACCTGGCGTGGTACGGCGTGCTGTCGGCGGCCGGGTACGGCGCCCTGAACTGGCCGGTCGAGCACGGCGGCGGCGGTCGCCCGGTGGGTCACCAGATCGTCCAGCTGGAGGAGCTGGCGATGCGCGGCGTCGACCACACGATCCTCCTCAACGCGATCCACATGGTCGGCCCGCTCCTCATCGCGCTCGGCACGGAGGAGCAGCGCACGGCCCACCTGCGACCGATCCTGGAAGGCCGCGAGCTGTGGTCGCAGTTCCTGTCCGAGCCCGGTGCCGGCTCCGACCTGGCCGGCGTCTCGACGCGCGGTGAGGTCGACGGCGACAAGCTCGTCCTCAACGGGCAGAAGGTCTGGACGACGTGGGCCCAGTTCGCCCACTGGGGGCTCTGCCTGTGCCGGACCGGCGAGGAAGGGGCGCGCCACCGGGGCCTGACCCTCGTGATGGTCGACCTCGGCGTCCCCGGGCTGACCGTGCGTCCGATCCGGCAGATGGACGGTGATTGCGAGTTCAACGAAGTGTTCCTCGACGACGTCGTCACCGACCTCGGCAATGTCATCGGCGAGGTCAACGACGGCTGGAGGGCGGCGAGGGCGTTGCTCGGTGCGGAGCGCACCGGCCTGTCGGTCACCGGGTACACGTCGATCGTCCCCCCGCTGCTCGAGCTGCGGGCTCGCACGGCGGGCGTCGAGACGGCGCACCAGCGTCAGGCGTTCGCCAAGCTCTGGTCGGACATCGTGGTGCACCGACTGAACGCGTTGCGCACCGCGGCCATCGTCGGCGACCCGGAGGGCGCGCTCTACCTCGGGTCGCTCGGCAAGCTGCACATGAGCACCAACTCGAAGGCGCTGATGGCGTTCGCGTTGGAGCGCATGGGTCCCGAGGCGTTCGCCCACGACCCGGCCGACGTCGCGACGCGCGAGACGATGGAGCAGTTCCTGCGCAGCCCGGCGTCGAGCATCGGCGGCGGCACGACCGAGAACCAGAAGAACGCGATCGCCGAGCGCGGCCTCGGCCTCCCTCGCGGCTGACCCACGCCCTGTCGGGCGTGGCCGGGACGTCAGCCGTCGAGCGGGGCGAGCGCGGCGACGATGGCGTCGAGGTGGCGCAGGGCGTCGTCGCGCGGCATCGGGCCCATCGCCAACGTCACCCGCTCGGCGCCGAGCTCGCGGATCGCGGCGACGGCATCCGGATCGGGCCGGCGCAGCGGGACCTGCAGGCGCGGCGCGACCGACCCGCGCCCGGCGCGAGCCCAGACCTCGGCCAGCTCGCGGAGCCGGTCGGGCAGGTCCCGCCGTGGCGTCTTCAGCGGCGACCAGCCGTCAGCCCAAGCTGCGATGTGGTCGAACGCCTTCGGGCCGGGCGCGCACCCGACGAAGATCGGCGGCCACGGCTGCTGCGCCGGGCGCGGCAATGAAAGGCTTGGCGTGAAGTGGACGTGCTCCCCGTCGTAGGCCGCGGCGTCATCGGTCCACAGCCGCTGCATCGCCTCGATCCGCTCGCGCATCGCATCGCGGCGCGCCCGAACGCCACACCGTGGTTGGCCGCCTCTGGTGCGTTCCAGCCGAACCCGACGCCGAACACGAAGCGACCACCGGACAGGGCGTCCAGCGACGCGATCGTCTTGGCCAGCACGATCGGGTCGTGGTGGACGGGTACGCACACGGAGGTGCCGACACGCAGGTGCTCGGTGCGTGCGGCGGCGAGCATCAGCCCGACGAAGGGGTCGACGAAGCGGAGGTGGGTGTCGGCGATCTCGCCGCCCGGCGGGAACGGGCTGCTGCGATCGGTCGGGATGTGGGTGTGCTCGCCGAGGAACACCGACTCGAAGCCACGCTCCTCGAGGGCCACGGCGAGGTCGCCGAGCGGGATCGACGGCGCAAGCCCGTTGCCGAGGTGGACGATCCCCACGCCCATGCCGTCGATCGGTGTCACCATCGTCCCCCTCGGATCCGGCACTCGGTCCCGCGCTCATCCTTGCCAGTTGAACAGCTTACAATATGGCTGTATAGTCACGCTGGTCACCCGTCGAACAGGGAGATCCGCTCATGATCATCGACGGCTGGACCAACCTGGTCCGCTACGACCTCGAGGGTGGCGGCGTCAACCGCGTGCTCGAGGGCAGCGCCGACTTCTTCGGTCCGGGCGCCGATCTCTACGCCACCCGTTCCGTCGCCGACCTCCTCACCGTCCTCGACGACGCCGGCGTCGACCGGGCCCTGCTGTCCAGCGAGCTGCCGGGCGAGCACCGGGCCAGCCGTCTCGGCGTGAAGGTGCTCCCCTACGACGAGGCGGTGGAGGCCTGCGACTCGTCGGGGCGGCTCAAGCTGATCGTCAGCGTGCGATCCGTCGACGAGCCGATGCCGCTGGTGGGGAAGATCCGGGAGGTCGCCCGCGACCCGCGTGTGTTCGCCCTCGTCGTCGGGGCCGCCGGGCTCGGCGTGCCGCTCACCCATCGCCGGCTCTACCCCGTGTACACCGTCGCGGCCGAGGTCGGCCTGCCCGTCGTCTGCAACGTCGGCATCGTCGGGCCCCCGGTCGCGTCCAAGTACCAGCACCCGCTGATGCTCGAGGAGATCTGCGCCGACTTCCCGACGCTGCCGGTCGTCGCCGCCCACGGCGGTCACCCGTGGGAGCGGCTGCTGGTGCGGCTGATGATGAAGTTCCCCAACCTCTCGTACCTGTCGTCGGCCTACTTGCCCAAGTACCTGGACCCGGCGATCCTCGACTTCATGTCCTCTCGACGGGGCGCCACGAAGTGCATGTTCGGCAGCGACTGGCCGATGCTCGAGCCGAGCCGCTGCATCGCCGAAGCCCGCGCGCTCGGCCTCCGCGACGAGGTGCTCGACGGGTACCTCGGTGACAACCTGGCCGTGCGCTGGGAAAGGAGCTGACATGGGTCAGACCGCGACCGATCGCAAGATCCACGACGCCGACTCGCACATCATGGAGATCGACCCGACGCTCGACGCCTGGCTGGAACCGGCGCTGCGGGGCACGATCAGCGGTCCCGCCGTGCAGGCGAGCACGAAGGGCCTCGATCGCGACGAGGCCCGGCGCCTCGCCGCCGACCGCGAGCACCGGGCCGCCATCGAGCGCGACGTGCTCGGCTTCAAGGGCTGGCTGGCCGCCGGCTCGTTCCTCAAGGACGACCGGCCGTGGGCCCTCGACCTCCTCGGGTTCGAGTCGCAGCTCTTGTTCACGTCGGTCCACCTCGGCCCGCTGCGCCGCGCCGAGGTGTCGGGCGACCTCGGCATGGCCTACGGCGTCGCCGCCGCGCACAACCGGATGATGTCCGACTTCTGCTCCGTCGACGACCGACTGCTGCCGACGGCATCGGTGCCGCTCGGCGACCTCGGCGGCGCAGCGAGGTTCGCCGCCGATGCGATCGAACAGGGCGCCGCCGGCCTGCTGCTGTCGTCGGCGTGCCCGCCTGGTCACTCGATCAGCCACGTCGGCCTCGACGGTGTGTGGGCGGCCGCACAGGACGCCCGGGTGCCGATCCTGTTCCACCTCGATTCAGAGTCGACGCGCTTCTACAACGACGACTACCGCAACAACGGCCAGGCGCCGGTGAAGGACTTCGTCGGTGGCGACAACGAGATGATCTCGACGTCGTTCCTCACCATCAACAACCCCGTGATGCAGAACCTGGCCGCACTGATCTTCGACGGCACACTGGAGCGCTTCCCGGACCTGCGGGTCGGTGTCATCGAGCTCGGCGCATCGTGGCTCCCCGGGTTCATGCGCCTGCTCGACGCATCGGCGACGGCGTTCAAGAAGAACGAGGACCGCATCCGCGCCCTGTCCATGAAGCCGAGCGAGTACGTGCAGCGTCAGGTGCGCGTGACGCCCTACCCCTACGAGCCGGCGGGCTGGATCATCCACAACACCGGCCCGGGCGTCTGCATGTTCTCGTCGGACTACCCGCACATCGAGGGGACGCGGAACCCGATCGAGCGCTTCGACCGCTCGCTCGACGAGGAGCGCTGCACCGAGGACGAGCGGGCCGGTTTCTTCTGGCGCAACTACGAGGACCTGCTGCGCGGCCCCCTCGACCGGGCGGGGATCACGGTCGGGGCGTGACCCGCCACCAGGACGGTCGGGGCGTGACCCGCCACCAGGACGGTCGGGGCGTGACCCGCCACCAGGCGGTCCCGTTCGACGACGCGGCCGACGACGTGGTGGTCGTCGGCGAGCGGACCGTGCCGAAGGCCGAGATCCGCGCCAGGGCCGGCTCCCTCGCCGGCGCCCTGCGTGCGATGGGCGTCGGACCCGGCTCGGTCGTGGCGACGCTCTTGCGCAACGACACATCCTGGTTCGAGGTGGCCCTCGCGCTCGATCTGCTCGGGGCGTACAACGTCGCGCTGAACTGGCACTGGCGCGACGCCGAGGTCGCCTACGCGCTCGAGGACAGTGGCGCGACCGTGATCGTGGGCCACGCCGACCTGCTGGCCGACCGGTCGTCGTCGACGGGTACCGTGCCATCGATCGTGCTGCCCACGCCCCGGGAGATCATCGACGCCTACCAGCTCACGATCGACCCGGCCTGGCCCAGCCCCGCCGACCACGAGCGGTGGCTGGCCGCCCAGGACCGGGTCACCGAGCCGCTCGCCGCGTCACCGGGCTCGATGTACTACACGTCGGGCACCAGCGGCCGGCCGAAGGCGGTTCGGCGCCGGCCACTCACCACTGACGAGCAGCGCCGCGCCGCTGCCGCGATGTGGCAGGAGCTCTACGAGTTCCGGCCCGGCATGCGGACGATGGTCCCCGCGCCGTTGTACCACGGGGCACCGGGATCGTTCGCCCGGGCGTCGTTCAACGTCCCGGGTCGCGTCGTGCTGATGCTGCGCTTCGACGCCGAGGACATGCTGCGCCTCGTCGAGCGCCACCGCATCACCCACGTGCAGGTCGTGCCGACCATGCTCGTCCGACTCCTCAACCTGCCCGCCGAGATCAGGCGGGGCGCCGACACCAGCTCGCTCGATCACGTGATCACCAACTCGGCGCCGTGCCCGGCCGATGTCAAGCAGCGGATGATCCAGTGGTGGGGGCCGATCGTGTGGGAGTCGTTCGGCTCCAGCGAGATCGGCGCCGTGACGATGTGCTCGGCGCAGGAGTGGCTGGCCAAGCCGGGCACCGTGGGTCGGCCGTTCTCCGGCAGCGTCGTGCGGATCATGGACGAGGACCGCCACGAGCTCCCGGTCGGCGCGGTCGGGGACATCTACGCCCGCCATCCCGGCATCCCCGACTTCACGTACCACCGCGATCCCGACAAGCGGGCTGCGGTCGAGGTCGACGGGCTCCTGACGTCGTACGACTGTGGCTACCTCGACGAGGACGGCTACCTCTTCCTGGCCGACCGCCGATCCAACATGGTCATCTCGGGCGGCGTCAACGTGTACCCGGCCGAGGTGGAGGCGGCCCTGTTCGAGCTGGCCGGCATCAGGGACTGCGTCGTGTTCGGGGTGCCCGACGCGCTGTACGGCGAAGCGCTCGTGGCCCACGTGGACGCCGAGCCGGGGATCGACGACGCGGCGATCCGCGCCCACCTCCGCGAGCGGCTGGCCGGCTTCAAGGTGCCGAGGCTGATCGTCCTCGACACCGCGCTCCCCCGCCAGGACACCGGCAAGATCATGGTGCGCGAGCTGAAGGCCCGCTATCCCGACGGGATCGCGGTGACGTCGTGAAGACCCGCTCGATCGGCTCGCTCGAGGTCTCGGTCGTCGGTCTCGGCTGCAACACGCTCGGGTCGGGGTTCGGGACGCCGGTGGACGAGGCGGCGTCGCGTGACGTCGTGCACGCCGCGCTCGATGCCGGGATCACGTTGTTCGACACCGCTGACATCTACGGCGAGTCCGAGGTCTTCCTCGGCCGGGCCCTGGCCGGCCGGCGCGACGACGTCGTGATCGCCACCAAGGTCGGCGGCCGGGGCAGCGCCGGGTTGCACCGGATGCACGGCGACCGTCCAGCGCGCGACTCGCCGGTGGACGAGCGCGTCGGCGCCGGCCGGCGAGCGATCGAGCTCGGTGTCGAGGAGAGCCTGCGTCGGCTCGGCACCGATCGCATCGATCTCTACCAGATCCACTACCCCGACCCGGCGGTACCGCCGGAGGAGACGTTGAGCGCCCTCGACGCGCTCGTCACCGCCGGCAAGGTCCGCGAGGTCGGGTGCTCGAACTTCGGCGCCGAGCAGCTCCGCGAGGCCGCGCAAGCTCGCCGCCACCCACGGGCTCCGGCCGTACGCCAGCCTGCAGGGCGAGCTGAGCATCCTGCGGGCCCGGCCGCTCGGCGACGAGCTCCCGGCGTGCCGCGACCTCGGCGTCGCCTTCATCCCGTACTCGCCGCTGGCGAACGGACTGCTCTCGGGGAAGTACCGTCGCGACGACGGGCCGCCGGCCGATTCGCGCTTCGCCCACCTCGACCCGGCCACCGCCGAGCGCAGCCTCACGACCCGCACGTTCGACCGCCTTGACCGCCTCCAGGCGTTCGCGGCCGAGCGCGAACCGGACGCTGCTCGAGCTGGCGATCGGCTGGCTCCTGGCCCTCCCCGAGGTCGCCAGCGTCATCACCGGCGCCACCCGACCGGATCAGGTTCGGGCCAACGCCGCAGCCGGGGCCCGACCGCTCGACCCGCCCGACGTCCCCGCCGCGCTCGACGCCGCCCGCGCCACCTGACGGCGGTCGACGCTCAGCCGTCCGCGGCCAGCCGGGTCGCCCGAGGGTCGATCGCCGGCGTGACCACGCCGTACAACGGCTCGCCGGCCAGGTAGCGGCGCAGGTTGCCCTCGAAGCGCTCGACCGCGCGCCCGCCGGTCACGGGACTGGAGTAGGAGATGTGCGGGCTGAGCCGGACCCGTGGGTGCGTGAACAGCCAGTGGCCAGCCGGCAGCGGCTCCCGCTCGATGGTGTCGAGCGACGCCATCGCGACGCGACCGTCGTCGAGGGCGACGCGCAGGGCGTCCTCGTCCACGAGCGAGCCGCGGCCGATGTTGACGAGGTGCATCCCCGGCTTGGCGTGGGCGAGCACGTCGGCGTCGACCAGGTGCCGGGTCGCCGGGCCACCACGTGCGGCCAGCACGACGTGGTCGGCCCAGGCGAAGAGCGTCCGGATGTCGGTGAGTGGCACGCCGTCGCGCTCGCCGTCCGGTTGGCTGCCCGTCGTGGCGCGGATCTCCATCTCGAACGGGCGGGCCATCGCCGCCAACGTGGAGCCGATGTGGCCGAGGCCGACGATGCCGAGCCGCTTACCCTCGAGGGTGCCGAGGCGGGCGCGGGCCCAGACCGGCGGCGGCTCCGTGATCCACGACTGCGGCAGGTGCTTCTCGAAGGCGACCATCGTCGCGAACGCGAACTCGGCGACCGGGAACGCGTTCACGCCGGCGGCGTGCGTGACGACGCGATCGACGAAGATCTCGTCAGGCACGTTGTCGGTGCCGGCGCCGGTGAGGTGGACCCACCGCACGCCGTCCAGCCACGGCACGACACCGCTGGGGTCGCCATAACCGCCGACCGCGATCTCGGCCTGGAAGCCCGGCGGCGGCGAACCGAGCTCGACGGCATCGGCGACCTCGCACGGGACACCCGCGTCGCGGAGTCGGTCGGCCATCCCCAACCCGCCGAGGACGATCGTGAGCGGTCGCCGATCATGGTGCTCCGGCATGAGCGGCGATGGTACGCGCCTCGGGCTCGAATCATCCATCGAAGTACCATGATTCAGTGCCCGCCACCGAGATCGAGTCGCGACCGAGCCCCCCTGTTCGCTCGCTCGAGGACTCGCTCGGTTCACGGCGGGCCGCCGACGAGTTCGACGAGTTCCGACAACGGGTCCGCGCGTTCATCGCCGAGCACGCACCCGACCTGCCGTACCGCACCGGCACGCGCTCGCCGGAGGACGACCACGAGCTGGCGCTCCTCCGGGCGTGGAGCGCGGCGCTGTACGCCGAGGGGTTCTACGGCGCCGACTGGCCCGAGACCTTCGGCGGCCGGGCGGGCGCCGACCCGATCGAGGACTTCATCGTGAGCGAGGAGTTGAAGCGGGCGCAGGCGCCGGTGCCGATCGGTGCCGGCACCCTCGTCGCCCACGCGCTCATCACGTTCGGCACACCCGAGCAGCGGCGGCGCTTCCTCCCGCGGATCCGTTCGTACGAGGATGTCTGGTGCCAGCTGTTCAGCGAGCCCGACGCCGGTTCCGACCTGGCGTCGCTGACGACCAGGGCGACCCGCGACGGCGACGTGTTCGTCGTGTCCGGTCAGAAGGTGTGGAGCACGAACGCCAAGGCCGCCGGCTGGGGCTACCTGCTCGCCCGCACCGACCCAGCGGTCGTGAAGCACGCCGGGATCACCGCGTTCTGCCTCGACCTCTCGTTGTCCGGCATCGACGTCCGTCCGCTCCGGGAGATGACCGGCACGAGCGACTTCAACGAGGTCTTCCTCGACGAGGTGCGGGTGCCCGCCGAGCACGTCATCGGTGCCGTCGACGACGGCTGGCGGGTCGCGACGACGAGCCTCTCCGAGGAGCGGGCCGGCGTCGGTGGACGCGTCGCCGGTCTGTCGCAGGGCTTCGACTCGCTGTGCGACCTCGCTCGTCGCACGCCGAGCGGCGACGGCACGGCGGCCGACGACCCGCTGGTGCGCCAGGTGCTGGCCGGGTTCGCGGCGCGGATCCGGATCATCACGCTGCACGCCCGGGCCACGGTCGAACGGCGCCGGCGCGGTGAGATCCGGGTCGAGGATGCCCCGATCGGCAAGGTGTCGTTCGCCGAGCTCAACGAGGAGATGGCCGCGTTCGCGCTGGGTCTGGAAGGCGCATCCGGCACGCTCGCCGGGAACGATCCGAGCGCCCTCGACGCCGGCCGCTGGCAGGACGAGCTGCTCTACGCCAAGGCGTACACGATCTCGGGCGGCTCGAACGAGATCATGCGGAACATCCTCGCCGAGCGGGCACTCGGGCTGCCCAGGAGCTGACGTGGCCGCCGAGACCGTCGACGACGGCGAGCGGTCGTCCACCGGTGGACGATCACCTACGAGGTGAGCACGGACGAGACGACGCTGATGGTGGAGGTCCGCCTCGTCGACGAGCGGCCGTGGGCGGGATCAGCGTGGGTCGCGGTTGGAGGTGCAACGGCGCGGCAGCGAGCGGCTCGCCCGGATCGGGCCGCAGGTACACTCCGCCTGGCTCCTGCGGGACCCTGCACCATGCGAACCACACCCCCCACCACGCACGTGCGCATCCCGAAGACGGCGGAGCTGGTGGCGCAGCAGTTGCGCCGCAGGATCGTGCGTGGCGACCTCGCAGAGGGCGACGCGCTGCCGCCCGAGGCCCAGTTGATGTCCGAGTTCGGGGTCAGTCGTCCCACGCTGCGGGAGGCGTTCCGTCTGCTCGAGTCGGAGTCGTTGATCTCGATCCACCGGGGTTCCCGCGGCGGCGCTCGGGTGCGCACGCCGGAGATCGGCGTCGCCGCCCGGTACGCCGCCCTGCTCCTGCAGTACGACGGCGTGAGCGTGCGGGATGTCTACGACGCCCGCCAGGCCCTCGAACCCGCCGCCGCCCGCATGTTGGCCGAGCGCAAGAGCAACCGGGCGGCGCTCGAGCAGCTCGAGGCCCGCATCGCCGAGGAGCGGGCCGCCGTCGACGATCGAGCTGCGCACGCCGTGGCCAGCACCCGCTTCCACGAGGAGCTCGTCGAGCTCGCCGGCAACAGGACGATGGCGGTGCTGGCCGGGATGCTGCAGGAGATCATCGATCGCCAGATCGAGCAGGCGACCGCCGGCGAGGACCAACGCCCGGGCACCCACGGCCGCACGAACCGCGAGCGCGGCACGCAGGCGCACGCCAAGCTGCTCGCCATCGTCCGCACCGGGGACGGTCAGGCGGCCGAGGACTTCTGGCGGGTGCACATGGAAGCGGCCGGACGCCTGCTGTTCCGCGAGATGAGCAGCCGCACCGTCGTCGACCTGATGGGCTGACCGGACGCCCGGTCCCTGCCGTTCTCGGCGCGCCAGGTCTCGGATCCGGGACTGACCGCGCCCGGATCGGTGGACGGGGCCGTCCGCGCTCGACGACCTCGTCGACGATGCGCTGCACGTCGGCCTCGCGCGACACGTCGCCGATCTTCTCGCCTGCCATCTCGACGAGCGCCCTCGTCTCGGCCAGCAGCTCGACCCGCCGGCCGGTCCCGACGCCGATCGCACCCTCCCGGGCGAAGATCTGCATGCATGCCCGGCCCATGCCCGTCCCGGCGCCGGTGACGAGGCAGACCTTCCCCTGCAGGCGACCCATCAGCTGGCCTGCCCGGTGACGCCCGACGTGCGCGGCGCGGCGAGGTAGCCGAACTTGACGTTCACACCGCCGTCGACGACCAGCGTCTGCCCCGTGATCTGGTCGGAGAGGTCGGACAGGAAGAAGAGCAGCGCGCCGGCGATGTCCGACGGCTTGCCGACGCGGCCGAGGGGGATGTGGTCCGTACGACTGCGGGGTGTCCTCCAGCGACACGAAACCGCGAGCTCGAGGCGTCGCCGTGTTGCCCGGCGACACCGCGTTGACGCGGATGCCGTACGGCGCCAGCTCCAGGCCGCCGGTGCGGACGAGCGAGATCAACCCGGCCTTGGCGGCGCCGTAGATCGCGTGGTTGGGCGCCCCGGTCATCCCCGACACCGACGCGACGAACGCCATCGCCCCGCGCGTCCCGAGGTCGCGCATCGCCTTGCCGGCGACCTGCATGGCGAGGAAGGCGTGGCGGAAGCACTGGTCGAACTGGAAGTCGTAGATCTCGTCGGTGATGTCGAGCAGTGGCGACCACTGGGCGATGCCGACGATGTCCGCCAGCCCGTCGAGCCGCCCGGTCTCCTGGACGGTCTCGGCGACGATCCGTTCGATGTCCTCCCGCTTGGTCACGTCACCGACCTTGGCGATGCCGCCGGTCTCGGCGGCGACCGCCGCCGCCCGCTCCTCGACGATGTCGACGCAGACGACGGTGCCCCCGACCGACGCGACGGCGTGGGACATCTGCCGGCCGATGCCGAGGCCGCCGCCGACGACGACGACCGTCTTGCCGTCGAGGCGCAGCAGGTCGGGGTAGCTCGGCACCGGGTCCCCGTCGGTCGACGGGTGCGGGGGCTCGTGGGGGGTCATGGGGCACCTTTCCTCATGTGGGGCGGACCGTGGTCGGGAGCCGCTCGACGATCGCGGTCGCGCCGACCCCACGGGCCGACACGTCCACCGGCCATCCTGGGGCGCCATGCACCACGACGGATCGGTCGACGACCTCCTGCTCGGCGTCGTCTACGGAGCCGCCGGGGACGTGCCCTACCCGTGGGCCGATCCCGACGACGCGGCGCGCCTCCCGCCCGACACGTGGGAGATGGCGCAGGTCCCGGCCGGCGTCCACCTGCGCCTCGCCGGGAGCGCGCCGTCGGTGCGGATCACCTACGGACGGCGACCGGTGATCTCGGTCGCCGGGGCGAACCGGCTGGGCGGACGTTCGAGGTGTGGCGGGACGGTGTGCGCATCGACGAGGCGCCAGCGGCGGTCGGCGCACACGCCGCAACCGTCGCCGGGCCTGACGGCGGCGCCGTCCACGTCTACCTCCCCGAAGGGATGCGACCGGAGATCGTCGGCGTTGACGGCGTGGGCGGAGACCTCGAGCCGACCGCGGCGCGGCCCGCGCTGGGTGTGCTACGGCGACTCGATCACCGAGGGCTGGGGCGCGTCGGGTCCGGCGACGAGCTGGGTGGCGATCGTCGGTCGAATGACGGGAGCCGACGTCTTGAACATGGGCTACGCCGGAGCCGCCCGTGGCGAGGCGGTGTCGGCCGAGCACGTCGCGTCGCGCCAGGGCGACCTCATCACGCTTTCCTTCGGGACGAACTGCTGGGCCCAGACGCCCCACCGTGCCGACGAGCTGGCCGACGTCGCCACGCGGTTCCTGCGCATCGTGCGCTCCGCGAGCCCCGACGTGCCGCTGCTCGTCGTGTCCCCGGTGATCCGTCCGGACGCCGAGACGACCCCGAACGCGGCCGGCGCCACGCTCGTGGACCTGCGGGCGGCGCTCGAGGACGTCGCCCGCTCGGCGGCGAGCGACGGACGCCGACCTGACGCTCCTCGAGGGGGGCGGCCTGCTCACCTCCGCCCAGCTCGCGGACGGCATCCACCCGAACGACGACGGGCACCGGGTGCTCGCCGACCACATCGGCCGGTGGGCCCGGGCCGTGCTGGTCGATCACCCGCGCAGCGCCGGCACGACCTGATCGAGCAGCCGGCGCACGACGACCGCGCGGTCCTCGCGTGCCGCCGGCGCCACGATGAGGTGGCGGACGCCGGCCTCGACGTAGGCCTGCAGACCGGTGACGACGTCGTCGACGCTGCCCGTCACGGCGACCCGGTCGAGCATCGCGTCGAAGTCCTGGCGGTAGTTGCCGCCGAGGTAGGCCGCCGCGCCGGCCCGTCCCGACTCCCGATCGACGCCGGCGTTGGCGAACACGAACGCGCACCACTCGAACCCGGTGAGGTCGCGTCCGACCTCGGCGGCGAAGCCCTCGATCCGGGTCACCGACTCGGCGTAGCGGCGGGCCGAGAAGAGGTACGGCATCCAGCCGTCGCCGATCGTCGCCGCCCGCCGCATCGCCACCGGCTGGCGGCCGGCGACGACGATCGGCGGGCCTCCCGGCTGCCGGGGCGCCGGGTGGACCCGCACGTCGTCCATCGGGAAGAAGCGACCGGTCAGCGTCGTCGGCTCGCCGCTCCACAGCGCCCGGAGCGCGCCGATGGCCTCGTCGGTGCGCGGCCCGCGCTCCTCGATCGGCACCTGGCAGGCACGGAACTCGGCCTCGTACTCCCCGCCCACCCCGACGCCGAGGATGACCCGGCCACCGGTGACGTTGTCGAGGTCGGCGACCTGCTTGGCCACGATCGCCGGCGGGTACAACGGGAGGAGCAGGATCGACGTCCCGATGCGGACCCGCTCGGACAGCGCCGCCAGACGGGCGAGCTGCACCATCGCCTCGGCCGTCGGGTTCGTCGACGCGACGTGGCCCCCGACCCACAGCGAGTCGATGCCCCCGGCTTCCAGCTCGGCGACGTTGGCCGCCGTCGGCTCGCAGACGAACCCGATCGACAGGTCCGTCGAGCTGTGTCTCACCATCAGAGTCGCTCCGCGCTGTAGAGGACGGCGCCGCCGTAGTGCGGCGACGAGTGGCAGGCGAGCCCGATGTCCGTCGTGGCCAGCTGGCGGTCGCCGGCCCGCCGGGACAGCTGGAGGTAGCACTCGACCATCTGCGGCAGCCCGTGCATCCGGCCGTTGCCGATCGCCCCGCCGCCGGACAGGATCGGCAGGCCGCTGCTTGGCGTCGATGCGCCCGTCCTGCACGAACTCGTGGGCCTCGCCGACCGCCGCAGTAGCCGAGGGCCTCGAGCCAGATGTAGATGAACGGCGAGAAGCCGTCGTACAGCTGGGGCACGTCGATGTCGTCGCGTGACAGCCCGGAGTGCGCCCACAGGCGCCGGGCCGTCTCGAAGCCGCCGGCCATGATGTCGTCGAGCGTCCAGTGCGTCGGCACGCGCTGGCTGACGGGGTGGCCCTGGGCGTAGCCGGCGACGTACACCGGCTTGTTCGGGCAGGTCCCGGGCCCGCTCGGCGCTCGTGAACACGAACGCCGCCGCACCGTCGACGGGGATGTCGCAGTCGATGACGTTGATCGGGTCGGCGATCATCCGGGCGTCGACGTACTCGTCGGCGGTCAGCGGCTTGTCGCGCCAGTACGACCACGGGATCCGGGCCCCGTTCTTGCGGGCCTCCACGGCGACGGCGGCCATCGACTCCCGACGGGCGCCGTACCGCTGCAGGTACTCGTTGTACGGCAGGGCGATCATCGCCGGCGGTCCCCAGAACCCCTGCGGCGCCATCCACTGGTCGGTGCCCTCGGCGTGGGTCATCGGGTTCTCGTGGTACTTGCCGACCGGGTTGTGCAGGGCGCGGTGGAGCACCACGTAGTCGGCGGCGCCCGACGCGATGGCGTCGACGGCCAGCATCACCGAACCCGGGATCTGGCCGTAGCCCTGGAAGCCCGAGCAGAACCGTGGGTTGACGCCGCAGGTGCTGGGCGATCCAGTTGGCGGTGACGATGCTGACGCCGTCGACGAGGGCGTGTCCCCCCTTCGACGGCAGCAGCGAGCCGGTCGTGAAGCCGTCGATCTGCTCGGGCGTCAGCCCGGCGTCGGCGATGGCCCGCTGCACCGTGTCGAGGGCGACGACGCCGAGCGGGTGCGCGGCGTGGCGCTCGACCTGGCTGTGGGCGAAGCCGACGACGGCCACGTCGGTGCGGGCACGGAACCGGTGGCTCATCGACGCCGTCTCGACCGACGAACGCCGGGAACCGCGAAGCCCGGAGCGACCTCGTCGAACTGCGTCGAGACCCGGGCGCCGACGGCCATCGCGTCGGCCCCGGCGAGCACGCGGGCGATGATCCGCAGGTCAGGCTGCTCGTCGAGCTCGACGTCGGCGAGCACGTACGGCACGAGCGGGGCGAAGCCGGGCAGGAACGCGGTGCGCATCACCGTCCACGATCGCACGGTGCCCATGCCGCTGACCGGCTCGTCGTGGAACGACGGTTCGGGCGACCGGCACCCGACGCAGATGATGTCGGGCGGCACGGCGAGACGGCCGCAGTGGTCGCAGCACTGCAGGGCCAGGACCCCCTCCGCGGCCGCGGCCCAGTAGCCGGCCGAGCGCTCGTCGGGCACCGGGACCGGGATCCGCGCCTCGCTCACGGGCAGCCGATCCCGATCGGACGACGTGGCTCCGTAGCTGTCATGCGACCCCCCGTGGCTGCAACAGTGTTCCCGACCGGACAATAGTGTGGTTCTGGTTCCGGCGACGGGCCGCGTCACCCGTCGATGCCGAGGGAGCGGGCGCAGAACGCCCACACCGCGTCGGCCTCGTCGTGGACGTCCTCGGTGAACATCCCCCACGCCGCGTTGTGGTAGCGCGTGAGCGCGAGCAGCCCGATGTTGCGCGCCGTGCTGGCGACATCGACCGGCGCCACGTCACCGGCGTCGATCGCCGCCGCCAGCACCTCGGCGACGAGGTCGACGTACATCTGGACGACGCCCTGGACCTCCGCCGGGAAGCGCTCGGCGAGGCGGTGGTGCGTGCGGGTCCCGAACTCCGAACGACCGGGTCGCAGGGCGACGAGCAGCGGCGCGGTGACGACCGACCGCAGGCGCTCGACCGGCGACGAGCATCGCCGCCGCCGTCAGGCGCATCTGGTCCACGCCCTCGCGGACCTCGTCCTCGAACACGGCGAGCAGGAGGTCGTCCTTGCTCGGGAAGTAGCGGTAGAACGTCTGCAGCGACACGCCGGCCAGCTTGGCCAGCTGCTGCACGGTGTGCGTCTCGCGGGCCTCGAGCGTCGTGCTCCGGGTCGCCACGATGATCCCGCGAGCGCGCTCGATGCTGCGTTCCTTGGTCCGGGCGACGGCCGCGGAGTTGGCGACCGCCCGCTCTTGCCACGCCATCGTGCTGAACCTTCTTCCGGGTCGTGCCGCCCGGGTCGTCGTTCCGGTCGTCGTGCGAGCCGCGAGTAGAATCCCGCTCTCGTCAACGACGATACCTGATTGCGATGTGGGGGCCTGGAGATGACGACGGGGTCGGGTGGTAGCGCGGCGGGCGACGCGAGCGAGCAGTCGGCGGCGGTGCCGCTGCGGGGGTACCGGGTCGTCGACTTCTCGTCGGCGCTGGCCGGCCCGTGGACGGCCGGCATCCTGGCCGAGCAGGGCGCCGACGTGGTGAAGATCGAGCAGCCGGGCAGCGGGGACGTGCTGCGGCGCACCGGCCCGAGCCACGGCGGCGTGTCGGCTTTCTTCCACATGGCCAATCGTGGCAAGCGGTCGGTCGCACTCGACCTGCGCGATCCCGATGACCTCGAGACCGCCCTCGCTCTCGTCGAGCGATCCGACCTCGTCGTGCAGAACTTCCGCCCCGGCGTCGCCGAGCGGCTCGGCGTCGGCTACGACGCACTGCGATCCCGCCGCCCGGACATCGTCCTCGTCGCCATCACCGGCTTCGGTCCGACCGGACCCTACGCCGGCCGACCAGCCTACGACAGCGTGATCCAGGCGGCATCCGGCATGGCGTCCACCCAGCGATCGGCGGACGGCGAGCCCCACCTCGGTGCGCAGACGATCGCCGACAAGATCACGTCGATGGCGGCGGCCCAAGCGGCTGTCGCCGCCCTGCTGGCCCGGGAGCGCGGGCTCGGCGGACAGCGCGTCGACGTGCCGATGTTCGATGTGGCCGTCGCGTTCACGTGGACCGACTGCGGTGGGTGGTCGACGCTGATGGACGCCGGCGTCGCCGAGGGCGGGGCCGCGCTCGACGGGCGCCGCTGCGTCCGGTTCGCCGACGGTTGGGGCGCACTCAGCCTCCCCAGCGCGGCGGACCGCCGCAAGGCCGGGGAGGTGTTCGGCCTCGACCCGGACGCCGAGCCGGCGGCGCTGAAGGCGGATCTCCGCGCCGCGGCCGCCGGCCGACCGGTCGCAGACGCGGCCGCCCAGCTCGAAGCGATCGGGGTGCCGTTCGCGGTCGTCCGATCGGTCGACGACATCGTCGACGACCCCCAGGTGCAGGCCACCGGGCTGCTCGTGGAGTCCGAGCACCCGACCGCGGGTCGCTTGCGCGAGCCCCGACCGCCGATCCGCTTCGGCGGTGCGATGTCGGCCGTGCCGGGTCCGAGTCCTGCGCTCGGCGAGCACACCGCCGAGATCCGCGCCGAGCTCGCGACGACGCCCGGATCACCCGCTCAGTCGCGGTAGATGACCTCCACGGCCGGCGCGACGGTGAGCGCTGCAGCACGACGCGATCCATCCGGCGATCGGGGCACGACGACGAACGTCAGATGACGGGGTTTCCACCGCGCCGTGCTGCGGAACACCAAGCGCATGACGGGGTCCACGTGGTCGATCGAGCTCGACGTCCGGGCGGACGCCGAGCGGATGTTCGTGCCGGTCGAGCTGCTGCCCAGTGCCGCGGTCGGCGACACGGTCCTCGCGTCGTCGGCCGAGCCCCCGGCCGTGCGCCGCGGCGAGGTCGTCGAGCGGATCGACGACGCCGTCCGCGGCGCGTTCGTCACCGTCGCGTTCGACTGACGGCGCGCTGCACGGCGACGCGTCGGTCAGGTGTCGACGAGGAACGTGCTGGCCGACCCGTCGTCACCGAGACGGATCTCGAACCATCCGTCGGTGCCGAGCACGTTCTGCTTCGTCGACCCGGTGACGTCGTAGCGACCGACGAAGGCGTGGGTCGTGATGTACGGGAGCTGCACGAACTCGCCACACACGTCGCCGGTTGCGGCGACGTCGAGGAAGCGGCCGACGCGGCTGTCGAGGTGGAACGTGGCCGACGCCGGCTCGCACTCGCCGGGCTCGGGCAGTGAGCCGTCGGCGGCCGTGAGCGTCGCCGTGTAGGCGCCGCTGTAGGGGCGGCCGTCCATCTGACCGCTGACGGCTGCGGCGCCGTCGACGACGGTGAACGTGGCCGTGGTGCTGCCCATCTCGATGACCGGTCGGTTGCGAGCGGCGGAGGCGGGTCCGGCGGCGGCGATGGAGGCGATCGTCGCCACGCCGGTCAGCACGCCGGTGGCGAGGAGGGTGCGGGTCTTCATGTCTCCGGACGATGCCGCCCCACCCTTGGAATCCCCATGTGCGACGCATGGGTGCCGCTCGCCGCCGGGACCCGCCGCCGGGTCAGCGGGCGTGGGCGGTGATGCGGGCGACGAGCTCGGTGGGACGCATGGAGCCCGGGGGCCGGCGCTGTCGGGCGACCTCGCCGGCGACGACGGCGAGGCCGGCGTTGAGCGGTGTGGGCACGCCGTGCAGCCGGCCGAGCAGCACGACCTCGCCGTTGAGGTAGTCCGTCTCGATCGAGCCGAGTCCACGCCTCAGGCTCTGCCACGACGACCCGCCACCCTGCGGCCGTCCCGGGATCGGCCGGTTGGTGAGGGCGCCGGACCAGCGGGCCTCCAGCTGCTCGCCCGACGGCAGCTCGATGCCCGCCGCAGCGAAGCACGCTCTGGCCTCGGCGTCGAGACCGGCGTCGAGGTCGGCCCGCGCCGTCGCCTCCTCGCCGTGGCTGCGTGAGCCGAGCGAGTCCTCGAGCGAGCGAACGAAGGGGCTCGGGGGCACCACGTCGCAGATGGCCCGCACGGCCGTAGCGATGTTCATCAGGAGCTTGTGGTGCTTCCAGCGCATGATCGCACCGTCGGCGGCGGATCGGAACCCGCACCCGTCGAGCGTCGCCGCGACGTCCTCGATCAGCCCGTCGGTGCCGCGCGGGTAGCGGCCGACGTCGAGCACCCCGACGATCGGGAGCGACGGCGCGTCGACGACGCCCGGCTCGACGTGCGTCGCCGGCAGCAGCACGCACATCGCGTACACGTTCGCGAAACGACGCAGCGCCTGGCGCTCGTTCTCCACGCCGTTCTGGGCGATCACCACCGGCACGGTGTCGCCCGCGGCAGCCCGCAGGTCGTCGAGCGCGGCCACCGAGTCCTGTCCCTTCGTAGCCAGGAGGGCGACGTCGCCGTCGCACCAGTTGACCTCCGACGGGCGGCCGGCGACGGGGATCGTCAGTCGACGGCTGCGCTCGGGATCGTTGAACAGCAGTCCGTCTCGGCGCATCGCGTCCAGGTGCCGGCCGCGGGCGATCAGCACGACGTCGTTTCCACCCTCGTGCAGCCGGGCCCCGATCGTCGCCCCGATGGCGCCCGCCCCGACGACGACGAAGCGCATCAGGTGGCCGGGCCGTCGTAGGACGTGCCGCCGCCGGACGAGGCCAGGAGGTCGGCCACCGGCGCCCCGGCCAGTATCGGGCCCGACGTGTGCAGGTGGCAGCGCACGGCCGTGCCATCCGACGCGACGAACTCGGGCGGCACCTCCGTGCGGCAGACGTCCATGACGTACGGGCAGCGGGTGTGGAACCGGCAGCCGGACGGTGGGTCGGCGGGGTTCGGCACGTCACCCTGCAGCACGATGCGCCGCCGGGTGCGCTGCACGTCGGGGTCGGGAACGGTCACCGCCGACAGCAGGGCATGCGTGTAGGGGTGCCTGGGCGCGGCATAGACCGACTCGGCCGGGCCGAGCTCGACGATCTCACCGAGGTACATGACCGCGATGCGATCACTGGCGTGGCGCACGAGCGCCGGGTTGTGGGCGATCAGCAGATAGGCGACGCCGAGCTCCTGCTGCAGCTTCTCCAGCAGGTTGATCACCTGGGCCTGCGTCGACACGTCGAGCGACGACACGGGCTCGTCGAGCACGATGAAGCGCGGCTCGATCGCCAGCGCCCTGGCCACGGCCATGCGCTGCAGCTGGCCGCCCGACAGCTCGCTCGGGTAGCGGTCGAGGTGCTGGGGACCGAGGCCGACGAGGTGGGCCAGCTCCTCCAGACGGGCCCGGCGATCCTCGCCGCTCCCCGAGCGGTGCACGGCCAGCGGCTCGGCGACGCTGCTGGCCATCGGCGACAACGGGTCGAACGACGAGTACGGGTCCTGGAACACCATCTGGGCGTTGCGTCGCACGCTGCGCAGGCGTCCGCGCCGGAGCCGGGTGATGTCCTCGCCGAGGTAGTGGATCTCGTCCGGACGTCGGCTCGAGCAGCCGCAGCGCGAGGCGACCCAACGTCGACTTGCCGGAGCCCGACTCGCCCACGAGGCCGAGCGTCTCACCGCGCGCCAGCGAGACGCTGACCTCGGTCACGGCGTGGACGTGGGCCCGGACCCGCCGCAGGATGCCCTCCCGCACGGGGAACAGCTTGGAGACCTTTCTGAGCTCCAGCAGCACGTCACCCGGGGCTTCGCTGTGCGTCGTCGCGGTCATCGGACGTGCACCTCCAGGTCGAGCTCGTCGGCCCGCAGGCACCGCGCGAGGTGGGGACGGTCATGAGCGTCGGGGGCGTGGACGGCGGGTCCGCCTGTCGCGACCCGCTCGAGGCGGACCGGCGTGGTGCGGCACCGGTCCTGCGCGTACTCGCAGCGGGGAGCGAGCCGGCATCCGGCGCCGAACTCGTGGAACTGCGGCACCTGGCCCGGGATGACGTACAGCTCGCTGCGCGGCTCGGCCTGCTGCGGCATCGCCCGCAGGAGGCCCTCCGTGTAGGGGTGCTTCGGGTGGTGGAACAGCTCGCGCACCTCCGCCGTCTCGGCGATCTGCCCGGCGTACATCACGGCCACCCGGTCGCAGATGTCGGCGACCACCCCGAGGTCGTGGGTGACGAACAGGATCGACATCCCCAGCTCCGAGCGAAGGTCGTGCATGAGCTCGAGGACCTGGGCCTGGATCGTGACGTCGAGCGCGGTCGTCGGCTCGTCGGCGATCAGCAGGCTCGGGCGGCACACGAGGGCCATCGCGATCATCGCTCGCTGGCGCTGGCCGCCCGACAGCTCGTGCGGGTACGACGTCGCGCGGCGCCGCGGGATGCCCACCATCTCGAGCACCTCGTCGGCTCGCCGCGTGGCGTCGCGCTTGCGCCCGCCCTCGTGCCAGCGCACGACCTGCCCGATCTGGTGCTGGATCGTGAGCGCGGGGTTGAGGCTGGACATCGGGTCCTGGAACACCATCGCGATCCGCGACCCCCGCAGCTTGGCCATCTCCTTGAACGGCAGTGTCAGCAGCTCGCGACCGTCGAAGCGGACCGAGCCCCCGGTGATCCGCGACGGCGGTGAGGGCAGCAGCCGCATGACCGAGAGCGAGGTCACGGTCTTGCCCGACCCGCTCTCGCCGACCAGCCCGAGCGTCTCACCCTTGCGGATCTGGAACGCCACGTCGTCGACGACCGTCGCCCACCCTCGCGCCGTGGCGAACTGGACCGTCAGCCCGTCGACGGCCAGGAGCACGTCGGCCTCGAGCGGCGCCGGCGACGGACCCGTGCCGGTCCCGAGCGTCACCGTCGTCATGCCGGTCGGCTCGGCGCCGGCGTGGGCGTGGGACGGCTCGATCGGCGCCGCCTCGATGTTCGAGATCGCGTCGTCGACCGGGGCCGCCACCGCGGTCTCGGCCCCCGCCTCGCGCTCGACGAACGTCAGGCCGCGCCGCCGACCCCGGCGACCGCGGCGGGACCCCGAGCCGGCCGTCGGCGCGTCGAGGATGCCGTCGCCGAGCGTGTTGAACGACAAGACGGTGAGGGCGATGGCGAGACCGGGCGCGTACATCTGGCCAGGGTGGGTGAGGATGACCTCCGACGCCTGGCGCAGCATCGCGCCCCAGCTGATCTCGGGCGGCCGGGCGCCCAGGCCGATGAAGCTGAGCGAGGCCTCGGCGAGCAGCACGATGCCGAGCGCGATCGAGACCTGGACGACGAGCGGTGACAGCAGGTTCGGGAACACTCGGCGGAAGATGATGCGCCTGGTCGGGCTGCCGATCGATCTCGAGGCCTCGATGAAGGACTCCTCGCGGATGGCCAGGGCCTGGCCCCGCACGAGGCGGGTGAAGCCCGGGATCAGCACGACGGCGATGGCGATCATCGTGTTCTTGAGGCTCGGCCCGAGCACGGCGACGAGCGCGATGGCCAGCACCAGGCCGGGGAAGCTCATCATCGCGTCGGTGAGCCGCATGATGGCGTACTCGATGCGGCCGCCGTGATAACCGGCGACGAGGCCGACGGGCACGGCGATCAGCAACGCGACGGCGACGGTCCCCGTGCTCACCGCGATGCTCAGCCGGGCGCCGTAGAGGATGCGGCTGAACACGTCGCGGCCGAGGTCGTCGGTGCCGAGGAGGTGGCCGTCCTTGAACGGACCCAGGAACGGGGGGCCGACGAGCTGCTCGTTGGGGTCGTACGGCGCGATGAGCCGGCGCGAGGATCCCGACCACCACGACGACGAGCAAGAAGACGAGCGCGGCGACGGCCAGCGGGTTGCGCATGAGGCGCCGGAACGCCATCGCGATCGGGCCCCTGCGGGCCTCGTGGGGCGCGGCGCGCCCGGATCCCGCGTGGCGCCCGCCGACCGGATCGTCGACCCCCGCCACGTCGTCGTCGGCGATCAACTCCGTCGAGGTCGCGACCTCGACCCGTTCCGTGAGCCCGAAGCTCTCCGACCCGCTCATCGCGCCTCCTGCGGTGTCGGCCGGATGCTCATGCTGCACGCACCTTCGGGTTGAGGAAGCCGTAGACGAGATCGACGATCAGGTTGATCAGCACGTTGACGACCACGTACAGGAGCGCGACCGCCTGGATCGCCGGCAGGTCCTGCTGGCCGATCGCCCGCAGCAGGTAGGTGCCGAGCCCCGGGATCGAGAAGATCTGCTCGACGATGATGCTGCCGCCGAGGAGCACCGCCGTCTGCAGGCCGAGCACGGTCACCGCCGGCATGGCCGCGTTCTTCGAGCGCGTGGCCGGCGATCACCTGGCGGCTGCCGCCGCCCTTCGCCCACGCCGTGCGGATGTACGGCGCCGACATCGTGTCGGCGAGCCCCCCGCGCAACTGTCGCGACACGACGGCGATGGCCGACACGCTCAGTGCGATCGCCGGCATGATCATGTGCTTGGCCCACTCCCACGGCCCGTCGAAGAACGACTCGTAGCCGAGCGGCGGCAGCCACTGCAGCCGCACCGCGAACAGCGACACGAGGAGCAGGGCGACCCAGAACGAGGGCATGGCGATGCTGGCGCTCGTGAAGGTGAGCACCGTCTTGTCACGCACGCTGCCGGGGCGCAACCCGCTCACCAGGCCGAGCAGCAGCGCGACCGGGATCACGAGGATGAGCGTGGCGGCGACGAGACCGAGCGTCGGGGGGATCGCCCGCTTGAGCTCACCCCACACCGGCCGACCGCTCAGCAGCGAGTTGCCGAAGTCGCCGTGGATGGCACCGCCGAGCCACTTGCCGTACTGCACGATGAACGGGTCGTCGAGGTTGAGCTCGGCCTGGATCTGCTCGATGTCCTCGACGCTGGCGTCGGTGCCGCCGGCCAGCGTCGTCGCCGCGTCGCCGGGGACCAACGTCACGAGGCTGAACACCACGAACGACACGAACAGCAGGAGCGGGACCATGGCGGCGAGCCGCCGTACCACCAACCCGATCATGTTGACGCCTCCATCACGTGATCATGGACATCTGACCCACCGCCCATGGTGTGGCTGCCCCAGCCGCGCCCCTTCGGTCGGGAACGGTAACGATCAGTGTGATGATGTGCCAGTTCGACGCTGGCCACGGCGGCCGCCGGGCGCGCTCCGGGCCGCACCGTCACTCCTGGACGTAGACGTCCGCCAGGTCGAAGCCGTAGGAGTTGCCCGACACCTGGAAGTCCCCGCCGATGCGATCGGTGTTCCACCCGTAGATCGTCGGGTCGAACGTCAGCGGGATGGCGAGGACGTTGTCGGCGATGTAGCGGTCGATCTCCTGGAACCCGGCGGCGACGGCGGGGTCACTCGGATCGAGGCCGGCGATGGCGTTCGCCGGGGCAACGATCGTCTCGTTGTAGTCCTGCTTGCAGATGTTCTGCGGTGCGTCGTCGGCGAAGTAGCGCAGGTACTTGTCGACCCCGATGCGGGAACCGGGTACGAGCAGGAACCCCGGCTTCTGGGCCTCGACGAAGTCGGCCAGCACGTTCTGGCTCGGCACCGCGACGTACTCGACGCCGATCTTCTCGAGGTCGGAGCGGATGACCTCGTTCATCTGCTCCCACGAGTAGTTGATCGGCCACCACGACTCGACGGTGATGCGGCCGACGCCGGCGGCGTCCATCAGCCGCTGGGCCTCGGCCGGGTCGTAGCCCCACGTGTCGCCGAGGTCGGGGTTGTAGTAGGGGCTGTCCGACGGCCACAGGTCGGTGGCCGGCTCGCCGACGCCGCTGTTCGCGAGGTCGACGATGTTCTGACGGTTGATCGCCAGGCTGATCGCCCGGCGCACGTCGACGTTGTCGAGCGGCGGCTTCGTCGGGCACGGCTGGAGCACGGTGTACCCGAACTCCGGCAGCACGTCGGAGTGGTCGTACGGGCCGCCCTCGAGCGCTTCGATGGCCTCGGGGTCGAGGTCCTCGACGACGTCGACCGACCCGGCCAGCAGTGCGTTGGTGCGCTGCGTGCCGGCTGCCACGTTCGACAGCTCGAGGCGTCCGAACGTGTAGTCGTCGCCGAAGTAGGTCTCGCTCTTGTCCATCGTGATCTCCTGCTCGGGCACGAACGAGTCGAGGACGAACGGACCGGCGCCGACCGGGTCGGTGCCCAGCGAGGCGGGGTCGGCGGCCGGCGACGGGACCATCGACTCGCGGCCCGACAGCACGGCCAGGAACTGGCCGGCGACCGGCGCGTTGAGCACGAAGTCGAGGTTCAGCGGATCGACCACGACGATGTCCTCGAGGTTCACCTTGAACAGGTTCTGCTGCCCGCGCGCCGCTTCCTCCGACGCCTCGTCGCGCGTGCGCAGCATGCCGGCGCTCACCGCTGCGGCGTCGTAGGGGGTGCCGTCGGAGAACGTCACGCCGTCCCGCAGGGTGACGCGGACGGTCTGGGGATCGACGACCTCGTAGGACTCGGCCATCCACGGCTCGTACGTGCCGTCAGCGAGGCGCTTCAGCAGCGTGCCGTAGATGAACTTGTTGTAGCGCTCGTCGCTGATGGTGACCGACTTGGCCGGGTCGAACGTCGTCCCGCCGATGAGGTCGAGGAACATCCCGACCTTGATGGTGCCGGTCGACTCTCGCGCCGCGCCCTCGTCCGTGGCGGCGGCGGTGCTCGCGGCGGTGGACGCGTCGTCGGCCTCCTCCTCGGTGGCCGTCGGCGCCGTCGCGATGGGGCGCCCTCCGCGTCGTCGGAGTCGGCGTCGACGCCGTGTCGTCGTCGTCGCCGCCGCAGGCCGCGACGATCACGCTCAGCGCGACGAGTGGCACGGCGAGCAGCCGGCAGCGGGTGGTCCTTGACATCGTTGCCCCCAGTCAATGGACGGATCACGGTGCACGCCGCCCCAGCGCCAGTCACCGGCTTCGAATCATCTTTACCAGGTGCATTTCATACGATCATCCAACTCATTGTCCACTTCTGCCGCGGACGTGGACGGCGTGTCACCCGGTGGCCGTTGCCGCTCGATGCTCCTCGCGCAGTTGCTGCCGCAGCTCGAACTTCTTGACCTTCCCCGACGGGGTGCGCGGCAGCTCGTCGACGACGATCGAGCCGCTCGGGTGTCTTCTGCTTGGCCACCCCGGCCGCGGCGAAGTGCTCGACAGGGCCGGCAGGTCCAGCCTCGAGCCGGGCCGGGCGATGACGTAGGCGCACGCCACCTCGCCCATGCGCTCGTCGGGCATGCGCCACGACGGCGACCTCGACGACGTCTGGGTGCCGGGACAGCACGTCCTCGACCTCCTTCGACGCGATGTTCTCCCCACCGCGGATGATCACGTCCTTCTTGCGGTCGGTGATGGTGAGGAAGCCCTCGTCGTCGAGGCGGCCGACGTCCCCGGTGAGGAACCACCCACCCGGCAGGTACGACGTCGGCGTCGAGTGCCGCCTCGGTGTAGCCGATGAACTGCTCCGGCCCCCGGAGGGCGACCTCGCCGTCGCCGCCCGGCGGGACGTCGTCGCCGTCGTCGTCGACGATGCGCACCTCGTTGCCGTTGCTCGGGTGGCCGTCGGTCTGGGCCCGGTGCTCGAGCGTGTCGCTCTCCGACGAGCTGTGACGCGGGGTGCTCGCTGGAGCCGTAGCTGCCGGCACGACCCTGATCCCGAGCCGGTCGGTAGCGCTCGATCAGCGTCGGCGGCACGCCGGCCGCGCCGGTGCCGATGCGCCGCAGGCTCGTGATGTCGCAGCCCGTCGGCCTCGGCGGCGTCGATCAACGTCTGCAGGTGGATACGGCGTGCCCGACGGTGCGCCTCGACACGGTGCTCCTCGACCAGCGCGGCCGCCGCGTCGGCGTCCCAGCAGTCGATGAGGATCGTCTTGATCCGTGGATGAACATCCGGCCCACGGTCAGCGCCCCGGCGATGTGCCCGGACGGGAACATCGCCCATGCCGGTCTGCTCCTGGGTGTCGAACAGCTTGGTCCGGCACTCGTGACCGAGCGTGTTGTGGGTGTGCTGCACACCCTTCGGGTCCGCCGTCGTGCCCGACGTGTAGACGAGCAGGCACACGTCGTCCTCCCGGAGCGTCGGGGGCAGCGAACGTGTTGCCCCGGTCGACGGCGAGGTCGTCCCACGGGATGGCCCCGTCGGGCACGCGGTCCCCGATGACGACGGTGTGCCGCAGGTCGGGCACGTCGTCGAGCGCGGCCAGGCGCTCGAGGAAGTCGATCTTGCCCCACCGGTCGGGGACGACGAGCATCGACGCTCCGGACTGGCGGAGGATGAAGCCGACCTCCGCCGGCCCGTAGATGTGGATCACGGGGACCACGACGGCGCCGCACAGCATCGCCGCCTCGAACGTCAGCACCCCCTCCAGCCAGCTCGGCGTCTGGATCGCCACCACGTCTCCCGGGGCGACGCCGAGGGCCTGCAGGTTGCCGGCGATCAGGTGGGCGCGCTGCCACATCTCGCCGATCGTCGCCCGGTCGGGGCGCTGCTCGCTGTGGAAGATCAGCTCGACGTCGGCGTTCTGCTCGGCACCCCGACGCATGAAGTCCGTCATCGTGCCGTGGCCGTAGTAGCCCTCGTCGTACCACCGCTGGTGGAGCTCGGCGCGGGCTTGCGACAGCTCCTCGGGGACGCGTAGACCGAAACACCGCTCATCACCGACCTCCACTCATGAGCGAGGCACCATAAGGCATCGCTCCGTTTCGAGGCTTCATCAAGCTCCTCCGTACGCTCGGCCGGAGGCGCGGTCACCGACATCGTGACGGCGCGCACGTACCGCACGGAAGGACAGTGAATGGGGTTCCTCGACGAACGCGCCGGGCTCGCCGGCAAGGCGGCGATCATCCTCGGCGGCGGCGGCGGCCTGGGGCGGGCGATCGCCGACGACCTCGCGGCGGCGGGGGTCGGGCTGACGCTCGCCGACCGCAACGAGACGTTGCTGGCGGATGCCGTCGCCCACGCCGCGTCGTGCGGGTCGCGCGTCGCCTCGACGGTCGGCGACGTGCGCGACGACGACGTGATCGATCGGACCTTCGACCTCGCCGACGAGACGTTCGGGCGGCTCGACGTCCTCGTCAACGTCGTCGGTGGCACGTTCCGGCAACCCTTCGCCGAGTCGAGCCCACGGGGTTGGGACGCGCTGATCCGCACGAACTTCACGTGGCTGCTGCGACCGACGCAACTCGCGATCGCTCGCATGAGAGCCGGTGGGCGTGGCGGCAGCATCATCAACCTCACCTCCATCGAGGCCCATCGCGCCGCGCCGAACTTCGCCGTGTACGCGGGAATGAAGGCAGGGGTCGAGAACTGGGGGCGCAGCCTCGCCGTGGAATTCGCGCCGGAGGGCATCCGCGTCAACACCATCGCCGCTGACATGGTGCCCACCGAGGGGATCGTCGCCGCCGCCGAGGGACGCGGCGAGGCCAGTCCGTGGAGTGAGGGCGAGCTCGACGCGCAGCGGACCCAGATCGCCATCCCGATGGGTCGGCGGGGTCGGTACGAGGACGTCGGCAACTGCGCGCTGTTCTTGGCCTCGGACCTCTCGACGTACGTGACGGGTACGTCGATGCACCCCGACGGCGGTGTGCTCGCATCGTCGGGCTGGTTCCACTGGCCCGACGCCGGGTTCACGAACATCCCCCCACCGGCAGTCGTGAGCCGAGCTGAGTCCTCGAGCGAGCGAACAACACGGCGCGGTGAGCCGAGCGAGTCCTCGAGCGAGCGAACCACCTGGCGCGGTGAGCCGAGCGAGTCCTCGAGCGAGCGAACGACGTGGCGCGGTGAGCCGAGCGAGTCCTCGAGCGAGCGAACCATGTGGCGCGGTGAGCCGAGCGAGTCCTCGAGCGAGCGAACCACCTGGCGCGGTGAGCCGAGCGAGTCCTCGAGCGAGCGAACCACTGGCGGCGGCGAGCGGAGCGAGTCCTCGAGCGAGGGGGCCGGTGACGTGATCGAGTTCGCCGTCTACATCCCGCAGTTCCAGCTGTCGTACCCGCAGATCGAGGAGCGGGTGCTGGCCGCCGAGGCCGCCGGGTTCCACTCGGTCTGGTTCATGGACCACCTCGAGGCGCCGCGTGCGGCCGACGTGGGCACGTTCGAGGCGTTCACGCTCGCCAGCGCCCTGGCGGCGCGGACCACGAGCATCCGGTTCGGGTTCCTGACGCTGTGCAACCAGTTCCGCCCACCTGCGCTGTTGGCCAAGATCGCGGCCACGTTCGACGTGATCAGTGGCGGCCGACTCGACCTCGGCATCGGGTGGGGCTCGTTCGCCGAGGAGTTCGCCAGGTTCGGCATCGCCGACGACCCGCCGAAGGTTCGGGCGGCCAAGCTCGCCGAGACGCTGGAGATCCTGCAGCTGCTGTTCACCGGGGAGCGGGTGAGCTACGACGGCACGTGGTTCCAGCTCCGCGAGGCGAGGGCGCTGCCGACGCCGGTGCAGGAGAAGATCCCGATCCACGTCGGCGGCGTGGGCGCGCAGCTGACGCTCCCGATCGTGCGCCGCTTCGCCGACTGGTGGAACGTCCCGTCGTACGGTGCCGACCGGCTCGACGAGCTGCGCCCGGCGGCCGGCGACGGTGTGCGGATCTCGCTGCAGCGCCCGATCGGGCTCGTGCTCGATCCCGGCGAACGGGCCGACGTCGAGCGCGTCCTGCTACGGCGGTTCGGGTTCTGGGGCGGCCACTCGTTCGGCGACCCCGACGAGGTGGCCGCCGACCTGTGCCGGGTTCGCGGCCCGCGGCGTCGAGCTCTTCATCATGCCGTTCTGGGACCGCGCCACCCCGACCTCGCTGGACGCGTTCGCCCGCGAGGTCGTCCCGCGGGTCCGCGTCCGCCGAGCGGTGACCGTCAGCGCTTCCGCGCCGCCAGGATCCGCTCGGCGTTGGCGCGGAACTCGGCCGAGCAGATGAACCCGGCCTGGAGGTCGACGCACGCCGCCCGGTAGTCCTCGGGCGGGAAGCGCAGGCGGCGCTGCAGGGTCGTGTAGCCCTCGAGCACGGCGTGTGGCAAGCCGGCGAGCGCGACGATGCGGGCCAGGGCGGCGTCGACGGCCGAGCCCTCGGCCACCTCGGCCAGCCCGATCGCCGCCGCCGCCGGACCGTCGAGGCGGGTCTGGTCCGCGATCAGCCGCCACGCCGCCCCTGGCGCGTGGTGCTCGAGGAACCACGATCCGGCGGCGCCGTGCACGAGACCGGCCGTCGCCCAGCCCTGCATCAACCAGCCGCCGGGGCCGATGAAGCAGCTGTCGCACATCACCGCGTAGTCGAAGCCGAGCCCGATCGCCGGGCCGTCGACCGCGGCGACGACGGGCACCGGGCTGCGCTCGATCGCCCGCAGCGCCGAGTGCACGTTCGTGTAGACGCTGTCGCGGAGCTCCTGTGGCGTCTTCGTCGCCGACAGCTCGAGGAACTGCTCGAGGTCACCGCCGGCACAGAAGCCCCCGTTCCCGGTGAGCACGACACCGGCCCGGCCTCGTCCACGGCTGCGGCCAACGCCTCCCCGATCTCGCCTGCCTCCGCCGGTCCCACGGCGTTGCGCTTCTCGGGCCAGTCCATCGTGACGACGACGGCCGGCCCCTCGGTGCGGGTGCGGACCCCCATGTCAGCGCGCCCCGCGTCGGCGTGCAGCGTGCCGGCCGTGGGCGGCGGAGCCGGACCCGTGGGCCATCACCGTGCGCGCCGGCCGGGCCGCTCCTACGCGCATCAACGGCCCGGCCTCCGGACCCAGGGATGTCCGTTCACGAACGTGGTGACGATGTCACGCCGGGAGACCGGGCCGTAGGTGCGGTTGGTGGCGCGCAGGCCGGACGGCTCGGCCGGCGGGCAGGGCGTCGCCGGGGGCCGGATGCCGAACAGTTCGATGGCGTTGTGCCCGAGGATCTGGCGCTTGATGGCGGGGGTCATGGCCGGGTAGCCGAACCGCTCCTGGAACGCCGGGGTGATCTCGAACGTGCCGGAACGCGGCGATCTGGTCCTGCGGGGAGCCGTACCAGATGCTGTCGGTCCCCCACAGGATGCGCGCCGGCCCGAACGCCAGCAGCAGCTTGCCGAGCACGTGGGCAGCCTCGTCGGGGCGACCCATCACCGTGCGCCACGTCGACCCGAGCTCGGCGTACACATTGCCACCGGGTCCGATGCCGGCCTCGGTCACGCTGCGCACCAGGCGGTCGACGCCGTCGCCGTCGGGGTCGAACGGTCCCTCGGTGAGACCCGCCTCGTAGCCCGAGTGGTACACGAGGAACGACAGCTCGGGATGGGCCGCGGCCGCCGGGCCGACGTCGACGGGCGAGGCGAACGGGTTGCCGCCCGACAGGCCCTTGTGCACCGCGACGACGGGGACGCCGGTGTCGCGACCGCGTCGAGGAACGCCGCTCCCACCTGTGCGGCGGCGGGATCGTGGTCGTCGAGGTACCAGCCGCCCGACGCGTGCGTGTAGACCTTCCAGGCCGACAGCTGGTGAGCGGCCACGACCTCGGCCATCGCCCCCAGGGCGACCTCGAGCGGCCCGACATCGGGGACGGCGTGCCCCTGGATCAGCACACGATCGTCGCCGCACAGTTCGCTCGCCAGCGCCTTGCCCCGCTCCATGGCGTCGATGGACAGCGGATCGGCGGCGCCGACGACGGGCACGGCGGAGATCACGGCGACTGCCGTGTCGCTCTGCCCGAACACGAGGTCGCGCCAGTACGCGGCGGAGTAGCAATCGATCGGGTCGGCCTCGCCGCACCCGCTCTGTGGGAAGCTGACGCCCCACTCGCCGGACTCGAGGAAGTGGGTCTGCACGTCGACCACGACCTCCGGGTCCTCGACAGGGGCCGGCTGCGTCCGGGTGACCGGAGCCGACGTCGCCGGACCGTGGACGGTCACCGCTGCCTCCTCCGGATCGGCGGCGGCCGACGGCGGTACCGTGAACCGTCCCCCGGGCTCGGAGCCGCTGGACTGCGACTGCTCGTCGCTGCACGCCTGCAGTGCGACGAGCCCGGACGCCATCCCGGCCGACGAGAGCAGGAACCGCCGCCGCGACCAACCGTGACGGCGGGCGTGGAGGTCAGCGGCCGCCCGGGCTCGCCGCATCGCCTCGCGGCGCAGATCGTCGAGCGGGGGAGGCAGGTACTCGCCGTTGGAGCATGGCCACAACTTCAGCGGCAGGCCCGGATCGACCTCGTCGCGATCCCGCATGACCCCATCAGAGCACGCCCGTCGGTGGCATGGAGCGCGCCGGGTCACGACCTCGCGTCGTCGATCTGCTGTCGGGCCACCGGGTTGCCGAGCGCGCTGTGGGCCAGGCCCCATCGCACGCGCGTCGGGCCAGGCCATGTCGAGCGAGGTCCAGATCGCCCGAACGCTGCCCTGCACGGCGGCCGGCGCCTTGGCCGCGATCAGCGCGGCCAGCGCTCGCGCCCGCGGCCGCAGCTCGTCGCCGTCGACGACCTCGCTCACGAGGCCGATCTGCCGCGCCCGTTCGGCCGACGTCGGCTCGTCATTGCTGAGCAGCGCGATGCGCAGGGCGTCGCGCAGCGCGATCCCGTTCCGCACCATCCCGATCGCGGTCAACGACGTCGTCAGGCCGATGCTCAGGTGGGGGTCGACGAACCGCGCGTCGCGTGAGCAGATGACCACGTCGCACTCGTTGAGCCAGGCGAACGCGCCGCCGGCGGCGACGCCCTGGACGGCGGCCACGACCGGCTTCCAGACCTCGGCCTGCTTCGGTCCGAGCGGGCGCCCCGGATCAACGGCGTTGTACAGGTTCGTCGGCACCGGGGCGCGGTCCTTGACGTCGATGCCGCTGCAGAACGCTGGTCCGTTCGCCTGCAGGACCACGACCCGCACGTCGTCGTCGGCACTGACGCGGGCCCACACGTCGGCGAACTCGACACCCATCGTCGGGTTGAACGCGTTGCGGACCTCGGCGCGGTCGAGCGTCACCGTCGCGATGTGCTCGGCGACCTCGTAGGTGATCGTCGTGTACGGCATGGCTCGTGGGTCCGGCCGGTCAGCGGACGGGCCGGCCGGCGCCACACCCGCGGGGACGTCCGGTCCACGGTGTCGAGCAGACCGGCCTTGCGGACCTTGTTGTTCGGCGTGCGCGGCAGTTCGTCGACGACGCACCACGTACTCGGGGCGCATGTACCTCGGCACCGAGTGCTCGAGGCGGGACGCGAAGGCAGCGGGGTCGAACGTGTCGGCGACGGCGGGGTGGGGCACGACGACGAGCATCACGTCCTGACCGGTGACCGGATCGGGCACGCCGATCGCTGCGCACTCGGCGACGTCAGGATCGGCGAGCACCGCTGCCTCCAGGGCGACCGAGGAGATGTTCTCGCCCAGCCGCCGGATCGTGTCCCGCTGCCGATCGACGAACTCGAAACCGCCGTCCGGCCGGCGTCGCAACCGGTCACCCGTGTGGTACCACCCGTCGGCGAGGGCAGCCGCGGTCTGCTCGGGCGGCGTTGAAGTACTCCCGCAGGATGAGCTCCGGCGCCGGCGGCTTGATCAGGAGCTCGCCGCTCTCGCCCTCGGGCACATCGGCACCGTCGTCGTCGACGATGCGGGCCGCGTACCCCCGGCGCAGCCACCCACACGGTCGGGAACCGTCGTTCGGCAGGGCCCGCAGCACGATCGGGAACCCGACCTCGGTACTGCCGTAGCACTCCACCATGTGGACGCCGAAGCGTTCGGCGAAGCGGGTGGCATGGGCGCGGTTCCCGGCGGTGAACGCGATCCGCAACGGGTTGTCGCGGTCGTCGTCGCGCTCGGGCGCACCCAGGAGCAGGGATGTGTTGACCGTCGTGCTCGTGCAGCCGTGGCCGCGCACGTCGCCCCAGAAGTCCCCGGCCGAGAAGCGCTCGCGCAGCACCAGTCGCCCGCCGACATCGGTCATCGACGGCATCGGCGAGCGGCCGGTGACGTGGAACATCGGCTGGTACGCGTAGACGACGTCGTCGGCGCTCAGCCACGACCTCGGGATGCGTCCGATCGTCGCCGCCATCTGCGCCCACCGGACGACCACGCCCTTCGACGGGCCCGTCGTCCCTGAGGTGTAGATGATGCACGACGGGTCAGCCGGCTGCGGCAGGTCGCCGAGCGCGGCGAGCGGTTGCCCACGGGTGAGCGAACCGTCGCGTTCGACGCCGACCACGTCGATCCCGGTCACCGACGACATCGCAGGGATGCCGACGTGCTCGGGGCGGGCGAAGCACAAGCGGCTGCCGGGATCGCGCAGCGCGTGGTCGAGGAACGTACCGCGCAGCTCGACGTTGATGGGGACGTCGATCGCGCCGATGCACCCGGCGGCCAGCCAGAGCGCCTGCGCGTCGATGGACGACGGGAGCATCGACAGCACGCGATCGCCGGGCTGCACACCGCGGTCGCGCAGCAGCGAGGCCCAGCGGCGGACCTCGTTCCAGAACTCCCCGTACGTCGCCGTTCGTCCGGTCACCTCGGTCATGAACGGTCGGTCGGGATCCTTCGCCGCCCACCACGCGACCCGCCGGGGCAGCACCATCTCGGGGTCGAGGCCGACGGCAGCCGGGTCGTCGTCCGACGCTGGGACCATCGCGCCCGGGCTGTCGACCACGCCGACCGAGCGTACCGACAGGCCCGAGGGCCCCGTCATCCGGGCGGTCGCCCTGGCGGCAGCGGGGACGGACGCGGTCCGCGGCGCGTCGGGCCGGCATCCGTAGGATCGCGACCACTTGCGTACACGTCGAAAGCGGATGATCGGATGGACCGGAGACAGATCGGGGTGCAGCCAGTGCGCGTCCCCAAGACGGCCGAGCTGGTCGCCGGCTCGCTGCGTCGGCGCATCGTGCGCGGCGAGCTCGCCGAAGGCGACGCGCTGCCGCCGGAGCCAGAGCTGATGGAGCAGTTCGGTGTCTCCCGTCCCACGCTGCGCGAGGCGTTCCGCGTGCTCGAGGCCGAGTCGCTGATCACCGTACGCCGCGGCTCGCGCGGGGGCGCCCGCGTCCACTTGCCCGACCTCAGCGTCGCCGGTCGCTACTCCGGCCTGCTGCTCCAGGTGCGGGGCACCACGCTCGACGACGTCTTCGTCGCCCGCCTCGTGCTCGAGCCGGCCGCGGCGCGGATGGTGGCCGAGCACCGCGACGCGGCGGCCATCGCCCGGCTCGACGAAGCGATCGACGCCGAGGAGCGCGACGTCGAGGACCCGCCCCGCTTCGCGCTGAGCTCGGCCCACTTCCACGAGCTACTCGTCGAGGAGACGGGCAACAAGACGCTGTCGATCCTGATGGGCACGATCATGGAGATCATCGAGTCCAGCACGTCGCACACGATCGCCCTCTCCATGGTCACGTCGGAGCAGGCGGTCGAGAACGCCCGCGCCGTGCGGGCCCACCGCAAGCTGATGCGGCTGATCGGCCAGGGCGACGCTCCAGGCGCGGAGCGGTTCTGGACCACCCACATGGGGCATGTGCGCCAGCGCTTCTCCGGCCACTACGGATCGGCCACCGTCATCGACCTCTTCGAGTAGCGCGACGAGCCGGTCGCCGTGCGAGCCGAGGAGGTGGCTCCCGCGCCTTCGGCCGCCGCGGCCCGCCACCACTAGGTTCGCCGCCCAGGAGGTGCGCGGCGTGCGTCGAGCGAGTCCCGAGCGAGCGAACGAAGCGGCATGACCGACGACCGACACGCCCTCGGCGGGCCGACCGACGGCCGCCACCTGCCGTTGGCGGGGATCCGGGTCGTCGAGCTCGGGTACGGCATCGCCGCGCCGGTGGTCGCCCGCAACCTCGCCCAGTTCGGCGCCGACGCGATCCGCGTCGAGTCCCGCCGGAAGCCCGACTCGCTGCGCGTCGGTGGCGCCGGTTGGATCCCGAAGGACTACGACCCCGGCGTGCGCTGGGACACGATGCCGTCCCTGAACTTCTCCAGCACCAGCAAGCGCAGCATCGGGCTGGAGCTCGACTCCGACGTGGGCCACGGCGTGCTGCTTCGGCTGGTCGCCCGGTCCGACGTCTTCGTCACGAACATGAGCGCCGATGTCATCCCGCGGTTGCGCCTCACGTACGCCGACCTGTCGGCGGTCCGTCCGGACCTGATCTACCTCGCGATGCCGCCGTTCGGTGACCCCCGCAGCCCCTACCGCTCGTTCCGCACGTGGGGTCACAACCTGTCGGCGATCTCGGGGATCGACCGGCTGATCGGCTGGCCCGACCGCGACCCGGTCCAGCTCGGCTTCGCCTACCCCGACTACGTGTCGGCCCAGGCCGGCCACGATGGCCGTGGTCGCCGCGCTGGACCGCCGCGATCGCACCGGCGAGGGGTGTGAGATCGAGCTGTCGCAGTACGAGATGGCACTGGCCGCGATCGGTCCTGCGGTGCTCGAGCTCGGACCTCCGGGGGACCATCCGGACGGCCAACGGCAACCGCGCCGAGGGCGTCGCGCCGCAGGGCATCTACCCGTGTCGCGGGGAGGAGCGGTGGGTCGCCGTCACGGTGCGCGACGACGAGATGTGGGCTGCGCTCGTGACGGTGCGCGGCCTCACCCACCTCGCCGACGAGCAGTACGCCATCGCTGGCCGGCCGGGAGGCAGCGGCCGACGCCCTCGACGCGGAGCTGGCGGCGTGGACCAGCGCCCGGACGGACTGGGAGGCGGCAACCGAGCTGCAGCTCGCCGGTGTCGCAGCCTCACCCGTCGAGGACCCGTGGGACCTCGTGATCGACCAGCACCTCGCGGCGCGGGAGGCGTTCCGCGTCCTGCCCCACCCCCGCTTCGGGTCCGACCTCGTGTTCGGCCAGGCGGTGACGATGTCGGACACCGAGCCCCGCTTCTCCCGCGCCGCTCCCGGGCTCGGGCAGGACTCGCGTGACGTCCTGCGCGACGTCGTCGGGCTGCGGCGACGACGAGGTCGACGAGCTCGTCGCGACCGGCACCGTGCACGAGATGAACCGGCCCGACACCGTGCTCGAGCGGCCGTACCTGCACTGGATCCGCGCCGTCACCCACCTGCCGTGGCCACCGAGCACGTTCGAGCCGGCCGAGCTGTTCATGCGCCGCCTCGAGGCGGAGAGGCCGAGGCCGACCGCGCGCGCCGACGCCGACGACGGCGACGGAGGCCAGCCGTGACCGGGCTGCTCGCCGACCTCAACGTCGTCGATCTCGCCGGGACCGCGCATCACGTACACCGGTCGGATGCTCGTCGATCTCGGCGCCGACGTCGTGCTCGTCGAGCCGCCCGGCGGCAGCCGCCTCCGTGAGGTCGCGCCGGTCACGACGACGCCGTCGGGTGGCACGATCAGCGCCCACTTCGCCTACATGGCGGCGGGCAAGCGGTCGCTCACCCTCGACGTCGGCGCCGACGGCACCGGCGACGCGTTCGGTCGGCTGCTCGAGTGGGCCGACGTCCTCCTCGTCACGCCCGACGAGTGCGACACGCTGCCGCCGCGGTTCGATCCGTGACGCGATCGTCGCCGACCACCCGCGGCTCGTCGTCACCGCGGTCACGCCGTTCGGGCTGCGCGGTCCGCGCCGGACGTGGCACGGGTCCGACCTGACGAGCTGGGCGGCCGGCGGTGTGCTGCCCTTCGTGGGCGATCCCGACCGCGCCCCGCTCTCACCTGCCGGCGGGCTGGCGTACGCGACCGCGTCCACGAACGCGGCGATGGGTACCGTGCTCGCCCTGCGCACCCGGACGACGACCGGGCGCGGCCAGGTCGTGGACATCTCGGCCCAGGAGGCCGTCATGAGCGTTGCGCTGGAGGTCGGGCCGTACATGGTGATGGAGACGGTGTCGATGCGCCACGAGCGCACCGGCATGCGGCGGGCGACCCCACCGATCGGCCAGTACCGCACGAAGGACGGCGCCGTGTCGATCGTCGCCTACACGCCGTGGCAGTGGGACGCGCTCGCCGCGTGGATCGCCGAGGAGACCGGCAACGACGCCGTCACGCTCGACACGTTCGGTGGCACCCCGGCCGCCCGCTCGCCGTTCGCCGACGCCATCGACGCGTGGGTCGAGGAGCTGACGATGCGCTACGCCAAGCAGGACTTCTTCGAGGAGGCCCAGCGCCGTGGCATCCCCGCCGCGCCGGTGAACTCGATCGCCGACCTCGTCGACGACCCCCACCTCGAAGCGACCGACGCGTGGCGGTTCGTCGACGACCCCGATCTGGGTACCGTCCGCTACCCCCGTCCGCCGATCCGGATCGACGGCGACGCCGGTGGGGTCGGGCGCGATCCCGGCGCCGGGTGAGCACACCGACGACGTGCTGTCGGACATCGGACTGACCGCCGGCGACATCGGCGCACTGCGGGCGAGCGGCCTGGTCTGAGCCGGCCGCATCGCCTCAGTCGCCCGCCGCGAGCTGCTCGTGGATGTCCACGAGAGGCGGCATCGAGAAGCCGTGACGGCGGTGCCAGTTGGCCCCGTCGATGACGAAGTCGAGCCCCGAGACGTACGACGCGAACGGCGAGCAGAGGTACGTCGCCGCCCACCCCAGCTCGTGGAGCCGGCCGACGCGCTGGGCCGGCACCGTGGCGCCGCGGGCGTGCGCCGCCTCCTCCTTGCCCTCGCCCCAGTGGGCGTCCTGGTCGTCGTGCGGGAACACGCCGGGGGCCAGGTCGTTGACGCGGATCCCCCGGGGCCCCACTCCACGGACAGCGACTTCGTGAGGTTCGACACGCCGGCCTTCGCCGCGGCCGAGTGCGACGCACCGGGACCACCGGTCCACGAGTACGTGGCGCCGATGTTGAGGATGGCCCCCGGCCGCCCGAGCGCGAAGCGCCGGCGGGCGAACTCGGTCGAGCAGAGGAACGTGCCGTCGAGCACGATCTGGGTCACGGCCCGCCAGGCGTTCACGCTCATGTCCTCGGCCGCGACCTGGAAGTTGCCGGCGGCGTTGTTGACGAGCACCGACACCGGCCCGAGCGCGGTCTCGATCTCGTCGAACGCCGCCCTGACCCGGTCGGGATCGCGGATGTCGCAGGCCACGCCGATGCCTGTGGCCCCCACCTCCTCGACCGCGGCGACGCCCGCTTCACGGTGCTCCTGGCGTCGGCTGACGATCGCCACCTTGGCGCCGAGCCGGGCGAACTCAACGGCGATCCCGCGCCCGATGCCGGTGCCGCCGCCGGTGATCAGCACGACGTCACCGTCGTACGTGCCGGGCGGGAGCATCGCGGTGCCCAGCGGGGGCGGATCCGGGACGGGCATCTCAGATGCTCCTGTCGGTCAGTCGCGAGCGAGCGAGTGACGAGGCCCGTCGGTGCGGGTTCGGTCCAGCGACGGTCGCGCACGTCAGCGCAGCGTCCACTTCGGTCGCACGGCGGTGGCGCGGTCGACCTCGGCCGTGCCGATCGGGTTGCCGAGCTGCGTGTACCCGAGGCCGAGCTGGAGGGCCTGGCTGCGCGTCATGTCGAGCGATTCCCAGATCGCCTTGACCGTGCCCTGGATGGCGGCGGGGGGCTTGGCGGCGATGATGTCGGCGAGGGCCCGGGCCCGGTCCCACAGCTGGTCGCGCGGCACGACCTCGCTGACGAGGCCGATCTCGAGCGCCCGCTTCGGCGACAGGCGCTCGTCGAGACCGAGCAGGGCGATGCGTAGCACCTCGCCGAGCGGGATCCGCCGCGTCATGCCGATCGGTTCGAGCGCGGCGGTCATGCCGTAGGTCACGTGGGGGTCGAAGAACGTCGCGTCCTCCGAGCAGATGACGATGTCCGACTCGTTGATCCAGTAGAACGCGCCACCGGCGGCCATCCCGTGGACGGCCGCGATCACCGGCTTCCAGACCAGGTTCTGCTTCGGGCTGAGGTGGACGCCCGGGTCCTCCTGGCTCCAGACGTTCGTCCGCTTGATCGATGCCCTCCTTCACGTCGACGCCGGTGCAGAACGCGCGGTCACCGGCCGCCCGCAGCACGACGACGTGGATGTCGTCGTCGGTGCGGACGCGGTGCCAGACGTCGCGGAACTCGTCGCACATCGTCTGGTTGAACGAGTTCATCTGGTCCGGTCGGTTCAGCGTGACCGTCGCGACGTGGTCGTCGACCTCGTACAGGATCGTCTCGTAGGCCATGTGCGGGTGCCCCCTGGCGCCGTCGTCGACGGGGTCGTCGCTCGATGGTGGCGAGGATAGGGCGGTGCCGCGACGCCGGGAGCAAGCCGGACGGGGGTGAGCCGATCATCTGGGTCGAAAGGCTGAATAAGTTGACCCATTGCTGGCGCACTCATATCCTGCACGCCGGGTGGCCCGGCCGTCGATGCGGCGGCGGTCCGTCCGGACGAGCCTGGGGGTCGGACCGATGGGAAGCCTGGTGCGGGGGCGCAAGGGCCGTGCGCGCTCGAGCGCACGGGGCTGATGTCCGGGCCCGTGCGCGTCCCGAAGACCGCCGAGCTCGTCGCCCAGCACCTCCGCCGGCTCATCGTTCGGGGCGAGATCGCCGAGGGCGAGAGCCTGCCGGCCGAAGCCGAGCTGCGGGCCCAGTTCGGGGTGTCGCGGCCGATCCTCCGCGAGGCCTTCCGCGTCCTCGAGTCGGAATCGTTGATCGTCGTGCGGCGCGGGGCCCGCGGTGGCGCCATCGTGCGCCTGCCCGGGACCTGACGTCGCCGGCACGTACGTCGGGCTCCTGCTGCAGACCAACGACGCCACGCTCGACGACGTGTTCGTCGCCCGGACGGTGATCGGGCCCCCGGCGGTGCGGATGGCCGCCGAACGCCAGGACCCGGCGGCGATCGCCGAGCTGCGCCGCGCCCTCGACGCCGAGCGGGACCCGACCGGCGGCCGGCCCGCGTACACGGACGTCGGGGCCGATTTCCACCATGCGCTCGTGCGGGCCTCGGGCAACGAGACCCTCCTGGTGCTCGCCGACATGCTGGTGTCCATCGTCCGAACGACGACGGCCCACGCCGTCCACCGGATGTCCATGCCGATGCGCCAGGAGTACACCCAGCAGTCCATCGACGCCCATTCCGCCGTGGTCGACCTGGTCGCCGCCGGCCGGGCCACGGACGCCGAGACGTTCTGGCGCTCCCACCTCGAGGCGCTACGACGCCGCTTCCTCGGCGCCGCCGGTGAGACCGCGGTCGTCGACCTGTTCCAGGACCAGTGACGCGGCGCGTCGACGTCGGCCGGGCGTGCAGCGGCGGCGGCGCTACGCCGCGTGCGCCGTGCTCGGTGCGTGTATCGAGTCGGACGCCGGCATCGGCCGAACCACGAGGCGATGGCGGGTGGCCCACTTGCGGGCCAGGATCGCGATCGTCGCCGCCGATCCGAGCACGCCGAAGCCCATCGTCGCCGGGTCGCCGTGGACGAGGCCGTACGTGCCCCACAGGACGGCCTCGACGCCGACGAGAGCCCATGTCGCGGCGGCGAGCCCGCTCGGCACCGCGAGTGCGATAGGCCGTCCACACCGACGGCGCGACCTGCACGGCGTATCCGGCGGCAAGCAGGACCGCGACCGCCCCCGTCCGCCCGACGACCGCCACGGCCACGATCACGGCGAGCCAGAGGGCCGTTGCCCTGACGGCCCTCCGGGTCCTCGCGCCGGCGCGGACGAGGACGACGGCCAGGGTGGCGTCGACGACCACCATCAGGGCCGCCTCGGGCACCGCTGCCCACAGGCCCTCGTGGAGCGCGTACACCGTCCAGGTGGCCTCGGTGGTCAGACCCAAGGTGGCGAACGACACCGAGACGCCACGGCTGTCGCCGGTCACGACGAGCCGGCGCACCTGCGGCACGGACGACACGGCGGCGATGGCCGTGGCCACGAGGGCGGCGAGATCGGCCAACAGCACTCCTCCGGTACGCCGGTCCGCCGACGGCGGTTCACGCCGCGAACCTCCGCCGAGCTCAGGACGGCCGGCGCCCCCACGCCGGCACCGACGGTCCGCCGGCGCCGACCTCCCAGCACCGCCAGCCCCGACGGATCCCGAGTCCCTCGACGTGGCCGATCGTCCGATCGGCGAACAGCGCGGCGAGCGCACCGAACCGGTCGCCGGCCTGCACGGCTGCGTTGTCGAGCAGGTAGGGCGGCCTGGTCATCCCGGCTTGCGGCCCCAGGCCTGCACGGTCAGCGCCCGCACCACGGTCGTGGTCGGGTCGGCCAGGTGCCGGTCGACAGCGTCGATCAGCAGGTCGAGCTGGTGCTCGCCGATGAGCTGGCCCGCCACGAGATCGTCGTGGAAGCGCCGCGCGAACTGCAGCAACAGGTCCTGGTGCGGGTCGTCGGCGCCGTCGAGCCCGGTGTGGCCCATCGAGCGGACGTCGTCGAGCCCGGCGTCACGGAGCATGGCCGGCAACCGGCGCCCGAGGTACGGATCGAGACCGTGGAGATCCCACCACCGCCACATCAGGTTGCGCAGCCGCTCCCACGCGGGGTGCGGCGGCTGGCACTGCCAGCTGATCCAGTCGACCTCCTGGACGGCGACGGTGCCGCCCGGTCGGACGAGGGCGACCAGCTCGGCGAGGACGGCCGCCGGATCGGGGACGTTGACGAGCAGCAGCCGGACGTGGGCGAGGTCGAACGTGTCCCGCGGCAGGCCGGTCGCGAGCGGCGTCGCCAGCGACGAGCTCGACCTCGTCGAGCCCGAGGTCGGCGAGGTGGTCGCGGGCATCGTCCAGCATCGCCTCGTCCCGATCGATGCCGACGACCCGCCCGGTCGGACCGACCCGCGCCGCCAGCTCCGGCAGGATGCCGAGCGGACCGCACGCGACGTCGACGACCTGGTCGCCGGGGCCGGGCGCGAGGCGGTCGAGCAGCCAGCCGGTCTCGGGCGCGAGCACGTCGCGCTGCACGAGCAGGCGGGCCCGCTCGGCGGCATCGGGCCCGAGGTGGTACTCGTCGACGGGTTGCGCGCTGGCCACGGGTTCCCACTCGACCAGACCGCGCGGCCGCGAGGCTTGGAGAACGCCTGACGGTCTCCTGGAGACCGCTGCGCCGGTTCGCTACTGGGCCTCGTCGAGGTAGGCGTACTCGGGCCGGTAGGAGTGGGCGACGATGTGCGCGACCAGGTCGTCCGGCGGATCGATGCCGGCCAGGCCTTCTTCCACGACGAAGCCGGCGACGTGGGCGGCGACCGCCTGCGACGTCTCCAGGATCGCCGTCAGCGGTGGGTACACGAGTCCCAGCCGGAGGTGCTCGTCGGTCACGTGGGCGGCGAGCGCCCGGGCGGCCTCGATGAACATCTCGTCGGTGACCCGGCTGGCCTGGGTCGTGTAGATCGGCCTGGCCCATGGCCGGGAAGATGTACACGTTGTTGCCCTGACCGGGGACGAACGTCGTGTCGCCGAGCGTCACCGGTCCGAACGGGCTGCCGGTGGCGACGACGGCCCGGCCGTCGGACCAGCGGTAGGCCTCCTCCGCGGTGCACTCGGCGTGCGACGTCGGGTTGGAGAGCGGGAAGATGATCGGTCGCTCGTTGACCCGGGCCATCGCTGCGATCACGCGCTGGTCGAAGGCCTTGCCGACGGTGCTGACGCCGATCAACGCCGTCGGGCGGAGCTCGTCGATCAGGGCCGACGAAATCGGTCGAAGGCGGGTGCCGGTGGGCGAACGGGCGCTGGATCTCGAGGAGGTCGTCGCGGGAGGACTCGACCAGTCCGTGGACGTCGTACAGCCAGCAGTGGGACTCCGCGATGCGCTCGTCCACGCCGTCCTCCACGAGGGCCTTGGCGATCAGCCCGGCGATGCCGGTGGCCGCGCTGCCGGCCCCGAGGAACAAGAAGCGCTGGTCGGCCAACGTCCCACCGGTGATCCGCAGGGCGCCGAGGATGCCGGCCAACGCGACCGCCGCCGTGCCCTGGATGTCGTCGTTGTAGCAGCACACCCGGTCCCGGTAGCGGGCCAGCAGCGGAGCCGCGTGGGACAGCGCGAAGTCCTCGAACTGGATGCACGCTCGCGGGAACACGTGCTGCACGGCGGTCACGAACTCGTCGAGGAACGCGTCGTACTCCTCCCCCGTGAGGCGCGGTTGACGCAAGCCGAGGTACAACGGGTCGGCGAGCAGGCCCTCGTTGTTCGTGCCGACGTCCAGCATCACCGGCAACGTCAACTGGGGCGGGACGCCGGCGCAGGTCGTGTAGAGGGCGAGTTTGCCGATCGGGATGCCCATGCCGTTGGCGCCGAGGTCACCGAGACCGAGGATCCGCTCGCCGTCCGTGACGACGATGAAGCGGACGTCGGACTCGTGCCAGTTGCCCATGATCTCGGCGAGCTGACCTCGGCGGTTGGCCGAGAGGTACAGACCCCGGGGGCGGCGCAGGATCTGGTCGAAGTGCTCGCAGGCCTCACCGACGGTCGGCGTGTAGACGATCGGCATGTACTGCGCGGGATCGGACATCAGGACGCGGTAGAAGAGCGTCTCGTTGCGGTCATGCAGCGCCGAGAGCAGCACGTACTTGCCGAGCGCGGTCGGCGCCTGCCCCAGCTGGTGGACGATGCGCTGCACCTGGCGGTCCTCGGACTCGACGCCCTCGGGGAGCAGCCCGACCAACCCGAGCGCCTCGCGCTCCTCGGCCGTGAACGCCGTCGACTTGTTCCACCGCGGGTCGCGCAAGAGCTGGCGGCCGCGCCGCCCGCCGAACGGCTCCGTCATCGCGCTGAGCCACCTCCCTCGTTCACCGCCGACCGTAGCCCGGCCCCGTGATCAGTCCTCTCGCAGGAGGATGCGGGGGCCCGGGCCCTCGTCGGCGAGCGCGTCGCCGGGGTTGTAGAGCGGGCACACGTCCAGCGAGAGGCAGCCGCACCCGATGCAGCCGTCGAGGTGATCGCGCAGGCGCTCGAGCATGGCGATGCGGGCGTCGAGCAACGGTTGCCACGACGAGGACAACCGCTCCCAGTCGTGGCGGTTGGGGGTCCGGTGCTCGGGGAGACCGGCCAGCGCTCCCCGGATCTGGTCGAGGCTCAGGCCGACCTGCTGGGCGATGCGCATGAACGAGACCCGCCGGATCGTGTCGCGCGTGTAGCGGCGCTGGCCGCCGGACGTGCGGGTGGCGTGGATGAGGCCCTCGGCCTCGTAGAAGCGCAGCGCCGACGGCGCCACGCCGGTGCGCGCGGCGAGCTCACCGATCGTCAGGCCGGACGTCGGCAACGGTGCCATGTCAGGCGGCGGCCGCCGCGGTCACGATGGCCCGCAGGTGGGGCCAGGCGCTGGCGAAGCCCGGATGCATCGGCCGCCGGTCGACCTGCTCCACCGTCAGCCACTCGACGGTCTCGGTCTCGAAGTTCAGCGCGGCCCCGAACGGCCCGTCGACCTGCACCACGACCGTCGTGTACGTCCAGTCGGTGGCCGGCGCGAAGACGTGCTCCCCGATCAATCGGGCGCCGTCCGGCGGGTACCCGATCTCCTCCCCCGCCTCCCGCAGCGCCCCGTCGAACGGCCGCTCGTCGCGGTGCAGCGCACCCCCCGGGCACGACCACGTCCCGCCCTCGTGCGACCACGCCGACCGCAGCTGCAGCAGCATCCGCGGCACGCCGCGGTCGACCGCAACGAACACGACGCCGGCCGCTCCGTAACGCCCCCAGCGAACGTGGCCGTCGCTGCAGCGCACGAACCCGTCGCCGCTCGTCGGGTCCGCAGGGCCGCGCATCACGCCCGACACCGTGCCACAGGGGACGCTGCTGAACCGAGGACCACGGGCAACTCGGACGGCTTGCGGAACACCCAACCCGTCGGCCCGGGCGCACCCGGTGCCAGCTCGGCGCCGGGATGGGCCCGCAGGAGCGCGCCGAGCGCGGTGCGGGCCTCGAGGCGGGCGAGGTCCATCCCGAGGCACACGTGGGGTCCGGCGGCGAACGCGAGGTGGCGTCGGGCGGCCGGGCGATCGAGCACGAACCGGTCCGGCTCGGGCCAGACGGCCGGATCGCGGTTGGCGGCGGCGAGGGAGACGACGACGAGGGACCCGGCCGGCACGGTCACTGGGCCGAGCTCGACGTCCCGCGTCGCGTACCGGTCGACGACGGCAGCCGCCGGCTCGAGCCGCAACGACTCCTCGACGGCGGCGTCGAGCAACGCCGGGTCGGCGGCGACGGCGTCCCGCACGGCGGTTCGTCCAGCACGTGGGCGACGAGGTTGAGGATCATCCCCTCCGTCGTCTCGATGCCCCCGAACATCACGACGGCGCGTTGGACAACAGCTCCTCGGGCGTCAGGTCACCGTGCCGGGAGGTCGCCGGCCACCGCCACCGCCAGCTCGGCCATCGCCGCCGCCCCGCTCGCCGAGGGGTCGCCGCCGGCGTGATGGTCGCGACCGAGTCGACGATGCACCGGTACCACTCGAGCAGCCGGCCGACGACGCCGTCGTCGCGGCCATCGAGCCCGAGGCTCTCGGCCACGACCGCGGCGGCCAGCGGTCCGGCGAGGTCGGCACGCAGTTCGGCCGGAGATGACAGCCGCCGGACGAGCCGCCCGGCCCGCTCGGCCACGAACGGCCCGAACCGCTCATCGACCTGCCGCGGCCGGTACCCCGGCGCAAAGGCGGCGCGGTGGCGGCCGTGCGGCGCCGTCGAGCGACAACATGCTCGGACCGACGACCCGCGCCGTCGAGAACCGGGATCGTCCACGGTGAACGTCTCGGGGTCGCGCATGACCGCCAACGCGAGCGCGTGGCTGGTCACGAGGAAGCCGCCGATCGCGGCGACGTAGGCCACCGGCGAGGACGCCCGCAGCGCGGCGAGGTGGCCGTGGACGTCGGCGCACAACTGGTCGACACCGAGGTCCGATCCGACCGCATCCGCCGGGCTCACCCGAGCATCCGCAGGCGCCGGCGGATGTCGGCCGACTGGATGCGTCGGCGAGCCGTGGTCCTGACCTGCCGGCACACCGGGTCGATGCGGGCCGGGTCCAGCGAGTTGGTGCCCATCACGGCAAGGTCGGCGGCGGTCGGTTGGAACGTCACGACCGGCACGCCCCGCGAGCGCAGCATCGCCACCTCGCGACCGAGGGCGAGACGGGCGAAGTGGCGGACCGGCCGCACCCCCGCCGCACCGCGCACGGCGGACATGGGCGCGCTGATGACCACGAGATCTGGGCGCTCGTCGGCGACCAGGTCGGCGTTCGTCGGCGAGTGCACCGCGCCGTCGACGTAGCGCAGCCCGTCGATCTCGGCCGGCTCGAAGTACCCGGGCACGGCGCACGATGCCCGCACGGCCTGGCCGAGCGTCGCGACCGGCGCACCGTCCCGCCCGAACACGACTCGCCGACCGGTGTCGAGCTCCACGGCGACGACCCAGAGCGGGTCGACCGGCCACCCGTCGGCGTGCAGCGCGTCGAACGTCGCGGCGATCGGCGCCGACGACACGCGCCCGACGGGCATCATGGCGGCAGCGAGCGAGCCGGGGCTCAGCTCCCACGGCGCCCGCACCGCCCGCGCCAGCCGGGCCGGCGACGCCATCCGCAGGTACGACACCGTCGGACGGCCGCCCGATGCCTCCGCCGGCCGGTGCGGACCGAGCTCGCCACGGTCGGCGACGGCCGCGCCCGCCACCGACAACGGCTCGCCGAGGGCCCGATGCATCATGTCGGCGGCCGGCAACCCGGCTCGGAGCAGCGACGCCACACCGGAGCCGGCCGAGGTGCCGACGAGCAGGTCGGCGGCACCGGCGTCCCAACCGGTCACGTCGCGCAGCTCGCCGAGCACGGCGGCGTGGAACGCGTGGCCGACGGCGCCGCCGGCGCCCAGCACGACCGCGATGCGCGGAGCCATGCGGACATCATGGCCGTGCCACCCGCTGGATGCGCGTTCGGTGCTTCTCGATCGACCCGGCATCGTCGCCGGGCGGTGACAACCGCCACCGACAGCAGCCGTCGAGCGGTCCCCGTGGCATCATCGCCGGCATGGGCACGGCCGCGCCGGCACCCGACGAGCGGTGGGCCAGCAACGTCGTGCTCGGCGACGGCGAGACGGTGCACGTGCGCCCGATCCGACCGGGCGACGCGCCGGCGCTCGCCGCGTTCCACGAGCGCCAGTCGGCCGAGAGCATCTACCGGCGCTACTTCTCACCCCATCCGCACCTGAGCGACGCCGAGCTCGTGCACTTCACCGACGTCGACATGGTCGACCGGGTCGCCCTCGTCGTCGAACGCTTCGGCGAGCTCGTGGCGTGGGCGAGCTACGAGCGGTGGGCCGGCCGCGACGACGCCGATGCGGCGTTCATGGTCGACGACGGCCTCCACGGCAAGGGCATCGCCACCCTGCTCCTCGAGCACCTGGCAGCGATCGCGCGGGCGAACGGCATCGTCCGCTTCACCGCCGAGGTGCTGGCCGAGAACCGGGCGATGCTGGCCGTGTTCAACCGCGCCGGCTGGCCGGTCGAGCGGCGCTTCGAGAGCGGCGTGATCGACCTCGACTTCGCGCTCGACGAGACCGAGGAGTTCCTCGATTCGGTCGAGCGACGCGAGCAGCGCGCCGACTCCCGGTCGATCGCGAGGTTGCTGCTCCCGCGCACGATCGCGGTCGTCGGCGCCAGCGACGAGCCGGGCTCGGTGGGTGACGCCCTGTGGCGGCACGTCAATGCGAGCGCGACGGGCGCCGTCTTCGCCGTCAACCCGCGTCACGCCACGGTCGGCGGTCGCCAGTCGTGGCCCTCGCTGCAGGCCGTGCCGGCCGACGTGTCGCTGGCCGTCGTGTGCGTCCCCGCCGAGCAGCTCCCGGCGGTGGTCGAGGACTGCATCGCCGCCCACGCCCGGGGCGCGGTCATCATCACGTCGACCGAGGGGACATCGATCGACGTCGACGAGCTCGTCTCGCGGGCCCGGCGCTTCGGGGTCCGCCTGATCGGTCCGGGCAGCATGGGCATCGCGTCCTCGAACCCGGCGATCGGGCTGCAGGCGTCCCTCGTCCCCGTGGCCATGCCCCGGGGCGGCGTCGCCGTCTCGCTGCAGTCCGGGTCGCTCGGGGCATCCGTGCTCCGGCTGGCCGACGACCTCGAGATGGGGATGTCCTGGTTCGTGTCGCTCGGCGACAAGAGCGACGTCTCCGGCAACGACCTGCTGCAGTTCTGGGAGGACGACGAGACGACCCGCGTCGTCGCGATGTACACCGAGTCGTTCGGCAACCCGCGCAAGTTCGTGCGCATCGCCCGACGGGTGTCGAGGAACCGGCCGATCGTGGCCGTCCGTACGGGCGCCGCGGCGATCGGGCCGTCCGGAGGGGCGCTGTACCGGCAGGCCGGGTTGATCGAGGTGCCGACCGTCGCCGCGATGCTCGACACGGCGCGCGTGCTCGCCACCCAGCCGGTGATGGACGGGGATCGCGTCGCCATCGTGACCAACGCCCGCAGCCCCGGTGTGCTGGCGGAAGCAGCGTTGGCCACCGCCGGCCTCGAGGCGGTCCCCAGCCCCGTGCCGCTCGACTGGCGGGCGACGCCCCAGGACTACCTCGCGGCCATCGGCGCCGCGCTTGCGTCCGAGGCGGTCGACGGTGTGATGGTCATCCACGCCCCGCCCCTCGCCGCCGCGGTCACGGTGCCCGTCGCGGCGATCGACGCCGCTGCGGCAGGTGCGACGAAGCCGGTCGTCGTGGTCCTGATGGGCGGGGCCAGCGGTCCGCTCCGATCCGGATCGACCGTGCCGGCGTTCGCGTTCCCGGAACCGGCGGCTGCCGCGCTCGGTCGTTCTCGCGCCTACGGCACGTGGCTCGAGCAGGAGGCCGGCGCGGCGCCGGCCGACGTCGGCGACATCGACCGGGCCAAGGTCGCCGATCTGCTCGCTTCGGCCCTCGACCGGGCCGCGACCCGCCTCGACACCGACGAGGTGAACGCCGTGCTCGCCGCCTACGGCGTCGTGGTGCCCGACACGCTTCGGGCGCAGGCCGCCGACGCCGCCGCCGCCGCCGAGCGGATCGGCTTCCCCGTCGCCGTCAAGGCCGAGCACCGCCACCTGGGCCGCTCGGTCCGCGCCGGCGTCGCGCTCGACCTCGGCGACGCCGACGACGTCGTGTCGGCGGTGGGCGTCATGCGGGACGCGCTCGGCACCGACGCCGACGCGGTGGTGGTCCAGGCGATGGTCCACCCCGGTCTCGACCTGCGGATCCGGTCGATGACCGATGAACGCCTCGGGCCACTCGTGTCGATCGGGCTCGGCAGCTCGACCGCCGATCTCGTCAGCGACGAGGCATCCCGGTTGGCGCCGCTGTCGTCGGCCGGCGCAGCCGCCCTCCTGGCGCTGTCACGCGCCGGGTCGGCGCTCGAGCAGGCCGGCCTGGAGGACGGGCCGGTCCTCGACACCTTGATGCGGGTGGCCCAGCTCATCGGAGACCACCCGAGCATCGCCGCCGTCGACCTCAACCCGATCATCGTGTCGGTCGAAGGCGTGGCCACGACCGACGCGATCATCGAGATCGGCGTGGCGCGTCCCGATCCGGGTCCGATGCGCCGGCTCGACTGACGGCGCCGCCCGACGGGTAGGAATGAGGTCGTGGAGCACGACGCGCCGACGTTGACGATGGAGCACGACGCGGCGCAGCACCGGTACCTGCTGCGCGACGGCGACGTCGAGGTGTCGACGGCCGCCTACCGCCCGTTGGCCGACGGCCGCACGCTGGTCTTCCACCACACGTACACCCCGCCCGAGCACCGCGGTCGGGGGTACGCCGCCGAACTGGTCCGCCGGGCCCTCGACGACGTCCGGGACCACGACCAGCGCCTCGTCGCGGCGTGCTGGTTCGTCGATGGCTTCATCGACGACACCCCCGAGTACGCCGACCTCCGCGCCTGACCCCGGGGCTGACCGGCCCGCAGGGCGCGTGACAGCCACCGTTCGAGCGCAGCGAGACACCCACCGGCTACGGCGCTAGCGAAACAGGTCGCGCTCGGCGTCGCGGATGACTGGGGCCATCGTGGCGTCGTCGTCACGCTCGTAGTCGAAGCCGCGGACGATGGCCACGGGCACGCGGCTCGTGTTGCCCTTCACGAGCTCGGCGGCCGCGGCCAGCTCGTCCACGACGCACAGCTCCTGGACCCGGAACTCGTGCCCGTGCGGGTCGACCTGGCCGATGTAGCTGCGCAACGGCGCGATGCCGGCCACCCCGATGGCGACGTCGGTCTGGCCCTCGCGCCACGGCCGGCCGAACGTGTCGCTCACGATCACCGCGACGTCGACGCCGCGGTCGGCGAACCCGGCCCGGATGCCACGAGCCGAGGCGTCGGAGTCATCGGGCAGCAGCACGACCCGGCCGGACGCGCCGCTGGAGCTCTGGTCGATCCCGCTGTTCGCACACACGAAGCCGTGGTGGGTCTCGGTGATCAGCACCGGTCCGACCATCCGCACGATGCGCCGTGACTCCCGCAGCACGAGCTCGACGACGCGCGCGTCCTTGCCCCATCGCGCCGCCCACTCCAGCGCGAAGCCCGAGGGCTCGACGGCGTCGAGCTCGACCGTCCGACCCTCGGCCTTGGACACGATCTTCGAGGTCACGACGACGACGTCACCGTCGCGCACGGCGGCTGCGGCGGCGACCAGCGCGGCGAGGTCGTCGCCCGGGCAGATCTCGGGCAGCCCGGCGACCCCGATCAGCTCCATGGCGGCGCACGCTACCCGGGGCACTCGTCGCCGGACCCGACCGTCGACCAACATGGCGACATGGGTACGGAGCACGTCAGCGAGCTGTTCGATCCCGACGCCTGGCGCCCCGCCGCCGGCTTCACGTTCACCGACATCACGTACCACCGCGCCGTCGACCAGGGCACCGTGCGGATCGCCTTCGACCGCCCGGAGGTCCGCAACGCGTTCCGTCCCCACACGGTCGACGAGCTGTACACCGCCCTGGACCACGCTCGCATGACGACCGACGTCGGGTGCGTCCTGCTGACCGGCAACGGCCCGTCGCCGCGCGACGGCGGATGGGCGTTCTGCTCCGGCGGCGACCAGCGGATCCGCGGCAAGGACGGCTACAAGTACACGGCGCCGACCGGCGCCGACGGCGCGCTGTCCGAGGATGCCGACGACATCGAGCCCGGGCGGGCCGGGCGCCTCCACATCCTCGAGGTCCAGCGCCTGATCCGGTTCATGCCGAAGGTCGTGATCTGCGTCGTGCCGGGGTGGGCCGCCGGAGGCGGTCACAGCCTGCACGTCGTGTGCGACCTCACCCTGGCCAGCGCCGAGCACGCCCGCTTCAAGCAGACCGACGCCGACGTGGCCAGCTTCGACGGCGGCTTCGGCTCGGCCTACCTCGCCCGCCAGGTCGGCCAGAAGTTCGCCCGGGAGATCTTCTTCCTCGGACGCGAGTACTCGGCCGACGACTACCACCGGATGGGCGCCGTGAACGACGTCGTCGCCCACGCCGACCTGGAGCGGGTGGCGCTCGAATGGGCGGGGGCGATCAACGCCAAGAGCCCGACGGCGCAGCGCATGCTGAAGTACGCGTTCAACCTGATCGACGACGGGCTCGTCGGCCAACAGCTGTTCGCCGGCGAGGCGACCCGGCTGGCCTACGGCACCGACGAGGCCGCCGAGGGCCGCGACGCCTTCCTCGAGAAGCGCCCGCCCGACTGGTCGGGCATCCCGTACCACTTCTGACGGCGCTCGCGGGTGCCGCCACGCGGCAGGCTGTCCGGATGGTCAGCCCTCACGGCGACGCCGACCACATCGGCCCCGCCGACCACACCGGACGCACCGGCCCGTTCTGGGACGTCATGGCCGGCCGGGTCGCCCCACCGGCGTCGGCCGTCACGCTCGGCTTCGAGCTCGTTGACATCGATCCGGACGCCGGCACGATCACGGTCGGGTTCCAGGCCGGCCCGGCGTTCCTCAACCCGGTCGGCGTCGTCCAGGGCGGGTTCCTCGCCGCCATGCTCGACGAGACCCTGGGACCGGCACTTGTCGCGACCCTCGAACCAGGCTGGTTCGCGCCGACCGCCGATCTGCACGTCCAGTTCCTGCGCCCGGCCGCGCCCGGGCGGTTCACCGGTCACGGTCGCATCGTGCGCCGCGGGCGCGACGTCGGGTTCATGAGCGGCGAGCTCCACGATGGCTCGGGAGAGGTCGTCGCCACGGCGACGGCGACGGCGCTGATCCGACGCATGTGAGCGAGCCGGCCGAGCAAGCGGTGCCGGTCGGCCCCCGACGCCGGCACCGGCGGTCGGCGCGCCGTCAGATCCGCAGTCCCAGGGCGCGCCCGATGACCAGCCGCTGCACCTCGCTCGTCCCCTCGCCGATCTCGAGGATCTTGGCGTCCCGGTAGTGGCGGGAGACGGGCGTCTCGTCGATGAACCCGTACCCGCCGAAGACCTGCGTCGCCGAGCGGGTGGCGTCGATCGCCGCTTCAGTTGCGTACAGCTTGGCCGTCGCCGCCTCCGTCTTGAACGGGCGGCCCGTGTCGCGCAACCACGCCGCGTGGTACACCAGCCGGCGGGCCGCGGCGAGCGCGACGTGCATGTCGGCGCAGCGGAACGCGACCCCCTGGTTGGAGCCGATCGGGCGACCGAACGTCTGGCGCTCGTTGGCGTAGGCGACCGAATCGTCCACGCAGCGCTGGATCACGCCGACGGCGAGGGCGGCGATGGCGATGCGGCCTTCGTCGAGGATCTCGAGGAACTGGGCGAACCCCCGGCCGCGGCGGCCGAGGAGGTGGTCCTCCGGCACGCGGCACTCCACGAACGACAAGCCCCGCGTGTCGGACGCATGCCAACCCATCTTGCGGTACGGCGGGTGGACCTCGAAGCCGGCGGTCCCGGCCGGCACGACGATCGTCGAGATCTCGCCCGGTCCCGTCAGCGCGGTGATCGTGACGATCGAGGTGATCGGCGTACCGGCGTTCGTGATGAACGCCTTCTCGCCGTCGATCACCCACTGGCCGCTGGAGTCGTCGAACGTGGCCCTCGTGCGGGTGCCGCCGGCGTCGCTGCCGGCATCGGGCTCCGTCAGCCCGAACCCGCCCAGCGCCCGCCCGGCGCACAGGTCGGGCAGCCAGCGCTCCTGCTGCTCGGCGGTCCCGAACTTGGCGATCGGACTCGCGCCGAGTCCCACGCCGGCCTCCAACGTGATGGCCAACGACTGGTCGACGCGGGCGATCTCCTCGATCGCCACGCACAGGCCGGTCAGGTCGCCGCCGCCGCCGTACGGCTCGGGGAACGGGATCCCGAACAGCCCGAGCTCACCCATCTCGAGGACGGTGTCGACGGGAAAGGTGTGGTCGCGGTCCCAGTCGGCGGCGTAGGGCTCGACCTCCGTTTCGGCGAACTCCCGCACGACGGCCCGCAGCGCCTCGTGCTCGTCGGTCAGCTCAGGGTGCATGGATCCTCCGCGACGTCGTCGGCGGTGGCGGTCAGCCCTGATCGGCGAGGGCCCGCCGGCGACGGGCCCTCCGGCGCGGCGTCGAGCCACCGCGCGAAGGCTCCCACCGGAACCAGCGCAGTGCAACGACCAACCCGACGATGCCCCATGCCGCCACCCGGGCCAGCGCACCCCACCGGAACGCGGGCGCGTCCACGGCCGGGTTGAGCGCGTCCTGGATGCACTGGGCGAACGGCTTGAGCGGCAGGACGTCGCCGATCGTGGCCAGCCACGGCGGCGGGTCCTCGATCGCGATGAAGACGTCCGAGACGAAGGCCATCGGCAGGATGATCGCGTTGGCCACCGCCGACGCTGCCGATGCCGACGGGCACAGCCCGGCGACGGCCATCCCCATCGCCGAAAACGCCGCGACGCCGACGAGGAACGAGACGATCAGGGCCGGCACCTTGGCCTGGTCGATCTCGAGGTCGTAGGCGACGACGCCGAGGCCAAGCATGAACACCACGCCGACGAGGGCGAGCACGATCGTCGAGCCGATGAGCCCCCCGAGGTATGTCCATGCCGGCAGCGGCGTCCCTCGCCACCGCTTGAGCACGCCTTCGTCACGGCGGATCGGCACCGTGTTGGCGAGGTTCGTGAACGTCGCCGACACGGCCGTGAACGCGGCGAGGCCACCGACGTAGAACTGGTTCAGCGGCCACTCGCCCGAGCCGGTGTCGACGGTCGTGTCGCCGAACAGGGCGTTGAACAGCACGAGCATGATCAGTGGCAGGGCGATCGTGAAGAAGACGGCGATCGGGGTGCGGCAGAACGTGCGGACCTGGTAGACGACCTGGCGCAGCAGCATCGGTCCGGCGGCCGGGAACCCGGCGCTCATGTGGCTGCCACCGTCGGCGCCGAGCCGCCCTGTTCGCGCCCACGAGGGCTCGCGCGGCCCACCTGGCCGAGGCTGAGGAACACGTCCTCCAGCGACGGCCGGGCCACGGTCAGGCCGACGAGCTCGACACCCCGGGCCACCGCCCATCCGGTGACGGCGTGCACGTCGGCCGTCGGCCGGTCAGTGGCGAACTCGACATGCCCGTCGGGCCGCGCCGCCTCGGGGCCGATGTCACGTCCGACGACAGCAGCGAGATCGGCGACCGTCACACCGGGTGGCAGATCGAAGCGGATGCGAGTCGCCCCCGACCGGCCGATCAGCTCAGCAGGCGTGCCCTCGGCCACCAGGCGGCCGGCCACCATCACGCCGACGCGGTCGGCCAGGTGCTCGGCCTCGTCGAGGTAGTGCGTCGTCAGCAGCACCGTCGTGCCCTCCGAGCACAGGTCGCGGACGAGCTCCCAGGCCTGGCGCCGCGCCGCGGGGTCGAACCCGGTCGTCGGCTCGTCCAGGAAGAGGAGGTCGGGTGAGCCGACGATGCCCATCGCGAGATCGAGCCGGCGGCGCTGACCCCCTGAGAGGTGGCCGACGCGCTGGTCGAGCTGCGGGGTCAGGCCGACGAGGTCGACGACCTCCCGGGCGTCGCGACGAGTGCGGTAGCAGGACCCGTAGATCGTCACCGCCTCGGCGACCGAGAGCTCGTCCTCGACGCCCGAGGACTGCAGCACGATGCCGATGCGGTCGCGGAACTCCCGACCGGGGCGCCCGGGATCGTGGCCGAGCACGGTGACGTCCCCGGACGTGCGCGGGCGGTGGCCCTCGAGGATCTCGACCGTCGTCGACTTGCCGGCGCCGTTGTGGCCGAGCAAGGCGTAGACCTCGCCCTCGGCGACCTCGAACGACAACCCGTCGACGGCCAACACGGGCCCGTAGTGCTTGGTGAGGTCTCGCGTGCTGATCGCCGGCATGCCGCAGTGAACCTACCGAGCTGCTACCGGCGGAGGCGGTCGGACGGCGCGCCGATGTCGGCCCGGGCGCAGCACCGGACCTCCGTGATGCGTCTGTAAGACTGCCGCCCATGATCGAGCTCCAATCGAGGTCACGACACCGCAGGGTCATGAGCAGGGCCGCGGCCGGCGACGACGTGACGCTGCCGTACCTCTTCGACCGCGGGGGTCCGCGGCGCGAGCTCGGGACGAGCGACGAGCACACGCCCACCCGCCAGGAGGTGATGAACGCGGTCACGCCGTCGAAGGTGGTGGTGACCGAGCCCGGGGCGTTGCTCGCCGCAGCGTCCATCCACGGTGCCTCGCTCGTGCGCGACACCCCCCGGTCGCCCCGCATCGGGCTCCACCCCGTGCGGGCCGAGCTGAACTTCGCCTGGTGCGACAACGACCCGACGGCCCCGACGGCCGACATGCCGGAGGCGGGCGAGCGGCAGTGGGACCGCGTTCAGTCGCTCCCGCACCGAGACTCCTGACCATGGCACCTCATTCCCGGATCAGAGTCCTCGTCGCCGGGTGCGGTCTCGTCACCGAGCACTACCACCTCCCCGCGCTGGCCGCGCTGCCCGACGACGTCGAGGTCGTCGGTCTGGTCGACCCGAGCGACGACCGCCGTGAGCTGTGTCGGGCGTTGGCGCCGGCAGCCGCGTCCTACGCCGACCTGGCGACCGCTCTCGACGAGCTGCGACCTGACGAGGTCGTCGTGGCCTCGCCCGCCGCGCTGCACCGAGAGCAGACGCTCGCCGCGTTCGACGCCGGTGCGCATGCGCTGTGCGAGAAGCCCCTCGCTCTGACCTACGCCGACTGTGCGGCAATGATCGCCGCGGCCGACGCATCGGGGAAGGTCCTCGGCGTGGGCCACATGCGCCGCTTTTTGGCGTCGGTCGGGTCCATCGCCTCCCTGCTCCACGCTCGCGTGCTCGGCGCGCCACGCTCGTTCACGGTGCTCGAGGGCATGTCCTTCTCCTGGCCCGTGACGTCCGACCACCCCTTCCGTAGAGGTGGCGGCGGCGGTGTCACCTACGACGCCGGTCCGCACCTCATCGACATCCTGCAGCAGTGGTTCGGCGAGCTCGAGCTCGTCGACTACGCCGACGACGCGATGGGCGGGGTCGAGGCGAACTGCCTCATGACGCTGCGTGGCGATGGTGGCGTCACCGGGACGGTACGGATGAGTCGGGAAGTACTGCTGCCGAACCGCTACGTCGTCGAGTGCGAGCGGGGCTGGGTCGCCTACCATTACAACGTCGCCGATCGCTTCTTCTGGGGCTGGCGCGGAGCGCCGACCGCCAACACCGTGCACCTGGCGGCGCCGGGCTCCGACCGTCCGATGTGGGACTACCCGGATACCCGCTTCGGCGTTCCGACGCTGCCCGCCTCGGCCTTCGTCGCCCAGCATCGAAACGTCGTCGCAGCGATCCGCGGTGAGGCTGAGCTCGTCGTCAAGCCGCAGGAAGCCGCCGCAGGCATCGCGCTGCTCGAGCGCTGCCACGCCACGCGGCGGCTGCTCGACATGGGCTGGATGGATCCGGTCGAGCTGAAACGGGCCGGCGAGCTGGCGGTCCGGGCATGAAGGTCGCGGTCCAGGGCGCCAGCGGCTTCGTCGGCAGCCGTCTCGTCGAGCGGTTGCACCTCGGTGGGCTGGCAGAAGTCGTGCCCATCGTGCGCAGCCATGCCTCACTGACCCGTGTCGCCCGCTTCGACCTCGGTTGGAAGATGGCCGACGGCCTCGACGAGGAGGCTCTCGCCGAGGTGTTCGCCGGCTGCGAGGTCGTCTTCATGTCAATGGACGGCACCACCGAGCTGCTCCTCGGCGGTCCCGGCGCCACGGCGCGGGCGGCCAAGCGCGCCGGGGTCCGCCGGATCGTCTACCTCAGCACCGGCGTCACGCTCGGGTTCGACCCGTTGCCTGGGACGGACGACGAGACGCCGCCGCTCATCGACCAGCCCTGGGCCTACAACCGCTCCAAGGCGGTCGCCGAGAACCTGATCGACGAGCTGCGCCGTGACACCGGCATGGACTTCGTGGTCCTACGGCCGATGATCGTGTTCGGGCCTCGCTCCGCGTCCTGGACGACGAAGATCGCGCAGCGGTTCCTGTGGCACGACGCGTTCCTCGTCGACGGCGGCACCCATGTGTGCAACACGATCTACGTCGACAACTTGGTCGATGCGATGTGGTTGGCCGCCATCGTTCCGGAGGCCGCGAACCAGCGGTTCCTCGTCGGCGATCGCGAACGCGTGACGTGGGCGGATCTCTACCGGTCGGTGGCCGATGCGATCGACGTCTCGTTCGACGAGGTCCACGCGATCGATGGTGCGGACGTGCGGGCGCGACTCGCCGCGTCGTCGAGCGGCCTGGCCGCCCGGGTCAAGCGCCAGCTCGAGTCCGACCGCGGCAAGCGCCTGATCGAGAGGATTCCCAAGTCAGCCAAGTCGCGCGTGCGGCGCCTGCAGTCGGCGTGGACGCCGCCGTCCGAGCCGGTCCCACCGGGGCCGCGGGACTTCCTGAGGTGGGTCCTCGACGAAGAGCTGCTTGTGCAAATGAGCGACACGCGGCTGCCGATCACCAAGGCCGAGCGCATCCTCGGCTTCGACCCGATCCCGTTTGCCGAGGGCGCTCGCCGCTCCGGCACGTGGTTGCGGGCAATGGGCTTCGGCGAGCACCCCGGCCGCTAAGGGCGGGGCCGGTCGGAAGGCGCGCCGATCGGCAGGCCGGTGTCGTTGCGCAACTGCTCGGCGGCCGGGGTGAAGTACCCGACGAGCGCCTCCCGGACGGGGCCGGCGATCGAGCCATCGAGCGCTGCGGTGGCGGCGTCGACGGCGGCCGTCATGTGCCCGAGCCAGCGGTCGCGCTCCTCGCGTCCGATGTGGAACGGCAGGTGGCGCATCCGCAACCGGGGGTGGCCGCGCTCGTCGGAATAGGTCGGGGGCCCGCCCCAGTACTGGACCAGGAACCCCCGCAGGCGTTGCCGGGCTCCCGTGAGGTCGGGGGCCTCGGGGTACAACCGGAGCAGGACCTCGTCGGTCGCCACGCCGTCGTAGAACTCGTCGACGAGCTGCTGGAAGAACCGCTCGCCACCGACGAGCTCGTAGAGCGTCACGCCGGACGTGGCGTCGTCGCCGCTCGAACCCGTCATCCCGGCCACGGTACCGTCGGACCATGGCCAACGACCCGACGCGCTCCGCCGTCCTCCCGCCCGACGTCGCCGCGTACATCGCCGCCCGCACCAACCCGCCCGACCAGGTGCTCGTCGACCTCCAGGCCCGTACGAGGGCGCTCGGCGGGCCGGCCCGCATGCAGGTCAGCGCCGATGAGGGCGCGCTGCTCACGCTCCTCACCAGGCTCGCCGGCGCGGTCTCGGCCGTCGAGGTCGGCACGTTCACCGGGTTCTCGTCGATCTGCATCGCCCGCGGTCTGGCGCCCGGCGGCCACCTCCTGTGCTGTGACGTCAGCGAGGAGTACACGGCGATCGCCCGGGAGGCGTGGGTCGCCGCCGGCGTCGCCGACCGCATCGAGCTGCGCATCGCCCCGGCGCTCGAGACCCTGGCCGCGCTGCCGACCGACTCGACGATCGACCTGGCGTTCATCGACGCCGAGAAGGTCGAGTACGCCGGCTACTACGAGGAGCTGGTGCCGCGGGTGCGCCCCGGTGGTGTGCTGCTCGTCGACAACACGCTGTGGTCGGGTCAGGTGGTCGACGAGTCGGCCACCGACGAGGCGACGATGGCCCTCAAGGCGTTCAACGACCTCGTCGCCGCCGACGACCGCGTCGACAGCTACCTCCTCCCGATCGGCGACGGCCTCACCCTCATCCGCAAGTACTGACCCACCACCCCACGCCGGCCCACCCGCGAGCTCACCGCGGAGGCGGCCGTACGCGGGCGGGTCCGCTACACGTCGAGGAAGCGGCTGGCGGCGATGCCGGCACCGATGGCGCCGACGACCATCCCGATGCCGAGCAGGAGCACCATCCGCCCGACGAGGAAGCTGTCGGGGACGACGAGGGCGGCGAAGCCACTGCCCTGCGGGAAGTCCTTGACCCCGGACGTCCAGCGGTTGTTGATCACCCAGAGCCCACCGCACGCGGCGAGGCCGCCGATGAAGCCCTGGATGAGCCCTTCGAGCATGAACGGGAGGCGGATGAACCAGTCGGTCGCGCCGACGAGCTTCATCACCTCGATCTCCCGGCGCCGGGCGAACATTGCGGTGCGGATCGTGTTCCAGATCAACAGGACGGCGGCGAACAGGAGCGTCACCGACAGGATCAGCGTGTACAGCCCGACGAAGCCCTTGAGCTTGTCGATCACGTCGAGCTGCTCGTCGGCCAGGACGATGTTCGACACGTTGGGCAGGCTGCGCAGGCTCTCGCGCAGCTGGCGCAACGTCTCGACGTCGGTGCCCTCGGTGGGCACGACCTTGTACTGCGTCGGGATGTTGGCCGGCGTCAGCAGCTCGAGCGTCGAGGGGTCACCGGCCAGGAGCCGCTGCGCCTCCTCCAGCGAGCACGTCGTGTCGCAGTACTCGAAGCTCCCCACCTGCTGGGGGAACGACGAAAGCGCGTCCTGGATCTCGGCCCGCTGCTCGTCGGTGGCCGTCTGGTTGACGAACACGATCATCTCGACGTCGCCCTGCCAGGCGACGAGGAGGTTGTCGAACCCCTCTTGCATCAGCAACGTCAGACCGAAGATCAGGAGCGACACCGCCGACGTGATGATCGCGGCGACCGTCAAGGTCATGTTGCGACGGAAGCTGGCCCACGTCTCGCGGAGGGTGTAGCTGAGGCGGGAGAACATCGGGGTGGCGGGTGGTCACTCGTAGACGCCGCGTGCCTGGTCACGCACGATGACGCCGCGGTCGAGCTGGATGACCCGCTTGCGCATCGTGTTCACGATGCGCTGGTCGTGCGTCGCCATCAGCACGGTGGTGCCGGTCTTGTTGATGCGATCGAGGAGGCGCATGATGCCCTCGCCCGTCGCCGGGTCGAGGTTCCCGGTCGGCTCGTCGGCGAGCAGGATGAGCGGGCGGTTGACGAACGCCCGGGCGACCGAGACACGCTGCTGCTCGCCACCCGACAGCTGGTGCGGGAAGCGGTCCTCCTTGCCGGCCAGGCCGACGAGGTCGAGCACGGCCGGCACCTGCTGGCTGATGACGTGCTTCGGCTTGCCGATGACCTCCTGGGCGAACGCGACGTTCTCGAAGACCGTCTTGTTCGGCAGCAGCTTGAAGTCCTGGAAGATGTTGCCGATGTTGCGACGCAGCTGGGGGACGCGACCGGACGGCATGTCGATGATGTTGCGCCCAGCCACCCACACCGCGCCCCGCTCCGGGCGGTCCTGGCGGTTGAGGAGCCGGAGCAACGTGCTCTTACCCGAACCCGACGGGCCGACGAGGAACACGAACTCACCCTTCGGCACGTCGAAGCTGGCGTCGCGCAGCGCAACGACGTCGTTCTGGTAGCTCTTGGTGACGTTCTCGAGGCGGATCATGGGGGTTTTCGCGTGTCAGTCGCGTGACGAAAGCGTCGACAGGCTACCGGCGACACCGATGTTTGTTCGGTCGCGGCCGGGGCCGCGGCGTCATCAGTTCGTCGAGGGGTCCCCCTGCGAGCGGCGCCAACGGAGGTAGCCCTCCATGAACTCGTCAATGTCCCCGTCGAGGACGCCGGCGACGTTGCCCGACTCGATCTCGGTGCGGAGGTCCTTGACCATCTGGTACGGCTGCAGGACGTAGCTGCGGATCTGGCTGCCCCAGCCGACCTGGGCCTGCTTGCCGGCGATCGCGTCGAGCTCGGCCGCCCGCTCCTCTTCGACCCTGGCCGCGACCATCGCCTTGAGCCGGCCCATCGCCTTCTCCCGGTTCTGCAGCTGGCTGCGCTCCTCCTGCGAGCTGGCCACGAGGCCGGTCGGCTCGTGGATCAGGCGCACCGCCGACGACGTCTTGTTGACGTGCTGGCCGCCGGCGCCCGAGGCACGGAAGACCTCCATCCGGATGTCGGCGTCGTCGAGCGACACGTCGGGGTCCTCCATGACCGGCCACACCTGGACGGCGGCGAAGCTCGTCTGGCGCCGTCCCTGGTTGTCGAACGGGCTGATGCGGACGAGGCGATGGGTGCCGCGCTCACTCGTCATCAGCCCGTAGGCGTACCGGCCGCTGAGCGTGAACTCGGCCGAGAGGATCCCGGCCTCGGCACCTTCGGAGACGCCGTCCACGCTGAACGCGAGCCCGCGGCGCTCGGCCCACCGCTCGTACATCCGCAGGAGCATCTCGCTCCAGTCCTGGGCGTCGACGCCGCCGTCCTTGGCGTTGATCTGGACGATGGCGTCCGCCATGTCGTGCTCGCCGGTGAAGAGGCTGCGCAGGTCGAGCTGATCGAGACCGCGCTGGACCTCGGCCATGGACGACGCGATCTCCGGCTCCTGGGACTCGTCGTCCACCTCGCGCGCCAGCTCGTGGAGCACCTCGACGTCGTCGAGCACGCTGGCCAGGCCGTCGTAGGTGGCGAGGTCGTCACGCACGTTGGCGTACTCGCCGGTGAGCGCCTTCGCCGCGTCGGCGTCGTCCCACAGGTCGGGCCGGCCCATCTCGGCCTCCAGCTCGACGATCCGGTTGCGCGACTCCTCCACGCGGAGGTACGTCTCGGCCTCGCCCAACCGCCGGCGCAGTTCGCGCAGGTCATCGGTGAAGTCGCGCATGGATGGGGTCGACGGTGCCTCAGCTGGCGCCGTGGCACATCTTGAACTTCTTGCCCGACCCGCACGGGCAGGGGGCGTTGCGCGGCGTCTTCGACCACTCGTCCTTGACGACGGTCTCCTGCTTGGCCGCCGGGCGCCCGGCCTGGCGGCCCCGGGCGCCGGTCGGGATGGCCGTCGACGATCGCGCCAGCGCCTCGGGTGCGATCTCGCCACTGGCGATCGCACTGGCGGCGGCCCGCTGGAACCCGGTCGCCTCGACGGTGTCCGACGACGACGTCTGCAGGTTCTGCACGCCACCTGCTGCGCTGGTCGCCCCCTCCGCGCGGGTCACCGCCGGTCGCGCCGGGGCGGCCGCCGCCGGGGACGCCGCCGCCGGCGTCGTGCCCGGCTCGACCGGACCCGACTGGACCACCGATTGGGCGGCCGGCGCCGCGGCGGGCTGCTGGACCACCTGGACGTGCATGACGTAGCGCACGAAGTCCTGGGCGATGCCCTTCATCATGAGGCCGAACATCTCGTAGCCCTCGCGCTGCCACTCGGTCAGCGGGTCCTTCTGGCCCATCGCCCGGAGGTTGATGCCCTCCTTGAGGTAGTCCATCTCCTCGAGGTGCTCGCGCCAGCGCTGGTCGATGATGCGCAGCATCACCTGGCGCTCGACCTCGCGCATGACCTTGTCGCCGAGCTCGGACTCGCGACGCTCGTAGTACGCAGTCGCGTCGGCCATCACCAGGTCGTACATGGCATTGGTGCTGCGGCAGTCCTCGAGCCGGTCCTCGTCGACCTCCGTCGGCCAGAACGTCTTCAGCTCCTTGGCCAACCCGTCGAGGTCCCACTCGTCGTCGGCGGCGCTGGCGCAGTGGGTCTCGAGCAGTGCGTTGACCGCCTCGGCGAGGTACTCCATGGCCGCCGACTTGAGGTCGGCGCCCTCGAGGATCTGGTCACGGCGCGCGTAGATCACCTTGCGCTGCTCGTTCATCACCTCGTCGTACTTGAGGACGTTCTTGCGGATCTCGGCGTTGCGCGTCTCGACGGTCGTCTGGGCCCGCTCGATGGCCTTCGTGACCATCCGGGCCTCGATCGCCTCCTCGTCGGGCAACGCCTTGCTCATGACGTACGACAGCGCGCCGGTGGCGAACAGCCGCATCAGCTCGTCGTCGAGGCTCAGGTAGAACCGGCTCTCGCCAGGGTCTCCCTGGCGGCCCGAACGACCGCGCAGCTGGTTGTCGATGCGCCGCGACTCGTGACGCTCGGACCCGATGACGTACAGGCCCCCGAGCTCGCGGACCTTGTCGCCCTCGGCCTGGCACTCCGCCTTGAACTCGGCCAGCAGCTCGTCGTAGCGGGCCATCGCTTTGGCCCGCGCCTCCTGGAACTCGGCCTCCATCTGCCCGAGCGGCAGCGGGAGGGCGAACGTGTCGACCATCACGTCGGCCGCGTGCCCTTCCTTCAGCACTTCGTGACGGGCCAGGCCCTCGGGGTTGCCGCCGAGCAAGATGTCGACACCGCGGCCGGCCATGTTGGTTGCCACGGTGACGGCGTTGAGCCGGCCGGCCTGGGTGACGATCATCGCCTCCCGCGTGTGCTGCTTGGCGTTCAGCACCTCGTGGGGGATGCCGCGCTGGGCGAGCTGGCGGGCGAGGTACTCGCTCTTCTCGACGCTGACCGTGCCGATCAGGACGGGCTGACCAGCCTCGTAGCGCTCGGCGATGTCCTCGACCACGGCGTCGAACTTGGCGACCTCGCCCTTGTAGATGAGGTCGGCCTGGTCCACGCGCCCGACGGGGCGGTTGGTGGGGATCGGCACGACACCGAGCTCGTAGGTGCTCATCAGCTCGGCCGCCTCGGTGGCCGCCGTGCCGGTCATGCCCGCCAGCTTGTCGTACATCCGGAAGTAGTTCTGGAGCGTGATCGTGGCGAGCGTCTGGTTCTCCTCCTTGATCTTCACCCCCTCCTTGGCCTCGACGGCCTGGTGGATGCCCTCGCTCCAGCGGCGCCCCTCGAGGATGCGGCCGGTGAACTCGTCGACGATCTTCACCTCGCCGTCCTGGATGATGTAGTCCTTGTCCCGCTTGTAGAGCTCCTTGGCCTTGAGCGCGACCTGCATCTGGTGGACCAGGTTCTGCTGCACCTCGTCGTAGATGTTGTCGACGCCCAGGGCGGCCTCGACCTTGTCGATGCCGGCCTCGAGCGGGACAACGACGCGCTTGTCCTCCTCGACCTCGTAGTCCTCGTCACGCTTGAGCGAGCGCACGATGGAGGCGAAGCGGTAGTACAGCTTCGCCGCGTCGGCGACCCGTCCGGAGATGATCAACGGCGTGCGGGCCTCGTCGATGAGGATCGAGTCGACCTCGTCGACGATCGCGAAGCTGTGGCCGCGCTGCGTCTTGTCGACGAGCCGCCCCGCCATGTTGTCGCGGAGGTAGTCGAACCCGAACTCGTTGTTCGTGCCGTACGTGATGTCGGCTGCGTACTGCTCGCGCTTCTCGGCCGGCGACGCCTTGAAGCCGGGGATGATGAGGCCCACTTCGAGCCCGAGGAAGCGGTGGATGCGACCCATCCACTCGGCGTCGCGTCGGGCCAGGTAGTCGTTCACGGTGATGAGGTGGACGCCTTTGCCGCCGAGCCCGTTGAGGTAGGCGGGCAACGTCGAGACGAGCGTCTTGCCCTCCCCGGTCTTCATCTCGGCGACCCACCCGAAGTGGAGCGCTGCACCGCCCATCAGCTGCACGTCGAAGTGGCGCTGCCCGATCACCCGCGGACGCGGCTTCGCGCACCACCGCGAACGCCTCGATGGCGATGTCGTCGAGGTCGGCGCCGTTGGCCAGGCGCTCGCGGAACTCGCCGGTCTTGGCCCGCAGCTGCACGTCGGTCAGCTTCTGCATCTGGGGCTCGAGCGCGTTGACGTCAGGGACCATGCCCTGGAGCGCTTTCAGCTTCTTGCCCTCGCCGGCGCGGAGGATGCGATCGAGGATGCCCATGCGGGGATCGAGCCTACCGCCCGGTCACCGGCCCGCTCCGGCGAGCGGGTCCTGCCGGCCCGGGCCCGGCGTGTTCACGGACCGGGGAACGTATCCCGGCAATAGCGGTTGGTGCCCTCCGGCTGACGCCCGGCGCAGGTGTCGCCGTAGACCTTGTAGGCCTCCAGCGAGTCGTCGTCGACGCTCTCGTCGTAGAGGTCGTCGCACGACTGCATCTCGCCGTCGAAGCACTCCTGGGCCAGGTCGTCGAGCGCGCCATCGGAACCGAGCCCGCTCGGCTCGTCGACACCCGGCGGGATCGGACCGGGCGAGATGCCGGGATCGCCCGGGATGGCCGGCAGCGTGAGGTCGGGGATCGAGAAGTCGGGGATCGAGAAGTCCGGAATGGTCGGGAACGTGAGGTCGGGCAGCGTGACGTCGCCGGGCAGCGTGACGTCGCCGGGCAGCGTGACGTCGCCGGGCAGGGTGGCGTGCCGGGACCGTGACGTCCGGCAGCGTGACGTCTCCGGGCACCGTGCCCTCGGGGACGGTGACGGCGGGCGGGCCCGTGGTCTCGCTGATCGAGTCGTCGTCGTCGTCGCGGAACAGGAAGAACGCCAGGACCCCGGCCACGGCCAGTGCGGCGACGATGATGCCGATGACGAGCCCGGTCTTCCTGCGCGACGGCTCGTCGCTGCCCGGCGACGTCACCACCGTCGTGTCCGACCCGGGCGGGGGCGGCACCGGTGGCCCTCCGGTCACGGGCAGCTCGGCGGTCGGCGGTGGGGGCGGCGGGACGGCACCACCCACCGGGGGCGGGGTAGCCGGCACCGGGGTCGTCGGCGGGGGTGGCGGCGGGACGGCCGGCGATCCGGGCGGCGGGGGCGGGGGCGTGCCCGGCGGGGGTGGTGGCGGCGGCGGCGAACCGCCGGGGGGTGGCGGGGGCGGATCGCCGGGCGGCGTCCCCCCGGCGCTGCTGTCGTCGCTCATCGGGTCCACCGGTCCAGCACCATGGTCCCGCACGGTACGCCGCTGATGACGGGAGGGCCACCGTCATCGCGCGGGGATCCCTCCCCTCGCAACCGAGCCACCTCGTCCGCTGGCTCGCTCGTTCGTTCGCTCGGCCCACGCGGCGCGCTCGGTCACGCCGCCCGCGCCGTCGAGCCGAGACGGCTCGGCGTCGCCGCGACGGCGGCGGCGACGACGTCGAGCGCACCGGCGGCCCGCAACGCGTGCTCGGCGGCGGCCAGCGTCGCACCCGTCGTGACGACGTCGTCGATGACCATGATCCGCTTGGCCGGCACGCCGGGGTGGGCCCGGAAGCTCGGGCCCACCAAGCGACCGGCGCGGCTGCGCCCGGTCTGCGGTGCCCCGGACGCCGAGCGCTCGAGCAGCCGCCGGCATGGCACGCCGAGCTGGCGGGCGACCTGGCGGGCCACGACCTCGGCCTGGTCGAAGCCACGCTCGCGTCGTCGCCGGCCACTCGTCGGCGCCCACGTCACGACGTCCACGCGCCGACCCGACGCCGCCAGCCGGTTCACGAGCAACCCGGCGAGGTGGCCGCCGATCGCCCGACGGTTGCGGTACTTGAAGCCGTGCATCACGGCGCGCACCCGCCCGCTGAACGGCGCCGCGACGAGCACACCGGGCGTCGTCGGCTCGGGGCGGCTGACGAGGGCGAAGCGGCAGGTGCGACAGAGCGTCGGGCCCGGCTCGTCGCACCCGGCGCAGCGTGTGGTGAAGATCATGGGACCGATCATGGACAAGGGGTGCGCGAGTGTGTCGGGCGTGGCCGGACGCCCTGCTCACGATGCGATCCGTGTGCCGGATCCGTGCCTCGTCGTCCTGATCGGCGTCGCCGGTGCCGGCAAGTCCACGTGGGCCGCCGCGGCGTTCGGTGCGGGCTCGGTCGTGTCCTCCGACGAGCTGCGCGGCGTCGTCGGGCGGCACCGCCACGACCTGCGGGCGACGCGCGACGCGATGGAGGTGCTCGAGCTGATCGCCACCAAGCGCCTGCGCCGGGGGCTGCTGACGGTCGTGGACTCGACCGCCCTGGACCCGACGGTGCGGGCCGGGTACCGCGCCATCGCCCACGCTGCTGGCGTGCCGTGCCACGCCGTCGTCGTCGACACGCCCGAGCGCGCCACCCGGGCCCGCAACCGCGGGCGCCGCACGCGGTGCCGTCGTCGGTCGTGACCAGCCAGCTGCGATCGCTCGCCGCCGCCGTCGAGTCCCTGCCCGGGGAGGGCTTCGACGCCGTCCACCGCGCGTCGGACGGGCCCGTGGAGGTCGTGCCGCGCCCGCTCTACGAGGCGCCGCTCGACGCCCGCCGCCAGGAGGAGGATCCGATGACGATGCGCTTCGGCCTGCAGGTCGGACGGTTCACGTGGCCCGGTGGGCCGGCGGAGACGGCGAGGCGGCTGGCGGCGATCGCCCGGGCCGCGGAGGACGTCGGGTTCTCGTCGCTGTCCGTGATGGACCACTTCGTCCAGATCCCCCAGGTCGGGCGGGAGTGGGAGGACGTGCTCGAGAGCACGGCGACGCTCGGCTACCTCGCAGCGTCGACCTCGACGATCCGCCTCGGCGCGCTGGTCGGCGGCGTGACCTACCGCAACGTCGCCCACGTCGCCAAGATCGTGGCCACGCTGGACGTGCTGTCCGAGGGCCGGGCCTTCTGCGGGATCGGCGCCGCGTGGTTCAGGCGCGAGCACGAGCTCTACGGGTTCGGGTTCCCGGACCTGGCGACGCGCTACGAGCTGCTCGAGGACGCGCTCGAGCTGCTACCGCTGATGTGGGGCAAGGGAACCCCGCGTTCGCCGGCCGTCACATCACGGTTCCGGCGGCGACGTGCTACCCGCGTCCGCTGCAGGAGCGCGTGCCGATCCTCGTCGGCGGCTCGGGCGAACGACGCACGCTGCGCCTCGTCGCCCGCTACGCCGACGCCTGCAACCTCTTCGGGGACCCCGCCACCGTCGCCGCCAAGGTCGCCGTGCTGCGACGGCACTGCGCCGAGGTCGGGCGGGACCCCGGCGACATCACCGTGACGAACCTCACGTCGGCCGCGGTGCTCGGCGCGACGACGGACGCCGAGGGCCGTGACGGTGACGTCGTCGCGTCGGTCGACGAGCACATCGGGCGCTACCGACGCTACGCCGAAGCAGGCGTCCACGAGGCCGTCGTCGCACTCCGACTGGACGGCACCGTGGCCCAGATCGAGGCGTTCGCGCCGGTCATCGACGCCTTCGACGACCACCGGGCGCCGTAGCGTCGTCGAGGTGCGCCGCCGGTCCCTCGTCCCCGTCGTCGTCGCCGCAGCCGGCGTCGCGTCAGCCGGCGCGCTGTGGGTCCGCCGAGTCGTGCTGCCCTCGCGGCCGTCCGACGTGCCGACGCCCCGGCCCGGCGGATGCCCGACCCCGAGCGCCGACCCGCTCCCGACGGCGCTGGGCTCCGCCTCGCCGTCAACCCGACGTCCGGGCCGGCGTGGTCCGGCAACCCGGTCGACGAGCTGCGCCGCGAGCTGCCGGCCGCCGATATCCGCGAGCTCGGACCCGACGACGACCTCGTCGCCGTGCTCACCGAGCCGCCGCTCGACGGCCTCGTCGCGATCGGGGCCGCCGGCGGCGACGGCACGCTGAGCGCGGCGGCCGGAGTCGCCCACGACCGCGGCCTCGTGCTGGTCGCTGTGCCGTCGGGCACGCTCAACCACCTCGCCCGTGACCTCGGTCTCGACGAGACCTCGGATGCCGTGGCCGCGATCCGGGCCGGCACGGTCACCCGCATGGACCTCGGCTCGGTCGACGACGAGGACGGCACGCCCCTGCGGCCCTTCGTGAACACGCTCAGCTTCGGCGGCTACACGGAGGTCGTCGACGCACGAGATGCGTTGGCCCCGCGGCTCGGCAAGTGGCTCGCCCTCACCGTCGCTCTCGCTCGCCAGCTCCCCCGCATGGAGCCGCTCGACCTCGACCTCGACGGCCGGCGGGTGCTCGTCTGGCTGGGCTGGGTCGGCAACGGCGTCTACGCCCCCGAGGGGTTCGGGCCGTCGTGGCGCGAGCGCCTCGACGACGGCCAGCTCGACGTCCGCCTCGTGCTCGGCGGCCCACGACTGGCCCGCACGCGGTTCGTGCTCGAGGTGCTCGCCGGCCGCCTGCTGCGCTGCCCGCTGTACCGCGAGTACCGGGCCGAGCACGTGCTCGTGCGGTCCCACACCGGTCCGGTGCGCCTTGCCGTCGACGGGGAGACGTTCGACGGCCCGGTGGCCTTCGGCATCAGCAAGGTCCGCCGGGGCCTCGCCGTCGCCGTCCCACCGGACGACTGACGGCGACCAGGCCCGGGCGGGCGGCCATCGGGGCTCCCGCCGCAGTCTGCGGATCTGGTGCGAGACGTCGCGGTCGAGGGGTGAGCCTGGCGCGGACGTGGTAGGCGTAGCGCCATGCCGGACATCACCCGCCTCGTGCTGCTCGACCACGAGACCCTGCGGCGGCAGTTCGCCGACCTCGACGACGCTCAGGCGAGCGGCGAGCTGTCGGCGATCGTGGCCGCGTGGGAGCCCCTCGCCTCGCTCCTCGACCTCCATGCCGAGGCCGAGGAGGTGGTCTTCTACCCGCCGCTGCTGGCCGTCGGCGACCACGCCGAGGACGAGGCCGAGGATGCGATCAAGGACCACAACAAGATCCGAGACGCCGTGCGCGACGCCGCCACCCGCGAGCCGGGCTCGCCGGAGTGGTGGGAGGCCGTGGGCCGGGCCCGCACCGAGAACAGCAAGCACATCGGGGAGGAGGAGCGCGAAGCGCTCCCCGATCTGCGCCTCAACAGCGATCTGACCACGCTCGACGAGCTCGGGCGGCGCTGGCTCGAGTTCCGCGCCCGCCACGAGCGGTCGCCGGCCATCGACGCCGTCGACAAGGACGTCGACGACTACCTCGCCGCGCACGGGCCGGACTGAGCGAGCACGGGCCGGACTGAGGCCGACGCGTCACGCCCACAGCCTCCACGCCGCGCCGGGCGACCAGGGATCGGCCTCGCCGCCGACACGCCGGCCGCCATGGCGAGCACCAGTCCTCATACGAGCACGTGGCCGGGGTGGGTCGACGTCGCCGCGCATCGACTCCACGGGTGACGGACCACGGCAGGTCCGCCTACGATCGGGCGCGGCGTCGCAGTCGCAAGGAGGTCGCGTGGCCCGTGAAGCGATCCTGGCCCAGACCATGGTCGAGCTCGCCGACACGCTCGTCGACGACTTCGACATCGTCGACCTGCTGACCACGCTCTCGCACCGGTGCATCGACGTGCTCGGCATCGAGGCGGCCGGGATCATGCTGGCCGGGGCCGACGGCGCCCTGCAGGCGATGACGTCGTCCAGTGCGGCGGTCCGGGTGCGTCGAGCTGTTCGAGCTGCAGGCCGAGGAGGGGCCGTGCCTCGACTGCTACCGGACGGGCCGGCCGGTCGTCCAGCAGGACCTCGACACGGCGGCGGCGCGGTGGCCGCGTTTCGCGCCCGTCGCGATCGAGGCCGGGTTCAAGTCGGCCGGCGCCATCCCGATGCGGCTGCGGCGTCATGTGGTCGGAGCGCTCAACCTCTTCTGCAGCACGCCGTCGTCCTTCACCGACGACGACCTCGTGGTGGCCCAGGCCCTCGCCGACATCGCGACCATCGCCATCCTCCAGCACCGGACCTCTGCGGAGGCCCACGCCCTCAACACCCAGCTCACCAAGGCGCTGTCCACGCGGATCGTCATCGAGCAGGCGAAGGGGGTCATCGCCGAGCGCGAGCGCATCCCTGTCGACCAGGCCTTCTCCCTGCTGCGCCAGCACTCCCGCAACAACAACCGGCGCCTGGCCGACGTCGCCGCCGACGTCGTCGAGCGTCGCCTCCGGTCACTCTCGCCCGACGCCTCGTCCTAGGCCGCCGGACGCTCAGATCACGACGATCCAGACCGCGGCGAGGTGGAAGGCGACGGCGGCGACCGTCCACACGTGCCAGACCTCGTGGTAGGAGAACACCGCAGGGCGCAACGTGGGCCATTGCCGGAAGAAGCCGACCGCGCCGGCGGTGTAGGTCACGCCGCCGGCCATCAGCATCGCCATCGCGACCCACTGACCCCGAGCCACGAGGGCTGGTACCAACAACAGCCCGACCCATCCGTTGGCGATGTACATCGCTGACGCGACGACGTCGCCGCGCGTCCACGCCGTCAACTTGATGGTGGCCCCGACCACCGCCGCCGACCAGCTCACCACGAGCATGGCGACCGTGGCCCCGGGACCGAGCAACGCCAGGCACAACGGGGTGCAGGTCCCGGCGATGGCCGCGAAGATCGTGGCGTGGTCCAGGCGCCGCCACCGGGCGCGCCACCTGACCGTGTGGACCCAGCGGTGGAGGTCGCGGAGACGGCCAGCATCGAGCACAGCCCGCCGGCGTAGGCGGTCATCCCGACCTGGGCTTGCCTGCCGTCGACCGTCAGCAGCATCCACAGCAGGATCGGCGCGACCACGATGAGCGCGACGACGTGGCTGCGGCCACGCCACGACGGCCGGGTCACGCTCCCGAGCGGCACATCGAGCACACGGTGCGCAGGAGACCGTTCGACAACGTCGATGCCGGTCATCGGCCGACAACCGGTCGGGCCGGCCGGCGCGCCCGATCGCGACCGGCGATCAGGCCTCGAACGCTCATGTCACTCCTCGCGACCGCTTCTTCTGACGTGTCACCAGGGTCTGGAGCGACTGCCGAGACCGGCTCGGCGCCACCGAGCGTACCTGCGCCCGGCGTCGGCCCGCCCCGGCTCCGGAGGCGTTTCGATGGCGCTCGCTCCGGCAAGGATGGGGGTACGTCGCCGCGAATCGCGACGACGGCGTTGCCCGAGACCCCGGCAGCCTGCACGAGGAGGTCGGAGCAATGGTGGGTAGTGCGCACGAGTCGACGGACGGACTGGACGCTCCTCGGCCGGAGGCCGCACCCGTGCGGTTCGAAGCCATCGTGGACCGGTCCCTGAGCGCTCCGGGTGCTGCACGTCGACTCATCCGACCGTGGCTGTTCGATCGCGGCTACCCGCCTGCGGTCGTCGAGGACGTCACCCTCGTGGTGTCGGAGCTCGTCACGAACGCCGTCGTGCACGCTGGTTCGATCGCTCGGGTCGAGGCGACCGCCCACGATCGCGGTCTGCGGGTCGAGGTCCACGACGGGTCTCCGGAGCCGCCGGTGCGCCGCCGACGCCCGACCGGTGTCGGCGGTTACGGACTGCAGGTCGTGGCCCGGATCGCGGACGTGTGGGGTGGGAGCCGACGGCCGACGGCAAGTACGTGTGGACCGAGCACCGAGCCACCGCCTCCACGCTCGCCGAGGCTCGCTCGTGAGCGCTCGCCGCCACGGCTGAGGTTCGCCCGGGCATGCCGGACGCGAGGAGCGGGTACTGCTCACGCAGGCACCCCGAGAGAGCGGGGTGACCACCGGACGAGGAGGTGCCACCGTGCCACGAGCCTGGAGCGCCAAGCGCGAACGCCAGTACACCCACATCAAGGAGGGAGTGTTGGAGCGCGGGGCCAGCGAGTCGGCCGCCGAGGAGATCGCCGCTCGCACCGTGAACAAGGAGCGGGCCCGAGCCGGCGAAGCGCGCCAAGCGAGCCGGACCTCGATCGACGACATCTCCTCAGGACGTCGCGGCGGCCTGCGCAGCCACCGCGGCTCCGGTGGCCGCACCCGGGCCCAGCTCTACGCCGAGGCCCGGCGCAAGCACGTCAGGGGTCGCTCCAAGATGACGAAGGCCGAGCTCGAGCGGGCCGTCGACGGTTCGTGACCGCCGGCCCCCGGAACTTCTTGGAGCCGCCGCCCGATCGGCGTGAGCCGCTGGAGCGGCGGGAGCTCGACCGACTGGACGACGGCCGCGATCGCGACGGCCGCCGCCCCACCACCCGCGGCGACGAGGACCTGGCCGGCTCAGTACCGGTAGTGAGCTGGCTTGTACGGACCGCTGGGCTCGATGCCGAGGTACTCCGCCTGCTCATCGGTGAGCTTGGTGAGCTTCACCCCGAGCGCGCCGAGGTGCAGCTCGGCGACCTTCTCGTCGAGGTGCTTCGGCAGGACGTAGACGCCGACTGGGTACCGGTCGCTGTTGACGAACAGCTCCATCTGGGCGATCACCTGGTTGGAGAACGAGCAGCTCATGACGAAGCTCGGGTGCCCGGTCGCACAGCCGAGGTTCACCAGCCGGCCCTCGGCGAGGACGATCACCTGGTGGCCGTCGGGGAACCGCCACACGTCGGTGCCCGGCTTCAGCTCGTCGCGGGAGGCGCCGGACCGGGCCAGACCGGACATGTCGATCTCGTTGTCGAAGTGGCCGATGTTGCACACGATCGCGTTGTGCTTCATCTGCACCATGTGCTCGGTCGTGATGATGTCCGCGTTGCCGGTCGCCGACACGAAGACGTCGGCCGTACCGACGACGTCGTCCAGCACGGTGACCTGGTAGCCCTCCATCGCCGCCTGCAGGGCGTTGATCGGGTCGATCTCGGTGACGATGACGCGGCAGCCCTGGCCTCGCAGGCTCTGGGCGCAGCCCTTGCCGACGTCGCCGTACCCGCACACGACGGCGACCTTCCCGCCGAGCATCACGTCCGTGGCGCGGCACAGGGCGTCGACGAGCGAGTGGCGACAGCCGTAGAGGTTGTCGAACTTCGACTTCGTCACCGAGTCGTTGACGTTGATCGCCGGGAACAGCAGCTCGCCCTCGGCGTGCATCTTGTACAGCCGCTTCACGCCGGTGGTCGTCTCCTCGGTGACACCCTTGATCGACGCGGCCATGCGGGTCCACTTCGACGGGTCCGTGCGCAGCGAGCGCTGCAGCAGCCCGAGGACGAGGGCCAGCTCGGGGTTCGAGGCGCTGGTCGGGTCGGGGACCTCGCCGGCCTTCTCGTACTCGACGCCCTTGTGCAACAGCAACGTGGCGTCGCCACCGTCGTCGAGGATCATGTTCGCCGGGTCACTGTCGGGCCAGGTCATCATCTGCTCGGTGCACCACCAGTACTCCTCGAGCGTCTCGCCCTTCCAGGCGTAGACGGGGACGCCCTGCGGATCGTCAGGGCTGCCGTGCGGACCGACGACGACGGCGGCCGCGGCGTGGTCCTGCGTCGAGAAGATGTTGCAGCTCGCCCAACGCACTTCGGCACCGAGCTCGACGAGCGTCTCGATGAGGACGGCGGTCTGGATCGTCATGTGCAACGACCCTGAGATGCGGGCGCCGGCGAGTGGCTTGGATGCTCCGAACTCGGCGCGCAGGGCCCGCAGGCCGGGCATCTCGTGCTCGGCGAGCAGGATCTCCTTGCGCCCGAACGGTGCCAGGGACAGGTCGGCGACGCGGAAGTCGCGCCGCGTCGCGACGGGGGGTGCGGACGTGGACGTCATGATGGGTGTCTCCTCGACGGTTTGTGCTGGGGAGGCGGGCCGGGGCCTGCTGGCACCGATCGGGTCAGCCCGTCGCGGCTGGAGATGCTAGTGCGGGACCGGCCGCCGCCCTCCGACCTGAGGGCCGGATCGCCCGACCCGCGCCGGCGGGCTCCCGCGTTCAGCCGGCGGCGACGAACGTGGGCGCGATGTGCTCGGCGTCGATCCGGCCCTGCAAGCGGACGTGCTCCTCGTCGTTGGCGGCGCGGGCTTCCTCGACGAGCATCACCGGGATGCCGTCGCGGACCTCGTAGACCCGGTGGAGGCGCACGTTGTACAGGATGTCCTCGTCCTCGATGTAGTACAGCGGGCCCTTGTCCTCGGGGCAGGCGAGGATCTGGAGCAGTGACGCGTCGAGGGCCATGGTGTCTCTCCTTCGGAACAGCTCAGACGCTGGTGATCAGCGAGAGCATCTCGGCGACGTGGGCGTCGCACTCGTCACGGGTCTCGGCTTCGAGGTTCAGCCGCAGCAGTGGCTCGGTGTTCGACGGGCGCAGGTTGAACCACCAGCTCCCGCAGTCGACCGACAGCCCGTCGAGGTCGTCCTGGGGGTGGTCGGCCATGCGGGCCCGGACGGCGTCCAGCACGGCCTGGATGTCCGCGACCTGGGTGTTGATCTCGCCGCTCTGGCTGTAGCGCTCGAACGGCTTGCGGACGATCGACAGCTCCTGTGCGGCCCGGCTGAGCTCCTCGATGACGAGCATCGTCGCGATCAGGCCGCTGTCGGCGCGGTAGTTGCGGGCGAAGTAGTAGTGCGCCGAGTGCTCGCCGCCGAACACGGCTCCCGTATCGGCCATCACCTGCTTGATGAACGAGTGGCCGACCTGCGTGCGCACCGGCACCCCACCGTGCTCACGGATCACCTCGGGCACGGCCCGCGAACAGATCAGGTTGTGCAACACGGTGCCGCCCGGTGCGCTGCGCAGCACCGCGGCGGCGAGCATCGCCGTCGTCGTCGAGCCGGACAGGCCGACCCCCTGCTCGTCGACGACGAACACGCGGTCGGCGTCGCCGTCGAACGCCAACCCGACGTCGAACCCGCCGGCGACGACTCGGGCCCGCAGGTCGCGCTGGTTGGCCGGCTGCAGCGGATCGGCCGGGTGGTTCGGGAACGTGCCATCGAGCTCGGGGTACATCACCTCGAGCTCGATCATCGGCAGGCGCTCGAACACGGCCGGCACGACGAGCCCGCCCATCCCGTTGGCCGTGTCGGCGACCACCCGCATCGCGCTGACCTTGTCGACGTCGATGAACGACAGCACGTGGTCGACGAACGCCGGCAGCAGGTCGTCCTCGGTGCGCCGGCCCGCCGTCGCAGCGTCGGCGGGACCGTGGCCCTCGAGCACGGTGCTGGCCACAGCCCTGATCTCGCCGAGCCCGTCGGTCGCCACGGGCCGCGCCCCCTCGAGGCACATCTTCACGCCGTTGTACTCGGCCGGGTTGTGCGAGGCCGTGAAGATCACGCCGGGACGGTCGCGGCTGCCGGCGGCGAAGTAGACGAGGTCCGAGGATGCCAGCCCGATGTCGACCACGTCGACGCCCTGGCTCATCACGCCGTCCGTGAACGCGGCGACGAGGCCGGGGCCCGACGGCCGCATGTCGCGACCGATCAGGATCTCGTCGGCGCCGGCGAAGCGGGCGAACGCAACGCCCAGCGCACGGGACACCGCGGCGTTCAACTGGTCCGGAACCGTGCCTCGGACGTCGTAGGCCTTGACGATCTCGTCGAGAACGGACATGACGGCGCGTCAGGCTAGTGGGTCACCCGCCGCACCGTCCGAAGTCCTCGGTTCGGCGGGCACCGAGCGCGTGGGATCGGCCGTCGGCTCCACGGCGTCGGCCCCGTCCGTCGCGATGTCCTCGTCGCCTGCGTGGCTGGCGTCCGTCGGCGTGTCGTCGACACCACCGATCGGCGGGCGGACGGGTGGTCGCTGGTCCGGTGTCGGGGGGTCGGGCGGCACGTCCCACGACGACCACGGGCGGTCGTCGCCGTCGGTGACCGGCGCCGTCGAGGTGTCGAGCGGCGGCGACGCGCCGGCGACGACCGGGACCGCTCGCGGCGACGACACGTCGACGTCGCCACGGATGCGGAACACGACGAGCAGGGCGATGCCGACGAACGTGAGGAAGTAGAAGAACAAGTCCGAGCGGCTGCGGTCGAAGTGCAGGTGCACGTCGTTGCTCGTCGGCACGACGACCATGAAGTTCGGAGCGATCCGGTAGGGCCCCTCGGCCCCGTCCACGGCCCAGTTCGGGAAGTAGCTGACCTTGACGAGCACCGGCACGCCCACCCGGTCGACGTGGAACGACACGTCCTGCTCCGCCATGACGACGTCGGTCACCTCGACCGGCTCCAGGGCGACGGGGTCGATCGTCTGCTCGGGCACCACGATGTCGACCTGCTTGCCCCGCGTGTCGGGGTCGCCGGCCGCTCGGGGATCGGGCACCTGGCGCTCCTGGTCGACGGCGACGTCGATGCGCTGCCAGCTGTCGGGCCCGTCGTCGACCGGCGTCGCCGCCCACTCGTCGCGGTGCTGGAACCAGCTCGTGCCGAGCTCGAGGTTGCGCTCGCGCTGGTCCCCCGACCGGCCGTTGACGATCACGGGCTGCACGGCGAGGGGTTCGACGATGTCCGAGTCGGCGACCTGGTAGATCTCCCACGGCCCGCTCGTCGCGAGCAGCGTGAGCTCGGGCCGGGTCGCCGCCTGGTCCTTGGCCTCGTCCGTGCGGACGATGACGTAGCGGACCCCGAGGGCCTGCAGGTAGGGCACGCCGATCGAGGCGTCGTTGTTGTCGTAACGCAGCTCGCGCACCGGGTTCGAGCTCTGCTTCGACATCGCCGCGGTCGTGAGGAAGTGGTACGGCGTGGTGCCCGAGGCCTCGAAGAACAGCCCTTCCATGGACGCCATGCAGCCATCGGTCCAGTGCGGCAGCAGCATCAACGCCATCGTCGTGCCGTACTGCCCGTTGTCCTCGTTGTTCTCCCACGTCACGCGGCCGCACCCGTTGGTGCGCCCGATGTCGGCCAGCTGCTGCACGACGTCGTAGTACTCGGGGTACTGCGTGCGGCCCTCGTACCCGGTGAAGTTGTAGCGGGCCCACCCGTCGCCCTGCGCGTCCGCTCCCGTCGCCGTCTTGCGCACCGGACCCCACGCGTACACCGGCTTCGACACGTCGTGGAAGACCCGCCGCCCGGCGCCGGGCAGGACCTCGAACATGAAGCCGAGCACGACCAGCACGGCCAGGCCGACCCCGGCCACGGTGGCCGAGCCGGCCACCCACCCGATCTCGTTCGCGGGCTGCGGTCGCGCCAGGCGTTGACGGCCCAGCCGACGACCTCCACCACGCCGACCATCATCAGGAGGTAACGGACGAAGTAGATCAGCGGCAGCAGGCGCGGGTTCCAGAGCAGGCCGATCACCGGCAGGCTGTCCTGGGTCAGGTAGACGAGGGCGACGGTGAGCAGGCCGGTCACGCCGAGCGCGGTCCCGTTGGCGTGACGGCGGGCCACGCTGGCGACGAACCCGATGACCGCCAGGCCGGTCACGATCCAGTCAAGCGGCGCGGTCAGCGGGAAGAACATGTCCCAGAACGAGTCCCCCGCCCCTTCCGGTCGGGCGCCGTACTTCATGTCCGTCATGTACTGGTGGTTGCCGACGAAGGGTCCGATCCACCAGGCCGAGAGCAGGATGACGGCGACCCCGACGCCGAGCCCGTACATCAGCCGCTTGCGGTTGTCGATGTTGACGAGGACGATCACGAGCGCGGCGAGGACGGTGTAGATCGCGACGATGCCGTGGCTGACGATGGCCAGCGCGAGCACGATCGCCGCCCACGACCGGTACTTGCCGGTGCGCATCCCGGCGGCCAGGAGCCCGAGCCCCAGGACCATCAGGCTGAGCGCGATGGAGAACGAGAACTCGCCGGCCATCGTCGACTTGAGGTTGCCGCCGTAGATGCTGAAGCTCTCGTCGAGGGCGAAGCACAGCCCGGCGAACGCGAAGAGCTCGGGGATCGGCGCCCGGAACCGGGCCAGGCGGCCGAACGCCCAGCAGCAGAACGGCAACGTCAGCAGGCCCGAGACCACGACCAGCTTGAAGGCCACGCCGTACGGCAGGACGGTGTCGAGGGCCACGATGGCCAGCGCCGGGACGACCATGTAGAAGCGGTAGACCGGCATGCCGGCGTACCAGTCCATCGACCATCCCGACAGCTGGAGGTTCGACAGGAGGTTGTCGCGGAGGTAGGCCGGACCCCACACGTGGGCGCCCATGTCGCCGCCCGTCGGGGTGGTGTCGTCGAAGACGAGGTCGGCCTTCATGTTCAGCGGGTTGAAGTGGACGACGTTCATCATGATGACGGTCGTGATCAGCAGCGTCAGGGCGGTCACGGCCACCTGGACGACCCGTGACGTCGGCCAGGGACGCAGCGCCCAGCGCACCGGGCGGCGCACGATGCGCCGACCGATCCGACCGGGCAATGACGGCCCCTTCGGGGTGGCTCGGGGCCACGGCGCCTCGTCGTCGGCCCGATCCGTGGCGTCGTCGACGACCTCGTCGTCGGCGTCGGGCGCCGTCTCGTCGGGCGCGTCGACAACGGCCACCGCCGCCTCGTCGGCGTCGCGTCGCTCGCTCCCGTCACTCATCGCGACCGGCAATGATGCCAGGCGATCTCCACGATCGCCTGTCACCGCACGGCGAGCAGCAACCCGGTCACGTTGAACGCGACGTGCGTCACCATCGACATGCCGAGGCGCTTCGTCACGAGCATGCAGGCGCCGGCGACGAGCGCGAAGGCGAACAGGCCCGGGTACTCGACGGGACGGAAGTGGATGACCGTGAACCATGCAGCGGCGGCGAGCCACCCCAGGATGTGGTTGAACCGAGCGGTGAACGAGCCCTGCAGCAGCCCGCGGTAAACGAGCTCCTCGACGATCGGCGCGCCGACGCACACCATCACGACGAGCAGGACCATCGTCCCACCGCTGGCCCGATCAGCCAGCTGCTCGGCGTTCTCGGACAGGCGGTCGTCGGAGAACGTGGCCGGCCAGATCCGCTCCAGGGGCACGTAGACGAGTGGCACGAGCACGAGTTGGCTGAGCACGCCGATCGGCACGCCCACGACGTCGATCGGTCGGAACCGCACCGCGTAGTCCTCGACGAAGTCCCCGCTCCCCGAGCGCACGGAAGCCAATCGCATGGCGACGAGGTAGGCGATCCAGCCGGCGGCGACGCCGGCGAACAGGTACGGGATCCCGATGTCGTCGGTGTGCTCGGCCCCCGACGCGGCGTAGATGACGACGGCGACGATCTGACCGACCATCCACGCGCCGAACCACGCCGCGATGGCGACCGGGACGTCCACCGGCTGTCCGGTGTGACGCAGGGGAGACCGCGTCAACTCGACCCGCACGGGCGCCCACGATACAAGTGCCCGGCGCCCAGCCCTGTCCGGACCCGAGCGACTTCGGTGGGACGGTGCGCGCCCAGCGGGCGGGTCAGCCGGCGAGGAGGGGCCGCACGGCGGCGCCGCGACGGTCGGCGAGGCGCCAGCCGAGCGGCACCGACAGCCGGGCGGCGTGGCGCGAGCAGAGGTCGTACGCGTGCGGATCCCGCTCGGGGAGCAGCTCGTCGAGCCAGACCTGGGACCGGCCGTAGTCGTACGTCAGGGTCACCGTGGCCCGCTCCGCGCAACCCGGCCGGGAGCAGTGACGGGGCAACCCGGACATGGCGGCGCACTGTAAGGGATCCCGGGTGACGCCCGGTGGATCCTCCGAGGCGCTGACCGACCGGATCACCGCAGGTCAGCGGCCCTTCTCGGCCGCGCCAGGGGCGAGGTAAGAGCCACGTTGCAGCACGCCCGGACGCTCACGGTTCGGTCCCCCCGACCCCTAGCATGGCTCCATGAGCAACCTGCCCCCGCCGCCTCCCCCGCCCCCGCCGGGTCGAGGCCGAGGCCAGCAGCAGCGCCCGTCCGGTGACAACCGGCCGACGCCGCCCGGCGGCAGCGGCGAGGGGTCGGGTGTGCGTCGACCCGGCAGCTGGCCGCGCTGGACGATGTGGGTGTTGCTCGGCGTCGTCGCGTTGGCCCTCCTGCTCCCGAGCCTGTGGCCGAGCAGATCGGGAGAGAAGATCACCTACAGCCAGTTCATGGACCAGGTCCGAGCCGGTCAGGTCGAGTCGGTGGTCATCAACAACTCCTCCAACACCATCACCGGCACGTTCGAGGACGGCAGCGAGTTCACGACGACCGGCGGCGGCGACCGGGCCCTGTCCGAGGCCGACGAGGCCGAGCTGCGCGAGCAGGACGTCGACATCGACTTCAAGACGCCCGGCAACAACTGGCTACTGAGCATCGCCGGGCTGCTGTTGCCGGTGCTGTTGATCATCGGCTTCTTCGTCTGGATGCAGCGCCGGGCCGCCGGCCAGATGGGCAACGTCATGTCCATCGGGCGCAGCCGGGCGAAGGCGTACACGACCGACAAGCCCTCGACGACGTTCTCCGACATCGCCGGCTACGACGGCGTCAAGCAGGAGATCACCGAGGTCGTCGACTTCCTGCGGATGCCGGACCGCTTCCGCGAGATCGGCGCCCGGGTGCCGAAGGGCATGCTGCTCGTCGGGCCCCCCGGCACCGGCAAGACGTTGTTCGCCCGCGCCGTCGCCGGTGAGGCCGGCGTGGGGTTCCTGTCCGTCACCGGGTCGGACTTCATGGAGATGTTCGTCGGCGTCGGCGCCAGCCGCGTGCGCGACCTCTTCCAGCAGGCGCGTCGCATGGGCCGGGCCATCATCTTCATCGACGAGATCGACTCGATCGGGCGCAAGCGCGGCGCCGGCCTCGGCGGCGGTCACGACGAGCGCGAGCAGACGCTCAACCAGCTGCTGTCGGAGATGGACGGCTTCGAGACCGCCGAGGGCATCGTCATCATGGCGGCCACCAACCGTCCCGACATCCTCGACCCGGCGCTGCTGCGCCCCGGTCGCTTCGACCGCAGCATCGTCGTGCCACTCCCCGAGTTCTCCGAACGGCGGGCGATCCTCGAGGTCCACGCCCGTGACAAGCGGGTGTCGGCCGAGGTCGACCTCGACGTGATGGCTGCGGCGACGCCCGGCATGTCCGGCGCCGACCTCGCCAACCTCGTCAACGAGGCGGCCCTGGTCGCCGTGCGCCGCGGCAGCAAGATGATCGAGCGGATCGACTTCGAGAACGCACGCGACCGGGTCGTGCTCGGCGCTCGCCGCGAGAGCCTCGTCATGTCGGCCGAGGAGAAGCGGGCCACGGCCTTCCACGAGGGCGGCCACGCCCTGCTCGCCACCGTGCTCGAGCACGGCGATCCGCTGCACAAGGTGACGATCCTGCCGCGCGGCATGGCGCTCGGCGTGACGTGGTCGCTGCCGCAGGAGCGCCACACGTACTCCAAGGAGTTCTTCGAGGACACCATCTGCAAGGCGATGGGCGGTCGCGTCGCCGAGAAGGTCGTGTTCGACCACGTCAACAGCGGCGCCGCCAACGACCTCGAGCAGGCCACCAGCATCGCCCGCCGGATGGTCCGCGAGTGGGGCATGAGCGACCGCGTCGGCCCGATGGCCTGGAGCGGCCAGCAGCAGGTCTTCCTCGGCGAGGACCTCATGACCAGCGGGCGGGAGTACAGCGACGACACGGCCAAACTGCTCGACGAGGAAGTGGCCCGGATCCTCACCGAGCAGGAGCAACGGGCGATCGACCTGTTGCACAAGCACCGCCGCGGTCTGGAGCTCATCGCCGAGGCGCTGCTCGAGCAGGAGACCATCGACGGCCGCGAGGTCGCCAACCTGATCCAGCAGGGCCTCACCGAGTCCGGCGACAGCAGCGCCTTCCACGGCAACATCCTCGACCCCGAGTCCGACGAGGAAGCCATCACCCACAGCCACCTCCCCGCGAGACGTGATGCTGGCCTCGCTGCGCTCGGCTTCTCCTGTCGGCTCCGCCCGACCGGTGCCTCGCTGGCGGCCTGGGCGGCCCCGGGCTCCGCCCCGACGCTCGACCGTGATGACGGCCTCGCTGCGCTCGGCGTGTCTCGCTGGGCCTGGCGGCCCCGGGGCTCCGCCCCGACGCTCGACCTGACCATTCGTGCGCGCTGCGCTCGGGGGCCGAAGCGCTCGCTGACCGCCCACGTCAGCGCGTCGGTTCGTGTCGGGGGCTAGTGGGTGTCCCTGGCTGCGGCGACGGCGGCCCAGAGATCGGTGGCGGTGACGGGTCCGGCAACGCTGTGGCGCACGACGCCGTCGCGGTCGGCGAGCACGAGGATCGGCACGGCGTCGATCGCGTAGCGGGCGTGCAACGTCCGCTGGGCGCCGTACTCGACCTCCATGACGGCGACGTCGGCGCTGGCCAGCACCTCAGCCTTCGCGACCACGTCGGCACACGTGTGACACGTCGCCGACGTGAAGACGACGATCAGCCACTCGGCGTCGGGCCGCACGAAGTCGCGGCGGTCGAGCTGGCTGGGGACGGCACCCGGCGGCTGCGTGGGGGGATCCGGTCGACGGCGTCGGACCACCACCGCTACGGCCACGGCGACGGCGACGATGGCCGCCGCCAGCAGCAGCCGCGCCACGTCAGCCGCCGACCGGCGCCACCGGCACCGCCCACGACGCGCTGCGGCCCTGCGCACCGGGCTCGCGGGGCAGCGCCCGCTCGACGAACACCCGTTGCGTCGAGCGCACCACGAGCTGCGAGTCGAGGACCATCGGGTCGGTCAGCGGCAGCACCAGGATGGCGCCGGCGCCCAGGGCGACCGCTTCGTACCCGGGCACGTTGACGTAGCCGTCGGGGGTCACCGCCTGCAGCGTCACCGTGGCGTCCGCACCCGTCGTGTTGTAGACGATCAGCCCGTCGTCGGTGGGTTCGCCGGGCCCGACGGCGAGGGTCCACGTGTTGGCGATGAACGCGTCCTCGATCCGGCTCGTGCCACCGGCCAGGACGGACGTCGTCGGGATCTCGTCGATGGTGCGGGTGATGGCCCGCTCGACGACGACGGACTCCGAGAAGTCGTCGGTGGCGAACACCACGGCGTGACGGCCGTCGGGCAGCCCTTGGACGTCGTCGGACGTGAACGTCACGACCTGACGAGCTGGCACGCTGATCGGTTCCACCACCACCTGCGCCGCCTCGCTGATGCCGAGGTAGACCGGCGTGAGCGTCACGTCGTCGTCGGTCGGGTTGTAGATGCTGAAGCGCTCGGTCACGCCGTCGCCGCGGTCGCCGTTGGCGAACCACCACTGCGAGCGCAGCGCCGGCGCAGCCAGCGTCATGCTGTAGCCGAGCCGACCGCCGCCGTCGTAGACCTGGGCCCGGCCGGCGATCACCGTGCCCCGGCTCACGTCGATCTTCACCGCCACCTCGGCCTCGTCGCGGGCGGCGATGGAGTCCATGTCGATGACCCGCACCGACCGGGCCGGGATCGGGAAGCCCTGCAGCTCGGACGGCTCCCGCGAACCAGCGGACGTGGCGAAGCCGATCTCGACGCGCGCTGGGCCGTCGGCCGGGTTGGTCAGCACGAGCTGCTCGCTGCTGTCCTCGGCCGTGAAGCCCTCGGCCAGGTACCACTCCTGCGAAGGCTGCGTCGTGCACGGCGCGACCGACGTCCCGGCGTCGGTCGTCGCCCGCTGCTCCACGAGCCCGCCGCCACCGTCGATGTCGACGACCGCGCTCACGTACGGGGTGGTCGCCGAAGGGGTCACGTCGATCACCGAGCGCTGGTACGGGCCCACCGTGACCGCCTGCTCCGTCGCCTCGCCGACACCGGCGAGGAACGTGACGCGGGCCTCCATCGGCGCCTGGCCGGCGTTGGCCAGCACGACCTGACCGGACGTCCCTTCGGCACCGCCGGGCACGCCCGCGCAGAACCACGTGCTCGTCAGCTCGCCGCCCTCGGGGACGGACGGCATCCACGGTGCGACCTCGACGGCGAACACGGGCTGCACCGGCTCGGCGGGGTCGCGGTCGACGACGACCACGCCGACCAGCCCGGCGACGCAGACGCCGAGCATGGGGAGGCGGCGGACGATCACGGCTCGGACTCCTCGTCGACGACGAGCTCGTCGACCCACCCGCCGAACCCGGTGCGCTCGGGCCCGACCGCCGTGGCGCCCGGCAGCGCGATCCCCGCTCCGGCGTCGAGGTCGATGAGCGTCTCGTCGCGGCCCACGGCGGCCGCGCAGCCGCGTCGGCACGGTCAGCCGGCTGGCGGCCACGAGGACGACCACCCACAGCACTGACTGAACGACGAGCAGCAGCGTCCGCGACACGGGTTGGTCGTAGCGCAGCTCGACGGGCCCGGCGGCGGGCAGGTCGTAGGCCGACACGACGCCGAACGAGGTCCGACCGGCGACGGCGGTGCCGCCGGCCGTCATCCGCCAGGCCTCGTCGAGCGGCGTGGCGAAGCTGATCGAGCCGGCCGGCGCATCCGCCGCGGCGGACCGGGAACGATCGACCCCGGTCAGGATCGGTGTCGCCGTCGACGTGTCGACGGCGACGAGGGTGGCGAGGTCGTCCGTCTGCGACGCCTCGGCCAGCGCGCCGTCCATCGTGGCCGACGTCGGGATCACGGCGCGGTTCTCGAACCGGGCGAAGTCGGGCGGACTGATCTGGCGGACGATGTCGAGCTGCGCGCCGAGCGCGCCGAGCAGGCCCTCGGGGACCGGGAGCGGGTCCTCGGCCGTCGACGTCGCACCGTCGAGCACGGGGACGATCACGTAGCGCACCCCGAACGGCGCCAGCAACCGCCCGCCGCGCAGCGAACGTCCGGCGGCGATGTCGCTGATCACCTCGCGCAGCTGGTCGTCGATCGGCTGGTCGGCCACCGGCCAGCGATCACGGAGATCGGTCGCGCCGTCGTCGACGAGCGCGAACGCCACGCCGTCGGCCAGCTCGTCGGAGGGGAACGGGATGAGCACGGGGATCGCCGAGGTAGAGGACTCGGTAGTCGCCGGCGTCGGCCGAGGGCACAAGTGCAGATTGGACGGCCCGCACCAGGCTGGTGCGGGGGGCATACCACGCCCCGTCGGTCAGCGTGATGACCGCCGGGAAGACGCCGACGGCGACGGCGGCGATGGACAAGAGCCCGGCGGGCTGGCGCCAGCCGAAGTTGCGGCCGGCGACGTCCTCGCCGAACGCGGCGACCGCCGAGGCCGAGGAGAGCGCCAGGCCGAGGGCGACCGGCGCCAGCAGCACGCCGACGTCGGGGAGCGCGAACGGCAGGGAGTCCCGGTCCTGCAGCACGGCGAGCCCGAGGAACACCACGATCAGCCCGCCGGCGCGCGCCGCCCACGAGAGCCGCCACGCGCGGGCGACGGCCAGCGCGACCAGCACCGGCACGTAGAGCGCGATCGCGAGGACCTCGAACCGGCCACGGCCGATGGCCATCGTCGCCAGGTCGAGCGCTCCGCGACCCTCGGCGCCGGCGATCGGCGTCGCCGTGAGATCGCTCCACGACCACGTCAGCGCCCACGGCAGGTTCAGGATCCACGCCCCGGCGCAGGCGACCAGTCCGAGGCCGCCGAACCAGGCCGCCGTCAGCCACCCCGAGCCCGACGCCAGCGAGGTCAGCCCGAGGATCACCGTGACGAGCACGACGACGGGCAGGATCGCCGGGGCCATCGCGACGGCGACGGCAGTGGCGACCGTCAGGAGCGCGGTGCGCCGGACCCGCTCGCGGCGGGCGAGGGCGATGATCCCGTCGCGGAGGTCGTCGGCGGCCGCGGCCGGGTCGGCGGTGCCGATGCCCACGGCGTTGCGCAGGAGGTGCACGAACCACGGGAGCGCGGCGTAGGCGAACAGCGCCGAGAGCCGGCCGGTGGAGATGACCCCGGGCACGAGCGGCACTGCCGCATACACGAGCAGCGCGCCGATGCGGGCCCGGTTCGACGGGTAGAGGGTCGCCAGCCGCCACGTGCCCCAGACGCCGACGAAGATCGACCCGACGACGAGCACGGTCAGCCCGAGGCCCATCCTGAACAGCCAGAGCACGCTGCCGAGCGCGGTGATCGCCCATCCGGTCGGGTTGGCCACGGTCTGCCCGGCACCGGCCGGGTTCCACGACGCTCACGAAGTCAGTGAGCCAGTCGCGCGCGCTGGCCGGCAGCGGCCGGAGCTCGCCGACGGCGGGCACGCCGGCGTCGATGATCGTGCGGCTGGCCACGAGGATGCCGAGGACGACGACGGTCCAGGCGACGGTGACGCCGATCGAGCTCTCCCGCCAGCGCCGCACCGTCGTCTCGGTGCCGATGTAGGTCGCCGTGTCGCGGGACCGCCGATACGACGTCAGCCGGGCGCTGCCCCGGTTCTGGAGGTCGAGGATCTCGGCGTCACCGACGCGGCGGAGGCGGGCGATCGAACGGCGCCGGGCGATCACCGCCGGCGACCGTGGGAGCAGTCCCACGTAGGCCCGCGCCGACGCCCAGGCCTCGCCGAAGTGGCCGGTGAACAGCCCGATGACGAGCTCGGCGACGGTCAACAGGGCGAGCTCGAGCGAGCGCAGCGGGAGCCGGGCGCCGCCGGTCAGGGTGGCGACCGACCGCATCCGGTGGCGGGCCCGCAGCAAGTCGTGGTGGAGCTCGGGTCGGCGGACCTCGAGCTCCTCCCGGTGGCGCACCCTGGCCTGGGGGGCGACGATGACGCGGGCGCCGCTCAGGTGGGCCCTCCAGCACAGGTCGACGTCGTCGCCGTAGAACGAGATGGCCGGGTCGAAGCCGCCGAGGGCGCGGAACAGATCGGCCCGCACGAGCAGGCACGCCGACGGCAGCACGAACACGTCCCCGACCGCGTCGTGCTGCTCCTGGTCGTACTCGCCCGGCTCGGTGATCGGGTCGACCTCGCCGAAGCGGTCGAGTCCGAGCCCGACGTGCTGGAGCACGCCGCGGTCGTCCCAGGAGACGAGCTTGGGACCGACGAACCCGGCGTTGGACCGGTACAGCTCCTCGACGAGCACCCGGACGGCGTCGGGCTCGAGCGCGACGTCGTCGTGGCAGAACAGGAAGAAACCGCTGTCACCTTCGACGAGGTGCAGCACCTCGTTGGCGGCGGTGCCGAAGCCGCTGTTGGCGCCGAGCTCGCGGACGAACACGTCCGGGATGCGCCCGAGGATGCGGGCCGCGACGTCGCCCTCCACGCCACCGTCGCTCGGTGAGCCGCTCGTCAGCAGGAAGAGGGTGGTGAGGTTGGGATAGTCCTGGTCGGCCAGGGACGCCAGGGCCTCGTCGAACCAAGACCCGGGATCGTGGACGACGACGACCGCGACGACCGGCGGCGCGAGCGGAGCGTCGGTTTCCACGGAGGTGCGAGGCTACCGGCGCCCGCCCGGGGGTCCCCGTCACGTCGTCATGGTCCTGTCATCTTCCGACGGCGCCTGGGTGCGCACCCGCAGCCGCATCGAGGCGTCCGCCTGGCCGATCGGCCGCGGGCGCCGGCAGGTAACGTGTCGCCCTCGTGTCCTCCCCGGCAACAACTCGCACCCCGCTGCCCGAGGGCACCATCCCGGTGGCGGCCGCACTGCTCATCGCCGGGGTCGCCACCTACGCCTTCTTCATCGTCGGCGCCAATGCCGTCGGCGGTGCCGATGCGTTCAAGCCCATCTCGTCGATGTGGTTCGCCACGTTCGCGCTCGCCCCCGGCTTCTTCCTCCCACTCGAGCAGGAGCTCGGCCGGGCACTGTCCCACCGCCGAGCCATGGGTCAGGGTGGCCAGCCCGTGGTGGCCCGCATCGTCCGGCTGGGGGCGGTCCTCGCCACGCTCGTGCTGATGGTGATCCTTGCGTTCAGCCCGCTGATCGCCAACGACTTCTTCGACGGCAACTGGACGATGGTCTTCGCCCTCGCCACGGCGTTCGTGGCGTACGCGCCTGCCCACCTGGCGCGCGGCATCTGCTCGGGCTCCGGTCGCTTCCACGCCTACGCCATCGTGATGGGGAGCGACGGCGTCGTCCGCATCGTGCTGTGCGTGCTGCTCGCCGCGGTCGGCATCAGCGCGGTTGGCGCCTACGGGTTCGCCGTTGCCCTCGCCCCCCTGTTCGGCGTCACCTACGTGCTGCTGCGGGGCCGGCTGAAGACCGCGCAGGGACCTGAGGCGTCGTGGGCCGAGGTGACGCCGAACCTCGGCTGGCTCCTGCTCGGCTCGGTGTTCGCGGCCGCACTGCTCAACGCCGGGCCGATCGCAACGACGATCCTCGCCAAGGACGAGCCCGACGAACTCGTGTCGGAGTTCGGCTACGGCGTGCTGCTGGCCCGCATCCCGCTGTTCATGTTCCAGGCCGTGCAAGCGGCCCTGCTCCCCCGGCTCAGCCGGCAGGCCGCCCACGGTCAGCTGGTCGAGTTCCGTACCGGTCTCAAGCGGCTCCTGCTGCTCGTGCTCGCCGTCGGGGTGGTCGGGACCGTGGGCGCCTTCATCCTCGGGCCCTTCATGCTCGAGACCGTCTTCGATGCCGAGCTCTCGGGAACCACGCTGTCGATCCTGGCGCTGGGCAGCGCGTGCTACATGGTGGCGCTCGCCCTGGCCCAGGCCGTGATCGCGCTCAAGGGCCACGCCCTCGTCAGCGCCGGTTGGGCCGCCGGCGTCGTGGCGTTCCTGCTGGCGACGTGGCTCAGCAGCGACGACCCGTTCCGGCGGGTCGAGATCGGCCTGCTCGTGTCATCGGTGACGGCGATGATCGCGTTCGCCATCGCGCTGCGCAGTCGCCTCGCGACCGGCGTGGTGCCGGATGCCGACTCGATGATGGAGGCGATGACCGACATGCCGCTCGAGTCCTGACGGGCCGGTCGCCCGCCCTCCCGCCTCGTTCGCTCAGGGCCGCGCCATCCCGGCCTTGCGGGCCTCGAACTGGAGGTCGTGGTCGACCATCATCTTGACCAGCGCCGGGAAGTCCACCTCGGGCACCCACCCCAACCGCTCTCGCGCCTTTGCCGCATCCCCGATCAAGAGGTCCACCTCGGCCGGCCGGAAGAACTTCGGGTCCTGACGCACCAACGGCCGCCACTCCTCGATCCCCACCTCGGCGAACGCCCGCTCGACCATCTCCTCGATGGTGTGGGTCTCGCCGGTCGCGATCACGTAGTCGTCTGGTTCATCCTGCTGGAGCATCAACCACATCGCCCGCACGTAGTCCCCGGCGTAGCCCCAATCCCGCTTCGAGTCCATGTTCCCCAAGACGAGCTCGTGCTGCAACCCCAGCTTGATCCGTGCGGCCGCGTTCGTCACCTTCCGGGTCACGAACTCGATGCCCCGTCTCGGCCCCTCGTGGTTGAACAGGATGCCGCTGCATGCGTACAGCCCGTACGACTCGCGGTAGTTCACCGTGATGTCGTGCCCGAACACCTTGGCGCACCCGTACGGCGACCGGGGATGGAACGGTGTCAGCTCGTTCTGCGGCGACTCCCGCACCTTCCCGAACATCTCCGAGCTCGACGCCTGGTAGAAGCGGATCGGGTTGTCGTGCGTTCCCCCGACCATGCGGATCGCCTCCAACATCCGCAGCACACCCAACCCCGTCGTGTTCGCCGTCAGCTCGGCCTGCGAGAACGACAACGCCACGAAGCTGATCGCCCCCAGGTTGTACACCTCATCGGGCTGCGCCATCTCCATCGCGGCGACCAACGACGGCAGGTCAGCCAGATCCCCCGGCACCAACTCCACGAACGGCATCTCCTCCAGCACCGCCGCCGCCTTCGGGTTCGACTGCCCCTTGACCATCCCGAACACGTCATACCCCTGACCATGCAGGAACGCAGCCAAGTGCTGACCATCCTGACCGGTGATCCCAGTGATGAACGCGCGCGGCATGTGGTGTCTCCCGACGTGGCAGCGGTCGCAGACCCGGGGGTCGGTCGCGGCCGGAGCGGTGAGTGTACGGGGCAGTATGGTCCCTGGCCGCTCATGAACCCGGTTCGCCTCGCCTTCGACATCGGTCCGCTGCACGGCCACCGCACCGGCATCGGCGCCGCGGTCGCCGCGCTCGCCGGAGCGCTCGCGGCACGCGACGACGTCGAGGTCGAGCCGTACCTGCTGAGCTTCCGGGCCCGCCCGACGCCACCGACGCGACGACTGCCGATCCCCGCCGCCGCGGCCCATCGCCTGTGGGCGATCGGCGACCGGCCACGTCTCGACCGCTGGCTGGACGGGACGGACGTCGTGCACGGCACGAACTACGTCGTGCCCCCGACATCGCGGCCAGCGGTCGTGTCGGTCTACGACTGCTGGTTCCTGCGCCACCCCGAGCTGGCCGCGCCGTCCGTCCGACGAGCCGGCGCCGTGCTGCGCCGCCGCGTCGCCCGGGGTGCCGTCGTCCACGCCTCGAGCGAGGCGACGGCCCGGTCGGTGCGCGAGCTGCTGGGGACGGAGCGGGTCGAGGTCGTCCACCTCGGTCCCCTGGACGTGGATGCGCCGCCGAGCCATCCGCCGTCCGGGTGGGCGGCGGCCCTGGAGCACATCCCGTACGTGCTCAGCGTCGGCACGATCGAACGCCGCAAGAACACCCCGGGGCTGGTGCGGGCGTTCGGTCGCGCCGACCTGCCGGCGCCCGTCGCGCTCGTCGTCGCCGGCGCGCCCGGCGACGACGCAGCGGCGTTGGAGGCGGCCGTCGAGGCGCTGCCCGGTGCCGTGCGTGACCGCGTCGTGCGGCCGGGCGCTGTGGACCCGCCGACGAAGGCGTGGCTGCTCCACCACGCCGCCGTCGTGGCCTACCCGTCGCTCGACGAGGGGTTCGGCTTCCCGATCCTCGAGGCCCAGCAGGTCGGTGTGCCGGTGGTGGCGACCGCGGCCGGCTCGATCCCCGAGGTCGCCGGCGCCGGCGCCGCGATCGTCGCCCCCGGCGACGAAGATGCGCTCGCCGCGGCACTGGCCGACGTCGTCGACGACGACGACCGACGACGGGCCCTGGTCGCCGCCGGTCACGCCAACCGGGCCCGGTTCTCCTGGTCGGCGACGGCCGACGCGATGGTCGAGCTCTACCGCCGCCTCACGGAGACCCCGTGACCGAGACCGCGATCGACGTCGCGGTCATCGCCGGCGGTGTCGGCGCCGCCCGCTTCCTGCGCGGCCTGCGCCAGGTCGTGGCACCGCAGCGGATCACCGCGATCGTGAACACCGGCGACGACACCGTCCTGCACGGGTTGACCATCAGCCCTGACCTGGACACCATCACGTACACGCTGGCCGACGCCATCGACCCCGAGCGGGGTTGGGGGCTCGCCGGCGAGACGTGGCAGTCGATGGCCGCCCTCGCCCGCTACGAGGCCGTGCGGCCCGCCGGTTCGGCGGCCGGCGCGACGTGGTTCGGCCTCGGTGACCGGGACCTGGCCACGCACCTCTACCGCACCGCCCGTCGGCTGGAGGGGGGGTCGGCGACGGAGATCGCCGAAGAGATCCGCGACGCCTGGGGGCTCGCCATCCGGCTCCTGCCGATGACCGACGACCCGTTCGCGACCGTCATCGAGCTGGCGTCCGGCGAGTCGGTGCCGTTCCAGGACTACTTCGTGCGCCTCCGCCACGACGTGCCCGTGCGGGGCGTCCACTTCGTCGGCGACGCCCGACCGACCGCCGAGGTGCTCGACGCGCTCCACCGGGCCGGGACCGTCGTCGTGGCGCCGTCCAACCCGCTGGTGTCGATCGCGCCGGTCAGGGCCCTGCCCGGCATCGACGACGCCCTGACCGCACGACGCGACCGCGTGGTGGCCGTATCGCCGATCGTCGGCGGTGTCGCGCTCAAGGGCCCGGCCGACCGCATGCTCGTCGAGCTGGGTCACGAACCGACCGTCGTCGGCGTCGCCCGGCTCTACGCCCCGATCGCGTCGGCGCTCGTCATCGATCCGGTGGACTCCGACCACGCCGACGACATCGCCGCCCTCGGCCTGCGCCCCGTCATCGTGCCGTCGGTGATGTCGACCCCGGCCGTCGCCGCCGACCTCGCCCGCGCCACCCTCGCCGCGACGTCGCCGCCGACATGATCGCGACGATCCATCCCAGGTCAGCGCAGGGCGTCGAGGCCTTCGGCGAGGGTCGTCCAGGGGGACCAGGCGAGGTGGATGCGGGCCCGCACCGGCGACACCGCGAACCGGGCCAGCTCGTCGACGCGGGCGGGACCGAACGTCGCCGGCGGACCGGCCGGTGAGACGAGCGACCACAGGTCGCGCAGCGACGTCTGGATGCCGGTGCCGACGTTCACCACCAGGCCGCTCCACGCTGACCGGCCCGGACCAGCGCGTCGACGACGTCGTCGACGTAGACGAAGTCCCGGGTCTGGCGCCCGTCGCCGCTCAGCCGGGGGGCCCTCCCTGCGCCGGCCGCCGCGACGAGCGCCGGCAGCACCGCGGCATCGGCCCGCTGCCGGGGCCCGTAGACCGTCGCCGGGGCGAGCGCCGTGAACTCGATGCCCCAGCCGGCCCGGTAGGCGTGGAGGAGCTCCACGATGGCGGCCGCGACGACGCCCCGGACGCCACGGGCCTGCAACGGTCCCTCCTTGGCCGGCAGCTCGCGTCCCCCCGGGTGCCCGTAGATCGCCGTCGCCGGGAGCGTCACGATCACCTTGGCGACACCCGAGCGGCGGGCGGCGTCGAGGACCACGAGCATCGACGTGAACGAGCGACCCAGCTCGACGGCCGACGCGCCGCTGCGCGGCAGCAGGGCGAGGTGGTAGATCTCGCGCGGCCGGCGCAGCGCGATCATCGCCGCCAGGTCGGCGCCCGTCGCGTCGAGCGTGTGGATGTGCAGCTCGCTGGCGTCGAGCCTCGACGCCTCGGCCCGGCTGTCGGCCAGGTTGGCCAACGACCCGCTCGACAGGTCGTCGACGACGTCGACGGACCGGCCCTCGGCGATCAACCGCTCGACGAGGTGGGAGCCGATGAAACCGGCACCGCCGATGACGAGGACCGAGCCCGACGGTTCGCCGGCTCGCTGACCGGCTCGACTCCCACCGCCCTCGGCAGCGTGCTGCAGCAACGGTTCAGTCGCTGGGCTCGGGGATCCGGGCGTCGCTGAGGTGTTCACCGTCCGGAATCATGGCGTCGGGGCCGACCACGGTGCGAACGAGCCGGGCCCCGGCGCCGACGACGCCGGCGATGGCCGACGCCTCGACGGCTGCGTCCCGACCGATGCGGGCACCCGCGAGCAGCACCGAGCCGGTGACGGTCGCGCCGCCCTCGACCACCGCGCCCGACCCGACGATGCTGTCGACGACGCTCGCCGTGGCGTTCACGTCGGCGTCCGGCGCGATGGGGTCGCACACCTCGGCGCGGCGGCCGTTGACGAGGTCGAGGTTGGCCGCGAGGTACAGCTCGAGTCGCCCGGCGTCGATCCAGTAGTCCTCCGTCGCCAGCGAGTGGAAGCGCCCGCCGGCAACCAGCTTCGGGAACGTGTCGCGCTCGACGGACACCCGCCCGGGCGGGATGCGCTCGAGCACGCTCGGCTCGAAGACGTACGTGCCGGCGTTGATCAGGTTGCTCGGCTCGGTGCCCGGCGGCGGCTTCTCGACGAAGCGCAGGATCCGTCCGTCGGGCGCCAGCTCGACGACGCCGAACGCCGACGGCTGCTCGACCGGGATGAGGTGGATCGTCGCCTCGGCGCCGGCTGCCCGGTGGGTGGCGACGAGATCGGCGATCGACAGATCGGTCAGCACGTCGCCGTTGGCGACGACGAACGTGTCGTCGACACCGGCGTGCTCGGCGGCGAACCGGATCGCCCCGGCGGTGTCCAGCGGCTCGGACTCGATGGAATAGTCGAGCCGCACGTCACCGCACCGGCCGTCGGGGAACACGGCCAGGAACGGGTCGGGCAGGAACCCGAGGGCCAGCGTGACGTGGTCGACCCCACCCTTGGCCAACTGGCGGATCAGCCGCTCGATCAGCGGCACGTTGGCGATCGGGAGCATCGCCTTCGGGACGGTGTTGGTGAGGGGCCGCAGGCGGGTGCCGAACCCGCCGACGAGGACGACGGCGCGCATCAGCCGCCGGTGGTCGACGGGGCGGGCGTGGTGGTGGTGGCGGCGCGCGGCGTTGTCGTCGCGCCGGCCACGGTGGTCGTCGGCGCCCCGCTTCCTGTGGGCGTCGATCCCCCGATGGGCACCGAGGAGTCCGACGGCTCGGTCGCACCTTGGTCGACCTGTCCGAGCGCCTCGAGGTCCGCGGCCCACGGCGGCATCGGGACGTCGGTGTCCGAGGGCTGGAACGCGATCGTGATGACGAGGCTGTTCTTGTCCATCCGGATGTCATCGAAGTTCGAGACGTACCGGGTGCCGCTGCTCGTGTCCTCTGGGCTCGACCAGACGGTCACCGACAGCTCGCCGTCCTTGCCGTCCGGGCACTTCGTCTCGCCCTCCTCGTACTCCTTGCCACCCTGGCTCTCGGGGAACTTCAGCGTGTCGTCGGTGAGCTCGACGCCGTAGTTGTCGAGGAAGACGCCGAGCGTGGCGTTGGTGCCGACGGCGGCCGACGTGTAGGCGTGCCAGTGGATGACGCCGTCGTCGTGGCTGTGCACGCCGGTCCGCAGGAAGTCGTTGTTGACCAGCTGGCCGTTGGCGTCGCGTTCCTCGAGGGCCCCGTTGAGCTTCGTGAACTCCTCGGTGTCGCACAGGTCGAACCCGTAAGCCATGTGCCAGTGGTCCTCGATCGTGGGCGGCGAGGCGTCAGCGGGCGGGACGGAGGCGCGGGCGTAGACCACCGTGCCGAGGCCGATGACCACGATGGCCAGGATGACCAACGGGAACAGCGTCCCGCCCTGGAAGCGGACCCGTTTGCCCTTGCCCTTCTGCGCCAGGCGGGCGGCACGCTTCGTCGACGATGAGGAGACCACGAGTGCGAGATGCTAGCGGCGGGTCCGCTCGATGGACCTGCGGCGACCTCGGCCTCACCGATTCCTCACCACCCGTGGCCAGGGCAGTCAGTGCCGACGCAGCGCTCTGACCAGGCGCTCGTAGGCCTCGGCGACCGCCGCCGGCGACGCCGCACCGACGACCCACGCCCGCCCCCCTGCGCCCATGCGGCGGGCCGAGTCGAGGTCGGCGGCGAGACCGGCGACGGCGTCGGCGAACGCCCTGGCGTCGTCGGGCGGGACGGCGATGCCGGCGCCGGACTCGCCGAGGATCCGCGGCACCTCCGTTCCGGGGTCGATCGCGGCGACGATCGGGCGGCCGGCGGCGAGGATCGAGTACGTCTTCGACGGCACGCTGGACTTGGCCAGCCCGGCCCGCAGCGGCACCGCGTGGATGTCACCGGTCGCCAGCAGCTCACCCAAGCGCTCCTCGGGCACGTAGCCGGCGAAGCGGACGTTGGCGATGCCGGCCGCCCGCTGCTCGAGCTCGGGCCGGGCCGACCCGTCGCCGTTGATCAGCACGGTGACATCGGGCAGGCGGCGAGCCGTCTCGAGGAGCAGGTCGAGCGACTGGGACCACCCCACGTTGCCGGCGTACAGCACGACGGGCTCGGCGCCGATGCCCAGCTCGGCGCGATACGCCGTCATGCGATCGGCCGGTGTCGTCGCCGCGGTGTCCACGAAGTTCGGGATCGTGTGGACGGTGCCGGCCCGACCGCTCGGAACCTTGGCCACGACGTTGGCGCGCATGTCGTCCGAGAGGACGGTCACGGCGTCGGCGAGCCGGTAGCTCAGGCGCTCCAGCCACGACGCGACGCGCGATGATCCGGCGGTCGGTGATGGCGCCGGTCTCGACGGCAGCGTCCGGGAACACGTCCTGCACGTTGAACACGAGCGGAGCGCGGTGACCCCACGCGATGAGCCGGCCGGTGAGCCCCATCGTGAGCGGCGGCGACATCGCGATGACGGCGTCGGCACGGCGGCACCAGCCCCCGGCGCCGAGACCGGCCCACGCGGCGAGCCCCGAGAAGGCGGCGAAGCCCAGCGCCCGGCGCACCAGATCGCGCTTGTCGCCGCCCGGGAACGGGTGGATGCGCCGGATCGTGCCCCACGGGCGCACCTCGCGCCTGGTCAGGCGGCCGGTCCACCCCGGCTCGATCGCGTGGGTGCGGTACCACGGCAGCGCGGCGACGACGTGCAGCTCGTGGCCGCGCGCGGCGAGCTCTTCGACGATGCGAGTCAGCACCCGACCCGTCGGTGCCGTGTCCGGCGCGAGGTGCGGGCCGACGACGACGATCCGCAGCGGACGCTCGGCCGTCATGCGGCTGCGCACCGCCGATAGGCGTCGGCCAACCGGGCACCGGACTCGAACGTCGTGAAGCGCGCCGCCCGACGCGCCCCGGCCGCGACGAGCTCGCCGCGCCGGGCCGCGACATCGTGCAACGCCCCGGCCCACGCGTCGCGCGCCAGGGGGAGGACGAGGGCGGCATCGCCGGCGACTTCGGGCAGCGCGGCGCGGTCGCTGCACACGACGGGCGTCCCGAGCGCCATCGCCTCGAGCACCGGCGCGCCGAACCCCTCGTACTCGGAGGGGAAGACCAGCGCGTCGGCACCGGCGACGAGCCCATCTCGATCGGCCGCCGGCACGCGGCCCGGGCGCACGATGCGGGCACCGAGACCGAGCCGGTCGATCGATGCCGACACGTCGTCCTCGGCCAGCCCGCGTCCGCCGAGCAGCACGAGCGCGAGGTCGTCGTCACCCCAGGGCCCGGCGAGCAGGTCGAGCAGGAACCGGTGGTTCTTGTGCGGATGGGTGATCGCGGGATACAGCACGTAGCGGCGTCCGTCGAGCCCGTAGCGGCTGCGGACCTCGGCGACCGGCGTGGGGTCGGCCGGCGGATCCACGCCGTGGGGCACGACCACGACGTCGTCCGGGTCGCCGCCGAACGCGTCCAGCACCGTGGCCCGCACGTACTCGCTCGGCACGGCGACGACCGCCGCCCGGCGCACCGAGCGCGGGACGGTCAAGCGCAGGTACGGCCGCTTCACCCGCGAGAGGTACTGCGGGTACGTGCGGTACTGCAGGTCGTGGATGGTCAGCAGCACGGGACCCGGTGCGCGCGGCGGCACGGTGCCACCACCGTGGTGGACGACGTCGAACCCGCGCGTCCGCCTCGGCAACCACGTCGCCTCGGCGAGCACCCGTCGGCTCCGCCGGCGGGTGTCCAGGCCGGCGACGACGACCTCGTGACGCGCCGCGACCTCGCGGTGGGCGGCCACGAAGCCGGGGACGACGAACACGCGGGCCGAGATGCCGGGCGCGGCACGCCCCAGGCCCTCCAGCTGGCGGGCGAGGTACTCCTCGGAGCCGCCGACGCCGCCGGGCAGGCACCACAGCAGGTTCACCGCGACCGACGGCTCGCTCATCGCGCCCGCCCGATCTGGGCGCCGTCGGTGCAACCAGCCGTTCCGGGCGCGGACGGTCCCGAATTCGAGACCGGCCGCGCCCAGGTGCCGGGATGAGACTGTGCGCGCCCAGATCTGCGGGGGCGCGAAGGGCCGCGGGACGGCGTCGTCATGCGGCGACCTCCCGGTAGATCGCCAGCGTCGCCACGGCGGCGGCGTCCCACGTCAGCGCGGCGGCCCGCGCCCGGCCGGCGCCGGCGAGCTCGGCGGCGCGCTCTCGCGCCGCGGCGATCCCGGCAGCGATCGAGTCGACATCGAGCGGGTCGACGAGCACGGCCGCCCCGCCGGCGACCTCCTCGGTGGCCGTGCCCGCGCTCGTGACGACGGGCGTGCCCTGCGCCATCGCTTCGGCGACGGGCAGTCCGAACCCCTCGGACTCGCTCGGGTAGGCGAACACGGTCGCTGCTGCATACAACGGTGGGAGGTCGGCGACCGGGACGAAGCCGACGAAGCGCACGTCGCCGCCGACGCCGTCGGCCCCCCCGCCCCACCCGTCGGGCCCGGCGACGACGAGCGGCATCGGGTCCGACAGCTGGGCCATCGCCGCGGCCAACCGTCGCAGGTTCTTGCGCGGCTCGAGCGTGCCGACGAACAGCGCGAACTGCTGCGGCAGGTCGTACGACCGCCGCACCCGGGCCACGTCGGCGTCCGACGCCGGCGCGTGGTCGACGCCGAGCGGCACGACGCGCAACCGGTCCCGATCGAACCCGTTGGCCGCCAGGTCGTCGCAGCTCGCCCGGCTCGAGGTGACGACGGCGGCAGCCGCGTCGCGGGCGACGTCGAGGCTGCGCCGCATCACCCGGAGCCCCTGGCGCGTGAACTGGTCGGGACGGTGCACGAACGCCAGGTCGTGGATGGTCACGACGAGCGGCGCCCGGCTGGGACACGGCACGAGCCCGGTCGCGTGCGCGACGTCGACGGGCCCGGTGACCCGCTCGACGAGCGGCCGCTTCCACCGCAACCACGCCTCGTAGAGCAACGGGCGGGGCAGCCCGAGCTGAGCCACCGGGATCGGGGATCGCCACGCCTCGGCCGGCGGACCGGCGTGCCGTCCGGCCACACCGACCAACGTGACGTCCTCACGAGGGGCGAGCCGGCGGGCCACCTCGATGGCGGCGACGGCCGTGCCGCCGGGCGCGTCGTGCCAGCACTGCTCGAGGGTGTAGGCGACGCGCACGCGCCCATGATGGCGGCTGCGCAGCGCCCGGCAGCACCTATCCTCGACCCATGCCCGACTTCTGGCCCGGCCGTCGCGTCCTCGTCACTGGCGGTGCCGGTTTCCTCGGCCGACGGGTCGTCGGTCGGCTCCGCGGCCTGGGCGCTGACGTCGTCGTGCCCCGCAGCGCCGAACACGACCTGACCGTCCCCGGCGCCGCCGAGGCCCTGCTCGCCGAGACGAGGCCGGCGACGATCATCCACCTCGCGGCCCGGGTCGGCGGGATCGGCTACAACCAGGCCGAGCCGGCCCCGCTGTACCTCGCCAACCTGCTGATGGGGACCCACGTCATCGAGGCCGCCCGCCACGACGACGGGGTCGACAAGACCGTCCTCATCGGCACCGTCTGCTCGTACCCGAAGTTCACGCCGGTGCCGTTCCGGGAGGAGAGCCTCTGGGACGGCTACCCCGAGGAGACGAACGCCCCGTACGGCCTGGCCAAGAAGGCCCACCTCGTCCACGCCCAGGTCAACGAGGCCCAGTACGGCCAGCGCTTCGCCTACCTCATCCCGACGAACCTGTACGGCCCGGGCGACAAGTTCCACCCGAGCGTGTCGCACGTCATCCCGGCCCTCATCAAGAAGTGCGTCGACGCATCGGAGGCCGGCGACGACAAGGTCGACGTGTGGGGCACCGGGCGGGCGTCGCGGGAGTACCTGTACGTGGACGACGCGGCGGAGGCGATCGTCCTCGCCGCCGAGGCCCACGAGGGCACCCAGCCGATCAACCTCGGTACCGACCACGAGGTCACGATCCGCGAGACGGTCGAGACGATCGCGCGGCTCGTCGGGTTCGACGGCGAGCTGCGGTGGGACCCGACGAAGCCCGACGGCCAACCGCGCCGCCGCGTCGACGCGACCCGGGCCGAGCACGTGCTCGGCTGGCGGGCCCAGCACCCGTTCGAAGACGGCTTGCAGACCACCATCGACTGGTACCGGGCCAACCGCGAGGAAGCCGAGCGGGCCCCGTCCTGACCCGCCGCGGGGTGGGCCACTGACTCGCCCCGCTCAAGCGAGGATCCCGGCGACCACTGCAGGTCGCCGATACGCCGCGGCGAGCGTGTCGATGGTCTCGTGGGCGTTGAGACCGCTGGGGTTCGGGACCACCCACAGCGCGACCCCTCCGAGCGTCTCCTCCTGGGCGCCGAGCGAGGCGTGGCGACGACCGAAGGCGGTGCGGTAGGCCGTCACGCCGGCGACGGCGACGACGCGCGGCCGGTGCTCGACGACGAACGCCTCGAGCCGGGCGCCGCCCTCGCGCAGCTCGGCATCGGTGAGCTCCGACGCCTTCGGCGTCGCCCGGGCGACGAGGTTGGTGATCCCGATGCCACGCCGGACCAACGCGTCGCGGTCCTCGTCGGTCATCCCCCGCCCCCGGTCGATGGGGCGGTCGATGATGCCGGCGCGGAGCAACGCTGGGATAGAAGCGGTTGCCGGGGTGGGCGAAGTGCGTGGCTGTCGCGGCTGTCCACAGCCCGGGGTTGATGCCGACGAACAGCAGCCGCAGGCCTGGGCCGACGAGGTCGGGCACGGTGGCGTCGCGGAACGACTCCAGTTCGGCGCGCGTGAAGCCGGCCATCGGGCGGGGAGGCTACGGCGCGGCGCCGGGCGCCGACCCGATCGCCGCCTCCTCGGATGCCGGCGCCATAGCGTCGGAGTGCGACAGGAGGACGACCCCGGCCGTCGCCAGCAGGCCGGCGAGCAGCCCGAACGTCACGTCGAGTGGACCCGTCGCCAGATGCTCGCCGAACACCGCGACGCCGATCACGGCCGACGTGATCGGCGCGGCGATCGTGATCGTGGCCAGGGCCACCGCCAGGCGCCCCGCAGCCAGGGCCACGTTCTGGAGCACGACGCCGAGCCCGGCGAGCACGAACGTCGCCCACACTGCCGGACCGAGCAGCGCGCCCAACGAGCGCTCGTCGGCGATCTGGTCCGATGCGACCTTCAAGACCGCGCCCTCGACGCCGAACACCATCCCGGCGGCGACGCCGAGGAGCGCAGCCCGCGCCCGCCCGGCCACGCGGGCGGCGAGGACGACGGCGATCACGACGACGGCGATGCCACCGACCGCGACCGCCCAGCCGTCCGGCGTGCCAGCGCCCTCGTCCTCGCTCGGCCGCAAGGCCACCAGGACGAGCGCCAGCCCGGCGACGACCATCGCCGCGCCGGCCCAGTCGCGACGGTGCACGGCGACGTGGGCGACCCGGGCGCTCAGTGGCACGGCGAACACGATCTGGCTGGTCTGCAGGATCTGCACCGTCGTCAACGAACCCAACGACAGTGCGGCGCCGTGCACGACGAACCCGACGGCCGTGAGGCCGAACCCGCCCAGCCACTCGGGCCGGGAGACGACGCGTCGCGCCACCCGGCCGTATCGCCGCCAGCCGGCCTCCGGCGAGCTCGCTGGCGACGGCGGGGCGGCGAGGTCGGCCTGCTGCTGAAGCGCCAGACCGACGGTGTAGAAGGCGGCCGCCACGACGGACAGCACGCCGGCGAGCACCGGCGGAGCGTAGCGGTGGCTAGCGCCGCAACCGGGTGACCAGCTCGGCGAGCGGTCGGCGGAAGTCGCGGAGCAGCGGCAGCCCGGCGGCCCGCAGCACGGCGTTGTCGAGCACGCTGTTCGCCGGCCGCTGCGCCGGGCGCGGTGGGTCGAGCTCGGCGGTCGTGATCGGCCGCACCATCGAGGCGTCGTAGCCGGCGGCGACCAGCGATCGCGGCGACGAACTCGTACCACGAGACCGCCCCCTGGTTCGTGACGTGGTGCAGCCCGCTGCGACGGTCGAGGGCGAGCCGGCGCAGCATCGGGGCCAGGTCGGCCGTGAACGTCGGGTGCCCGCGCTGGTCGTCGACGAACGCCAGAGCGCCGCGCTCGCCGGCCCGCTGGGAGGCGGCCCGGAGCACCGTGGCGACCATGTTGGAGCCGTGCTCGCCGCACACCCATGACGTCCGCACGACCGTCGCCCGCGGCGCCGAGCGCCAGCGCCTCGCGCTCCCCCGCCAGCTTGGACGCGCCGTACACCGATCGCGGCGCCGGCCGGTCCCACTCGATGTAGGGCCGTTCGAGCATGCCGTCGAAGACGTAGTCCGTGGAGATCTGGACCAGGTGGGCGCCGACCCGGTCGCAGGCCTCGGCCAGCCAGCGCACCGCCACGGCATTCGACCGATGGGCCCGCTCCGGGTCGCCCTCGCACGCGTCGACGGCCGTCCACGCCGCGCAGTTGACCACGGCATCGGGCCGCAGCGTGGTCACTGCGGCGAGCACGGCGTCCCGGTCGGCGACGTCGAGCGAGGCGTGGTCGGTGGCCGTGACGTCGTCACCCGCGGCGCGCCCGCAGGCCACGACGTCGTGGCCGAGCTGCCCGCCCGCCCCCGTCACCATCAACCGCATCGCACCGGCTCCGCTCCTCCGCACCGTCGGCGCGACCGCACGGGCGTCACTGCCCGGAGCGGGCGTACTTGGCCTCGGTGGCGGCCTTCTGCGGACGCCACCAGGCTTCGTTGGCCCGGTACCACTCGATCGTCGCCGCCAACCCGGCGGCGAAGTCCCCGTACTGCGGCCGCCACCCGAGCTCCGTGCGCACCTTGGTCGAGTCGATGGCGTAGCGCATGTCGTGACCCGGGCGGTCGTTGACGTGGTCGTAGGCGTCCGACGGATGACCCATCAGCTCGAGGATGAGCTCGACGACGCGCTGGTTGCTCTGCTCGCCGTCCGCGCCGACGAGGTAGGTCTCGCCGATCTCGCCCCGCTGCAGGATCGTCAGCACGGCCGCGCTGTGGTCGTCGGCGTGGATCCAGTCGCGAACGTTCTGCCCGCCGCCGTACAGCTTCGGCCGGCCGCCGTCGAGCACGTTGGTGATCTGGCGGGGGATGAACTTCTCGACGTGCTGGTACGGCCCGTAGTTGTTCGAGCAGTTGCTGATGGTGGCGGCGACGCCGAACGAGCGCACCCACGCCCGCACGAGCAGGTCGGATCCGGCCTTGGTCGACGAGTACGGGCTCGACGGGTTGTACGGCGTGATCTCCGTGAACCGCTGCGGGTCGTCGAGCTCGAGGTCGCCGTAGACCTCGTCGGTCGAGATGTGGTGGTAGCGCCGGGCGTGGTGCCGCACCGCCTGCAGCAGCGTGTACGTGCCGACGAGGTTCGTCTGCACGAACGGCGACGGATCGTCGAGCGAGTTGTCGTTGTGGGACTCGGCCGCGAAGTGGACGACCGCATCGTGGTCGGCCACGAGCTGCTCGACGAGCGGCTGGTCGCAGACGTCGCCCTGCACGAGCGAGCAGCGGTCGGCGGCCAGGCCGTCGATCGACGAGCGGTTGCCCGCATACGTCAGCTTGTCGAGCACCGTCACCGTGTCGTCGGTGTGGGCGAGGACGTGGCGGACGTAGTTCGACCCGATGAACCCGGCGCCCCCGGTCACGAGCTGGTGCACCGTGCCGCCCTACTCCAGGTCGATCTGGCAGTGGTCGCCGACCATCAGTCGCAGCGCTCGCGGCCGGGCCTGGGTCCGGTTGATGACGGCCTCGCGTCCGATCAGGCTGTCCTCGAGGCGCGGGATGTCGAGCACCTGCGAGTCGTCCATGACGACGGAGTGCTCGATCTCGCTGTTGACGACGCGGCAGCGGGCGCCGATCGCGCTGAACGGCCCGATGAAGCTGTCGCTGATCGTCGTCCCGGCGCCGATGGCGACCGGTCCGCGGATCGTCGAGTTGACGATCTCGGCGCCGGCCTCGACGATCACCCGCCCATCGATCGTCGACGCCTCGTCGACCGTGCCGTCGAGCCTTGTGTCGATCTTCTCGAGCAGCAGCCGGTTGGCCTCGAGCAGCGGGGTCAGCTTGCCGGTGTCGATCCACCACCCCGTGAGCAGCTCGGTGCGCACCCGATGGCCCGTCGTGATGAGCCACTGGATGGCGTCGGTGATCTCGAGCTCGCCGCGTGGCGACGGAGCGATCGCCCGAACCGCGTCGTGGATCGTCGCGTCGAACAGATAGACGCCGACGAGCGCGAGGTCGGACGGGGGGTCGGCGGGCTTCTCGACGAGCTCGACGACGTGGCCGTCGGCGTCGAGGCTGGCGATGCCGAACCGCTGCGGGTCGGGGACCTGCTTCAGCAGGATCTGGGCGCTCGGGGGATCGTCGCCGGCGCGCGCCGCCTCGAACGCCGCCACGAACGCCGCCAGGTCCTGCTCGAGCAGGTTGTCGCCGAGGTACATGACGAAGTCGTCGTCGCCGAGGAAGTCGCGGGCGATGAGCACGCAGTGGGCCAGCCCGAGCGGCGCCTCCTGGGGGATGTACGTGATGACGGCGCCGAAGCGGCTGCCGTCGCCGAGCGCCTCGCGCACCTCGGGACCGGTGTCGCCGGTGATGACCCCGATCTCCTTGATGCCCGCCGCCACCATCGAGTCGATGCCGTAGAAGAGGATCGGGGTGTTGGCCACCGGCACGAGCTGCTTGGCCCTCGTGTGGGTGATCGGGCGCAGGCGTGTGCCGGCGCCGCCGGCCAGGATCAGTGCCTTCATAGGGTTCAGCCGGGAACCGTAGTCGGCGGTGTTGGCGCCGGACCGTTCCCGCGGAAGTAGTCCAGGATCGGCTGGGCCTCGTCGTCGATCAGTTCGAGGGCCTGCTGATCGCCGTGGACGACGCCGTCGACGGGCAGCTGGTACGTGGTGAGCCCGACCTCGGCGGCCTGGCGCAGCGCGGCGGCGGCCTTGACCGGGTCGAGCGTGTTGTCGACGGTCACGGCCGCGGTGGCCGCGCCGACGAGTTCGCCGACCTTGAACGGGTCGCTCTCCATCGTCTGGAGGAGCTTGGTCACCGCGGTGCGGATGAACTGCTGCTGGCGCTGGATGCGCCCGAGGTCGGCGGTGCCGTCTTCGTGCCAGTCGCCGTCGCGCCACTCCTCGTAGTGCCGGCTGCGGGCGTACGCCAGCGCCTGTGAACCGTCGACGGTCTGACAACCGGGGTCGAGGAGCAGGCCCGAATGGGTGTCCTGCGCTTGGTACGGCGTGCAGATCTCGACCCCGCCGATCTCGTCGACGAGCCGCTGGAAGCCGGCGAAGTCGATCTCGACGTAGTGGTTGATCGGGATGCCGAGCGACTGGGTGACCGTCTGCACCAGGCGCTCGGAGCCTTCGTTGAACGCCGAGTTGATCTTCGCCGACTCGCCGGTGCCGGCGATCTCCACCCACAGGTCGCGCGGGAGGCTCAGGAGGGCGGCGCCGCCGTTGCGCTCTCGGCGCAGGACCATGATCGTGTCGCTGCGGTGGTTCGTGACCTCGTCGGTGCTGCCGATGGCGCCCGCGTTGGGATCGTCGGAGGCGATGCCCTCGCGGGAGTCAGAACCCACGAGCAGGTAGTTCTCGGCCGGCGAGTCGTTGACCGGTTCCTCCAGCGCGGCGACGACGGCGTCGTCGCGCTCGACGGACTCGGTCCGGTCACGGGCCGAGACGAGGATGCCGGTGCTGCCGGCGACGCCCACGAGCACGGCCAGGCCGAGCGCGAGCGCCCCTGGTGGACGACGCAATCGGCTCCCGGACACGGCTGGACACGCTATCGGTGCCCTCCCGACGTTGTCCGGCACCGCCTGGGCGCTCCGACGATCCGGGGCGGCGACCCGGGCGGCGGCCCGGCGGGGTGGTCAGACCGTCCGGACGTGCACGACATCGCCGACGGCGAGGCGGTGGCTGACACCGCAGGTGTCGATCACGACGAGCCGCCCGTCGACCTCGACGTCGACCGCACGACCCTCGAGCACCCCGTCGGGCCGTTCGACGCGGTACCGCCCGCCCGAGCGTGGCGAGGCCGGCGCGGTACACCGAGGCGACGTCCGCCGGCAGCGCGTCGTACGCGATCAGCAGGGCCCGCAGGAGATCGAGGCGGTCGACCTGGTCCCCGAGGCGGGCGGCACCTTCGGGTGCCCACCCGACGTTGAGCCCGATGCCGACGACGACGGCGCCGGTCGGACCGCGTTCGGCCAGGATGCCGGCCAGCTTGGCGTCGCCGACGAGCAGGTCGTTCGGCCACTTCAACACGACGTCCGCGCCGGCCACCTCGCGGCAGGCGTTCACAGCCGCCAGGCTGACGCGCCGCGCCAGCTCCCCGGGATCGGCGGGGACGATGTGGAACAGCATCGACGCCAGCAGGTTGGCGCCGGGCGGCGCGTCCCACCGGCGATCGAGGCGGCCCTTGCCGGCGGTCTGGTGATCGGCGACGAGGACGCTGCGATCGGGTCGCCCTCCCGCAGCCGACAGCAGATCATTGTTGGTGCTGCCGGTCGACAGGACGTGCTCGACGTACCAACCGGCCGGCCATCCGACGTCCCTGCTCGTCGGCGCAGGGACCGCCCGGTGGCCACCGCCGATCGCCGGGGGTTCGTTGGCGTCGCCAGCAGGCACGGCACCTACATTGTCAGCCGTGCTGCAGAAGATCCTGATCGCCAACCGCGGCGAGATCGCGGTCCGGGTCATCCGGGCCGCCCGCGAGCTCGGCATCGCCACCGTGGCGGTGTACTCCGAGCTCGACCGCGACGCCCTCCACGTGCGCCTCGCCGACGAGGCGTTCGCACTCGGCGGGCAGACGGCGGCGGAGAGCTACCTGAACGTCGACAACATTCTGCACGCGATCCGCCAGAGCGGCGCCGACGCCGTGCACCCGGGCTACGGGTTCTTCAGCGAGAACGCCGAGTTCGCCCGCGCCATCACCGAGATGGGCGTCGCGTTCATCGGACCGCCGCCGTCGGCGATCGAGGAGATGGGCGACAAGGTCTCGAGCCGCAAGGCGGCGCTGCGCGGCGGCGCCCCGATCGTGCCGGGAACGACGGAGTTCGCCCAGTCGGCGGACGAGATCCGCGCCTTCGGCGAGGAGCACGGCTGGCCCGTCGCCATCAAGGCCGCGTTCGGCGGCGGCGGGCGCGGCATGAAGGTCGTGCGGGCGGCCGCCGAGGTCGACGAGGCGATGGCCAGCGCCCAGCGCGAGGCGAAGAGCTTCTTCGGGCGCGACGAGGTCTACGTCGAGCGCTACCTCACCTGGCCCCGGCACGTCGAGGTCCAGATCGTCGGCGACCAGCACGGCGACGTGGTGTGGGTGTCGACCCGCGACTGCTCGGCCCAGCGACGTCACCAGAAGCTGATCGAGGAGGCACCGGCGCCGGGGCTGCCCGATGGCGTCGAGGATGCGATGGGCGCGGCGGCGGTGAAGGCGGCCAAGGCGGTCGGCTACTTCAATGCCGGCACCGTCGAGTTCATCTACCAGGACGGGGACTTCTTCTTCCTCGAGATGAACACCCGTCTGCAGGTCGAGCACCCCGTGACCGAGGTGATCACCGGCATCGACCTCGTCGAGTGGCAGATCCGCGTCGCGTCGGGCGAGCCCCTGCCGCTCACCCAGGACGAGGTCCGTGCCCTGCAGCGCGGTCACGGCATCGAGATCCGGATCAACGCCGAGGATCCGACGGGCGGTCGCTTCCTGCCGTCGCCGGGACGGATCACCGAGCTCAAGGTGCCCGACGGCTTCGGCATCCGCTTCGACAGCGGCTACGACGCCGGTGACGAGATCAGCCAGTACTACGACAACCTCGTCGGCAAGCTGATCGTGTGGGGCAAGGACCGTCCGACGGCCATCGCCCGCACGATCCGCGCGCTCGAGGAGATGCGCGTCGGTGGCATCGCCACGACGATCCCGGCCGACCTCGCGATCCTCCGGCACGCCGACTTCGAGGCCGTCGAGCACTCGACGAAGTGGGTCGAGGAGACGCTCGACCTCTCGGGCCTCACCGTCCCGTCCGCGCCGACCGCTCCGGCACCGCCCGACGGTGAGGAGCCCGAGGCCCTCGTGCGCCGGTCGACGACCGTGGAGGTCAACGGCAAGCGCTTCGACGTCAGCCTCTGGGTGCCCGAATCGGCCGGTGTCGCCGTGGCGCCGTCGGCCGCCAAGGCGCGCAAGCCCAAGCGGGCCGCCGGCAGCGGCAGCGGCGGTGGTGGCGCGGGCAGCGGTGACGTCACGGTGCCCATGCAGGGGACGATCGTGAAGGTGCTCGTCGAGGTCGGACAGGCGGTCGAGATCGGTCAAGCGGTCGTCGTGCTCGAGGCGATGAAGATGGAGAACCAGATCACGGCCGAGAAGGCGGGCACGATCAAGGAGATCAAGGTCGCCCCCGGCGACACCGTGGGCGGCGGCGACATCGTCGCGGTCATCGACTGATCACCCCGACGCCAGGCCGGTCGACCGGTCAACCCCAGCGGTAGGCGATCACCGCCGGCGCGCCGGGCTCGTCCCAGCCGAGGACCTGCTCGGCGCCGAGGTCGAAGTCCGGCGCCCGCAGGAACCCGCAGCGCTCATACGTGCGGACGGCGGCCGCCATGAACTCGGCCGTGTGCAGCCCGAGCGTCACGCCGGCGACGCAGGCGAGGTCGATGCACGCCCGGACGAGCGCCTCGCCAACGCCCCGGCCGCGGTGCGCGGGGTCGACGGCGAGGGCGCGGAGCTCGGCCCAGCCGGCCGGGAACCCCAGCCCGGTGGTGGATGCGTCGGGGTAGTGGCGCACCGCGCCCACGATCTCGTCGTCGATCGAGGCGACGAGCATCACGTGCCGCGCGGCGTCGCAGGCGTCGTCCATCAGGTCGGCGTGATAGGCGGCGAACACGGCCGAGGGCAGCACCGTGACGTACTGGTCGTAGGCCGCGCTCGTCAGACGCCGCACTGCGACGCGCTCGCGCGAGGCGGCCGGGCGGACCAGGACGATCGGCCGAGCGGGGGATGGAGCGGACATGACGTCACCGTGCCGCGGCAGTGGTTGCAGCCGGCATGGAACTCACATGATCACGTGTGCGCCGAGCGAGTCCTCGAGCGAGCGAACGAACCAGCTCAGTGGGCGACGCCCGGCGCGCGACGGGGACGGCGGTGTGCCGACCATCCCGAGAGCGGCCAGACGTCCTGGTCCTCACCGGCGAGGACGTGACCGCCGAGATCCCACTCGAGGAGCGTGTTGATGCAGATGGACGTGGCCGCCGTGAGCACCATCCGCGTCGACGCCGTGCCGCGTGCCTGCAGCCGCCGGCCGAGCTCGTCGACGGCGTCGAGCTCGACGCCCGTGACCCACCGTGCCTCCTGGTCGCGCGTGTCGGTCCGCCGGCCCTCGACGAGCCGGGCCACCGTGCCGTCACGGCGGAGGTAGCCGGCGGTGATCTCGTGCACGTCGCCGACCGACCCTGTTCGCCCGCTCGAGGACCCGCTCGGCTCATGGTCCGGCGTGGAGTAGGCGAGGAAGCTGGTGTCGGCGTCGGCGCCCCACGTGTAGCCGACGCGCCGGTAGCCGCGCTCGGGGCGCGGGCCCCACGACCGGTCGCGCATCGCGTGGCAGTCGACGTCCATCGTCTCGCCGTCGAGCACGACCGAGCCGACGACGCGACCGGTCTGGTCGAAGTGGTGGGCCCTCGGGTACGGCGGCGTCCCGCTCAGCAGCGGCACCGGTGGTTCGACGGCGTCGAAGCGGAGGTCGACGACGATCCGCTCCCGATCCTCGAAGCGCAGGTCATAGGACATCAGGGGTGTGCGGCACGTGATCGAGAGGCCGGTGGCCAGCTCGACGCGCTCCGGCCCCGTCACGGTCGGCAGCTTGAGGAACGAGAACTGGTTGTAGAACAGCAGGTCACGGGGCTCGGCGCCGCCACCGTCCCACATCCACATCCCGCCGGCCGACACGCCGGCCCGGGGACGCACCGAGCCGTACAGCCAGGCGCCGATGCCCCGCTCCGGGACGAAGAACGAGTACCAGAACGTCTCGGTCTCGTAGAAGCTGTCGCCGGGGGCGTGCATGGCGTCGTCGTCCGGACCGAACTCGTCGGCGCCGGACCCGGGCTCCGTTGCCTGTTCCACTGACACGGGTGGCAAAGTAGCCAACCGCCGACCGCCGGCACGGAGGGGACGATGACCGACAGCGGAACCGACGCCAGGCTGCACCTGCCCGACGACGTCACGACGTGGATCGAGGAGGTGATGGGGGGCGAGGTCGTCGACGCCGACCGCATCCCGGGCGGCGCGATGCGCGAAGGCTGGTTCGTCGACGTTCGCGTCGACGGCGAGCTGGTTCCCCTGTACCTGCGCTACAGCGCCGAAGCGATGCCGGCCCGCAGCGCGTTCCACCGCTTGGCCAAGGAGGCCGAGATGGTCATTGCGCTGCGCGACGCCGGGATCACTGTCGCGTTCGTGCGCGCCGTGCACCCCACGCGCGAGGCCGTCCTCGCCGACCGGGTCAGCGGTGCCACCTGGTTCTACCGGATCAAGGATCCCGACGAGCAGGTGCGCGTCGCCCAGGACTTCATCGCGCAACCTCGCCGCCATGCACCGACTCGACCCGCGCCAGCTCGATCTGCCGAGCTTCGGTCCGGTGATGTCGGCCCGGGAGCACGCCCTGGAGCGGATCGCCGAGGTCCGGGCTCGCGGCACGGCGCCGGACGGGTCGATCGACCCCCTGCTGCAGCTCACGGTGGACTGGCTGGAGCGCAACGTGCCCGACTACGACGGACCGGTCGTCGTCGTGCAGGGCGACACCGGCCCCGGCAACTTCATGTACGAGGACGGCAAGGTCACGGCGATCGTCGACTGGGAGCTCGCCCACTTCGGCGATCCGATGGACGACATCGCGTGGGTGTCGCTGCGCACCGTGCAGGACACGTTCACCCACCTCCCCGACCGCCTGCGGGAGTACGCCGAGCTCTCGGGGCACGCCATCGACGTCGAGCGGATCTGGTACTACCGAGTGTTCGCCGAGGCGACGATGTTCACGCTGCAGCCCAACGAGGGTGACGGGGACCGCGACCGGGGGCGGCCGGCGCAGCGCGACGTCGGCAACAGCCTGATGTACCCCCAGCTCCACCGGCGGCTGTGGCTGGAGGCGCTGACCCGGGTGATGCGCCTCGACCTGCCGCCCCCCGACCTTCCCGCGCCCGAGCCGCACCGCGACTGGGCCCGGCTCTACGACGACGTGCTCGGCTCGTTCCAGACGATCGTTCCCCGCATCGCCGACCCGCTGGCCGCGCAGTGGACGAAGGGGCTGGCCCGTGCCGTCAAGTACCTCCAGGAGATCGACCGGTCCGGACGCGAGTACGACGAGCTCGAGCGGGCCGACATCGCCGCCGTGCTGGGCCACGACTCGGCGACGCTCCCGGCCGCCCGCCGCGAGCTGGCCGCGGCGTCGCAGGCGGGCACCGTCGCCGACGAGGACTACGTCCGGGTGTTCTGGAACAAGGTGATGCGCGACGACCACCTCATGCGCACGGCGTCGGGTGCACTCCACGACCGCACCTGGCCGCCCCTCGTCTGAATGTGAGCCGAGCGAGTCCTCGAGCGAGCGAACGACCGGCAATGTGAGCCGAGCGAGTCCTCGAGCGAGCGAACGACCGGCAATGTGAGCCGAGCGAGTCCTCGAGCGAGCGAACGACCGGCACGTCCGGCCTCGTGTTCGGTGGACCTATTCGGCGGCTTCGGCCAGGGACTCGCTGAGGGCGGGGTGGACGAGGAGGCTCTCGACGATGTCGGTGACCTTCAGGTTGGCGGTGACGGCGAGGGCGATCACCGAGATCAGCTCGGCGGCGTGGCGCCCGACGATCGACCCGCCGAGCACGACGCCGGTCGCCGGGTCGGAGAGGATCTTGACGAAGCCGCGCGGATCGTCGTTGATCAGCGCCTTCGGGCTGGCCGTGAACGGGACCTTCGTGACCCGGAGCTTGCGGCCCGACGCGAACGCCTCGGCTTCGGCCAGCCCGACGTCGGCGATCTCGGGCTCGGTGAAGATCGCCGAGGCCGCCTTGTCGTAGTCGAGGTGGCGGTGGTCGCGCTGAGTGCATGCCCATGAGGCGCTCGGCGACCTTGCGGCCCTGCATCGACGCCACCGACGAGAGCGGCAGCTTCCCGCTCACGTCACCTGCGGCGTAGATGTGTCCGACGTTCGTGACGCAGTTGTGGTCGATGGGCACGTAGCCGCCGCCGTCGGTCTCGACGCCCGCCGCCTCGAGCTCGAGGCCGTCGCTGTTGGGGATCGAGCCGATCGCCAGCACGGCGTGGGTCGAGCGCACGACGCGCCCGTCGTCGCAGCGCACCACGACGGTGTCGCCTGCTCCGTACCCGTCGGTGTGTTCGCCCTCGCGCTCGATCGACTCGGCGCGGGCGCCCTTGAGCAGCTTGACGCCGCGCCGCAGGAAGTCGTCCTCCAGCACCGCGGCGACCTCGGGATCCTTGCCCGGGAGCACCTGCTGGCGCGACACGACGAGCGTCACCTTGGCGCCGAACGAGGAGAACATGTGGACGAACTCGACGCCCGTCACGCCGGACCCGATGACGGTGACCGACTCCGGGAAGACCTTCGGCGGGTAGCAGTCGCGCGTCGTGAGGATGCGGTCCCCGTCAGGGTCGCACCAGTCCGGGATCCGGGGCGCGATCCGGTCGCGATCAGCGCGCTGTCGAACGGGATCGCGCTCGACGCCCTCGATCCCGTCGACCTCGATCTCGTACGGACCGATGAAGTGCGCCGTGCCGCGGACCATGCGCACGCCCTGGCTCTCCAGCAAGCTGGTCGTGCCGGCCCGCAGGTGGTCCTTGATGCCCTCGATGCGAGCGGCCAGCGCCTCGGTGTCGACCTCGGCCAGCACCGCCTCCAGACCCATGCCGGCCGATCGCTTGAGGAAGGCCATGGCCCCGCCGGTGGCGATCATCGTCTTGGACGGGATGCAGTCCCACAGGTGGGCGGCGCCGCCGACGACGTCCCGCTCGACCATCGTCACCTGGGCGCCGAGGCGCGCCGCGTACGTCGCCGCAGTGTTGCCGGCCGGCCCACCGCCGATGATCACGAAGCGCGTCGTCACGGCGTCAGGTTACGCGCCGCCCGGCCGCCGTTCACTCGAAGACGAGCGTCGCCATCGTCGGTGGGCGCAGCCGTCGAGCCGCGGCACCGACGAGCCCGGCCGCCACGGCGGCGACCACCGGCACGGCGACGAGGAGGATCAGCGCGACCGCCCACGGCACCGCCGGCACGTCGTCGTCGGCGGCCCGGTAAGCCACGCGCACCGGGATGTACCCCGTCGGCGCGGCGAGCACCGCGGCCGTCCCCGTCATCACGAGGGCCCTGATCGCCGCCACGCGCCGCAGCGCCCTCGGCCGGGCGCCCAGGGCGACGAGCACGTCGCGCTCGTCACGCCCCTCGGCTGCCGCCAGCGAGAGCCCGACGGCCACGATGGCCAACGTCAGCAGCAGGGCGGCCCCGGTGATCACGGCGGCGATGGCCGTCACCGACCACGTGTCGACGGGTCGCTGGACCTCGATCGCGACCGTCGTCGTCGCCGGTGCCGGTCGCGGCTCGACGAACACGTCGCCGCCGTACGAGAGCATCGAGATGTCGTCGACAGCGTCGCGTTCGGTCTCGGTGAGCGGCGTCGGCGTCCGCAGCACGAGCGGGCCGTCGACGACGTCCCATCCGAGCTCGGCGACCTGCGCCGGCGCCAGCAGCACCTCGACCGATCCGCCCCAGGATCGTGGAGGGTCCTGACGCACCGCGGCCTCGATCTCGACGGTGCCGGCCGCCGTGGGCACCTGGTACGTGACCGTCCCGTCGGTCACCAGGCGGCCGTCGACGGCGTACATCGCCACCGCCCCGTGCTCCTGCAGGGCCCGACGGTCGGCATCCGACAGCCCGATCGCGTCGAGGACATCGTCGTCGGCGACGAGGAACGAGGCGTTGGCGTACATCTGGTCGTGCCCCGGACCCCGCTCGTACGACGGCACCGGCCAGGAGCTCGACGACACGTCCGGGAGCGCTTCGGCGAGCGAGCCGAGCAGCTCGTCGGACGGGCGGAACGCGGTCGCCGCCGACGTCGGCTCGACGTCGATCGGCCACACCATGACCCGATCCGCGGGGAGCGACGGGACCGACCCGTCCGGGCTCCGGTCGTCGAGATCGCCGACGATCGTCGCCACCGCGACGGCGATCGTCATCACGGTGGCGATGGCGGTGACGACGGCGGCCGAGCGCGTGCGCTGGCGAGCGATGCCGCGGAGCGCGAGCCGACCGGCGCCCGACAAGGGCACCCGGCCGGCCACGTCGACGGCGAGCGGGCTGAGCGTCGTGATCCCGGCGAGCACACCGAGTCCCCCGACGACGGCGACGGCCGCCGGCAGGTTGCCACCAGCGCTGGTAGCGGCGGCCACGGCCAGCGAAGAGGACACCGCCGACGAACGAAGCAAGGCCCAGCGGTGCGAGGCGACGGCGGGGCGGGGCCAAGGGGCGGCGGCCGGCGAGGGCGGCGAGGACCGGGATGCGCGCCGCGCTGCGGGCCGGGGAGAGTGCCGCCACGGAGGCCGCGACGACCGCGGTCGCCACGATCGCGCCGAGCTGCCACCACGGCACCTGGTACGGCGCGACGTCACGGTCGACGAGGTGCACGAGGAGCGGTCGGGCCCCCGCGAGCACGGCTCCCGCGACGACGACACCGACGAGCCCGCCGATGAGCCCGCTCAACGAGCCCTGGAGAAGCAGGCTGCGCCGCACGACGCCGGCCGGTGCGCCGTTCGCGCTGAGCTGGCCGATCGTCGTGAGCTGGCGCCGGGCGCTCGTGGCGAACGCCGCGGTCACGATGACCCCGAACGCCGCCAGCGCCAGCACGCCGGCGACGAAGCCCCAGGCCAGCTCGGAGGCGTCGTTCGGCGGCGATCCGGGATCGGTGACGGTAGCAATGGTCATCGAGACGTCCCCCGCGCGTCCCTGACCCCGTCGGCCACGGAGGAGGGGTCGACGCCGGAGGCGAGGTCGGCATGCAGCTCGCGTTCCGCGCCTCCGGACGCACCTGTCCGATGTCGAGGTCAGGAACGATGGCGATGGCGGCATCGTGGTCGTCGGTCCGGCGGACGATGCCGCTGACCCGCCAGGTGACGTCCGGACGATCGAGGCGCAACTCGTCGCCCACCGAGACGCCGAGCTCGTCGGCGGTCGCGGTGTCGAGCGCGACCTCGCCGCCGCCGCGGCGCCGCGCCGTCGAGGACGTCGACGGTCCCGGCGACCAGCGGATCGGTGATGTCGAGGTTCGTCACCAGCACGTATCCGTCGGTGTGGGCACCGTCGATCGTCTGCAGCGGGGCCTGCACGCTGTCGGCGACGACCGATCGGGTGTCGAAGGGCAGCTCGGCGACGATGGAGTCCAGCCCGCCGGCACCGATCGAGTAGAGCTCCACCGTCAGGTCGCCGGCGCCGTACCGGCGGGCGAACGTGTCGGACCACGGCTCGTCGAGCGTCGAGCGCACCGTCGCCGCGACCGACATGCCGATCACGGGGATGGCGATGAGCGCCACGACGAGCGCGGTGCGGCCGGGGCGTCGACGCACCTCCCGGCGGGCCACGCGGCCGGCCACGCGCCAGCGCGACGTGAGGCGTCGTCGGGGCGCGGCGACCGCCGGTGCCGGCGCCGCTGGACGCTCGACGACGAGTGTCATCGGCCGGCTCCGACCCGGCTCGATGGTTCGCTCGCCCGGCTCACCGTCCCGACCCGGCTCTCGTCGACGATGCGTCCGTCGCGCGATGAACACGACGCGATCGGCGTACGACGCGGAACCGGGGTTCGTGGGTGACGAGCACGACCGCCGTGCCGCAGCGCCCCGGGAGCGCGGCGAGGAGCTCGATGACCTCGTCGCTCGTCATGGTGTCGAGCGAACCGGTCGGCTCGTCGGCGAGCAGGAGCGGGCGGTCGGCGACGACGGCCCGGGCGATGGCGATGCGCTGCTGCTGCCCACCCGAGAAGTCGTCCGGGTAGCGGTCGAGCTGCTGGTCCAGTCCGACGAGGTGCAGCGCGTCGAGCGCTCGGCGCGCGCCTCGCGGGTGCCGACCATGTCGAGCTCCAGCGGAAGCATCACGTTCTCCATCGCCGTCAGCGACGGGATGAGGTTGAGGCGCTGGAAGACGTAGCCGACGTCCCGGCGGCGCAGCGTCGAGCGGTCCTCGGGCCCCATCGAGGACACGTCTCGAGTCGGCCGACCAGCACGACGACCGGCCGACGGATCCTCGAGGCCGCCGGCGACGTGCAGCAGCGTGCTCTTGCCGCATCCGCTCGGACCCATCACGGCGACCATCTCGGCCGGCGCGACAGTGAGGTCGACACCGTCCAGGGCGCTGATCTCGGTGACGCCAGCGCCGTAGCGCTTGACGACGCGGCGCAACTCGAGGACCGGGTCGTCTGCTGCGACGCCTCGTGCACCAGTCCCGGACCTCTCGGCTCACCGATGTCATGCCTGTCTTCGCTCGCGAGGCGGGCCTCGCACAGATCGAGCCAGCGGAGATCGGCCTCCGCCCGCACCACGAGCGCATCGGCGACGAGCGCCGACGCCAGCGCGTCGGCGGTCGTGGCCCCCGACTCCGCCGTCCGGCGCTCCCGGCGGCGGGCCTGGAGCAGCGCGAGCAGCGCCGACCGTTGACGCGGTGATCACGTCCAGTGCATGGCCGGATCCGTGCTCGATGGCCATCAGCACCTTCAGCATCAGCTCGTCGCGTGGCGGCGGGTCCTCGCTCGGCACCGTCGCCACCACTCGCCGAGCCCGCGGCGACCCCGTCGAGGGTCAGACGGTAGGTCTTCTGCCGCGTCCCGTCGCTGGCATATTCCTCGACGTCGACGAGGCCGTCGCGGTCGAGTCGATCGAGCGTCGTGTACACCTGGCCGACGTTGAGCGGCCAGACGCCAGCCGTGGCCGCCTCGAACGCCGTCTTCAACTGGTACCCGTGCCGAGGTCCGTCCTCGAGGAGAGCGAGCAGACCTTCACGAACCGCCATAGCATACCCAGTATGTGCATACGGCGTATGTATGTCAAGGTCGCGGACTCGCTCGGCTCACCGGGCCTCCTCGTTCGCTCGCTCGAAGACTCGCTCGGCTCACCGGGCCTCCTCGTTCGCTCGCTCGAAGACTCGCTCGGCTCACCGGGCCTCCTCGTTCGCTCGCTCGAAGACTCGCTCGGCTCACCGGGCCTCCTCGTTCGCTCGCTCGAAGACTCGCTCGGCTCACACGGCGCGGTCCGTTACCGTGAGCGGCTCATGACGACTGCGCCTGCTGCCGACGACGACGCGGGGTCGATCGCGCTCACCGGCAGCGGCCTCGCCGCCGAGCGGGCCCGTCGCCAGGGACTCGTCGACGACGTGCGCGCCGCCGGTGGGCAGCCGTATCCGTACCGCTTCGACCGCACCCACTCGCTCGCCGAGGTCCGCGGGGCGTGGCCCGACCTCGCGCCCGGCACCGAGACGACCGACGACGTCACCGTCGCCGGACGCATCCTGCTCAAGCGGGATACGGGCAAGCTCGTGTTCGCGACGATCCTCGAGCGCGGCGCCGAGCTCCAGCTGTTCATCTCGAAGGCGGTGATCGGCGACGAGGGCTTCGCCGCGGTGAAGACCCTCGACCGCGGTGACTGGGTCGGCGTCCACGGGACGGTGATGACGACGCGGGCCGGGGAGCTGTCGGTGAAGGTCGACCGCCTCGAGTTGCTGGCCAAGTCGATCCGTCCGCTCCCGGACAAGTGGCACGGGTTGGCCGACCCCGACACCCGGTTCCGCCAGCGCTACGCCGACCTCATCGTCAACGCCGACGCCCGGCGCGTCTTCGACGTGCGGCACGCCGTCGTCGCCAGCATCCGGGCCACGTTCGCCGAGCGCGGGTTCGTCGAGGTGGAGACGCCGGTGCTCCACGTCGAGGCCGGCGGCGCTTACGCCAAGCCGTTCGTCACCCACTACAACACGCTGGACATGCCGCTCTACCTGCGCGTAGCGCTGGAGCTGCACCTCAAGCGGCTGATCGTCGGCGGCATGGACAAGGTGTTCGAGATCGGTCGCGTGTTCCGCAACGAGGGCCTCTCGCCGCGCCACAACACCGAGTTCACGATGATGGAGTCCTACGAGGCCTACGCCGACGTCACCGATGTGATGGACCTCACCGAGGCGCTGATCGTGCGCGCCGCCGCCGACGCCCTCGGCACCACGGTCGTCGACATCCGCGGGCAGCCGGTCGATCTCGCCCTGCCGTGGCCGAAGCGGCGGATGGTCGACCTGGCGTCGGACGCCGCCGGTCTCGACGTCCACCCGGCCCGCCCGCTCGGCGACCTGCGGACCATCGCCGCCGACCACGGGGTGCGCTGGGAGCAGGCCTGGGGGCCGGGGAAGCTGGTCGAGGAGATCTTCGAGGCGACGGTCGAGCACGACATCGTGGCGCCGCTGTTCGTGACCGGGCACCCGGTCGAGATCTCACCGCTGGCCCGGGTCGACCGCACCGATCCGCTGCTGACCGAGCGCTTCGAGCTGTTCGTCGACGCCCGCGAGCTGGCCAACGGCTACAGCGAGCTCAACGACCCGGTCGAGCAGCGCGTGCGGTTCGAGGAGGAGCAGCGGGCCAAGGACGCCGGCGACGAGGAACGGGGCTCGATCGACGAGGACTACCTCCGCGCCCTCGAGTACGGCATGCCCCCGACCGGTGGTCTCGGCATCGGCATCGACCGGCTCGTGATGCTCCTCGCCGGCGTGGACACGATCCGCGACGTCATCCTGTTCCCCACGCTTCGCCCGGAGCGGCCGGGACCCATCGCACACAAGGGCTCAGCGCCCCACATCTCATCGGACGAGGTCGATCCATGACACGCATGGCATGGGGTGCCGGGTTCACCACCGAGGCCATCGACGGCACGACGCTCGACGCGTGGTTCCGCTGGCTCGGGTGGGGCGAGCTCGGCACCGAGGCGCCGCCGGAGGTGGACGACGCGCTGGCCGGTGGCGCCCGCCCCGACACCATCCGCGACGTCATCGTGCGCCCGATCCGGCTCACGATCGACGTCGACGCCGCGCCGTCGTCGGCGGCTGACGTGTACCTGCGCCTGCACCTCCTGTCGCACCGGCTGGCGGCGCCGCGGTCACTCGTCCTGGACGGGATCTTCGGGCACCTCGCGACGGTGGCGTGGACCGACATCGGTCCGGTGGCCGTCGCCGACTTGGCCGACGTCAGGCTGCGCCTGCGCCGGGACGGACGGGCGCTGACGGTGCGCAGCCTCGACAAGTTCCCGCCCATGACCGACTACGTCGTGCCGTCCGGCGTGCGCATCGCCGACGCGTCACGCGTGCGCCTCGGTGCCCACCTCGCCGAGGGGACGACCGTGATGCACGAGGGCTTCTGCAACTACAACGCCGGCACGCTCGGCACGTCGATGGTCGAGGGCCGGATCTCGCAGGGCGTGGTCGTCGGCGACGGCTCGGACATCGGCGGCGGGGCCTCGATCATGGGCACCCTGTCGGGCGGCGGCACCGAGCAGGTCACGATCGGTGAGCGCTGCCTAGTCGGCGCCAACGGCGGCATCGGCATCAGCCTCGGTGACGACTGCGTGGTCGAAGCGGGGCTGTACGTGACGGCCGGCACGCTGGTGCAGCTGCCCGACGGCGCCGTCGTCAAGGCGCGCGAGCTGTCGGGCATCGACGGGATGATGTTCATCCGCCACAGCCAGACCGGCGCCGTCCAGGCCCGCCCCGCAGCGGCACCTGGGGCGGCCTCAACGCCGCCCTCCACGCCAACTGACGGCCCCATCCGCGCCGGATGCGGCGCCGACGGTCAGTCGGGCCGGCCGGGGCGGCGCGAGAACACTCGGCCGTGGTCGACCTGGACGCCGAGCGCGACGCCGGTCAGCGCGATGCACAGCACCGTCCACCAGCCGGCGGGGAACGGCCGCTCGAGCGCCCAGAACGACCCAGGCGGCGAGCTCCACGCCCAGAGTGCCAGCACGCGACCCCGGTGTAGACGACGGCGGCGATGACGACCGCCACCACCCGGTGGAACGGCCGCATCCACGCCGTGCCGACCGCGGCGAAGACCACGCCGGAGAGCCAGATCCACCCCGGCCACCGCACCCACGAATCGGCCGGCAACCGGTCGATGAGGACGGGGAGCACGACGAAGCCGGCGGCCGCGGCGAGCAGCCCGAGCCCGACCCGTCGTCCGTGCTCGACCGTCGCCATCCACGCCACACCGGCGCCGGCCAGGACGACGGCCGGGACACCGGGCACGACGTATCGCGGCCACCCCCACCCGACGAGGTCGACGCCCCACCAGCCGACGGCCACGGCGACGGTCGCCATCGAGAGCAGCGCGATCGCCTCCTCGGCGCGGCGACCACGAACACGGCACCGAGCACGATCGGGCGCAATGGCCACAGTGCGGCCCGGCCGAGCGCAGCGGCGTGGCGCTGGCGACGCACCCGGGCACCCGCCGGCGACGCCGGATCCGGCTCCGGATCGGCGAACGTCCGCGCCGGCAGGAGCACGGCGAAGCCCACCTTGGCCAACCGCATCGCGATGCGCCGCCGCTCCGGTCCGCGGATGTCGGCGACCGTCTCGCGACCGATGGCGTACGTCCCCAACCGGGCGTGCGCCTCGGCCGCGCCGAGCGGTGCCGTCTCCTCGACCGGCGGGTCGCCGGGCTCCTGGCGGGGCGGCGGCACCACCGCCGAACGCGGGTTCCAGTGCTCCTCGCTGCGGTTCGTGATGGAGTCGACGAGCGGCAGGTGGTGCCGCCACAGCTCCAGTTGCAGCGCCCGCACGACGTGCCACCACAGCTTGTGCCGCTCGGCGGTCGCCGGCCCCTCGGCCAGCGCGGCCAGCAACTCGTCCACGAAGGCGGTGTCGGACGGCTCGCCGACCTGTTGCCACAGCGCCTGGAGGCTCTCGCGGGTCCCAGCCCGCCGATGGTCGAGCCGCTCGATCAGCGCCTCGGCGAGCCGGCTGGCCGAGTCGGCCCGTCCCCAGGTCCAGTCGTTGACCCGCCAGTTCGCCTTCAGGAACGCGGCGAAGTTGCCGAGCGTGTTGCCGGCCAGCTTGTCGTCGACGTAGATGCGGTCCCCCTCGGGCCGCGGACGGTTGCCGCGCCACGTCCGGTACATCGCCAGCTCGGCGGCCAGCGGCGTCGGTGCCGCGCCGGAGATGACCTTCAACGTGAGGGCGGAGGGGTTCTGCAGCGTGGTCGCCAGCATCGACGTGCTGTGGCGGGCCATCTTCATCAGGCCGGCGACGTCGACCTGGGCCAGCATCAGGTACGGCCTGGTCAGCGGGTGGTCGGGCAGGTGGACGACCAGGGGGCGCGACGCGTCGAGCGCCTGTGCCGCGCCGTCGTGGACGGCGCCGTCCACGTCGACGATCGGCAGGTGGTCGTCGAGCCAGGGCGGCACGGATAGCGATGTCGAGCGGTGGCTGCCGACGCACGGCGTCGATGAGTGCCAGCTCGCTGGCGAACAGCGTGCGCTCGACCACCGCCCGGTGCTCGTAGAGCCGCTGCTTCGGCGTGCTCGTGCCCGGCATGGACGACTCGACGGCCCGGCAGGCGCCGATCAGCAGGTCGATGCGCCGAGCGGGTGGTCACGGCGTCCACCGAGAACGGCTGCGGTGCGACGCGGTGCGACCGTGCGACGCTGCTACCAGCCCGGCCCGCACGGCGTCGGCGAGACCTTCGGCGGCCGCCGACCCCCACCGTTCCGGCGGCGGGCGGCGTCGACGAGCTCGTCGAGCAGGCGCGCCGGATCGGCGACGAGGTCGGGTACGGCCGGCGAAGCGACGGCGAGGCCGGTGGAGCACGTCGAGCAGCCGGTCGGCGTCCATCCGGGCCCGGATCTCGACGACCGTCGCCGGCTCGCCGAGCTGGCCGAGCCAGGCCGGCCATGCCGTCACGTCGGGGCCGGCCCCGTCCCACAACCCCCGCCACCGCATCGCCTGGAACGCGGCCTCCGGTTGTGCTCGTCGAGCGGCGGCGGTGTCGTCGAGGATCGTCTCGGTCCCGAGCTTGGCCGTCAGCGCCCGGCGCACGGTGCTCAGGGCACGCACCGGTGCGTGGGCCGGCGGGGGCGCCGGCGGGAGGTCGTCGGGCGGGCTCGGGTAGAGGTGAGCAGCCGAGCGGTCGGTCGGATCGGCGGCCGGTGAGGCGGCCACGGCCCGGATGGCGCGGGCGATCGGGATGTTGTCCAGCACACCGCCGTCCATGACCCGGAACGTGCCGGCACCGCCGCGCTCAGAGAACACGGTGGCCATGTCCGTGGTCGGGGATCCGGCGGGGAGCGATCAGTTGCCACCGTCGCCGGCTCGAACGCGAACGGGAACAACGCCGAGGCCCGACCGGCCAGCGCCAGCTGCTGCACGATCGTCTCGTCCGGAGCCGACGGGAAGTGCGAGATCGGTACGCCGTCGTGGCCGCCGCTGCGCTCGTGGTGGAACTGGAAGAACGACTCGCGCCGGCCGATCGCCATGTTCTCCCCGGGCGCACCGACGACGATCTCCTCGGCCGGCGACACGAGCGTCCCCGGTGAGGACGAGATCGAGGAACGACGCCTGCGGGTACCCACGGGCGCGGCGTCGATCGTCAGGTCGCGGAGCCCTTGACGAGCTTGGCGAGGAAGTACTCGTCGCCCTCGAGCAGCGAGTCGACCGGCTGGCCCTTGGCGTCCTTGGTGTCGATGCGGACCATCGACTCGATGTCGGCGAGCCGCACCCAGATCGGCAGCATGACCCGGAAATCGAGGTCGTACATCAGGCTGGCCGCGTAGATACGCGCCGTTCAGGCCGCCGGCACTGGCGCCCGACAAGACGTCGACGAGCACCGAGGTGTACCCGGCGAGCTCCATCAGCGAGCGGTAGATCGGCGCGTTGGGATCCGTCGACGTCGTCACGTCGGCCGTCGGGCACGATCGTCGCAGCACGTCGATCTCGGCCAGTGCACCGCCGATCCACACGGCCAGGCTGACGCCGCCGCGCATCGAGATCGCCAGCCGCAGCTGCGCCGTGACATCAGGATCGACGGGCGACGCCGGTACGACCGGCGGCGCGGCGACCGACCTCATCGCACCCCACCGCGTAACACGGTCCGCGACAGTAGTGAGCCCATCGGCGCGGCGATCAGGTCGAGTACAGCAACCAGTTGTACTGGCCGCGCACCGACTGCTCGTAGCGCACCTGGTGCAGCCAGGTCGAATCGGCCGAGCACCTCACGAGACTCGAGGGATCGGCCTCGGTGTACGCGAGGTAGGCGATCGTGACTCGGCGTGGCACCGAGCGCGCGGCGACGCCTCGAGGCGCTGCAGCACCCGCTCCGTGATGGACGTCTCGAACGGGTGGTACAGGTGCAGCAGGAGGTCGTCGTCGTCGGGCAGGTCGACGGTCGTGACGTCGGCCTCGAGGATCTCGACCGGCGCCAGCAGGGCCTCGGCGGGCTGGAACCGATCGACGTTGCGGGCGGGCGATCTCGGCCAATTTCTCGGAGATCTCGAGGCCCACCACGCGCCGGAACGGTCGCTCGCGCGGCGACGAGCAGGACGCGGCCCTTCCCGCACCCCGAGATCGACGAAGAGGGGGTCCTGGACGGATCGACGTCGACACGTTCGAGCATCCAGCGCGTCACCCGCGGCGGCGACGGGAGGTAGAGGATCGCCGACCCCGCGGATCTCGTCGTCGGCGATGCCCAGCTCGGGCCGGCTCCACGGAACCCGCCGTGTCGGTCCCGTGGGCCTGGTCGAAGCTGCGGTCGTCGGCCGGTCGGTAGGCCCGGTGCTTCGGCAGCATCTCGACCGCGGCACGACGGGACCGAGGCTCTCGAAGGAGAACCGGATCCGCTGCAGCCGTCGTGGCGCCCCACCTGGTAGCGCTGCCATGGCCACGGTGTAGTCGATCCGGGGCGGCCGGCCCCAACAAGCCCGCCGCCGTGGCTACCGTCGGTCGCGATGGCACACGAGCAGGTACCGCCCGTCGACGTCGACGTGGCCGGCCGGACGGTGACGATCACCAGCCCCGACAAGGTGATGTTCCCCGAGCGCGGTGAGACCAAGCTCGACCTCGCCCGCTACTACGTCGCCGTCGGCGAGCCGCTGATGCGCACCGTCCGCGACCGTCCGACGCTCCTGCAGCGCTTCCCGAACGGGGTCACGGGGCAGTCGTTCTTCCAGAAGCGGATCCCCGACGCGGCGCCCGGACTGGTTGGTGACGACGACCGTGGCCACCGTCAACGGCACCGAGTCCCGGGCCATCGTGATGGCCGACCTCGCCCACGTGCTCTGGGCGGCCAACCAGGGGTGCCTCGGGTTCCACCCGTGGCCGTACCGGGCCGCCACCCCGAGGACACCGACGAACTGCGCATCGATCTCGACCCGTCGCCGGGCGTCACGTTCGAGATGGTGCGGGAGGCGGCGGCCGAGGTGCGGACGTTCCTCGACGAGGTCGGCATCATCGCGTTCCCGAAGACCACGGGCAACCGCGGCCTGCACCTCTACGCCCGGGTCGAGCCGGGCTGGGGCTCGCTCGCCGTCCGCCAGGCCGCCGTGAGCGTGGCGCGGGCGATGGAGTGCCGCCGCCCCGACCTGATGACGGCCGCGTGGTGGAAGGAGGAGCGCGGGCAAGGGTGTTCGTCGACTTCAACCAGAACGCTCCGCACAAGACCGTCTTCGGTGCGTGGTGCGTGCGGGCGCGCGTCGGCGCCCAGGTCTCGACGCCGTTCCGGTGGGACGAGCTCCCGGTGATCCATCCCGACGAGCTGACCCTCGCCACGGTCCGGGCCGCCTGGCGGCCGACGGCGACCCGTGGGCGACGATCGACGACGTCCCCAGCGCATCGAGCCGCTGGTCGAGCGCTACCGCGCCGATCTCGCCCGTGGGATCCCGGACGCCCCGTGGCCGCCGGTCTACCCGAAGATGCCCGACGAGGCGCCACGGGTGAACCCCAGCCGGGCCCGCCACGATCCCCCGCCGGGGTGACGGCCGGTACCTGGCCCAGCCGGGGCCGGTCTGTCACACTTCTGTCATGCAGTTGTCGAACCTGTTGCGTCGAATCGCGCGCCGTCCCGGCCACCGGGGCGCCGCACGGCGTGGCGTCGACCCCGTCACCTCGCCCTCGCCTCGATGGCGATCCTCGTGACGCAGTGCGGCCCGACGGAGTGCGCCCCGGTACCGCCCCCACCGGGAGGCCACTTCGGCACGCTGCCCCCGGGCTCGGCACTCCCGTCCAGCGCCGAGTGCGCGTCGCGGGTGCGCCCGGCCGCCGAGATCCGTCCCGGCAACGCGGGTCCGAACGCGACCGGGGCTACGCGTACAGCCCGTCCTACAGCTGGGCCGCCCCGCAGCTCGGGCGCGTCGACGGCGCGTTCACCGGCACCACCGATCAGGTCCTGCAGTGGGCGGCGTGCAAGTGGGGCATCGACGAGGACGTCGTGCGAGCGCAGGTCGTCAAGGAGTCGTGGTGGCAGATGTCGGCCCTCGGGGACTTCGGGCGCTGGCCCGCCGATCAGTCCGCGCCAGGTCACGGGTATGACGGCAACGGGAACTGCCCGCAGTCCGTCGGCCTCGGCCAGGTCCGCTACAGCCCGGGCGACGGCGCGTCCCCGGGGTGCAGCAGTCGAGCGCGATGAACGTCGACGTGACGTACACGATCTGGCGCGCCTGCTTCGAAGGGCAGGAGACGTGGCTCAACGACGTCGAGCGGGGTCAGCAGTACGTCGCCGGCGACATGTGGGGCTGCGTCGGCCGCTGGTTCTCCGGACGCTGGTACACCGCCGCGGCCAACGAGTACATCGGGTCCGTCCAGGGCATCCTGGCCGCCCGCACCTGGGCCACCGCAGGCTTCTGAGCGCCGCTCCCCGTCACTCCGGCACGGGACTGACGGGACGGCCGGCGCTGAGCGCCAGCCCGACCACGACCAGGCCGACAGCCCGGCCGCGGCGAGGATGCGAGGAGCGCAGGCCGAGTCCCGGACCGGGCGAGGAGGGTCCGACGCCGCTCGCCGCCCGTCAACGAGCGGCGGCGACGACGGCGATCTCGACTCGCCACTCCGGGCGGGCGAGCGCCGGGACCGTCACGAGCGTCGACGCCGCCACGTGGCCGTCGAAGGCCGTCGCGCGCCGCCATCACCGGCCCGAGCTCCTCACCGACGACGACGTACGTCGTGACCGACACGATGTCGCCGACCGCCATCTCGGCCTCGGCGAGGATGGCGGCGATGTTCGCCCACACGACCGCGGCCTGATCGCCGAGCGTCGGCGGGCACGGAGCCGTCGGCGCGATCGGCACGACGCCGGACGTGTGCAGCAGCGCGGCCGGCGCCTTCGCTCAGCACCGCGTGGGCGTAGCTGGCGGCAGGTGGGGCGATCGACGGCGGCATCACGGCGCGATTCACGGCTCACGCGTCGCCATCGTCGCCGCGCGTGCGCAGCAGTAGCCTCAGCCATGGCTCTCACCGAGCAGTCACGAGCGGGCACGGCCGGTCGAGCGACGTGGCCGACGTCCGACGCATCGACGGCATCCCGCTGACGCCGAAGGCCGTGCGAGCTGGACGGCCCGCCGACGTTCGAGACCGTCGAGGAGGAGCGCCCGCACCGCAAGGAGAAGCTCGCCGGCGCGCTGCGCGTGTTCGGTCGCCTCGGGTTCGGCGAGGGCGTCGCCGGCCACATCACCGTGCGCGATCCGGAGTTCCCCGACCACTTCTGGGTCAACCCGTTCGGCCTCAGCTTCCGCCACATGCGCGTCAGCGACCTGATCCTCGTCAACCACAACGGCGACGTGGTGTACGGCACCAACCGGTGAACCGGGCCGCCTTCGTCATCCACTCGGCGATCCACCAGGCCCGCCCCGACGTCGTCGCCGCCGCCCACGCCCACTCGCCGTACGGCAAGTCGTTCGCCTCGCTCGGCATCCCGCTCGCCCCGATCACCCAGGACGCGTGCATCTTCTACGAGGACCACACGCGTGATCACCGAGCAGGGCGGCGCCGTCGTGTTCGACGTCGAGGCCGGCAAGGAGCTGGCCGCCGCGTTCCCGACCGGCAAGGCGGCGATCCACCAGAACCACGGGCTGTTCACGGTCGGCGAGACGGTCGACGAGGCCGCGTTCTGGTTCATCTCCATGGAGCGCTCGTGCCAGGCCCAGCTCATGGCGATGGCCGCCGGGGAACCGAAGGAGATCCGCCACGAGTACGCCCGTACACCGCGTCGCAGACGGCTTCCCGCTGGCCGGCTGGTTCAGCTTCCAGCCGCTCTGGCAGGAGATCTGCCGCACCGACCCCGAACTGTTCGACTAGACGGCGTGCCCGCCGGGGGCACCGCCAGCGGTCGCCGACCCGCCGGTCCCGAACCCGGCGCCCGGTTCCTCGACACCGCCTCGCCCGAGGCGCTGTTCGTCCTCTCGGCGGTCGCCCAGTACGTCGGCGCGACGATCGCCGTGCTCGCTGTTCGACGAGGTCGCGCCGCAGACCGTCGCCTGGCTCCGCGTGATCGGCGCTGCGCATGGCCGTGCTCGCCGTCTCCGGTGCGTTCTGGCGCGGCTGGACCCGCCGCCAGCTCGCCGCGGCGGCGATCTTCGGGATCGCCACGGCGGCGATGAACACGTTCTTCTACCTGGCCATCGATCGCACCGATCTCGGCAAGAGCGTGGCGATCGAGTTCATCGGCCCGATCGCCGTGGCGGCGGCGATGACGCGCACCGGCCGCAACGCGGCGGCGCTCTGGCGTGGCCGTCGTCGGCGTGGCCGTGCTCGGCGGCGTCGAGCTCGACGGCAACGCCGTCGGGCTGGCTTACCTCCTCGCCGCGTCGGCATGCTGGGCCGCCTACATCGTGGTCGGCTCGCACGTCGCCCAGGCCCGCCCGGGCGTCGCCGGGCTCGGCGTCGGGCTGGCCGTCGGCGCGCTCGCGCTCACACCGTTCGGCGCTCCCGGGAGCGGTCCGGTGTGGGCGTCGGCCGCGCGCTCCTGATCGCCTGCCTGCTGGTCGGCGTGTTCTCCAACGCCATCGGCTACGGCATCGACCAGCACGTGCTGCGACGGATCCCGGTACGCCGGTTCTCCGTGCTGCTGGCGTTGCTCCCCGTCACCGCCGTCCTCATCGGCTGGCTCGTGCTCGATCAACGGCCGTCGGCGCTCGATCTGGCCGGGATCGGGCTCGTGCTCGTCGGCGTGGCCATCCAGGAGCGCGACGAGCTGGCCGCCGAGATCGCCGCCCCCGATCCGTCCTGACACGGCCTCCGGCAGGTTCCTAGACTCGGCCGATGGGCAGGCGGCGATGAGCGCCGAGCGTCCTCGCCACGATCCCCACGGGGCGGAGATCGCACTGGAGGTCACGCTCGGACGGCGGGCGACGCCGGCTCGTGCCGTCGCGGCCGCGCCGCGAACCTGCTCATCGCCCTTGCCCTCGTGACCGCCACGGGCCTCGTCTCGTTGACCGGCCGCCCGGACGGGGCGACGTCGGCGCCGGCGCTGCTGCGGACCGAGCAGGGCGACGATCCGCCCGACGCCGCGACGTCGGCGACGACGGCGGCCCGGGTCGCACGGCGGTCGCCCCGAGCGGGCCGGTCGAACCGACCACCACGGGCGCCGCCGACACCAGCCACGGTCGCCGCACCCCCTCCGCCAGCTCCACCGACGCGACGACGACGACCCCGCCGACGACGACCCCGCCGCCTCGAGCACGCGCACCAGCGACACCGGCCGCCGTCGTCGCCCGTCCCGTCCCGCTGGGCGGTCCGGCCACCCCCCGCCGGCGGGTCCGGCGCCGCCGTGGACGTCGGCACCCACGACCGGCGGCTACGTCGGCACCGGCGTCGGGTGCGCGGCCGGCACGTCGGCGCCGCGCGCTCGACGCGTTCTTCCGGGCCCGCATCGGGCCGGTGATCGGCCACGACTACCAGCACGTGTTCGACCTCGGCGGCGAGCGCCGCCTGTGGCTGTTCCAGGACACGTTCCTCGACCCGACCGGCAACGCCACCCGCCTCGACCAGGCGTCGTTCGCCCACAACACGGCGATGGTCCAGAACGGCGCGTGCTTCACGCTGCTGCACCGGGGCACGGCGACGGCACCGGCGTCGTTCGAGCCGGGAACCGGTGAGCGGACGCTGTCGCGATGGTTCTGGCCGCTCGGTGGCGAGACGGCCGGCGGGCAGCTCAGGGTGTTCTGGGCCGAGATGGCCAAGACGGCCGACCCGGCGGTGCCCGACGGGCTCGGGTGGGTCCCTGTCGGGACGTGGCTGGCGACCTACGACGCGACGTCGCTGGCCCGGCTGGACTTCCAGCCCGCGCCCGACTCCGGCGTCGATCCGATCTACGGCTACGCCGTGTCCAGCGACGCCGAGCACACGTACCTGTTCGGCAACACGTTCGACCAGAACCTCGCCCGCCAGGGCGGGTACCACGCCTGCCCGTGCTCGGCGACGGCGATGTACGCTGGCCCGGGTGCCGCGCGGCCGGCTCGACGTGGCGCCGGAGTACCGGACGCCGACCGGGTGGACGTCCGACGCCGGCGCCGCCGAGCCGATCGTCCAGCGGTACTAGGCCGAGAACCCGATGCAGCCCCGCTTCCTCGGCGGGCAGTGGGTCGCGGCGACCAAGGTCGACGGCTACTGGGGCGACGACCTGGTGATCGACGTCGCCGACCAGCCGTGGGGGCCGTGGACGACGGTCGTCCCGTCGGGCGCTGGCGCCCGCGCGGCGGCGACCCGGCTGATGAACACCTACCACGCCCACCTGATGCCCTGGCTGAGCGGCGGCCCGCTGGTCGTCAGCGTGTCCCAGAACGCCCGCGACATGCTCCGCGACGCCTGGCCGCACCCCGAGCGCTACCGCCTGCAGTTCCTGGCCACCCCGCTGGTCACCCCACCTGCGGAGCCCGAGCCGGCCGAGACCACGGTCGTCACCGAGCCGGAAGCCCCGCCACCGACCGATCCGCCGGCGACCACCCCGCCACCCACGGTCGCGACGACGACCGCCGCACCGACGTCGGTCGTGACCGACTCCACCGCCGTGACCTCGACGACGGCACCGACCTGCGCCACGACGACCACGGAGGCGACGACGACGACGAGCTCGACCACCGCCCCACGATGGATCCCTGCTCCGCACCGTGAGGGCGTCGACGGCGGCTGCGCTGGCCACGGTCGTGACCGCCGCGACCCTCCTCCCCGTCACCGCGACGGTCCTCGGCGACGACCACGTCAGTGCATCCGACTGGGCCAGCACTGAGCTCTTCACCCGCGACGTCCTCTTCTCCCATCCGCCGCTGGCCGGCGCGTGGTTACGGTACGGCTGGGCCGATCCCGGCCCGCTCGCGTACGCCGCGCTCGCCGCGCCCTACCGGTTGCTCGGCGCCGACGGCCGGGCCATGCAGTTGGCCGCCGTTCTCGTGAACGGCGTCGCGATGGCCGCCATCGTGTGCCTGCTGCGACGGCGCGGCGACCCGCGTTCGTGATGGTCTGGTCGTCCTCGTCGCGACGGCGTGGAGCCTCCCGGCGCTCTCGGTCGCCGACTACTGGAACATCACGCTGGCCATCTTCCCCCTGCTCCTCACGGTGATCGCCTGTTGGTGCCGGCTCTGCGGCGACCGGGCGGCCGGGCTCGTCGCCGTCGTCGCGTTCGTGTTCACGCTCCAGGCCCACGTCGGGATGGGCCTCGTCGTGACCCCGCTCGCGGTCGCGACCGCCGGCGTCTGCTGTCGCGGCCGCGTCCGATCGCCGGATGCTGCCCGTCACCGGTCCCGCGGCGTCGCCGTCGGAGCGGCGCTGACCGTCGTGCTGTTCCTGCCCGTGCTCGTCGACACGGCGCGGCACTGGCCGGGGAACGCCTGGACGCTGCTCGACTGGTCGCTGACGAACGACGACCCGGCTGTCGGCGCATCCCGTGCGCTGCGTGCCGTCGGTCGGGCGACGTCGTTCACGTCGCTCCTCGATCCCGGCGTCCCGTCGTTCGTGACGGTGACCGAGCCGGTGGCGCTGGGCCTGGTGCCCGGCGTGGCCGTCCTGCTCGTCGTCGCCGGCGCGATCGTGTCGTGGCGGCGGGGCTATCGGGCCGAGCTGCTGCTCACCGCCTCGCTCGTCCTGTCGTGGGCGGCCGCCGCAGTCGCAACGGTGAGCATCCGGGGACTGTTCCTGGCCTGGCTGCTGAGCTCGGTGGCGCCGCTCGCCTGGCTGTCGTGGGGCGCGATCGGGTTGGTCGCGGACCGGGGTGGCGACGGACCGGACGACCAGCGCGGCAGCGATCTCGTCCCGTCCGGTCGCCATCGGGCTCGTCCGCTGTCGCTGCTCCTGGTCATCCCGTACATCCGTGACACGGCGGACGGGGACACAGTGTTCGTGGAGGAGGCAGCGACGATCGAGCAGTTCAGCGCCGCGGCGCACCCGGTCGCCGATGACGGGCCGGTCCGCGTCCACTTCGCCGGCGATCCCGAGATCGCCGGGCCGGTGCAGGCCGGACTGGTCAACCGGCTCGACGCGATGGGCGACGAGCCGCGGGTCGCCGAGCGCTTCGTGCTGCAGTTCGGCCGCAGTCGTGTCGACGAGGGCGCGCTCCCGGTGCTCCTCGTGCGCAACGAGCCCGTGACGATGCCCGCTCCGGACGACGCGGTGGTCCTCGCCGTCGCCGATCCGTTGACGCCGCAGGGCCGGGCCGAGGTCGACGACCTCACCGCCCGGCTCGACGAGGTCGTGGCGGCCAGTGGGGCCGACGGCGACGTCCGGGCGCTGCTCGCCACCGTGTTCGCCGAGGTGGTCCTGACCCGCGTCACGGGCCGGCGGTCAGCGCCGTCAGCAGCGACCTCGCCCGTCTCGGCAAGCTGCGCAGCGGCGGGCGCAACGGCCACCGCCTCGTGCTCTACCTCGTCGGGTGACCGACCGTCGTGGCTCGGGCTGTCGCGGTCGTCGACGACACCGTGCCGTTCAGCCGGCCGCTCGGCTCACCGGGCCCGACGTGGTCTCGCCGATGTCGGCCAGTGCGGCGATCACGGCGGCTCGGGCCGGGCTCGACAGCGCCCCGACCTCGACGACCGGTGTCGCGCCCGCGGCCCGTGCGCCCTCGACGAGCCCACGCAGCGCGTCGAGCCCGGCGTCGTCGAGCGGCCGGGTGGGGGTGATCACCACGTTGCCGTGGACCATCGTGACGGTGATGACCGAGTCGGCGACCGCTGATCCAGCGAACGCTGACTCCGCGGGCTCCGTGATCACGGCATCGGCGTCGAGCCGCCCGAGGGCCATGGGGCACATCGTGCCCCATGGCGGTGACAGGAACGTGACGACGGCGCATCGACTCGTTGACGATCGGCTGGCCGCGCGACCGGGGCGCGTCGATTCAGTCGATCGGCTGCGGATCCGGGACCGGCGACGGCGGCACCGGGTCCGGGAGGACCGGGGGCGGGACGTCGGGGTTCGGGACCAGCGGCTGGGGGAGGTCCGGGTCGGGGACGATCGGCGGGGGCATCGTCGGGTCGGTGAGCCGGACGGGTCCCCGAGCGGGCGTAAGGTGCAGCTCGGTCATGGGCCGCGCCTACCCGATCAGCGGGCGCTTCATCCGGCGATGCGGCGCCGCTGACGCGACAGGTCCCGCCACGCCGCGCCGACACGGTGCAACCCGGCCTCGACCATCGGCCACGGCCGGTCGACACAGATCCGCAGGTGGGGGTCGGGGCGGCGGCCCTCGACGGCGATCGAACCGGGCGCCAGGTGGACGCCGTGGCGGTGGGCGATCTGCACGAGGGCCTCGGTGTCGGCCAATCTCGTGTCGGGCCACAGGGCCGACCCGCCGTCCGGCATGTTCACGTCCCACTCGGGCACCTCGGCTCGCAACATGGCCACGCCCCGCTCGACGCTGGAGGCCAGGAACTCGCGACGGGCGGCGGCGATGTCGGCCAGGTGCGGCAGCAGCCCGAGCGTCAGCAGTTGCGAGGGCGTGGACGCGCCGAGGTCGAGGGCCAGTCGGCGGTGCAGCGTGCGGTCGATCACCGGGACCGAGCTACGCATCCAACCGACCCGCAGGCCACCCCACAGCACCTTGCTGAACGACCCGACCGAGATGACCGTCGCCCGCCGGCACAGGCGGGCCAGGTCCGTCGTCGGGCGCCCGGCGAAGACGAGGTCGGCGAGCGTCGAGTCCTCGATCACTGTTGCATCGTGCTCGTCGAGCACGGCGGCGAGCGCCCGCAACCGCGCCGGCGACGTCACCACGCCGGTCGGGTTCTGGGGGCCGGCTTGGATGTAGACGATCGACGCCCCACCCTCGCCGAGCACCGCAGCCAACGACTCCGGGAGGATGCCGGCCCGATCGGCGCGCAGCGTGGCGACGGGGTGGCCGATGCCCTCGAGGATGTCGAAGAAACCGGGGTAGCCCGGTGACTGGGCGGCCACGGCGTCACGGCGGCCGATGAGGGCGGTGATGGCCAGGGCGATCGCCTGATGGGCCCCGGCAGTGACGTGGACCTCCTCGGGGTCGGTGTGCAACCCCGCTGCCGTGTGCATCTCGGCGATCGCCACTCGCAGCGACGGGAGACCGAGGGGCTGGAAGCCGGGTCCGGCGCCCGACGCCAGGAGGTCGGCGACGTCGATCGACACCGGCGGGAGGTGCGACACGTCGGCCGGGTTGCCGACGGCGAGATCGATCCCACCGGCGCCTTCGACGAGGTGCACGGCCATGCGGTTGGACGAACTGGTGCCGTCGTCCAGCACGTCGAAGCCGACGACGAATGTGCCCTGTCCCTGCCGGGACGTGAGCACGCCGTCGGCCCGCAGGACGTCGAGCGCCGCCGTGACCGTCGAGCGGCTGACGGCGAGCTCCTCGGCGAGCCGCCGTTCGGGGGGCAACGGCGACCCGGCGGCGAGGAGCCCGGCGTCGATCAGCCGCCGCAGACCGTGGGCCAGGCGCTGGCTGAGGTTGCCGTGGCCGTGGTCGGCCCACCCGGCGATCGCCGCCGCGATTGGCCTGACATTGGTCTGGGCAGCCACAGGCCAATCATAGTGAAGTGGCCCGTGACCCGCCAGTCCAGGCCGACCACCATGGGGGACATGTTCGCTCCCTACTGCCCCACCTGCGAGAGCCGCAAGCTCATCAACGTCAGCCGCATCGTCGCCTCGGACTGGGGCCGCGGCGGTTCCGTGTACGTGCGCTGCTACTGCGGCACGGTCCTGGACGCCGAGGCCGAACCCCCCGAACGCCCTAGCCTCACCGCCGCCTAGACCCCAAAGCGCGCGGCCGACGTCAGTGGGCGTCGGCCATCCAGGGGGCGCAGAGCCCGTCGAGGTCGCGGACCTGGATGCGATCGCGGTTGTCGTAGGTGACGACGTTGGCCGGGTCGGGCCGCAGGTTGAACGTGCGGAACGACATGTCCGTGGTGTCCACGGACAGGATGCGGCCGATCAGCGGCTCACCGAACCCGAGCAGCACCTTGATCGCCTCGAGCGCCTGGATCGAGCCGACGATGCCCGGCAGCACGCCCAGCACCCCGGCCTCGGCGCAGCTCGGCGCCAGCTCGGCCGGCGGCGGTTCGGGCACCATGTCGCGATAGGTCGGTCCCTGGAGCGGGTGGAACACGCTGACCATTCCCTCGAACCGGAAGATCGATCCGTGCACGACCGGGATGCCGAGCTTCACGCTGGCGTCGTTGAGCAGGTAGCGGGACGGGAAGTTGTCGGCGCCGTCGATGATCACGTCGTAGCCGTCGATGATCTCCATGATGTTCTCGGCCGACAGTCGGGTGTCGTACGTGACGATGTCGACGTCCGGGTTGAGCAGCGTCAACGTCTTCTTGGCCGAGTCGACCTTGCGGTCACCGATGCGGTCGAGGTTGTGGAGGATCTGGCGCTGCAGGTTCGACGCGTCCACCTCGTCCATGTCGACGATGCCGAGCGTGCCGACCCCGGCCGCAGCGAGGTACAGGGCGGCCGGTGAGCCGAGGCCGCCGGCGCCCAGCAGCAACACCTTGGAGTCGAGGAGCTTGGCCTGCCCCTCGGTGCCGACCTCGGGCAGGAGGAGGTGGCGCATGTACCGGTTGCGCTGGTCCGCGGTGAGCACGACGGGCTGCTTCCACGCCCGACCCTCGTCCTTCCACTGGCCGAAGCCGCCGGCCATCGAGACGACGTCGGTGTAGCCGAGCTCCTGCATCGTGCGGGCGGCGAAGGCGGAGCGGACCCCGCCGGCGCAGTAGACGACGACCGGCGCCGTCTTGTCGGTCAACTTGCCCTCGACCTGGGCCTCGAGGTGCCCGCGGGATGTGCACGGCGCCCGGCAGGGCGCCGGCGTCGTACTCGTCGGGCTCGCGGACGTCGAGGGCGATGGCGCCGGCGGCGACGCGCTCGGCCGCCCCCGCCGTGTCGACCTCGGTGATCGCCGCCTTGGCGGCCCCCAGCAGCTCTCGGAACGTGGCCATGACGAAAAGCCTATCTCCACGGTCGGGTATCACCGTCGGGCCTCGCCGCGCCGACCGAGCACCACCCGTTCTGACGCTCGTTCGGGGCCACTTGTGGCCCCGAAACGGAGTCAGAACCGTCAGTCCGGGGCGGCGACGATCGCCGGTAGGAGCGTGCCGATCTCGCCGTTGAGGACGATGTCGGCCACCGGGTCCATGTCGGTCGGGCCGCCGTTCACGATGACGACACGCGCGCCGGCGGCCTTGGCGACGGGGACGCAGTTGGCGGCCGGGTAGACGCTGAGCGTGGAGCCGACGGCCACCAGGAGATCGGCCTCCTCGCTGACCCGCATCGCCCGCTCGATGACGGCCGGCACGAGCGCCTGCCCGAACGAGATCGTGTCGCTCTTGAGGATCCCGCCGCACACCTCGCACGGCGGATCCTCCTCGCCGGCGTCGACCCGCGCCAGGACCTCGGCCATCGGCCGGCGGTCCTGGCACGCCCAGCAGCGCGTCCACCAGATCGTGCCGTGCACCTCGACGACCACCTCGTCGGCGAGACCGGCCCGCTGGTGCAGCCCGTCGACGTTCTGGGTGACCACGGCGTGGAGCGTGCCCCGCCGGGCCAGCTCGACGATCGCCTCGTGACCGACGTTGGGACGAGCCTGGAACGCCGGGTTCTCGGTCCGGCTGCGCCAGGCCGCCCGGCGGACCTCCGCATCGGCGAGGTAGTGCGTGATCGTCGCCATCTTCTCGGCGCCCGGGTTCTTGGTCCACACCCCGTTCGGTCCACGGAAGTCGGGGATGCCGGAGTCGGTCGAGATCCCGGCACCGGTCAGCACCGTGATGCGCTCGGCATCGGCGACCCACGCCTGCACCGTGCGCACGTCGCCCGTGATCCGGTCGTCGATGTCCATGTCGACAGTCTCGCCACCGCGCTTTCCCTTTCCGCCCCGTCACGACCCCCAGGGGAGGCAGCGGCCCCGAACCGGCCGCACCGCGCCTCGCTCGCCACCCACGATCCGGAGGTCCCATGTCCCTCGCCACGTTCCCCCTCGAGCCCGAGCCGTTGCCGACGACCGTGCGCGTCACACCGTGGCACGACCCCGTCGTCGACCGCCGTGGCCACGACCCCCGCTCGGCCTACGTCGAGCAGTTCTGGTTGTCGGTCCTCGGCCCGACGGCGACGTGGCTCGTACGGCGCCTGGTCGCCGGGTTCGACCGCCATCCCGACGGCTACGAGCTCGACGTGACCGGCACGGCCCGTTCGCTCGGGCTCAGCGTGACGAGGGGGACGGCCTCACCGTTCGCCAAGGCGGTGCAGCGGTGCGCCATGTTCGGCGCCCTCCAGCAGCTCACCGGCACGTGGGCCGTGCGCCGCCGCATGCCGGCGGTCTCCCAACGCCACCTGCTGCGGCTGCCGCCCGACCTGCAGCACGCCCACGAGCAGTGGGCCACGACGACGGTCCGGCTCGACGTCCTGGCCCGGGCCCACGCGCTCGCCACCGCGATGCTCGCTGCCGGCGACGACCGCGGCGTCCTCGAGCCGCAACTGATCGCCGTCGGGGTCCCGCCGCCGGCGGCTGCCGAGGCGTGCGAGCTGCTACGGCGCCAGGCGTCGTGATCCGGCGCTCAGCCGGCGGGCGGGCTGAAGTTGAGGGCCAGGTCGACCAGCAGCCGCGTGCCGAACCCGGTCGCGCCCTTCGACCGCCACGCGTCGTCGCTGTCGACCTTCATCGGCCCGGCGATGTCGAGGTGGGCCCAGGGGACATCGCCGACGAACTCCGACAGGAAGATCGCGGCCGTGATCGCCCCGCCGTACGGTCCACCGACGTTCTTGACGTCGGCGATGTCGGAGTCGAGCAGCTTGCGGTAGCGCCGCTTCTCGAGCGGCAGTTGCCAGACCGGCTCGTCGGTCGCCGCCGCCGCCGCCTCGACCTGGTCGACCCACGTGTCGTCGTTGCCGAACACGCCGGCCACGCCGGGTCCGAGGGCGACCATGCAGGCCCCGGTCAGCGTGGCGATGTCGACGACCGCGTCGCAGCCGTCGTCGACGGCGAGGGCCAGGCCGTCGGCCAGGACCAGTCGACCCTCGGCGTCGGTGTTGTGGATCTCGACCGTGGTGCCGCCGCGGATCGTGAGCACGTCGCCGAGCTTCATGGCCGATCCGGACGGCATGTTGTCGGTGCACATGAGGAAGCCGGTGACCGCGTTGCGGCACCCCAGCGCCTGCAGGGTCGACATCGCCGACAGGACGGCAGCCGCGCCCGACATGTCCATCTTCATCGCGGCGTGCATCGCGTCGTTGGGCTTGAGGCTGATGCCACCCGAGTCGTACATCACGCCCTTGCCGACCATCGCCAGGTGGCCGCTGCCCTTGGCCGGGCGCGGCGGACGGTACGTCAGCTTGACCATCCGCGGCGGCTCCTCGCTGCCGGCGTTGACACCGAGCAGGCCGCCGCACCCGAGCTCGACCAGCGCGTCGTGGTCGAAGATCTCGATGCCCAGCCCGCTCGACGCGGCGACCGCCGACGCCACGTCGGCCATCCGGCTCGCCGTGAGGTGACCGGGTGGCGTGTTGGCGAGATCGCGGGCCAGCTGGGCGGCGGCGGCGATGACGTGGCCCCGCTCGGCACCGCGCTGCACCGCCGCCGTCCGCGCCGGGCCGACGACCAGCGTCACCGTCGACACCCCGGCGGTCGGGGCGTCGCGCTTCAGCACGCCGTAGCGGTACCGGGCCAGCAGGATGCCCTCGACCACGGCCTGCCCGGCCGGACCCGCCTGGACCTCGCCGACGTCGGCCAGCGTCGTCGCCAGGTGGTCGTGCTTGGACGCGGCGCGGGCGAACGCAGCAGCCGCGTCGCGCAGCCGCGCGGTGTCGAGCGACGACGACTCGCCGACGCCGACGGCGACGACGCTCGGGCCGTCGCGGCGCGGCACCACGAGCGTCTGGCCGACCTTGCCCTCGAAGCCCGACGCGACCAGCGTCGCCCGGTCGAGTCCGAGGAGGCGGGACACCGGGCCCTTGGGCCCGACGGGCACCCCGACGGCGCCGGCCGATGACGGCGCCGAGCGCGCCGTTGTGACGGTGACGTCGCAAGAACGGCTGACCGATGGCGTCGGGTTGAACGTGGCGGCCGCGCTGTGCAAGCTCGTTGCGCTGGACATCGTCTCAGTCTGCCGTGGGCGGGATGCCCCCGGCATCACGCACCCGCAGCGTCGAGCCGTCGCCGGCCTCCTGCCAGCGCGCCATCGTCCACAGCAGGTCCGACAACCGGTTGAGGTAGGGCACGACGAGCGAGGGCGGGTCGGCCGCCGCGAGGGCGTGGCGTTCGGAGCGACGCACAACCGTCCGGGCCAGGTCGAGCCACGCCGCGACGACGTTGCCGCCGGGCACGACGAACTCGGTCGGTGGGTCGAACTGCGCGTCGAGGTGGTCGATCTCATGCTCGAGGTGGTCGACCATCTCCTGGGACACGGCGGTGACGCCGGCCTCGAGCTTGGTGCGGTTCGCCGGCAGCGTGGCCAGCTCCGCCATCAGCACCCAGAGGTCCTGCATGATCGCGACCAGCCTCCGCTCGAGGTCGCCGCCGGCGTGGGCGCGGGCCAGTGCGATGACCGCTTGCGCCTCGTCGACGCTGCCGTACGCCGTCGGCAGCTCCGAGTCCTTGGGCACCCGGCCGCCGTGGAACAGCCCGGTCGTGCCGTCGTCGCCGGCCTTGGTGTACACCTTCCTGCGGACCACTGTGGTCGGACCGTAGCGCCCGGTCACCGATCGTTTCCCCCCAGATCTGGCCGCAACCATCGCCCGCCGCTCGAGGGTCGCCAGTAGCCTCGTCGTTCCATGCCACGGCAGACGTACCTCGAAGCGGTGGACGAGCGCGTCGTCGTGTTCGACGGCGCGTTCGGCACCTACGTGCAGGGTCTCGACCTGACCGCCGACGACTTCGGCGGCGCCGCCCTCGAGGGCTGCAACGAGATGCTGTGCCTGACCCGTCCCGACGTGATCGCCGGCATGCACGCGGCGTTCTTCGACGTCGGCGTGGACGCCGTCGAGACGGCGAGCTTCGGCAGCTTCTCGACCGTGCTCGCCGAGTACGACATCGCCGACCGCGCCCACGAGCTCAACGTCGCCGCCGCCCGCATCGCCCGCGAGGTCGCCGACGGCTACGCCGCCGATGGCCGGTCGCGCTTCGTGGCCGGCTCGATCGGTCCCGGCACGAAGCTGCCCAGCCTCGGCCACATCGGCTTCGCCGAGCTGCGCGACGCCTACCGGGAACAGGCCAGCGGATTGCTCGTCGGCGGCGTCGACCTGTTCGTCGTCGAGACGTGCATGGACCTGCTGCAGGTCAAGGCGGCGATGATCGGGTGCCGGCGGGCGATGGCCGCCGAGGGCCGTGAAGTGCCGATCCAGGTCCAGGTGACGATGGAGACGACGGGGCGGATGCTCGTCGGCAGCGAGATCGGCGCCGCCGTGGTGTCGATCGCGGCGATGCGCCCCGACGTGCTCGGCATCAACTGCGCCACCGGACCGGCCGAGATGCAGGAGCACCTGCGGTACCTCGGCCACCACTCCCCCGTTCCCATCAGCGTGCTCCCGAACGCCGGCCTGCCGAGCGTCGTCGACGGGCGCACCCACTACGACCTCACGCCCGAGCAGCTGGCCGAGTTCCATGCCCGCCACGTGACCGAGTACGGCGCCGCCGTCGTGGGCGGGTGCTGCGGTACGACACCCGAGCACCTCCGCCAGGTCGTCGACGCGGTCCGTGACCTCGTGCCGAAGGCCCGCACGATCGAGGTCGAGCCGAGCGTCTCGTCGATCTACAGCCCGGTGCCGATCGAGCAGGACCTCAGCTTCCTGATCATCGGTGAGCGCACGAACGCCAACGGCTCCAAGGCGTTCCGCGACGCGATGCTCGCCGGCGACTGGGACACCTGCACCAAGATGGCCAACGAGCAGGTCCGCGAGGGCGCCCACGTGCTCGACGTCTGCGTCGACTACGTCGGGCGCGACGGTGCCGTCGACATGGACGAGATCGCCAAGCGGTTCGCCACCCAGTCGAGCGTGCCACTGGTGATGGACTCCACCGAGGCGCCCGTGCTCGAGGCCGGCCTGCAGCACATCGGCGGCCGCTCGATCCTCAACTCGGCCAACCTCGAGGACGGCGAACTGCCCGGCAGCCGCTTCGACAAGGTGATGACGCTCGCTCGCGAGTACGGCGCGGCCGTGATCTGCCTACTCATCGACGAGCGCGGCCAGGCCCGTGACGTCGAGTGGAAGATGGAGGTTGCCCACCGCATCCACGAGATCGCCGTCGAGCGCTACGGGCTGTCGGCCAGCGACCTGATCTTCGACACCCTCACGTTCCCGCTGTCGACGGGCGACGAGGACCTGCGCAAGGACGCGATGTACACGATGGAGGCGATCCGTCGGATCAAGGCCGAGATCCCTGGCGCCCACACGACGCTCGGCGTGTCGAACGTCAGCTTCGGGCTCAACCCCGCCGCCCGTCACGCCTTGAACAGCGTGTTCCTCCACGAGTGCGTGCAGGCCGGCCTCGACTCGGCGATCGTGCACGCCGGCAAGATCGTGCCGCTCAACCGCCTCCCCGACGAGCAGCGCGAGGTCTGCCTCGACCTCGTCTACGACCGTCGCACCGACACCTACGACCCACTGCAGGTGCTGCTCGAGGTGTTCGCCGACGTGAAGTCGACGAAGACCGAGAAGACCGATCGCAGCGGCCAACCGGTGCAGGAGCGCCTCCACCACCGGATCATCGACGGCGACCGCGACGGCCTCAGCGCCGACCTCGACGAGGCGCTGGGCGCCGGCATCCCCGCGCTGGCCATCGTCAACGACGTCCTGCTCGGCGGGATGAAGGTCGTCGGCGAGCTGTTCGGCTCGGGCCAGATGCAGCTGCCGTTCGTGCTGCAGTCGGCCGAGACGATGAAGGCCGCCGTTGCCTACCTCGAGCCGCACATGGAACGGGTCGGCGGCAGCTCGTCGAAGGGCAAGCTCGTCATCGCCACCGTGAAGGGCGACGTCCACGACATCGGCAAGAACCTCGTCGACATCATCTGCACGAACAACGGCTACGAGGTCCACAACCTCGGGATCAAGGTGCCGATCGGCGAGATGGTGGCCAAGGTCAAGGAGGTCGACGCCGACGCCCTCGGCATGAGCGGCCTCCTGGTCAAGTCGACGCTGATCATGCGCGAGAACCTCGAGGAGCTCAACTCCCTGGGTCTCGCCGAGGTGCCGGTCCTGCTCGGCGGCGCGGCGCTGACGCGCCGGTACGTCGAGCGCGACCTGCGCGAGATCTACGACGGCCGGCTGTTCTACGGACGCGACGCGTTCGAGGGACTCTCGACGCTCGACGCACTGATGGGCATGAAGCGCAGCGGCGACTGGGACCCGGACTTCGGTCGCGTGCCAACGGGCCGGGAGCTGCCCGAGCGGTCGGGCGAGTCGGCGCCTGCCGTCGAGCTGCCGCGCCGCTCGCCCGACGTCGCCGGCGACAACGAGGTGTTCACGCCGCCGTTCCTCGGCTCGCGCGTCGTCAAGGGCATCGCCCTCGACGACATCGCCGAGTACGTGAACGAGACCGCGCTCTACCGCAACCAGTGGCAGTTCCGCCCGGAGAAGTCGACCGACGGCACGCCCGAGAGCGACGACGAGTTCAAGGCCCGCATCCGTTCGACGTTCCGCCAGCAGCTGGCGGCGGCCAAGGCGTCGGGCGTGCTCGTGCCGCAGGTCGTCTACGGCTACTTCGCCGCGAACGGCGACGGGAACGACCTCGTCATCTGGACCGACGAGACGCGGTCGGTGGAGGCGGCGCGCTTCCACTACCCCCGCCAGAAGGCGGCGCCGTTCCTGTGCATCGCCGACCTCTTCCGACCCGTCGAGTCCGGCGAGGTCGACTACGCGGCCTTCCACATCGTCACGATGGGCGAGACGGTGAGCCAGGCCACGGCGAAGCTGTTCGCCGGCGACGAGTACCAGCAGTACCTGTTGCTGCACGGACTGGGCGTCGAGATGGCCGAGGCGCTGGCCGAGTACTGGCACCGCCGCATCCGTGAGGAATGGGGATTCGTCGACGAGGACGGGCCGACCGTCGGCGGCTTGTTCCGCCAGCAGTACCGCGGCGGTCGCTACTCGTGGGGCTACCCGGCGTGCCCGGACCTCGAGGACAACGCCACCGTCGCCACGCTGCTCGGTGCCGAACGCCTCGGCATCGAGGTCTCCGAGGAGACGGGGTGGCAGTACCAGCCCGAGCAGACGACCTCGGCGATCATCTGCCACCACCCCCAAGCCAAGTACTTCGTGGCCCGCTGAGCGGGACCCGTCCTCGAGCGAGTGAGCAGCAGGGTGGGCGGCGTCAGCCGCCGCGCTCGCCGAGCCGGTCGAGGAAGTCGGTGACCAGGCTCCAGTACACGGCCCGGTCGCCGGCGCAGCGATCGCGCCGGTCTCTGCTCGGATCCACGAGCCCGACCACATCGACGTCACCGTCGACGGCGAGTCGCTGCAACGCGGCCGCGTGGTGGAGCTCGACGACGCTCCAGGCTGACCGTCCGGCACCCGTTCGAGGCGGCCGAGCGCGACGAGGTGCTCGACCATCGCCCGGCCCACGCCGCGGCCGCGGGCGGCGGCCGCCGTGTGCATCGACTTGAGCTCGGCGTGGTCCGCGTCGAGGCGGTGCAGGGCGCCGATGCCGAGCAGGTCACCGTCGCGACGGGCGCTGCAGAACGTGATCATGGGGCCGAGGAGCCCGTCGAGGTCGAGGGCGTGGGTGTCCTCGGGTGGGCTCGTCGACCGGGCGAACTCGAGGTGGGCCGTCAGGAGGGCCAGGACGTCGGGCGCCGTCGGGTCGTCGACGCCGATGACCAGCCCGTCCATCCCGGGGATCGTGAGCCGAGCGAGTCCGCGAGCGTCCGAACGATGTGGCTCGGTCAGTGGTGGCAGCCGCAGCCGCTGCCGCACCCGCCGCTCGGGGCAGCGGGGAGCGACGGCGCGGTCGCGACCGAGGCGCCCGTCGACGCGAACATCGACAGCAGGCGGACGGTGTCGAGGTGCCCGCTGGGGCAGGTGGCGGCGTCACTCGACTCCTCCATCGACCGGCGCACCTCGAAGCGCTCGTCACAGGTTCGGCACCGGAACTCGTACAGCGGCATCGGCCGCATCGTACCGGCGGTGTCCGTCGATGACCGTCGTCCCGAGCACGCGGCGTCGACCGAATACAACGGCGGGCGACGCAGCGACCACGATGCGGCATGACCTACGAGGACACGATCGAGCGCATCGTCCGGATCGTCGAGGCGACCGGCGTCACGATCATGGTCGCGGGGGGTGCAGTGGCGCTGGCCACGGGGATCCCGGCGTTCCTCAGCCCTGAGCGACGCTCGACGGTGTACGAACAGGTGCGCCGGAACCTCGGACGCGTCGTGCTGCTCGGTCTCGAGATCCTCATCATCGGCGACATCGTCCGCACCATCGTCGTCGAGCCGACGTTCGAGAGCGTGGTCGTGCTCGGGACCATCGTGGTGATCCGGATCGTGTTGAGCTTCGCGCTCGAGGTCGAGATCGACGGTCAGTGGCCCTGGTCCCGGCGCTCGGGGCCGGTGCCGCCGCGCTCGTCCGTTCGCCCGCTCGCCGACCCGCCCGACGAACCCGACGGCGGCTGAGCCGCACCGGTGTCGACGTGACCGGCGATGAGCGCGGCCACGTGCTCCGGCGCCAGCGCCGTGTTGTCGATCGACAGGTCAGCGGGTCCGACCGCCGCCCGCAGGTCGTAGTCGGCCAGCAGCCGCCGCAGCATGGTGACGTCCGCGATCTTCGAGGTGTCGAGCCGACTGGCCGCGCCCACCCGCTCCTCGAGCGCCTCGGTCGATGGGCACAACCGGACGAGCGTGACGGCCGCGCCGCGGCGCTCGGACGCAGCGAGGATTCGGGCGACGTGGCGATCGTCGACCCCGCGGGCGTAGACGAGCGTGGTGACCAGGTCGAGACCGGCCTCGGCCGCCGCTTCGACGATGGCGACCCGCAGCCGCTCGACGAGCGCGCCGAACTCCGGCGTCCCGAAGTCGAACAGGCGCAGGGCAGCATCGACGGTGACGTGGTTGTCGACGAGCCGGAACCCGTGGTGCTCGGAGAGGCAGCGGGCGACGGTCAGCTTGCCGGCGGCCGGCGGCCCGTACAGCAGCACGTGGCGCGATCGGGCGGGCCCGGTGGGCGTCATCACGACGACGGTACGCATGCGGATGGCGGCGACGCGCCACCGTTTCGCCGCGCAACGATGAGTTCGGCGGCGCCGCCACGTCTCCATCACGATCGGATCCGCCCGGGATCCACCCACCATCGAGGAGTGCACGTGAGCAACCACACCGCTGCCGCCGGCGAGCCCTGCTGGATCGACCTGATGACGACGGACACCGCCGGTGCCCAGTCGTTCTACGCCGACCTCTTCGGTTGGACAGCCGAGGTCGGCGGACCCGAGTACGGGGGCTACATCACGTTCTCCAAGGACGGCACCCCCGTGGCCGGCTGCATGGGGAGCGACGGATCCGCAGGGCCCGACCGACGTCTGGTCGATCTACCTCGCATCCGACGACACCCGGGCGACCGCGACGCCGCCGCCGCCAACGGCGCCAGCGTCCTGGTCGGCCCGATGGACATCCCGGCCGTCGGCGTGATGGCCTTCCTCGTGGACCCGGGCGGCGCCGCCGATCGGGGTGTTCCAGGGGACCGGCGAGATGCAGTTCGGCTACGACCTGCAGGCCGACGGCACGCCGGGCTGGTTCGAGCTGCACACGAAGTCCTTCGGCCCGGCCATCACGTTCTACGAGCGGGTGTTCGGCTGGGACACCCACGTGATGAGCGACACCGACGAGTTCCGCTACTCGACGCTCGGCGCGGGCGAGGACCAGAAGGCCGGCGTGATGGACGACGGCAACCTGCCCCGGAGGGCGTCGCACTGGACCGTCTACCTCCGCGTCGCCGACGTCGACGCCACCGTCGAGCGGGCGACCGAGCTCGGCGGGTCCGTCGTGATGAAGCCCGAGGACACGCCGTACGGGCGACTCGCCGTCGTGCAGGACCCCGCCGGGGCGGCGTTCAGCTTGATGGGCCCGACCACGTCCTGACCGGGCGCACGCGGTCCCGGTCGGCTCGCCGAGCCGGCCGGGCCCGGCGCGGCCGGGACCGCCCGTCAGCCCGCCGGTGGCGCCGGCGACGGTGGTCGTCGTCTCCGGTGATGGCGCCACCGTCGTCGTGGCCGGGGTCACGGGCGGCGGGATCGTCGGCCGCGTCGTCGGCACCGGCGCGGTGGTGGTCGTGACGGGCACCGTCGTCGTGGTCGACGTCGTCGTGTCGTCGTGTAGTTGGGGTCGGCCCAGTCCCACAGGCCGGACTGGGCGCCGTACGTCTCCGGCTCCTCGACGCCGTCCCACACGAAGACCTGCTCGCCGATGTTCACGATGCTCTGGAAGTGCTCGGAGAACGAGTTGTCGATGCGGATGCACCCGTGCGAGGCCGGGTGGTCGGGCACCTCGTAGGCGCCGTGCACGGCGATGCCGTAGTTGAAGTACACCGGGTTGCGCATGCCGCCGAGGCGGCTCTGACGGACGCCCTCGACCTTGCGGTAGAACTCGAACACGCCGCCGGGCGTCCAGGCGTTGCCGCAGACGCCCTTCTTGATCGGCTCGGTCCCGTCCACGTTGCCGTTCTCGCCGGGGTCGATGGTGACCTCTTCGCACCACTCCTTGCCCTTGCTGAAGTCGTCGCCCGGCGGCTCGAGCTCACCGCTCGAGATGTGGCTGATGAAGATCGGCGTGGCGCCGTCGAAGACGACGATCGCCTGCTGCGGCAGGTAGATCTCGGTGTGCTTGCCGGCATCGGGCCGGCGGGGCGCCACGGCCAGCGGGTCTTGCATCGAGCAGCCAGCGCTCGGGCGTGACATCCCGCTGGCGTCGCGCTGCAGCGCGCCCTCGACGACGGTCTCCCACGCCCACACCGCCGCCGTCGTCAGCTTGCCGAACTGGCCGTCGACGGGGCCGGGCTGGAAGCCGAGGTCGGTCAGCCGCTGCTGCAGCGACTGGACCTCGGGACCGCTCATCCCCTGGCTCAGCGGCTGGCTGAGAGTGGTCTTGGGGGTCGTCGTCGTCGTCGGCAGCGCGGTCTCGTCGGTGGCGGCCACGCGTGGCCGTCGCCGTGGGCGGGGAGGTCGTGGCCCCGCCGTCGCCGCTGTCGCCCCCGCTCCGATGCCGCCGGCGACGACGACCGTGCCGATCAGGGCGACCGCTGCGACCGCCGGGAGGATCCTGCCGTAGTTGCGCTCGGCGGGCGTCGAAGCGCTCACCTCAACAAGCTACGGGCCGATCGTCGCAGACAGGCACGCGAGTTGCCGGTTCAGCGGGCCGCAGGCCGCACGATGCGACCCGGCCGGGTGGCGACCGCTTCGTCACGCAGGGTGCCGTCGGCGATCACGTGCACGCCGTTGACGAGCAGGTGGCGCATGCCCTCGGGCTGATCGGCGGTCAGGCGCTCGGCGCCGGCCGGGAAGTCGTGCATGCGCCGCAGCGGGCCGGGCGCGACCGTGTCGGGATCGAAGACGACGAGGTCGGCGGCGAAGCCCTCGCGGACCACGCCACGGTCCTCGAAGCCGAACAGGTCGGCCTGCACCTGGGTCAGCTTGTGCACGGCCTCCTCCAGCGTGAGCACGCCCTTCTCGCGCACCCACCGGGCGAGCAGGTCGGTGGCCAGCGGCGCATCGCACAGCTGCGTGACGTGGGCGCCGGCATCGGACAGCCCGAGCGTGCAGCCGTCCTCCTGGAGGAGCGTGGCCACGCCGGCCTCGTCGTCGTTGGCGAGGACGGCCTTGACGCGGATGTCCTTGCAGCGAGGGCTCGGCGATGGCGAGGTCGAGCAGGAGGTCGAACGGGTCGACGCCCTCGGCCTCGGCGAGCTCCTTGAGGCGCCGGCCGACCAGCTCGGGACGGGACGTCGACTCCATGATCTCGTAGGTCTCCCAACGCGGCGGGATGCCGCCCTCGGGACCCTTGGCCCAGGCCGCCCGCACACGGTCGCGCCACGGCCGGATCGGCGTAGGCCGCCGAACGCCCGGCGCAGCGTGCCGGCCATCAGCTCGGCGAAGACCGGGCTCGTGTTGAGCGTGAACGGCTCGACCATGTTCATCGAGAACGTCAGCGGGCGGGGCGACACCTGCGGCCACACCTCCGAGCCCTCGCTCATCCCCTGGCGGTGCAGGTCGAGGGCCTTGTTGTGGGCGCCGGTCGAGCTGGTCAGCAGCGCCGTCCAGGTGACCGGGACGCCGAGCTCGCGCTGCAGGTCGTAGATCTGGTCGAAGTGCAGCTCCTCGTTGACGCCGTTGATGCCGATGACGCCGCGGCCGCTGTCGGCGACGGCCCGGAACAGGGCGTCGAGCTCCGTGCGGTCGGCCCACCGGCTGGGGATCGGCTGGCCGTCGGCGCCGAGGTGGGTGATGGCGAAGCTGGTGGCGAACCCGAGGCGCCGGCCCCCATGGCCTCCGCACGAGGCGGCCATCTCGGCGACCTCGTCGGGCCGGGCGGTGCGCGACGAGGCCTCGTCGCCCATCACGTAGATGCGCAGCGGCGTGTGGCCGATGTAGGCGGCGAAGTTGAGCACCGTCCCCCGCTGCTCGACCGAGCCGAGGTACTCGGGGAACGTCACGAAGTCCCACGGGATCCCGGCGGCGAGCGACTCGGGGTCCATGTCCTCGACCTTCTCGAGGGTGCGGGCGATCAGCGTCGCGGCGGTCGGGGTGCGTCGGGGCGATCGAGAAGCCGCAGTTGCCGGCGACGACCGTCGTGACGCCGTGGTAGCACGACGGCGTCAGCGCCGGGTCCCAGAAGACCTGGGCGTCGTAGTGGGTGTGGATGTCGATGAAGCCCGGGCGCGACGACGCAGCCGGTGGCGTCGATGACCCGGTCGCCCTGCGAGGCCGTTGCCGATCTCGACGATCCGGCCGTCGGCGACGGCGACGTCGGCCAGCCGCCCGCCGGCCCCGGTCCCGTCGACGATCGTGCCTCCGCGGACGACGGTCACTTCGCTCATGGGCGACCTTCTCTCTGCTCGACATCCCCATGTGCGCCCATCTTCGCCGCTCGGCCCCCGAAGTCATGATCGGCGGGGCTCAGGCGATGCCCCGGTGCCGTTCACCGCCGGCGAGAAGGAGAGCCTGGTGCGCCAGCCTCGGGCGCCATCGCCAGGTCGTCCTGTGGAAGCTGACGGGTGACGACGAGCAGTGCGGCGAGCGGTGACGCCGTCGGGGACCAGCCTGATCGGCCTCGGAAGTACTCGGCGCGAGCGGTACGCATGGGCCGCCCGACGTTCGGGAGCGACCCGAGCCGTTGCCGTCGACGACGACGAGCCGGATGCCGACCTACGCATCGAGCCCGGGGAGTCGACGGCCGACGTCCTGGCGATCTACCGCCGAGCGTCGACTCGTCCGACGCGGTCGTCGCCGACCACGAGGTCGACGACCTCGGGCAGGCGTGGTTCGGCGACGCCGTCACGCTGCGCTGGGTGCTGATCCACATGATCGAGGAGACGCCCCGCCACGCCGAGGCACGGTGGATATCGGGCGCGAGACGATCGACGGCAGCGACGGGTCATCGGCCGGACTGATCGGGTCGGCGGGCGTCCACCGGGATCGCGGCCGCCCATGCCGATCACGCGGTCGAGCAGCGGCGCGTCGGCGGGCACGGCACCTCGGGACCGAAGAGGCCGGCCGCGGGCCTCCTCGTTGCCCGGTCCCGAGAACTGGGCCAGGAAGCCCTGCGTCGGCCTGCGAGCGACGCGTCGTCGGGCCGTAGTGCTGCCCGCTCGCCGTGGCGATGTCCCAGCCGTGGACGACCAGCTCGTTGAGCGCCACCAGCCCGGCGACCTCGCCGGGCAGGTCGACGCCGCCGGCCTGGGTCATCCCCGTCCACGCCTGCGGGTCGCGCCAGGCCTCGGCGAGCGCGGCGAGCTGGTCGGGGATGCGCTCGACGGAAGTCGGGGGTCAGCCGGGAGGCGTCGCCGGACGGGCCCTGCGGCGCGGCGTCCCCGACGTCCTTCGTGGCCGCGGCCGTGAACGCCTGGCTGAGCCCGTCGACGTGGTCGACGAGGTCGCCCGAGCGTGTACGCCGGGCACACGGGGGGCCGGCCAGCTGGTCGTCGGTCACGGCCGCCACGAGGTCGGCGAGCCGGCGGGCGGCAGGTTCGAGGTCGATCAGCGTGGTCACGGCCGTGGTGACCGCCGGGTCGGCCGCGGAACTCATCGCGCAGGGTGGACGGCGTGCGAGGCGACACAATGTCCGACTTGGTGGCCGAGACGTCGCGAGGAGCCCCGGGATGCGCGGTGACGAAGGGCTGGACCGCTTCCAGCGGCGGCACCCCGTGCTCGGCGTTCCCGATCGCCGTCGATCTACAAGTTCGCCGAGGACCAGGGTCCCTACCTGGCCGCCCTGATCACGTACTACGGGTTCCTGTCGCTGTTCCCCCTGCTGCTGCTGCTGGCCTCGGTGCTCGGCTTCGTGCTGCAGGACGACCCCGACCTGCAGGAGCGGATCCTCGACTCGGCGCTCGAGCCAGTTCCCGATCATCGGCCAGCAGCTGAGCGAGCCGCAGGGCCTGCAGGGCAGCGCCGTCGCGGTCGTCGTCGGCGCCATCGTCGCCATGTACGGCGCGCTGGGCGTCGCCCAGGCGTTGCAGAACGCGGTGAACGTGAGCTGGGCGGTGCCCCGGCAACCTCCGGCCGAACCCCGTGCGGGCTCGCCTGCGCAGCGTGCTCCTGATCCTCACGGCCGGGTTCGCCGTGATCGCCACCACCGTGCTGTCGGTGCTCGGCGGCGGCGCGGCCAACGAAGGGGTGTTCAGCGGGACCGGCGCGCTCCTGTCGACGATCGCCGCCGTCGTCGTCAACACGGTCGTCTTCAGCGTCGCGTTCCGCATCGCGGCCGCCACCAGGGTGAGCGTCGTCGACGTGCTCCCGGGGGCGATCACCTCGGCGGTGATCTGGCAGCTCCTGCAGCTCTTCGGGACGGCCTACGTCAACGGCGTCGTCAAGGGCACGAGCGCGCGTACGGCGTGTTCGCCTTCGTGCTCGGCCTGCTGGCGTGGATCTACTTCGCCGCCCTCGGCGTCGTCCTGAGCATCGAGATCAACGTCGTGCGCAGCAAGCGGCTGTACCCCCGTCGCTGCTCACGCCCGTTCACCGACAACGTCGACCTGACGACGCCGACCGGCGGTCGTACGCCGACGCCGCGACCGCGCAGCGCCACAAGGGGTTCGAGTCGGTCGACGTCACGTTCGAGCACGGCGGGCTGAACCGCACCGCCAACCGCCAGGCCCACCTCCCCGGCATCGACACCGCCGAGGCGCACCCGCCCGGCGGCCACCTCGACCGGGACCACCTCGGTCCGCGACCCCGGCGCCGCCACCGTCGAGCGCGGACCCCGACGGGACCGACGATCGCGGCGGGAACGTCGACGTCAGGCGTGAGACGTCAGGCCGTGAGGTGGTGGCGCTCGAGGAACGCCAGGGCCGTGTCGGCGACGTCGTGCCAGCCGTGGTCGATGACGAGCGAGTGCCCGCGGCCGGGGATCTCCGTGATCTCGGTCGGTGCCGGCGAGTGCCGGTAGCGCTTGTAGGAGGCGTTGGCGATCTTCCACGGCACGGTGTGGTCGAGCTCGCCCGAGATGATCAGCAGCGGGCCCCGGTCGGGGTTCTTCGTGTCGACGCTGGCCTCGGTCCGCCAGTTGATGTTGGCGGTCGCGGCCTCGAACAGCGGGAGGCCGGACCCGGGCACGGCGTACGTGTCGTACAGCCGCCGGCCCTCGTCCTCGGGGATGGCGTTCGTGAAGCCGTACGTCCACTGCTCGAACGTGAGCATCACCGCCCGCTTGCGGTTGGCCGGGTTCTTGAGCACCGGGAACGACGACCTCAAAGACGAGACCGGCAGTGGCAGCACCCCGCGGAACGGCGCCGGGTCGATGGCCACCGCCCCCGGCGGCCAGTCCCATCCCGGCGAGCTTCTGCGTGAGGAGGCCGCCGAAGGAGTGCCCGATGACGATCGGCGTGCGGTCGAGCGCACCCACGACCTCGGCGAGGTGGTCGTGATGCCCCCGATCGACTTCCCGGCCAGCACGTCGGGGTGGGCGACGGCCGACGCGGTGGTCTCGGGGTCGTCGGGCCAGCCCGGCGCGAGGGTCGTGTAGCCTCGTTCCTCGAACAGCTCCCGCCACGGGTCCCAGCTGTTCGCCAACAGCCACAGCCCGTGGACGAAGACCACGGGCTGACGACCGGATCCGTTGGCGGACGCCACCTCGGCCTGCTCGCGTTGGGTGATGGGCACGGGCGTGCACGGTAGTGCTCCCGGCGGCAGCGTGACGGCTCGACCACACCGGGCCGTCGAGCGTTCGTCAACCAAACGGTTGACAGTCGGCGGGGCCCGACGTATTGTCAACCACATGGTTGAGCTTCTCACCCACCGTGCCGAGCGCCTCGACGACGTGTTCCACGCGCTGTCGAACGGCCCGCGCCGGTCGATGATCGACGCCCTCGCCCACGGCGAGCGGACGGTCGGCGACCTCGCCCGGCCGTTCGACATCTCGCTGGCCGCGGTCTCGAAGCACCTCAAGGTGCTCGAGGGCGCCGGACTGGTCGAGCGCCGGGTCGAGGGGCGCACGACGATCTGCCGGCTGCGCCCCACGCCGCTGGCCGAGGTGCGCGAGTGGATCGCCACCTACGAGCGCTTCTGGTCCACCCGGCTCGACCGGTTGGAGCGCCTCTTCGCCGGCCCGAGCGACGTCGCTCGCCCGCTCGAGGACTCGCTCGGCTCACCCCATGAGGAGGGCGGCGCATGATGCACTTCGACGTCGCGGTCGATCGCCACATCCCCGCGGCCGTGTGCGGCGGTCTACCGGGCGTGGCTCGATCCGGCCGTGCTCGCCCGGTGGATGGGACCCGACGACTGCTCGGTCACCGTCGCCACGGTCGACGAGCGCGTGGGCGGCGCGCACCACCTCGAGATGCTCGCGGCGGACGGCAGCCGCTTCACGTTCGAGTCCGTCATCGAGGAGCTCGTCCCCGACGAGCGCATCGTGCTGGCGTTCCGCTTCCACCCCGAGGCCGAGGAGACGACGCTCCGGCTCACGTTCCGTGACGCCGCCGACGGCGGGACCGACCTGCGCCTCGAGCACGAGGGCATCCCGTCGACCCCTCCGCTCGACGACCGGTCGGTCGACGCCGGCTGGGGCCAGGCACTGGGGAAGTTGCGGGCCCTGTTCGACACCCGCTCACCGACATCGACCTGACACGAGGAGACGACCATGACCACCACCGAGCCGACCACCGCCACGACACCGACGATCGGCACCCGCGAGGAGTGGGTGCGCGCTCGGCGCGCTGCTCGTGCTGGAGAAGGCGCTGACCCGCCGGAGCGACGAGCTGGCCCGCCGGCGTCTCGCGCTCCCGTGGGTGCCCGTCGACGACACCTACGTGTTCGACACCGAGCACGGCCCCAAGCGGCTCTCGGAGCTCTTCGACGGCCGGTCGCAGCTGATCACCTACCACTTCATGTTCGGACCCCACTGGGACGAGGGCTGCCCGAGCTGCTCGTCGATCATCGATCACATCGATCTCCCGCGCGTCCACCTCGAGCACCACGACGTGACGTGGGTCGCCGTGTCGTGGGCGCCGCTCGCCAAGCTCCTCGCATATCGAGAGCGGATGGGCTGGACGTTCCCGTGGGTGTCGTCGTCGACAACGACTTCAACTTCGACTTCAGGGTGTCGTCGACCGAGGAGCGCCCGCTGCTCGAGTACAACTTCCGCGACGTGCCCGATGATGCTGCGCGCCGATGGCCCGGGCGAGCTGCCCGGGATGAGCGTGTTCGCCCTCCGCGACGGCACCGTCTACCACACGTACTCGACCTACGCCCGGGGCATGGACGCATGTGGGGGATGTACCAGTGGCTCGACCGCGCCCCGCTCGGCCGCAACGAGGTCGCCGGTGCGTCCTGGCTCCGTCGTCACGACGTGTACGACCCGCCGAAATGACGCTCGCCCACGTCGGCGGCCTGCCGGTGGAGGAGCTGGTGCCCGCCGCCGTCGCCGCCGCCGCCACGGCGCTCGCCACGCTGCGGGCGTGGCGCTCGCGGCGTGCCGTGTCATCGCGCCCGTCCTCGATGACGGGTGCCCTGACACGGCACGAGTCGGGCCGCTGAGTCCTAACGTCGGGGGGATGACGGCGGCGCACCGGAGCCGGCAGCAGCCGACGGTCATCGTGGCCCGGCGCTGCCGGCCGGGACGGAGCGGGAGTTCGAGCGGTGGCTGCGCCGGCTGATGGCCAGGGCGGCCGACGCGCCGGGCTACGTCGACGCCGAGCTCCAGCCGCCCAACGAGCTGCACCCGGACGAGTGGGTGGTCATCTACCAGTTCGCCGACGGCGACGACGCTGGAGCGGTGGCTCCACTCCCCCGTCCGGGCGGCGATGATGTCGACGGGCAACGACCTCGTCGACGGGCCGCGCGCGCGAGCAGGTCGTCGCCCTCTCGCCCGACACGGCCCGCGTGACGGCGGTCAGCTCGGTGCGGGTCCGGCCCGATGCCCGGGCCACCTTCCGAGACCTCCACGACCAGGTCCTCGTCGAGCTGGCGACGACGCCCGGGTTTCCTGCGGGCCGACCTCTTCGAGCCGGTCGAAGGCGTCCAGGACGACACCGTGGTCGTGCTCGCGTTCGACACCGCGCCCACCTCGACGACTGGCTCGGATCGGCGGCCCGCCGGCAGCTCCTGGCCGAGATGGAGCAGCACACCGTCGGCGAGCGGACGGTGAACGTCGTCGGCGGCTTCGCCGGCTGGTTCGAAGCCGGCGGCCCGGCCCCGGTACGACGCTGGAAGTCGGCCGCCGTGGTGCTGCTCGGGCTGATCCCGGTCTCGCTGGCGTTCCTCGCGCTCGCCGGTGGTTGTTCCCCGACCTCCACCCGGTGGTCGCCACGGTGGTCGGCAACGTCGTCGGGATCCTGGTGCTGACGTGGCTCGTGATGCCGTGGCTCACCGACCGCCTGGCCTCCTGGCTGCGCCGCTGATCCGTGCTGCCGTGACGTGGTCTCGGCCCGTGCTGTCGGTTGCGCCCGACTTGACATATTCCTATATCGACATATGATGAGCGCATGGCTCGCACCCCGACGACGAACGACGCGTTCAACGCCGTCGCCGAGGCGAGCCGCCGCGACATCCTCGACGCCCTCGGCGCCGGGGAGCTCACGGTCGGCGAGCTCGTCGACCGGCTCGGTCTCAGCCAGCCGCAGGTGTCCAAGCACCTCGGCGTGCTGCGGGCGGTCGGTCTCGTGCTCGTCCGAGCGGACGGGCGGCACCGCTGGTACCACGTCAACGGTCCGGCCCTGAAGCCCGTCCACGACTGGGTGCGCACGTTCGAGCGCACCTGGAACGCCCGACTCGACCGCCTCGACGACCTGCTCGCCGAGCTCACGTCCGAGCAACCCACCCAAGGAGGAGACACGCCATGAACAGCACCACCGACCGCCACGGCTCCGCCGTCGTGACGCTCCCGTCCGACCGGGAGATCCTGATCACCCGCCAGTTCGACGCCCCGGCCGCGCTGGTCTTCAAGGCCTACACGACGCCCGAGCTCGTCACAGCGCTGGTGGGGGTTCGACACGTCGCAGTGGGTCGTGTGCGACATCGACCTGCGTGTCGGGGGCACCTGGCGCTACGTCACCAGGGAGCAGAGCCCCGACGGCGAGTTCGAGGTCGGCTTCCACGGCGAGTACCGCGAGATCGACGCGCCGGGTCGGCTCGTGTCGACCGAGGTGTACGAGGGCTTCCCCGACGCCGAGGCGCTCAACACCGTCGTCCTCCACGAGGTCGACGGCGTGACGACGATGTCCGTGACGGTCCTGCACACCACGCAGGAGCATCGCGACGGTCACATCGCCTCGGGGATGGAGGGCGGGATGCAGGTCTCGATGGACCGACTCGAGGACCTCGTCACGGCAGGGGCCGTCTGACGCTCACGGGCGCCCCCCGCCCGCTGTGAGGGGAACGTCCGACCGCGGAAACCCACGGTCGGACGTTCCCGGTCACACTCACCAGATGGGTGCGATGAACATCCCCGCCGCCAAGCGCGCCGGCCTCCCCGTCGACATCGCCCGCCTGGCGACCGACGGCGACGACTGGCTGTCCCCCGAGGAGCGATACGCCCTCAAGACCCACGGGATCTGCGCCCAGTTGCAGCCGCACGTCTTCATGGTTCGGATGCGGACACCCGGTGGCGTGCTCCCGACCGGTCACGCACGCGCTGTGGCCCGCCTGGCCAGCCAGTTCGGCGAGGATTGGGTGCACCTCACGACGCGCCAGAACATGGAGCTGCACTGGGTGCCCGATCGCAAGGTCCCGGCCTTGCTCGACCAGCTGGCCGAGTACGGGCTGTCGTCGCGGTCGTCGTGCGGGCACACGCTGCGCAACGTGATGGCATCCGAGGACGCCGGCGTCGGGCTCGACGAGCCGTTCGACTGCCTCCCCGACGCCCGGCTCGTGTCCGACACGCTCGTGGCCCGTTCGGCGACGCTGAACACCCGACTGCCGGGGCGGTTGAACGTCGCCCTGGGCGGCTCCCCGCGCTGCCGGCACGACGCGCTGGTCAACGACGTGGGGCTGGTGTCGATGGTCCAGGACGGGCCCGACGGGCCGGTCGCCGGGTACGAGGTGTGGGCCGGTGGCAGCCTCGGCAAGGCGCCGTCGCTGGCCGTCCTGCTGGCGCCGTTCGTCCGCCGTGACGACCTCGTCGCCGCCGTCGAGGCCGTCGTCGACCTCTACGTCGAGCACGGGGCGTTCGACGAGCCGACGAAGGGCCGGCTGAAGTTCGTCGTCGACCGGATGGGCGCCGACGCGTTCCGGGCCGCGTGGAACGAGGCGTTCGACGCCGCGCTCACGCGCGACCACCCGCCGATCGCTGCCGTCGAGCTGCTGGTCGAGGCCGACCGGGCCGAGATCCTGTCGGCCAGCCCGCCCGGCGGCTGGGGGGCCGGGGTCCGGCCCCAACGGCAGCCGGGGCTGGCGTCGGTCACGATCGACATCCCGCTGGGCGACATCGTGTCCAACGAGATGGAGCTGTTCAGCGACCTCGCCGACCGCCACGCCGACGGCTTCCTCACGCTGACCCGCGACCAGAACATCACGCTGCGCAACGTGCCGCTGGCGGCCGTGGCCGCGATCCGCCGGACGTTGGTCGAGCGCAACCTGTTCCTCCTCGGCGAGGGCCGCCACGCCCAGATCCGGGCGTGCACAGGATCGTCGGTCTGCTCGCTCGGCATCACCGACTCCCCGCGAGCCGGGCGCGACCTGTCGATCCGGTCGTCCTTGCGGCGCAACCCGATGATCCGCGTGTTCGCATCCGGGTGCCCGAACTCGTGCGCCCAGCACCAGATCGCCGACATCGGCCTCGCCGGCTCCAAGGTGCGGGTCAACGGCCGGACCGTGGACGGCTACCAGGTGTACCTCGGTGCCGACCTCGACCACCACCTCCTCGGCGAGGTCGTGGGACGGGTCGGCGACGACGACCTCGGCCTCGCCGTCGACGCCGTCGTCGGCACCTGGGAGGCGCTGCGCCACCACGGCGAGACGATCGGGCGGACGGCGCGGCGCATCGGGCTCGACGCGTTCGCCAACCAGGTCACGGCGGCGTTGCAGGGGCACTGGGAAGCCGGTGCCGATCCCGAGCAGCCGCTGCCCGAGCTCGTCGTCAGCGGGGGCTGACCGGCTCGATCGCCAACGTGCAGGCGTACCCCCGCCGGCGCACCGTCCGGATGCCGCCACCGAGCGGCCCGAGCTTGGCCCGTAGCCGGGCGATCGCGGCCTCGGCTGCGTGCTCGTCGGATCCGTGCTCGACGAGCGCGACCTTGGGCACCACCATGGGCGCCCGGGCCACCAGGGTCGTCAGCAGCCGGGCCTCACCCCGGGTGAGCTCGGTCTCGCAACCGTCGTCGTCGAGCAGGACCATGCCCTGCCACCGGCGCCGTACGTCGCCGATCTCCAGCAGACGGGCCCGGCCCTCGAGCTCACCGGCGAGCGCGTGGATCATCGAGCCGAGGCGCGCCCGCTGCGGCTCGAGGACGTGGGGCACGCCGAGCGAACGCAGCGCTCGCGCCGTCACCGGGCCGACGGCCGTGGCGACGACACCGTCGGCGAACGCCGCGACCAGCGCCGCCGGATCACCGGCCAGCTCGAACGCGTTGTGGACGGCGTAGGACGACGTGAACGTGACAGCGTCGACCTGCCGGGCTGCGGCGAGGTCGAGCAGGCGGACGGCCGGCGTCGGGTCTTCCGGCACGTGCCACTGGTAGATCGGCACGTCGACGATCTCGGCCGGGCACAGCGCCCGCACGGCATCAGCGAGCAGCGGCGCGCCACCGTCGCGCTGCACGACGACCCGCTGACCGTCGACGCCTTCGTCGCGCAACATCGACAGGAGCTCGTCGTTCGTCTCGCCGGGTGCCGTCCAGTCGACGTCGAGCCCGACCGAGCGTGCCGCATGCAACGCCTTCGGACCGCGGGTCACGACCCGACCGTGGGCGAGGGCGTCGCGCAGCGGCTCGTCCAGGCCGACGCTCTCGGCAGCCGCGAACCAGGACCGCACCCCGATGCCCGTGGTGAACAGCACCGTGTCGACGGGCGCCGACATCACGGCACGCGTCGCGTCGATCGTCGCGTCGAGATCGCCGAGGAGCACCGTCGACATGGTCGGCCCGTGGACGACACGGGCGCCTCGGCGGGTCAGCATCTCGGCCTGCTCCTCCCACCGCCGGTGGCCGGTGATGCCGACGGTGAAGCCGGCGAGCGGACGTCGCACACGGTCGGTCACGCCGACCACCTGTCTCCTCCCACCGTCAGGCCGCTACGACGCGATCGATCGGGCACGGTCGCTCATCGCGACCATGCTGGCCGGGCGGTGTTTCACCGCTGTTACATGCGCATGTCGTGTGACGACGGCGCTGCGCAGTGACCCTTTCGGGCCGCTCGCAGCGGCCACAATGCCCCGATGAAGACCTGGCACAAGGTGGCGATCGTCGTGGGCGTGCTCGTCATCGTCCTCGGCGGAGTCGGTGGGATCATCTTCTACAACCTCGTGAAGGACGACGCCCCGCCCGCCTTCACGCTCGACTCGATCGATCCGGCTTCGACCGCAGCGCCGGCGGCGACCCCGGCGCCGGACGCGACCGAGGCGCCGGCGGCGAGCGACCCGGCGGGCGCCGCCGACACCGCGCCGGCCGCCGGGGGCGGCGACGCCACCTCGGGCGCGGACGGGCCCTGGACGATCGACAGCGGGAGCAGCACCGTCGGGTACCGCGTCGTCGAGGTGCTGTTCGGCGTGGACACCGAGGGCGTCGGGCGGACCAACGCCGTCACCGGCGACATGACGATCTCGGGCACCCAGGTGACGGCGGCCACGTTCACCGTCGACATGACGACGGTGACGAGCGACGAGGCGCGGCGCGACGGCCAGTTCAACAACAACCTCCTCGAGACCGCGCAGTTCCCGACGGCGACGTTCGTGCTCACCGCGCCCATCGAGCTCGGCGCCGCGCCGGCCGACGGCACACAGGTGACGGCGACGGCGACCGGCGACCTGACGCTGAAGGCGACGACGAACTCGGTGACGTTCGACGTCCAGGCCCAGAAGAACGGCGACGACATCCAGGTCGTGGGCAGCACCGACATCGTGTTCGCCGACTACGACATCGACCGACCGAGCGCCCCCGGCATCACGACCCAAGACCACGGACTGCTGGAGTTCGACCTCCACTTCTCCCGGGCTGATACAACCGACGGGGTGGACGACCTGCGCGTCAGCCCGATGGTCGTCATCCCGGCGGCCGAGCTCACGTGGCGCTTCTCCCGATCGTCCGGGGCCGGCGGTCAGCACGTCAACACGACCGACTCGCGCGTCGAGCTGTCATGGGATCTCGACCGCTCGGGCGCAGTGACGGACGCCCAGCGATCGCGGGCTCGGCGTCGGTTGGGGGCCGCCCTGCTCGACGGCGTCGTCACGGTGACGGCCTCCGAGCGCCGGTCGCAGCTGCGCAACCGCGAGGCGGCGATGGAACGTCTCGCCGCGCTGATCGCCACGGCAATCGAGCCACCCCCTCCGCCGCGCCGCCCGACGCGACCGAGCCGGGCGTCACAGCAGCGCCGGCGTCGACGCGAAGAAGCGCCGGGGCGAGACCAAGCGCCTACGCCAGCGGCCGCCCGAGTGACGCGGCGTCGGCTTCGCCACCTCGTTCGCTCGCTCGAAGACTCGCTCGGCTCACCGCGTCCTGATCGTTCGCTCGCTCGAAGACTCGCTCGGCTCACCGCGTCTGATCGTTCGCTCGCTCGAAGACTCGCTCGGCTCACCGCGTCTGAGCGGGCGGCGCCGTCACGGCGCAGCGCCCGATCAGCCCTGCAGCAGCTCGCCGACCCGCTCGGTCGGTCGGCCGATGATCGCGGTGTCGGCCGTCACGAGCAGCGGTCGCTGCAGCAGCTCGGGGTGCTCGACGAGGACCCCGACGACGCCGTCCGTCGTCGCCACGTCATCCGCCGAGACGCCGAGCTCGCTCCACTTCTCCCGTCGCACGAGGTCGCTCGGTGGGTCCTCCAGCTTGGCGATGATCGAACGCAACGCAGCCTCGTCGGGCGGGGTCTCGAGGTATCTCACGACGTCGACCTCGACGCCGAGCTCCTCGGCGACCTGCAGCGCCTGGCGTGACTTGGTGCAGCGGGGGTTGTGGTAGATGGTCACCTCGGCCATGCCGGCCAACCCTAGAGGGCGGGCCGCGATGGCCATCGGCGCCATGTTCTTCGTGAACGGGGCGACGCTGTCGTCGTGGACGCCCCGGTTGCCCGAGGTGCAGGCCGATCTCGGCATCTCCGACGCCGCGTTGGGGCTCACGCTGCTCGGCATGAGCCTCGGCGGCCTCGCCAGCAGCGGTCTCAGCGGGCGGCTCGTCGACCGCCGTGGCAGCAGGGCGGCGACCGTGGCGACGTCGGCCGCCATGTCGGTCTGGCTCCCGCTGCTCGGGCTCGCGCCGAGCGCGGTGGTCGTGTTCGCCACCTTGCTCGTGCTCGGCGCCCTCGACGGCCTCACCGACGTCGCGATGAACGCGCAGGCGGTCGAGCTGCAGCGCACCACGCACCGGTCGGTGATGAGCCGCTTCCATGCGGTGTGGTCGCTGGGCGCGGTGACCGGCGGCGTCGTGGCCAGCCGGGCGGCGGCGTTCGGGATCTCGGCTGCGGGTGCAGCTGCTCGTGACCGGTGCCGTGCTGGCGTCGATCTCCGTGCTGTTCTCCCGCTGGCTGCTCCCGCGACATCCCGGTCCCGAACGGGCGCCCGCCGGTGGGCGGGCGAACGGCACGGCGCGTCCCGTGCTCGTGCGGCTGTTCCTCGTCGGCATGGCCATCGCGCTGTGTGAGCTGCCGCCGAACGACTGGTCAGCGCTGATGATCGGGGAGCGGTTCACGGTGAGCGCCGGACAGGCCGGCCTCGGTTTCGTCGCCGTCGCCGGCGGGATGCTGGTCGGCCGTCTCTTCGGCGACGCGGTGACGGATCGCGTCGGACTCGAGCCGACGCGCCGGACCGGAGCCGCGCTCGCCGCGGCCGGCGTGCTACTGGCCACCACGATGCCGACGCCGGCACTCGCCGGCGGGGGGCTGTTCGTCGCCGGGCTCGGCCTGGCGTCGCTGTTCCCGCTCGTGTTCCGGGCCGCCGCCGACCTGACCCACGGCTCCCACAGCGGCATGGCCGCGTTCTCGTCAGGTGCCCGGTCGGGCTTCCTGCTCGCCTCGCCCCTGATGGGGGTCGTCGCCGGGCTCACGTCGATCGCCACGGCGATGCTCCTCGTGGCCGGCACGGCCGGCCTCGCCGTCGCGGCAGCACGCCTGCCCCGGCCCACTGCGACACCCCTCGCGTACGGTCACTGACACCGACATCCTCCTCACCCCGAGCACCACCCCGGCGCCCTGCCACCCGGGGAAGGAGGACACCGTGAGCCAGTTCTGTGGGACGCATCGCGGACCGCGTGCCGGCGTCGATCCCATCGAGTCGGCGCCGGCGGCACTGGCCGTCATCGAGCTCGCCATGCGGTCGCCGCCGCGGCCCGAGACCATCGCTCTCGTGCTCGATGCCGACCACCGGGGCCGCACCGTCGTGGTCGTCGACGGTACCGACGACCCGGATGCCGTCGTCGAGGTCGTCGAACGCCTCGCCGACTCGATCGCCGCATCCGGCCGCGACGGCGCGCTCGGTGGTCGCGCTCGGTCCGTCCCGACGGTCGACCCCGGGTCGGGGACGACGACCGGTGGCTCGAGGCCAGCGAGATCGCCGAGGACGTCGGCGTCGAACTGGTCGAGTGGTTCGTCGTGCCCGGGTTCCCGGCCCGGGCGACGGCGTGGTGCCCGCGCGACCTCCTCGGCGAGCCACCCCGGTGGGGACCATGAGCGGGTCGGGCGAACGAGGGCCGCGTCAGCGGATCGGGTGCCGAGCGAGCGCGCGGACCGTGCTCACCCCGTGCGGGCGCGGCGCTGAGCCGGCGTCAACCGCAGCCCGGCGGCCCGGAGGCGGCGCACCAGCTCGCGGCTGCCGACCTCCATCGCGCCGGCGGCCACGACCGCGGGCCGCATCTCCTCCGGGATGTCGTAGTGGTCACCCTGGAACCCGCGACGCGGGATGCCGAGGCCGTCCGTGAAGTCGTGCAGCTCCTCGAGCGACGAGTCGCTGACCAGGTGGCACCATCTCCGGCCGCGGAACCACCAGCGGGGTTCGTCGATCAGGATCGTCACGGGTGCATTCTGGTGGCCATGAGCGATGACGCGGAGCTGCGCAGCGCTTGGCGTGAGGCGATCGGCGACCGGCCCGAGTGCTGGGCCGCGTTCGACGAGGTGATCGGTCGCCATCGTGAGCCGGGCCGGCGGTACCACGGCGTGCGCCACGTCACCTGGGTCGTGCGCCACGTCCACGCCCTCGCCGCCGACCCCGGCGTCCACGTCACCGATCTGGGCGCGGTGGTCGCGGCCGCGTTCTTCCACGACGCCGTCTACGACGCGACCCGCCATGACAACGAGGAGCGCAGTGCCCAGCTGGCCGAACGATCGCTCGGCGCGCTGGGCTGGAGCAGTGCCCGCTGCCACGAGGTCGGTCGCCTCGTGCGGGCCACGGCCGACCACGCCACGGCAGGAGACGCCGATGTCGACGGCGCCGTGCTCCTCGACGCCGATCTGGCCGTGCTGGGGGCCGATCCGGCGGCCTACCAGGCGTACGTCACGGGGGTGCGCGGCGGAGTACGCCCACGTCGACGACGACGCATGGCGGTCCGGGCGGGGGGCCGTGCTCAGGACGCTGCTGGGCCGCACACCGCTCTACGTCACCGCACCGGCCCGGTCGCGATGGGAGGCGCGCGCCGGTGCCAACATGGCTGCGGAGCTGGCTGCGCTGCGCTGATCAGCGGGTCGGGCGGCGAGGACGCCGCTTGACCCGGAGCGGGATCGGAGTGAGCTTCGCGCCGCGCCCTGCCACGGTGATGGCAGCCGCAACAGCAGCGAGCGCACCGAGCGTTGCGGCGAGCACGATGGCCAGTGTACGGATGTTCGCCCCTGAGCGCACGGGAATTCTGGTTGACTGGTCCCCGTGCCTGATCTGGCCCCGTTGCAGACGCGACCGGCCGAGGTCGTCCCCGACGTCGAGGAGGTCGTCGAGCCGGCCGAGCCGACCCACGCCCACATCGTCAAGGTAGGTCCCGGGGAGTCGGCGGCGGCCAAGATCGTCGAGGCCCGCATCTACGGCATACCGGTCGAGGCGCTGTGCGGCCACGTGTGGGTGCCGTCGCGTGACCCGAAGCAGCTCCCGCTGTGCGAGGCCTGCAAGTCGATCTACGACATGTACAAGGCGTTCAACGGCGACCTGCCCGACCAGCCGGCGGAGTAGCCAGCACTCGATGACGTTGCGGATCCGCACCGCGGTCGCGCGCGCTGGTGATCGACCCCGACGATCGCGTGTTGCTCGTGCGGTTCGAGTTCCCGACGGCCACCGTCTGGGCGACACCCGGTGGAGGCCAGGAGCCCGGCGAGGACGACGAGGCGACGTTGCGTCGCGAGCTCGACGAGGAGCTCGGTCTCCGATCGGCCGAGATCGGCCCCCCGGTGTGGACCCGGCTCCACATCATCCCGTTCGTCGACGGCCTCTGGGACGGACAGCGCGACCACGTCTACCTCGTGCGGGCGCCGGCGTTCGAGCCCCGACCGAGCCTGACCTGGGAGCAGCTGCGGGCCGAGCGCGTCCACGAGCTGCGCTGGTGGACGCCGCAGGACCTCGCCGCAGGAACCGCCGACGGCGTGCTGTTCGCGCCCCGCCGGCTGCCGGCGCTGGTCGCCGGGGTGATCGCCGACGGCCCCCCGGCGACGCCGATCGACAGCGGGGTGTGAACGCGAGCCGAGCGAGTTTCCTAGCGAGCCGAGGGGGTGGCTCGGCCTCGTCAGTAGATCGTCTGGCGGACCCGCTCGGGGTATTCGGCGTCGTATGTCGCGCCGTCGAACTCGCCGTTCGTGATGAGGCTGTTGATCTGGCCGACTGTCGGCAGCTCGGCTGCGTCGCGGTACGAGGACGGATCCCACAGCTTCGAGCGGATCAGCGCCTTCGGGCACTGCGTGTACACCGACTGAACCGTGACCACGATGACGGTGGCCGGCTGCGTGCCGAACAGCTCGTGGCGGGCCAGGAGCGCCGGTTCCGTGGACAGCTCGGCAGTGCCGTTCACCCGGAGCGTCACGCCGACTCCGGGGACGAGGAACAACAGCCCGACACGGCCGTCGACGACGATGTTGCGCAACGTGTCCAGACGGTTGTTGCCCCGGCGGTCCGGGAGGTGGAGCGTCCGCTCGTCGACCACGGACACGAACCCGGCAGGGTCGCCGCGGGGCGAGCAGTCGAGGCCTTCGGGTCCGGCCGATGCGAAGACCACGAAGGGGGAGGCCTCGATGTAGGCCCGATGGAGCTCGGTGATCCGGTCGACCTCCTTCACGAGCGAGGAGGCCACCGGCTCGTCGTACCGCGCGGCGAGCTCGTCGAGGGTGCGGATCGTGGTCACGGATCGAGCGTACGGCGGCGCCCCGGCAGCGACGAGTTCGGGACCGGACCGTCAGTACACGTCGCGGGCGTAGCGGTGGTCGGCGGCGAGCTGGCGGACCAGCTCCTCGGCCTCGTCGGCCGGCAGGCCGCCGTGGCGCTCGACGATGTCGACCAGCGCCCGCTCGACGTCGATCGCCATCCGTCGGATGTCGCCGCACACGTACACGTGGGCACCGTCGGCCAGCCACGACCAGATGTGGCTCCCGTGCTCGCGGATGCGGTCCTGGACGTAGACCTTCGCCCGCTGGTCGCGCGAGAACGCGAGGTCGAGCCGCTGGAGCGTGCCATCGGCCTGCAGTGCGGCCAGCTCGGGCTCGTAGTAGTGGTCGTCTCCCGACGCTGCTCACCGAAGAACAGCCAGTTCGGGCCGTCGTGACCGCGCGCTTGCCGGTCGGCCAGGAAGCCGAGGAACGGCGCGATGCCCGTCCCCGGGCCGACCATGATGGCCGGCGCCGACGGGTCGGTCGGGATGCGGAAGTGGTTGGCCCGCTGGACGAACACGGGGACGACGGCGTCGGGCGGGCCGTCGGCGAGGAACGTCGAGCAGACGCCCTTGCGGTCGCGCCCGCCGAGACCGGTAGCGGACGATCGACGTGGTCAAGCGGATCCGGTGCGGGTCGACGAGCGGGCTCGACGAGATCGAGTACTGCCGGGGCTGCAGGCGGGTGAAGGCGTCGATCCAGTCCTGCGCCGGCACGGCGACGCCCGACGACCGCGGCCACGTCGACCGCCTGCCGGCCCCACGCCCAGCGGGCGATGGCCTCGGGTTCGGACGACCGGGCGAGCAGCTGCAGGTCGCGGTCACCGCTGCGCTCGGCGAGCAACCGCACGAGCCGCGGTGTGACCCTGGCGATCTCCAGGTGGTCGCGCAGGGCGGCACCGATCGACAGTCGCCCGACGCCGTCGACCTCGACGGCGGCGTCGGCGTCGACGCCCGATGACGTCCATCCACTCGGCGACGAGGTCGGGGCAGTTGGTCGGCCAGATCCCGAGCGAGTCGCCGGCCTCGTAGGCCATGGCCGACCCGCTCGTGTCGATCGATGAGCTCGCGGACCTCCTTGGCGCTCCCCGACCCGGTCAGCAGCCGGTTCCCGGCGAGCCGAGCCAGCAGCGGCGCGGCGCGGGTCGGGATCTCCCCGTGGCGACAGGCGAGGAACGGCTGGCCGGCGACCGACTCGCGTGATCGGGCTCGTCGGCGGTCGGTCGCGCAGCGCCGGGACGATGCGCTCGAGCCACGCCGCGGGCGGTCCGTTCGAAGTCCGGGTCGCAGTCGACGCGCGGGAGCAGACGGGTGGCGCCGAGCTCGACGAGGCGCTCGTCGAGCCGCCGACCGTGGCCGCAGAAGTCGGCGTAGCTGGAATCGCCCAGCGCCAGGACGGCGTAGCGGACGCCGTGCGAACGACGGCGCGTCGGCCGCGCCGAGCGCCCGCCAGAACGCGGCGCCGTTGTCGGGCGGGTCGCCCGAGCCGTACGTGCTCGTGACGACGAGGAGGTCGGTGTCGACGGCCAGCTCGTGGACGCCGATCCGGTCCATCGACCGCAGGTGGGTGACCATGCCCCGCTCACCCAGGTGCCGGGCGACGAGCCAGCCGCCAGCTGCTCGGCGTTGCCCGTCTGCGAGGCCCAGACGACGGTGACCTCGGGTGATCCCGCTGGTCCGGGCGACGCGCCGTCCGACCGGCCGGGCGCCGGGAGTACGTGCCCGGCCAGCAGGCCGTTGACCCACGCCGCCACCGGGGCCGACACCGGCGCGTCCGGCGGGAGGACCGGGCACGCCCGGCCGCTCGGGCGAGGTCTCGACGGCGGTCGAGGAACCCGCCGAGGTACGTCGCCTCCAACTCGCCCATCACCGGCGGCCGGGCGCCGAGCGAGCGCGCCGAGTGCCCCGGCGTCGTCCGGCACGACCGCACGGCGGGCCGCCGCGACCTTCGTCAGCGAGACCGCGCAGACCTTCAGCTCGGGCTGGAACGAGACCGGGTCGACGGCGTCGTTCGTGACGGCGTTGACGCTGGCGTACTCGCCGTGGAGGTCGTTCCAGTGGAACGGGGCGAAGCAGCTGCCGCGGCTCGACCCGGTCGGTGAGCGACGGCCGGCAGGACGGCTCGGCCGCGCCGCGGAGGCGACCTCGACCTGGTCGCCGGCGGCGATCCCGAGCGTGCTCGCGTCGGCGGGGTGGATCTCGACGAACGGCCCGTGGTCGAGCTTGTTGAGCTTCGCGACCTTCCCCGTCTTCGTCATCGTGTGCCACTGGTGGGGCAGGCGGCCGGTGTTGAACGTGAACGGGTGCTCGTCGTCGGGGAGCTCGGCCGGCTCGCGTGTGGGCGCGGCGTGGAACACGGCCCGGCCGGTCGGCGGTCGGGAACGCGCGGCGCGGCGCCCCGTCGTGCGCTCGGTGCGGTAACGGATCGGGTTGCGGGCCGGGCCGCCGGGCGCCGCCGGCCACTGCACCGGGCCGTCGCGCAGCCGCTCCGTACGTGACGCCGCGCAGGTCGTACCCGGTCGCCGGGTTGGAGCACGGCTGATCTCGGCGAACACCTCCTCGGCCGACGTGTAGGCGAAGTCGTCGGCGAAGCCCATCTCGCTGGCGACGCGGGCGATGAGCTGCCAGTCGGGAGCGCCTCGCCGGGCGGGTCGACCGCCGCCGGGACCAGCGTCATGGTGCGCTCGGAGCTCACCATCACGCCGTCGCCCTCGGCCCACATGGCCGCCGGGAGCACGATGTCGGCGTAGGCGTTGGTCTCGGTCTCGACGAACGCGTCCTGGGTGATGACGAGCTCGCGCCGCCTCGAGCCCGGCGATCACCGTGCTGCGGTTGGCCATCGACGCGATCGGGTTCGTGCAGATGATCCAGCACGCCTTGACCTCGCCGGCGGCCATGCGGGCTGAACAGGTCGACGGTGCCCCGCCCGGCCTCGCGGCGCGGACGTGCCCGGCGGGATCGACCAGAGCGTCCTCGACGAACCGCCGGTCGTCGTCGACGAGGACGGACCGCTGGCCCGGGAGGCCGGGGCCCATGTAGCCCATCTCGCGTCCGCCCATGGCGTTGGGTTGGCCCGTGAGCGACAGCGGACCGCTCCCCGGGCGCCAGATGGCGCCGGTCGCCAGGTGGAGGTTGCAGATGGCGTTGGTGTTGAACGTGCCGTGGACGCTCTGGTTGAGCCCCATCGTCCAGCACGTCACCCAGTTCGGCGCGCCGCCGATCAGCTCGGCGGCCACGCCGCAGGTCGGCCTCGGTGATGCCCGGTGGCCGCGGCGACGACGTCGGGCGGGTGATCGGCGAGCAGCGGCGGCATGTCGTCCCACCCGATCGGTGTGGTCGGGCGATGAAGTCGTCGTCGATCCGGCCGGCCGTCGACGAGCAGGTGGAGCAGGCCGTTGAGGAGCGTGAGGTCGGTGCCGGCCCGGACCTGGAGGTGCAGGTCGGCCTGCTCGGCCGTCGCCGTGCGGCGCGGGTCGACGACGATCAGCCTGGCGCCCGCGCTGCACCCGGTCGAGCATCCGCAGGAACAGGATCGGGTGGCAGTCGGCCATGTTCGAGCCGATGACGAGGAACACGTCGGCATGGTCGAGGTCGTCGTAGGAGCCGGGCGGGCCGTCGGCGCCGAGCGACAGCTTGTAGCCGGCTGCCGGCGCTGGCCATGCAGAGGCCGCGAGTTGGACTCGATCTGGTTCGTCGCGATGAAGCCCTTGGCGAGCTTGTTGGCGAGGTACTGGGCCTCGATCGTCATCTGGCCCGAGACGTAGAGGGCGATGGCGTCCGGCCCGTGCTCGTCGAGGACGCGGCGCAGGCCCGGCCGCGGCGCGGCTCGATGGCCTCGTCGGTCGGAGCACGGCACGGGTGCCGCACCGCTGCGGTCGGCGCGGACGAGTCCGGTCGTCGTACGCGCCGCCGGCGCCAGCATGTCGGCGCTCGTGACGCCCTTCGTGCAGAGCCGACCGGCGGTTCGCCGGGTGCTCGGCTGGTCCCCGGCGGCCCGCCGCGCGACGCGGCGGCCGTCGCCGTCACGGCCGACGTGGAGGACGACCCCGCAGCCGACGCCGCAGTAGGAGCACACCGTCTTGACCGGCGTCGTCTCCGGCGTCGACGGGTGTCGGGACGGGCGGTGACCGTCAGACACCGGCCAAGCCGGCGCGGCGACGGCCGCAGGTAGACGGTCCACGTGAGCGCGAGGCACACCACGAAGAAGGCGATGAAGACCCCGTAGGCGGCATCGCCGCTCCCGCTGCTGAGGAACGACTGGCGCAGGGCCAGGTTCACGGCGACGCCGCCCGAGCGCACCGACCGCTCCGGCGATGCCGATCAGCGCCCGCGACGAGCGGCGGGCCGTGCGGTCGGCGTCGTCGGCGTCGGCGCCGCGCGTCGACGGCGAGGTCGGCCTGGGCCCGGAAGATCGCCGGGATCATCTTGTACGTCGAGCCGTTGCCGATGCCGGCCAGGACGAAGAGCACACGAAGGCGCACACGAACAGCGGCAGCGACTCGGTCAGCGAGGCGACGAGCACGAGCGTCGCCCCGACGACCATCCCGGCGAACATGGCGGCGTGACCGCGGGCGCCGCCGAAGCGATCGGCGAGCCTGCCGCCGACGGGCCGGAACAGCGACCCGAGGAGCGGGCCGAGGAACGTGAGGCCGACGACCCGCATCGGGGTGTCGAACGTCTCGCCGAACTGGATCTGCAGGACCTGGCCGAAGGCGAACCCGAAGCCGATGAACGAGCCGAACGTGCCGATGTACAGGAACGACACGACCCAGAGTTGCGGTCACGGGCGACCTCGCGCATCGCACCCTTGCTCGTTGCGGACTTGCGTGAGGTTGTCCATGTAACAGCGCCGCGCCCAGCCGTCGCCAGGACGATCAGCGGGATGTACACGGCGAGGATCAGCCGGGGATGGGCGGCGCCGGCGGTCGCCAGCACGGCCAGGCCGACGAGCTGGACCGCGGCCACGCCGATGTTGCCGCCGCCGGCGTTGAGGCCGAGCGCCCAGCCCTTCAACCGCTGCGGGTAGAACGCGTCGATGTTCGACATCGACGACGAGAAGTTCCCGCCACCGACGCCGGCGACTGCGGCGACGGCGAGCAGCGGTCGAGAACGACACCCCGGGCTTCAGGACGACCGCCGCGAGCGACGTCGGGAGCAGCAGCAGGGCGGCGCTGAAGATCGTCCAGTTGCGGCCGCCGAACGTGGCGACGGCGAACGTGTAGGGGATCCGGGCCACGGCCCCGACCGACCGTCGGCAGCGTCGTCAGGAGGAACTTCTGCCCGGCGTCGAAGCCGTACTCCGGGCCGAGGAACAGCACGAACGCCGACCACATGCTCCAGACGCAGAAGCCGACGTGCTCGGAGAGGATCGAGAAGATCAGGTTGCGCCTGGCGAGCGGGCTCCCGGTGCGTCTCCCAGAACACCGGGTCCTCGGGGCGCCAGTCGTCGATCCAGTGGTTGCGGGGGGCGGTCGGGGCGGCGACCGCGGTGACGTCGACCGTGCTCGTCTGCATGACGTCCGATCAAAGAGGAATCGCCGGTCCGTGTGGTTTCGACGGACGAACGTTCTTCTCACTCGTCGGCGGGGCGGGGCGTGAGCGAACCGTCACGCTGTCCGAACCCACGGGACTCGTGCGATCCGTACGGTCGAGGCATGCCGGACGCTGGAGCCACCCACGCTCGCTCGCGGACCCGCTCGAGTCCCGACCTGTTCGAGCCCCGCCGACCGTTTCGCGTCGATCTCGCGGCCGGGCCGTGGCTGGCCCTGGTCGGTGCCGGTCCCGGCGACCCAGACCTCCTGACGCGACGGGCCGCGGCGTTGCTCGGTGCCGCCGACGTCGTGCTGTACGACTGGCTGTCGGGACCCGGCGTCCTCGCGCTCGCCCGCACCGATGCCACGTTGATCGACGTCGGCAAGGGCAAGGGCTGTGGCGCCAGCCAGCGATACATCGAACGGCTGATGCTCGCCCATCACGCCGCCGGAGGACGTGTCGTGCGGCTCAAGGGGGGCGACCCGTTCGTCTTCGGGCGCGGCCTGGAGGAGGTCGCGGCCGCCGCGGCCGCCGGCGTCGACGTCGAGGTCGTGCCCGGCATCTCGTCGTCGTTCGCGGCGCCCGCGCTGGCCGGCATCGCCGTGACGGCTCGCGGCGTCAGCGCCCAGGTCACGATCGTGTCCGGCCATCGCGTCGCCGAGGACAACGACTGGCCTGCGCTGGCCCGGCTCGACGGGACGCTCGTGGTGTTGATGGCGGCGACGACCGGTCCCGCGGTGGCCGCCGCACTGGTCGCCGGTGGCGCCGAGCCGAACCGGCCGCTGGCCGTCGTCGTCGACGCCAGCGGAGCGGGCCAGGCGACGTGGCACACCGACCTGGCGACGCTCGCCGCTCGGACCACGCCCCTGCCGGGCCCGTGCGTCCTCGTGATCGGCGCCGTGGCGGCGAGCCGTGACGCCATTCGGTCGTCGGACCCTCGGGTCGGAGCCACGTCGTTCGCTCGCTCGGGGACTCGCTCGGCTCACCGCGTCTGATCGTTCGCTCGCTCGGGGACTCGCTCGGCTCACCGCGTCTGATCGACTGAGCGGTCAGCCGGCGAAGCTGCCGGCGACCTGCCTGGTCGCGGCGTTGAGGCGGTTCCACGTGTTGACCACGGCGATCGACAGCACGAGGCCGGCGAGCTGCTCCTCGTCGAAGGCGCGCGCCGCGTCGGCCCAGACGTCGTCGGGCACCGGGTCGGCCCGGTCGGCCAGCCGGGTGACGGCCTCGGCCAGCGCGAGGGCGGCGCGCTCGGCATCCGTGTAGTACGGCGCCTCCCGCCACGCCGCCACGGCGGCGATGCGCTCGTCGCTCTCGCCGGCACGGCGCAGCTCGCGGGCGTGCATGTCGACGCACACGCTGCAGCCGTTGATCTGGCTGGCCCGCAGGTGGACCATGGCGTGCGTGACCGGCGCGACGCCGGTCCGCTGGGTCGACGTGCCGAGCGCCAGCAGGGCGTCCATGGCGCCGGGCACGGACATCGCCGGGTTGGTCATCCGAGGTTGCATGATCTGTGTCTCCTTCGCTCGTCACACCGGCAGGTGCTGCCGGGTCACTGCTCTGACACCCGGCGAAGGGGAGATGTGACAGCGATGAGCGAGAACGACGACTGGCTGGCCGAGCGCTTCGAGGAGCAGCGGGGCCACCTGCGGGCCGTCGGCTACCGGATGCTCGGCTCGACGGCCGAGGCCGAGGACGCCGTGCAGGAGGTCTGGCTGCGGCTGAGCCGCACCGACACCAGCGACGTCGAGAACCTCGGCGGGTGGCTGACGACCGTCATGGCCCGCATCTGCCTCAACGTGCTGCGGTCGCGCCGCACGCGCAACGAGCAGGCACTGGAGGCCCACGTGCCCGATCCGATCGTCAGCCGGCTGGTCCCGGCCGCCTCGGCGGGCGATCCGGAGCACCAGGCGGTGCTGGCCGACTCGGTCGGGCTCGCCCTGCTCGTCGTGCTGGAGACGCTGCCGCCCGCCGAGCGGCTGGCCTTCGTCCTCCACGACATGTTCGCGATGCCGTTCGAGGAGATCGCGCCCCTCGTCGACCGCACGCCCACCGCGGCCCGCCAGTTGGCCAGCCGGGCCCGCAAGCGTGTGCAGGGCGCACCGGTGCCCGACGCCGACCTGGCCCGTCAGCGGACCGTGGTCGACGCGTTCCTGGCCGCGTCACGCGACGGCGACTTCGACGCCCTCGTGGCCGTGCTCCACCCCGACGTCGTGCTGCGCGCCGACACCGGCGGTGGCCTGCCCGAGGTCGTCGGCGCCGCCGCCGTCGCCGGTCGCGCCCTGTTGTTCTCCCGGTACGCCGGCTCGCGCCAGCTGGTGCTGGTCAACGGCGGGATCGGCGTGGTCAACGTGCCCGACGGTCAGCCGCACTCGATCATGGGCTTCACGGTCGTCGACGGCCGGATCGTCGAGATCGACATCCTCGCCGACCCGTCCCGCGTCGCCCAGGTCGACTTGACCGCCCTCGAATGAGCGGCCCCGCGCCGGTCCGATCGGCGCCCTCCTCCCCGGGTCGCCCGGGTCACCCCCGTACAATTGCCGGATGGCATCGTCAGGACCACCGGCCGCCCGATCCAGGTCCCGCGCGATCGCCCGCGAGGCTGTCCGCGGTGAGCTCAGCGTGGCCGCCTACGAGTTGGTCGTGGTGAAGGGGTTCGAGAACGTCACCGTCGACGACATGGCGGCCGCCGGCGGGGTGTCGCGCAGCACGTTCCTGCGGTACTTCCGCACCAAGGACGAGGCGGTGCTGATCGCGCTGGAGACGCACGTCCAACGCATGGCCGATGCGCTGCGGGCCCGGCCGGCCGAAGAGAACGACTGGACGGCGCTCCGGCAGGCGATCGAGGCCTTCCTCAAGCCGATCTACCTGAAGGACCGGGCCGGCGCACTGGCCGTGACCCGGCTCTTCATGCACACGTCGGCGCTCTCGGGGCGCCAGCTGGAGCGCCAGGACTGGCGGACACCCCTCACCCAGGCGCTCGCCGAGCGGTCCGGCGTCGAGGGACCGGTCCCGCTGACGCTGGCGCTCAAGGTCGCCGCCGCCCTGGAGTGCCTCAACCTGGCCATCGCCTACTGGGCCGCCGCCGACGGTGAGATCGACCTCGTCGCCCTCCTCGAGGAGGGCTTCGCCATGCTCGGCGACGAGACGCTGCGCGCCGAGCCGACGCGCTGACGTCGACCGGGCGGCGTCCACCCGGCGCCGCGACAGAGGGCCGGGCGATGGGCCCGACCCTCTGGCACTGGGAACGTTCGCGAGCGCCGCGGCCGTCAGGCGGGGACCGGCACCGCCTCGGGGTTGACCGGCGCCAGCTTCTCGATGTGTCGAACCCGGCGATCTTCGCCAGCGTGCCGCCGAGCAGCTTGGCGCGGTCCTCGGCCGGCACGTCGAACATCTGCTCTTCGATGACCGCCTGGCTGCCGAGGAACGTGCCCTCGGCGTGCGGGTAGTCGTTGCCCCAGTAGATCGTGTCGACACCGGTGATGTGCCGGGAGAGGACGGCGACGCGGTCGTCGGCGAACTGCACGCGGATGTTGCGCTGCACGTACTCGCTCGGCTTCAGCGGCAGCGGCCACTTCTCGTTGATCTTGAACAGCTGACCCATCAGCTTCTGGTCCTTCGGCGCGACGCCCTCGTCCCAGTAGCCGAGCCACCAGTGCGGGTCCTGCCCGGTGCCGGTGCGCCACGCCTTGTCCATCGAGCCCATGTAGTTGGCCAGCCAGCCGGCGTTGAACTCGATCATGTTGAACATCAGGTCGGGGTGGCGCTCGCAGGCGCCGGAGCTGACCACGTCGGCGATGATCCGCATCGGGCTCGCCGCGCCGGTGTTGCCCCCGCCCATGGTGCGAGCGGCGAGCACGGGCGGGTCGAGGTCGCTCATGCCCATGCTCATCGCGGTCAGGATGCCCTTGACCTGGTCGCCGGTCTTCGACGTGCCAGCCTTGGAGTCCACGCCACCCGAGGCGACGTGGAAGAAGATCGGCAGGCCGTTGGCGGCGGCGGCGTCCCACAGGGGCTCGTACTCCGACGACCAGTACGGCAGGGGCTGCGGGTGCTCGGGGAGGATCAGCGCGCGCGAGGCCGAGGCCGACGGCGCGGTCGATCTCGGCGACCGCGTCGGGGATGTCGGTCGTCGGGATCGCCGCCGCGGGACGGAGGCGGTTCGAGTACGGCAGGTACGACTCGGCGAGCCAGTCGTTGTACACGCGAGCGTGGGCGATGGACCGCTCGTGGATGTCGGTGTACAGCGCGAAGAACGACAGGTTGGGGAACAGCATCGTGGCGTCGATGCCGTCACGGTCCATGTCGCGCAGGATGCTCGAGGCCTGGCCGTCGGGCGTCGGCCCGGGGAACTGGCGGTAGCGGGACACCGTCCAGCCCTCGTAGCCCGCGGTGTGGACGGTGCGGAACTCGGTGTGCCCGCCCGGGACCAGCGGTTCGTCGAGGATCGTGTCCTCTTCCCACAGCGCCTGGTCGCGCATGTTCTTCGGCAGCCGGGTCTTGTACAGGTCGATCGGCTCGTTGACGTGGCTGTCGCCGGAAACGATGAATTCCTCTGCCAATTGGGCCCCCCAGATGGTCCCGCCCGAGCGTCTCGCCGCAGTACGTGACGAGCCTCCAGTGTCAAATGTGACTACTCGGTGCCAGCTCATTCTACCTGCGGGTCCGCGAACCAGTCAACGGCGCCCGTCGCCACGGTGGCCCGTCAACGCGGGGCTCGATCGTGGGGATCCCAGCTGTCCGGATCGGCGACGATCGCCTCCAGCTCCGGCGGGAGGTGACCGGCGGCGAGGTCGGCCAGCGTGACGTGCTCGAGCACGGATCGGAGCGCGGCGCGCACGGCGATCCACAGCGAGACGAACGGCTCGCGCTGACCGGCACCGGCGAGCTCGTGGGGGCGCAGTCCGCGGATCGACGCCAACGGCCCCTCGAGGGCGCGGATGACGTCGGCCACCGTGATCGTCGAGGCGTCGCGAGCGAGCATCCACCCGCCGTCGACGCCGCGCTGGCTGCGCACGAGACCCCCGTTGCGCAGCAGCCGCAGGATGTCGTCGAGGAACCCGGAGGGCAGGTTGTCGGTCTCCGCGAGCACAGCCCGGCTCGTCGGCCGGCCGGGGTGGGTCACGGCGACCGACGCCAACGTCGTCATGACGCGGACGCCATAGTCCACCTTGTGGGAGATCCGCACGGCGGACGACCGTAGCAACGGCCGCCGGAACCCGGTCACGGCGTGAACGCACCGCGCTCGGTGCAGCTCACGAGGAGATGGGACGGACGCGGAGGTCGGCGCACGCTTCGCAGACGCCGGACGGGATCACGCCGACCCGCATGAGCACCCCGAACAGCCAGCACCCGGCGCAGAAGCCGAGCACCGATTCGAGGACGGCGAAGACGATCAGCAGCCCGAGCAGCGCGGTCGCCACCGCGCTCGCTCCGAACCCGAGCGCGGCGATCGACGCCGCACTGGTGACGGTCAGTCCGATGCCTTGGGCGAAGCGCTTCGGCGGGCCGGGCACGAGGCGCGGCGGGCCGAGCCGGGGCGCGATCACCCGCGTCGCGAGGAGCCCGAGCGGGCTGAACCGAGGCCCGCTGAGCACCCGCAGCAGGAACCCGGCGGCGAGCACCGTCGAAAGCCACCACCAGCCCGTCACCAGTGTCACCACGCCCAGCAACGCGACGCCGGCCGCGACCGTGCGTGCGGCCTTCTCGTTGACCGGGTTGGGGAACGCGAACACGGACACCATGGCAATCGTGCCATTGCCGACCGGGAACATCAACATTGAGGGCCGAGCCGGTGCCTTCACGTCATCAGCTCGCTGATCACCCGCTGCCACAGGGCGACGGTCAGGCCGAGCGACTCGACGTCGACGCGCTCGTCGTGGCCGTGGAAGCGTCGTCCGAACTCCAAGGCGTCGACGTGCGGGCTGAACAGCCCCGCGCCGTAGGCGACGGCGCCGAGCTCCCGGAACACGCGGGCGTCGGTGAACCCGACCGTGAACTGCGGCGCCAACCGGGCCCCGGGGAACGGCACCGTGACCGCCCGTTGGAGCGCGTCCCACAACGGCCCGTCGGTGCGGCTGATCGACGCCGGGTCGTCCATCAGCACCTCGACCTCGACGTGGTCGGCGAGATCGCCCAGCGCGGCCCGGAGGTGGGCGCCGACGTCCTCGGTCCGCTCCCCCGGCAGCGTCCGCACGTCGACGTCGACCACGATCGAGTCCGGGATGACGTTCGTCTTCATCACGCCGCCGTCGAGGAGGTTGGGCGAGAACGTCGTGTGCGTGCAGGCGTGGAAGTACGACGCGGCGGCGGCGCTCGGCAGCTCGGCCAGCAGCGCGTCGATGCGTTCGGCGTCGAGCAGCACCGCCTTCAGGTCGTCTGGGACGTCGAGTGACGCGACCCGCTGCGGCCACAGCTCGTGGAACCGGGGGGCGGGGCGGTACTCGGCGAGGCGCTGCACCACCGCGGCCGCCTTCACCAGCGCGTTGTCGCTGCGGAACGGCGCCGATCCGTGACCCGGTGTGCCGCGCACCCGCAGACGACGCCAGGCGACCCCCTTCTCGGCCACCGTCACGCCGATGGACGGCGACTCGGCCGGACCTTCATGGAGGCCTCCGCTCTCGGTCAGGACGTAGTCGCAGCGGATGGCGTCGGGGTGGTGGTCGGCGACCCACCGCGCTCCGGCGGTGCTGCCGGCCTCCTCGTCGGCGACCGCGAAGTACAGGACGTCGCCCGTTGGACGGATGCCTCGCGCCGCCAGGTCCTTGAACGCGACGGCCATCGACGCCGTCAGGTTGAGCATGTCCACCGCGCCGCGGCCCCAGATCTCGGCGACGCCGTCGGCGTCGGTGACGAGCTCGGCGCCGAACGGGTCGCGGGTCCAGCCCTCGGCGTGGACGGGTACGACGTCGGTGTGGCCCATCAGGCACAGGCGCGGCGCGGCCCGGTCACGGCCCTCGAGACGGGCGACGAACGAGGCCCGGCCGGGCGTCGGCTCCCAGCGCTCGATCAGGACGCCGGGGCCCTCGACGTAGGACTGCAGGACGTCGGCGTTGCGGGTCTCCTCACCCGAGCCGGCTGTGCCGTCGTTGACACACGCGTTGCGGATCAACGTCTGCAACAGCTCGACGGTGGCACCCGTCAACCCGCCGCCGTCCACGTCGATGCCCATCACCCCGAGTCTCCCGCACGACCGGCCCGAAGCCACCGCGTTCGCTCGCTCGAGGACCCGCTCGGCTCACGCGACCCCCTGTTCGCTCGCTCGAGGACCCGCTCGGCTCACGTGACCCCCTGTTCGCTCGCTCGAGGACCCGCTCGGCTCACGTGACCCCCTGTTCGCTCGCTCGAGGACCCGCTCGGCTCACGTGACCCCCTGTTCGCTCGCTCGAGGACCCGCTCGGCTCACGTGACCCCCTGTTCGCTCGCTCGAGGACCCGCTCGGCTCACGTGACCCCCTGTTCGCTCGCTCGAGGACCCGCTCGGCTCACGTGACCCCCTGTTCGCTCGCTCGAGGACCCGCTCGGCTCACGTGACCCCCTGTTCGCTCGCTCGAGGACCCGCTCGGCTCACGTGACCCCCTGTTCGCTCGCTCGAGGACCCGCTCGGCTCACATAGCCTCCCCCACCCGTGGACGAGATCGAGGCCCGTGTGCGCCGGACGGTCGCCGGGATGGCCGGCGTGGACGTGATGGAGTGCGACCCGGCGCTCGCCGACACCGCCGACTTCTGCGCCGCGTACGGCTTCGCGATGGAGGACTCGGCCAACGCCATCGTCGTGATCGGCAAGGCGTCCAGCGCGACGGTGCCGCCGGTGTACGCGGCGTGCGTCGTGCTGGCGACCACCCGGCTGGACGTCAACCGCAGCGTTCGCAAGCGCCTCGGGACGAAGAAGGCGTCCTTCGCGCCACCCGAGATCACGGCTGGGCTGACCGGTATGACGATGGGCGGCGTGACGCCGTTCGGGCTCCCGGCCGGCCTCCCGCTCTGGATCGACAGCCGCGTCATGGAGCGGGGACGGATCGTCGTCGGCGGCGGCAGCCGCGCGGCAAAGGTCGTCGGGCCGCCGTCGATGCTCCTGGCGATCCCGGGCGCAGCGGTCGTCGACGGCCTCGCCGTCGATCAGACGGGCTGACGCACCGCCGGCCGTTCGCGGCTCACGGCGCCGCCGGCCCGGGCGTCAGCGCAGCGGCAGGCGACCCCACGCGCTGACCAGCGGCGGCGCGGCCAGATCGATGCGGCCGCTGCACGTGGCGTCGAGGTGGCCGTCGAGCTCTTCGTGGCTCGCCGCCCGCATCTCGACGAGCGCGTCCCGGCACAGCTCGATGTACGTCGCCTCGAAGGCGGCCGCCGCCGGCACGGCCAGCGAGAGGTAACCGTCGGCGCCGACGTCCGTGAGCCCGGCCTCGCGCAGCAGGCGGGGCAGCTTGCGGCCGAGCTCGAAGTCGACGCCGCGCTGGGCCAGCACGGCGAGCAGCCCGGCCCTGATGCGGTTCGACAGGTAGTGCGCGGAACCGGACGCGTCGGGTGTCGCGCACGGCTGGAAGTCGATGTCGAGCTCCTCGACGAGCAGCCAGCCGCCGGGTCGCAGGGCCCCCACCATGTGCTGCAGCGCCTGGTGGCGGTCAGCGACACGGGCCAGCAGCAGCCGGGAGTGGACGAGGTCGAACGTCTCCGCCGGCGGCTCGTCACGCACGACGTCGTGGCTGCGCACCTCGAACGACTCGTGACCCGTCTCCCAGTCGACGTCGAGTCCAGTCGCCAACACCCGCCCGGCCGGCCCGGCCCGCTCGGCGAGCCAGGCGGGCACGGTCGGGCCGCCGCCGCCGACGTCCCAGCACCGCCACCCCGGCCCGACCCCGAGCGCGTCGAGGTGCCGGCACGTCACAGGGTCGAACAAGGCGACGGTCGGATCGGCGTGCGTCGTCATGCCGCTCACTGCACCACAGCGGCCGGGGGAATCCATGAAGAAGGCGTGCCGATCTGGTGGATATGCGCGTGATGCCACCTGCGCGGCACCGAGCGGCGCTCGGGCAGGATGGAGCATGCACGTCGACGTGATGACCGGCCCGGGGAGCTGGGCCAACGTCCAACGGCTGGCGCGGCGACCTCGACGGCGCCGGCCTGTCCGGCATCGTCTTCACCGAGGGCGCGTACACGCCATGGCTGTCGGTGGCCGCCGCGCACCACGCCGCACCGCGCCTGCACCTCGCGACGGGTGTGGCTGTCGCGTTCCCGCGCAGCCCGATGGTCGCGGCGCAGACGGCGTGGGAGCTCGCCGAGCTGACCGGCGGGCAGTTCCGGCTCGGGCTGGGGAGCCAGGTCAAGGCGCACGTCGAGCGGCGCTATGGCAGCGAGTTCAGCCCGCCGGTCGCCCGCATGCGCGACTACGTGCTCGCGGTGAAGGACAGCCTCGCGGCGTTCCGCGGTGAGGCCCCCCTCGCCCACGACGGTCCGTACTACGCGCTCAGCCTGATGTCGGCGATGAGCCGACCCCGGCGCCACGCCCACGAGGACGTCAAGGTCGACATGGCCGCCGTCGGCGACGCGATGGTCACTGTGGCGGGCGAGGTCGCCGACGGCATCCATGTCCACCCGTTCCACTCGATGCACTACGTGCGCGAGCAGTTGGTCCCGACGCTCGTCGCGGCGACCGAACGCGCCGGACGTGGGCTGTCCGACGTCGACCTCATCGTGCCGGTGCTCGTCGCGCCCGGCGACGCCCCCGAGGACCGGGCGCCGTTCGTCGAGCGCTGCCGGGCCCAGGTCGCGTTCTACGGCTCGACGAAGAACTACGCGTTCCAGTTCGACGACCTCGGGTTCGACGGCCTCTCGGCCCGCCTGAACGAGCGCCTCAAGGCCGGTGACCCGCCCGGCATGGCCGCGCTCGTGACCGACGAGGTGCTCTCGCACTTCGCGGTCGTGGGCGCGTGGGCCGACGTCGCCGACGAGCTCGTCGACCGCTACGGCGACCTCGCGCGACCGCCTCGTGATGTACACCGCCGTCGACGGCATCAAGAACGACCCGCCGTCGGTCGGGCGTTGGGGCGAGCTCGCCCGGGCCATCGCGTCGCGCCGACCACACCCGTCCGTGCGTGGTTGACTGACCGGTGTGGCGACGAGCCGAGTGAGCGCGCGATGTTGAAGGCCGACGCTGATCCGGCCGACGTCGGGCTGGACGCCGGTCGGCTGGACCGGCTCGACGCCCACCTCGCCCGCTACGTCGACGACGACAAGTTGCCCGGCTGGCTCGTCGCAGTCTCCCGCCACGGTCGCCTCGCCCACGTCAGCGCGTACGGACATCGCGACGTCGAGGCGGCGGCGCCCGTCGAGACCGACACGATCTGGCGGATCTACTCGATGACGAAGCCGATCACCGCCGTCGCCGCACTCGTCATGTGGGAGCAAGGTCGGTTCGCGCTCAACGATCTCGTGCGCGACTACATCCCGTCGTTCGAGCGCCTGCGGGTGTGGCGCGACGGGACGATGCTCCGCCCTGAGACCGACCCGCTCACCGACGAGATGCGCATCTGGCACCTCTTCACCCACACCAGCGGCTTCACCTACGGCTTCCTGCGGGCCCACGTGGTCGACGCGCTGTACCGCGACGCCGGCTTCGAGTGGGGCGTACCCGGCGGGCTCGACCTGGCCGGCGTGTGCGACGTGCTGGCCGACCTGCCGCTCGTCGTTCCAGCCGGGTCGGGAGTGGAACTACGGCATGAGCACCGACGTGCTCGGGCGCGTCGTCGAGGTCGTCGCCGGCATGCCGCTCGCCGACGTGGTCCAGCAGCACGTGCTCGATCCGCTCGGGATGGACGACACCGTGTGGCACGTGCCCGCCGACCGGGTCGACCGCCTCGCTGCGCTGTACACGCCGCAGCCCGGGACGGGCACCGCCCGCCGCCTCGACGCGATGGGTGGCCTGGCCCTGACGCCGCCCACAGCCACGTTGGGCGGCAGCGGGCTGTGCAGCACGGCCGGCGATTACGTCCGCTTCGCCGAGATGCTGCGCTGCGCCGGGGAGCTCGACGGCCGGCGGATCCTGGCGCCGGGCACGGTGCGCTACATGGCCAGCAACCACCTGCCCGGCGGCGCTGACCTCACGAGGTTCGGTCGACCGCTGTTCAGCGAGACGACGTTCGACGGCGTCGGGTTCGGACTCGGGGTCAGCGTCACGATCGATCCGGTGACGGTCGAAGGTGCCAGGGAGCGTCGGCGACTTCGGGTGGGGCGGCGCGGCGAGCACGTCGTTCTGGGTCGATCCCGTGCAGGACACGACCGTCGTGTTCATGACCCAGCTGATGCCGAGCAGCACCTGGCCGTTGCGCAGCCAGCTCCGCCAACTCGTCCACGCCTCGATCGTCGGCCCCTGAGCGGATGGCCACCGAGGACGACGCCCGACGCATCGCGCTCTCGCTGCCCGAGACCAGCGAGAAGCCGAGCTACGGCACGCCGGGGTTCCGGGTCAAGGACAAGCTGTTCGCCCGCATGCACGACCTCCCCGAGACGCTCGTCGTGTGGGTCGCCGACATGGCCGAGAAGGAGGCGCTGCTGGCGTCGTCACCGGCCACCTTCTTCGAGACGCCGCACTACGACGGGTACCCGATGCTGCTCGTGCGACTGCCGGCGATCGACGTCGACGAGCTCGCCGAGGTGCTCTCCGACTCCTGGCGGGCCCGGGCCCCCCGCCGCCTGCTCGCCGAGCACGACCGCGACCACCCGCCGACCTGAGCGCGGCCCGACGTCGAACGGGGCGACGTACCGGTCGGCGTCACCGACCGCCTCGCGCATGAGATCGAGGTCGCGGGTGACGTCAGCGGTCGCCATGTGGTCGCGGATCGGCCCGCCGCGCCGCTGACGGGCCGGTCGAACGCAGTCATCGGACCTTCGGCGCCGCCTCGACCGACGGTGGCGGACCCACGACCGTGGCCGCCCCAACGAGAGCAGCCACCAGCAACGACAGCGCACGCCTCATCCGAACTCCCTCCCGAACGACGCGGGCGGGACCGTACTGACAGCTCGGGGACGGTCAAGCGATTTCGGCGGCGGCGGGCGTCGTTCAGGCGGCGATCGCGGTCGCCGCGTCTTCGAGCTGGCGGCGGTCGATGATGTGATCGACGAGCCCGTAGCCGACCGCGTCCTGGCCGCGCACGATGTAGTCGCGATCGATGTCAGCGGTGATCCGCTCCGTGGACTGGCCGGTCGCCTCGACGAGGATGTCGACCATCCGCCGGCGCATCTCGACGACCTCGGCGATCTGCAGCTCGAGGTCGGTCGACTGGCCCTGGGCGCCGCCGTGGGGTTGGTGGATCAGCACCCGAGCGTTCGGGAGCGCGTAGCGCTTGCCCTTCGCCCCGGCGGCGAGCAGCACCGCCGCCGCAGAGGCCGCCTGCCCGACGCAGATCGTCGCCACGTCCGGAGCGACGAACCGCATCGTGTCGTGGATGCCGAACAGCGCGTTCATGTCACCGCCCGGCGAGTTGATGTAGAGCGAGATGTCCTTGCTCGTCGACTCCGACTCCAGGTGGAGAAGTTGGGCGATCACGAGGTTGGCCGTCGTGTCCTCGATCGGCGTGCCGAGGAAGATGATCCTGTTGGCGAGCAGCCGTGAGTAGATGTCGTAGGCCCGCTCGCCGCGGTTGGTGCTCTCGATGACGGTGGGCACGAGCATGCTCGGCACCCCCTTTCCGGTGTCTGATGTGCAACTGCTGAGTTGCAGATGAAACGTACCCCATCCAACCCGCTGGTGCAACCGTCGAGTTGCACGTATGCTCACCCGCATGAGCGAGCCGCACGACGATCGGGTCCGCATCACCCGCACGGTCGACACCGACCTGCCGCCCGACGAGCTGTGGAGCCTCGTCGGCGACAGCGAGGCGTGGGCGTCGTGGATGGTCGACGACGCCGACGTGGACCTCGACGCCGGCGGCGGCACGGTGCTCGACGACGGCGTGCAGCGCGACGTGCGCATCGACGACGTCGATCCCGCCGGTCGGGTCGTGTTCACGTGGTGGCCGCACGAGCAGCCCGGCGAGATGTCGACCGTCGAGCTCGTGGTCCTGCCGGCGGCGGCGGGCAGCTCGCTGCGCATCACCGAGACGTACGCGGCCGCCGGGCTCGGCAGCGTCGGCCGAGCGGGCCTGGGACGTGCGGGCCGTGATGCTCGCCGTGCGGGCGATGCTCGTCACTGCGTCCTGCTCAGCCGCGATCGCGTGATCGCCCGGCCGCTCGACGACCTGTTCGCCGTGCTCGCCGATCCGACCCGGCGGGCCGTGCTCGAGCACCTGGTGCACGACGGGCCGCAGACGGCGACCGAGCTGGCCACGCAGTTCCCGTCGTACGCGCCAGGCGATCGTCAAGCACCTCAAGCTGCTCGAGGACGCGACGCTCGTCGCGCCGACGCGCGAAGGCCGCGAGGTGCGCTACCGCGCCACGACCGAGCGCCTGGCCGACGTCGTCAACTGGTTGCTGGGCGCGAGCGCCGGCTGGGACCGGCGGGCCGACCGCCTCCGCGCCCACCGCTGAGCGAGGCAGCCCCGTTCGAGCGGACGTGGTCGAGCCAGGCGCGGCCGCGCGGCGACACGCGGTAGCCGACCTCGAGGCTCTCGGTCAGGCCCAGCGCCTTCAGCTTGCGGACATCGGCCTTGAACGCGAGGCGCTCCCGGCCGAGCTCGTCGGCGAGGTCGCCGGCGCGCACCGCCGGACGCCGCTCGATCAGCGCCAGCACGCCGGCCGTCCATGCTCCGTGGCTGCTCGCCGCGTCGAGGCGGCCGAGGCGCCGCGCCAGGTCGGCGAGCTCGTCGTCGTCGAGGTCGGCGCGCGCGCGCAGGTCGGCGCGTGGATCAGGCCCGGCGACGTGGAACTCGATGCGGTAGAGCTGCCCGTCGCGCTCGGCCAGCTGGGCGAGGAGGGCCGCCAACGACGGTGCTCCGGCCCGGACGGCGTCGGTCGCCGTGATGTCGGCGACCTCGATCGTGCGCAGCGAGTCGATCGCCAGGACGCCGACCGACGTGGTCAACGTGCCGCCCTCGCGCACCGTCGGCCGCTTCCAACGCCGGAACGCGACCGTCACGTCACCGGCCGTGATCGCGGTCCACGTCGCAGCGTCGAACAGCACGCCTCGTCACCCCGTGAGGAGGAACACCGCGCACCAGTGCGACAGCGCGGCGGCGACGACGAGCAGGTGGAAGACCTCGTGGAAGCCGAACACAGCCGGCCACGGGTTGGGGCGCTTCAGCGCGTAGACCAGCGCGCCGACCGAGTACAGCCCGCCGCCGACCGCGATCAGCGTCAGCTCGGCGCCCGTGAGCGCGCTCACGTACGCCGGTAGGTCGAGCGCGATCTGCCAGCCGGCGATGAGGTAGACGGCGGCGACGAGCCCAGACGGGGCGTCGAGCCAGAGCATCCGGATCGCCATCCCGATCGCGGCGATGCCCCACGCGACGACGAGCAGGACCACGCGTGTCGCGCCGTCGAGTGCGAGCACGATGACCGCCGTGTACGTTCCGGCGATGCCGACGAGGATCATCGAGTGGTCGAGCCGGCGCAGCATCCGGCGCTCCCGATGGGCCAGGCGCCGGGCGTGGTACGTCCCGCTGACCGCCAACATGAGCGTCACGCAGATGCCGTAGACGAGCACGGCGGCCCGGGCGCCACCTGTCGGCGCGCGGACGGCGAGGAGGACGGTGAGCGCGATCGCGACCGGGATCGACGCCCGATGGAACGAGCCACGCATGGCGGGGCGCACGACCGGTGGCGCGGCGTCGATGACGGCAAGGGCAGCCTCCGTCGGCTCGGGTGAGCCGAGCGAGTCCTCGAGCGAGCGAACGAGGTGGCTCGGCAGGCCGGTCTGATGCGCCACGCAGCGAGTCTGCCAGCCGCCGGTACGGCTCGCCGGCCGGTCAGCGGGCGGTGGCGTCGACGAGCGGAGTCGGCGTCGCGCCGTTCACCGTCACCGCCTTGACGCCCTTGACGGCGCCCACCTTCTCGACCAGGTTCCACGTCTGGCTCCACGCCGCGGTCGACGGAGAGATCGACGACGTCGTCGACCATCGTCACCTTGCGCAGCTGCTTGGCGTTGCGGAACCGTTCGTCAGCGGCGATCGTGAACAGCACCATGCCGGTCCGCACGGCCCGGGCCGGCGACACGTCCTGGCGGGCGATGAGCTGGTCCCACAACGACCGGCCCCAGCGGAACACCTCGTGGCGGTGGGTCCAGGCGAACGAGATGAGCGCGGCCCGGGTCACGGGGTTCAGCAACATCCGCGGGATCAGCAGCACGGGATGCGGCTGCCCGCCCGACGCGGCGCCCAAACACCGGTCGTGCGTCCCCCGAACGAGGACGGGTGTCGTCGGGCGGCAGGTCGGCCAGACTGCGGGGCGTGAAGCGGCTGCACTGCCCGACGTGCGCGAACGAGGTGTTCTTCGATTCGCTGAACTGCGTGCGCTGCCTCACCGGCCTGGTCGTCGAACCGACGTCGGAGGGGTCGATCACGGTGATCGACGTCGAGACCGTCGATCCGTGCATCAACCGGGCGCTGTGGGGCTGCAACTGGCGAGCCGTGGGCCGCGAGGCGCCGCTGTGCCACAGCTGCGTGCTCGTCGACGCCGGTGATCGCGCCCACGACGGGCCGATGATCCCGTTCCTGTCGGCCCAGCGCCGCGCGCTGTACCAGCTCACCGTGCTCGGCATCCCGTGGGGTCCGGGCTCGGGCCTGCGCTTCGCCTACCGCTCGAAGTCGGCCGGCGACACGGCGATCATCGGCCACCGCAGCGGCGAGATCACGCTCGACCTGGACGAGGCCGACCCGGCCCGCCAGGAGCAGATCCGGGCCACGCTCGGCGAGCCGTACCGGACCCCGCTCGGGCACATTCGCCACGAGCTCGGCCACTTCGTCTGGCTCAACCTCGTCGCGTCCGACGAGCGCCTGCTCGACGAGTTCCGCGACGTCTTCGGCGACGAGCGCCTCGACTACGTCATCGCCCTCGACGAGCACTACGCCGCGCATCGACGACGGTGCCTGGCACGACGACCACGCGTCGTTCTACGCCTCGGCGCACCCGTGGGAGGACTTCGCCGAATCGTGGGCCCAGCTGATGCACGTCCAGGACGTCGTCGAGACCGGTGCGGCGTGGGGCGTCGTCCACGCCCCTGACGATCCCGGAGACGCCCGCACGTGGCTGGCGACGTCGATCACGGCGAGCGTCGCCGCCAACGAGCTCGCCCGGTCGATGGGCATGCGTGACCTCTACCCGTTCGCCCTCTCGTCGGGCGTACGTCGCAAGGTGGAGTTCTGCTGGCGGCTCGTGCACGTCCATGCGGCGTGAAAGCGCCGGTAGCGTCGCGGCCCGTGAACCAGATGAAGACCCGCCTGCAGTCGCTCGGGCTGCTCGACCGGGCGCTCCGCGCGACAGGTGACGACGAGCTGACCACGATCGTCACGGGCCTCGCCGACGACCACCGCGAAGCCCTCGAGCGGCTCGCCGGCGGCGAGGTGACACCCGAGTCGCTGCGCCAAGCGGCGACGAAGGGACGGCTCGACGGGACGCTCGAGAGCGTGGCCCTCGTGATCACCGACGCCTCCCTCGCCGACTGCATCGAGCAGCTCGGCGACCACGCCGACAACCCGACGTCCGAGCAGCTGCGTGCCGTGCTGCCGGGGATCGTCGAGCGTCACGGGCTCGGTGTCACGCGGCTGATGCTGGCCTCGACCCTGGCCGGCGAGGCGACGGCCGCGCCGGTGATCCGTGACCTGCTCAAGCACGACGAGATCGTCAAGCTGCCACCGGCCGAGCCCGTCCGGATGTCGCCGATCGTGCGGGCGCCGAAGGTGTCCGACGAGGAGCGCGACACGCTCAAGGCCCGGCGCCAGGAGCACAAACGCCGCAAGCAGGACGATGCCCGCGCCCGCCGCGAGCAGTCCGCCAAGGCCCGCAACCGCGCCTGACGAGCCACTCAGAACGGCAGCTCGAGGCCGGCCACGCGCCGTTCGTGGTGGAGCAGCCAGGCCTTCGTCTCCAGCCCGCCGCCGAAGCCGACGAGACGGCCGTCGCTGCCGATGACGCGGTGGCACGGCAGCACGATCGGCAGCGGGTTGCGACCGTTCGCGGCGCCGACGGCCCGGGCCTTGCCGGCGAGCCCGATGCGGCGGGCCTGTTCGCCGTAGCTCACGGTCGTCCCGAACGGGATCGTGGCCAACCCCCACCACGCCGTCAACTGGAACGGTGTGCCGAGCGGCGCCAACGGGAGGTCGAACTCGGTGCGCTCGCCGTCGAAGTACTCCTGCAGCTGGCTCGTCGCGCGCGGCCAGCGCCGGCCCGCCCGGCGCCGACGGACCGGCGTCGGACGCTGCTGGTGGGCTGTTCGGGAACCGCACCTCGCGCAGCAGGTCGCCGTCGGCGATCAGCGTGAGCGGACCGATCGGCGTCTCGAGGACGGTGTGCGACCTGGTCATGGCGCCTCCTGGGCGACGGCCCACAGGTGGTGCAGCGCGTACGAGCGCCAGGGTCGCCAGCGCTCGGCCCACTCCGGTCCGATCCCGAGTCGGCGCAGCCCGATGCGCACGCCGAGGTCGGTCGGCAGGAACGCGTCGGGATCACCGAGCCCGCGCATCAGCACGTAATCGGCCGTCCACGGCCCGATTCCGGGCACGGCGAGCAACGCGGCCCGGGCGACATCGCGGTCCGCGCCGGCGTCGAGCACGATGCGCCCGTCGGCGACGCGCGCCGCCAGCTCGACGATCGTGCGGCCACGGGCCCGCGGCATCGGCAACGACGCCGGGTCGACGGTCGCCAGCACGCCCGGCTCGGGGAACGCGTGCGTCAGCGGGCCACCGGCGACGGCGAGCGGTCGGCCGACATCGGCGACGATCCGCCCGACGACGGTGCGGGCACCGGCGACGGAGATCTGCTGGCCGACGACGGCCTTGATCGCGGTCTCGAACGGATCGACGCTGCCCGGCACGCGACGCCCCGGACGTCTCGCGACGGACGGCCCGAGGACCGGGTCCTCGGCCAGCGCGCCATCGACAGCGACGGGATCGGCATCCAGGTCGAGCAACCGCCGCACCCGACGCACGGCCGGGCCGAGATCGCGCCAGTCGGCGAGTCGCAACGTCAGCGCCACGACCGACCGCTGCTGCCGTCCCCGCTTCATGACCGGCGCCAGCGACGCCACGCCGTGACCGTGCGGCAGCTCGAGCGCGCGGTGGTAGCGGGCGCCGTCCCACGCTTCGACGCCAGGGACGGCGCGGGCGGCGAGGAACGCCATCAGGTCGTCGCCGGCGAACGGATCGCGCACGGCGAGCTCGAGCTCGACGACGCCGTCGGCCGCCGTCCGTCGCTCGCGCCCGGCCGCCCGGCGCAGCGCGGTCGGCGTCGCGGCGAAGACCGCCCGCACCGTGTCGTTGAACTGGCGGACGCTGCCGAACCCGGCGGCGTGGGCGACGGTCGTGAGATCCATGTCGGTCGTCTCGACGAGCACACGAGCAGCACTGGCCCGCTGGGCGCGGGCGATGGCGAGCGGTCCCGCACCGAGCTCCTCGGTCAGGACGCGCGTGAGATGTCGCTCGCTGTAGGCGAGCCGGCGAGCCAACCCGCCGACGCCCTCGCGGTCGACGACGCCGTCGACGACGAGGCGCATGGCGCGGGCGACGACGTCACCGCGGACGTCCCACTCGGGCGAGCCCGGCGACGAATCAGGACGGCAGCGCTTGCAGGCCCGGAAACCGCGCTGCTGGGCGGCCGCGGCCGTCGGCAGGAACTGGACGTTGCCGGGCTTCGGCGTGACGGCCGGGCAGCTGGGCCGGCAGTAGATGCCCGTCGTGGCGACGGCCGTGACGAAGCACCCGTCGAACCGGCGGTCCTTGCTCTGCACGGCCCGGTAGCAGAGGGCGAAGTCGTCGACGTCGACCACCGACCCATCCTGCCCGGCTCGCGTGGTCGGGACGAGCGGGTTTCGGACACGTACGCGTACGGTCGGGGTGAGCCGAGCGAGCGATGTGGCTCGCGCGTTCAGTCGGTCGCGGGGACGAACACGGGTCCCGTCACGTCGACGGCCGGCCGCTCGTCGGCGGGCACGACGCGGGTGCGCAGCATCCACAGGCCGACGCAGCACACGAGGACGGCGGCGCCGAACGAGGCCCGCTTCCCGAGGACCTGGGCGACGAGTCCGAGTGCGACGCCGCCGATCACGGTGCCGAGCTCGAAGAACATCGTGAACGAACCGAGCACTCGCGCCCGGTGGCTCTCGGGGGCCCGGTCGATGGCCAGGGCCATCAGTGAGGGGTAGACGAACGCGGTGCCGACGCCCATCACGGCGGCGGCGACCCACACGGCCCACGGCTGGGCGACGGCGAAGAGCAGCAGCAGCGCCGTCCCGGTGGCCACGAACGACATCGTGACGGCACGGCGGGGGCCGAGGCGCTCGGGCAGCCGGGCCCCGGCGACGCGCAGGATCAGGCACACCACGCTGTACACGGCGAACAACGCCCCGGAGCCGCCGAAGCCGACGCTGCGGGCGTGTTCGGGAAGGAACGCCGAGAACACGGCCAGCGCGGCGACGCTGGCGGCCAGGATCGCGCCCGGTCCGATCGCCGCCGGGTGCACGAAGCGCCGGATGCCTGTCGCGTCGGGGAGCCCGCCGATCTCCTCGTGGTCGCGCTCGTCGCCATCGGGGAGCTCGATCCGGTTCGGGAGCGCGCACGCCATCAGGGCGGCGAGCACGGTGAAGCCGCCGGCGACGAGGAACGCGAGGTGGAACCGGTCCTCGGCCAGTACGGCCTCGCCGATCACGGGGCCGATCCCGAGCCCGCCGAACACGGCGACGGAGAAGTAGCTCGCCGCTTCCGCCCGGCGGTCCCGCGGGGCGAGGTCGGTGATCATCGTCGCCGCGCCGACGAACAGCGCCGCTTCGCCGATCCCGGCGACGGCCCGCAGTGCGAGGAGCGGGGGCAGCGAGTCGACGAGTGCGCACGAGAACCCTGCCGTGCCGGCGAGCAGGGCGCCGGCGATCATGACCCGCTGCCGGCCGAAGTGTTCGACGAGGCGGCCGAGCAGCGGGCGGGCGATGATCGCCGCGAACGCGAACGTGGCCAGGCTCAGCCCGACGCCGAGCTCACCGCCACCGAGCTCGTCTTCGATGAACGGCGGCAGGATCGGGACGAGCATCCCGACGTAGATGAAGAACGCACCGGTGACCGCGGTGACGGCCACGAACGTCTTGGAGACGAGGCGGGGCCGCTCGGCGAGCGGAGCGGGCCGAGCGGGTCCTCCGGAGAGCGAACGCGGCTCGGACACGCCACATGTTGCACGGGTCAAGGACCGTTCGCGGCAGCGGTTGGTGCCCGTGCGACCGAAATCACACCGAGCTACTTCGCTCGCTCGGGGCCTCGCTCGGCCGTCACGTCATCGCGGCCGCGGCGCCGACGCGCCGGACGTCGACCTCCACCGTCAACGCCTGCTCGACGGCCGGCCCGATGACGACGCCGCGCACGGGCGTGACATCGCCGTAGTCGCGTCCCCACGCCACCGTGATGTGTCGGTGGGTCGGGAGGCGGTCGTTCGTCGGATCGAAGTCGACCCACCCCTGCTGGGGCACCCACACCGAACACCACGCGTGCGATGCGTCGGCGCCGACGACGCGCTCCTCGCCCGGCGGCGGGTCGGTCTCGATGTAGCCGCTGACGTAGCGGGCGGCCAGCCCGAGCGACCGCAAGCACGCCGTCGCGAGGTGGGCGAAGTCCTGGCAGACGCCGCGCTTGCCGTCGAGGACGACCGAGAGTGGCGTCGACACCTCGGTGAACGCCGGGTCGTAGTCGAACGTCTCGTAGATGAGGTGGCACAGGTCGCGGGCACCGTCGACGACCGGCCGGTGCGGCCCGAACGCCTGCTCGGCCAGCGCTCGCACCGCGTCGTAGTGCACGTCGAGCGGCACGTACGGCGAGCTGCCGGCGAACGGTCGCACGGCCAGCGCGTCCCCGCCGCGCAGCTCGCCGATGCGCATCGCGACGACCTCCCACGGTTCGCCTCGCGCCGTGACGAGGCCCGGTTCGACGACGACCTCGCTCGTCGCCAGGAGCTCGAGGCTGTCGTGGGCACGGTGCACGCCGATCTGCAGCATCCGGTTGCCGAACACGTCGATGTGCTCGGCCCGCTCGTCGGGCTCGGGCGTGACCTCGACCTCGGCCCGCTCCACGACCTGGAGCGCGGTCGGCCGCGGGAGCAGGTAGGCCAACGTGTACCCGTCCGTCATCGGTTGCGCGTAGCGGTACGTCGTGCGGTGCGACACCCGGTAGTGGATCGCGTCGGCGGGCCGCCGCACGACGGACCGGCCGCCGCGGATCATCGCAGGCGGCCGCGGACGAGCATCGGGTTCACCGGCGTCGCGAACCACGTCTCCGTCACCAGCTTGGCGAACGCCTCGACGCCGTCGTAGGCCTTGGCTGCGTCGAGCAGCGGATCGGGACCGTCCAGCGCGGCCGACATCGTCGCGACCGCCCGCCGCCCGTGGCTCCAGCCGACGGCGTCCACGTGCTCGGCCAGGCGCTGCATCGACGCAGCGTATGACCTCGGGTTGTCGACGTCCTGGAGCAGCAGCTCGGCCGTCGGGGCCAGTTCGACGTCGCTGCGGTGACGGCGCCGGTAGGCCACGAGGCTCTCGTTCGCGGCCAGGAGCACCTCGAGGGCCGACTGGTCCACGATCTCCGCCGGCTCGATCGCCTCGATGGGACCCGTCGTCATCGTCACGGCGACCGTCACGGGATCGACGCCGGGTGCCGTGGGGGCGGGCGGCGGTTCCGGCGGCGGCGCCTCCACGCGACGCACGCAGGAGTCGACGAGCCCGAGCACGACGAGGCAGCGCTCGACGCGCCGACCCATGTCGCCGAAGCGCCACGCCGGGCCGTGCACCGTGCTCTCGGCCCACAGCCCGGCGAACGCGGCGAGATCGGCGATGGCGTCGTCCAGCACGTCGATCGGCGCCCGGCCGTCGCTCAGCTGGTCGCGGGTCTGGGCGAGGTCGCGGAACACCCGCCCCGTGGTCACCGAGAGGTACTCCCCGACCGTCGCGCCGTCGGCGAGCAGCGCGTTGAGGCGCTCGGCCACGGCCCGCGTCGCCGCGGCCAGCTCGTGGTCGAGCGCGAGGATCGGCCGTCCGGCGGGGGGATCGGCGTCGAGCGACTCGCCGCGCACGACGCGCAGCACGTAGGCCATCCGACGTGCCCAGCGGCCCCCATCGGACGTCGCCAGCGACGGGTCCTGTTGGCGCCGGGACTGGATGACGCGCGCGGTCTTGGCGATCGCCTCGGCCCGCTCGGCGGCCCGACCGACCCAGAACAGGGCGTCGGCGGCGCGCGTCGGCACCGACGAGACGAGGTCGACCTGGGGCAGGTCGGGCGCCACGATCACCGGGGCCGCGGCGTGCGCGCCGAGGACCCAGACGTCCTTGGCGACGCGCGCCGTGGGCCGACGCGGGTCGTCACCGGGGTTGAGCACGCGACCGTTGCCGCCGGCCATCACCGTGACGCCGTCCGGGCCGGCCACGGCGTGGAGCCGGATGACCGCCGCCGACGCGGTCACCTGGCCGTCGCGGAAGCCGGGCACCGTGCCCACGGCATCGCCTCGGCCGAGCGTGCGCAGCGTCAGCGCCGAGCCCGTGAGACCTTCGACGGCACGGGCCCAGAACGGCGACAGCAGCGGGTCCTCGAGGACGCCGGCCCCGTGGGCGTTGGCCAGCACGACGCCACCCTCGCCGGCGGCCAGCACGAGCCCCGGCACGCCGGCCGTGCTCGATGCGCTGGCCTCGATCGGGTCCAACACGGCATCCGACAGCCGCCGGTACACCACGTCGATCGGGTCGAGGCCGCCGAGCGTGCGCAACCAGAGCCGGCCGCGGCGCACGACGAGGTCGGGCCCCTCCACGAGGTTGAACCCGAGCGTGCGGGCCAGCGAGGAGTGCTCGACGTACGAGGCCTCGGCGACGCCGCCGGAGAAGAGCACGACGCGCGGGCTGCTGGCGTGGCTCACCGTCGTGAGCGCATGGCGCAGCTCGGCGGGGAACCCGCTGATCGACGCCAGGTCGCCGGCACCTTCCGGACCGAGCAGCTCGGCCGCGACGCGCGCCATCACCGACCGGTCGAGCAGCGCATACCCGATGCCCGTGGGCGTGTCCGACTGGTCCTGGACGACCCGCCACGAGCCGTCGGCGAGCATGACGACGTCCACCGCGTAGCTCGTGAGCCACCGCGGTGGCGGCGGCGCGCCGACGACCGCAAGCCGGTAGGCGTCGGTCGACGCCAGCGCCTCGGCCGGCACCCACCCCTCGCGCACGGCGAGGCGCGGCCCGTACACGTCGGCCAGCAGCACCTCCATCGCCTGCATCCGCTGGCGCACCATGTCGGCCAGGAACGTGAACACGCCGTGGTCGAGCACGACCGGCACGGGATCGAGCCGCCATGGCCGGTTGGGCGCGACACCCGGACCATCGGGCGCCCGCAGGTCGTGCACGAGGTGCCCGGCCAGCGACGCCGCGATGACGCGGTCGGCCTCCTCCTGACGACGGCGCAGCGCAAGGCGGTCGTCGAGGAGCCGGTCGAGGAGCTCCCCCGGCTGGATCACGGGACGCTCACCGACGCCAGGAGGCGCGGAAGGGCCGGCGCCACCGGGTCGCCGGCGTCACGGACCGACCTGCAGGTAGCGGTCGGTGATCCGCCGGCCGAGCGTGGCGATCGCCACCTGCAGCGCGTCCATCGCGTCGTCGAGGGCGGCGCCGTCGGTGCTCGCCCGCGCCGACTCCCTGAGCACGGCGTCGACGTGTTCGACCGCGTCGAGGGGAACCCCGGGATCGGGCAGCTCGGCGAGGGCGCGACGGATCTCCCGCAGCAGGGCCCGCACGGCGCGCGGGAACCGGTCGTGCTCCAGGAGGAAGCGCACCACCGAGGGTCCCTCGATCGGGCCCCGCACGGCGCGCGAGTACATCTGCAGGCCCTGCACCGAACGCAGCACGCCCATCCACTGGATCTCGCCGTGGGCACCGTCGAGCTCGTCCTCGTCGTGGGCGCCGTTCGAGCCGTTCGCGGCGTGCGGCGCCGAGAGCACGGCCGCGGCCCGCACGCCGAGCACGCGGGTCGTCATGTCGGCCCGCTCGAGCGCGCGCCCGAGCCGCCACATCACGTACGCCTCGTCATGGGTCATCGCCGTCGCCAACACACCGTCGAGGCGGCGGCTGTCGGCGATCACCCGGTTCAGGAACCGCTCCCTGACGCGGCGGTCGCGCCCCCGGTCGGCCTCGGTCGACACGTACAGGTAGAGGTCGTTCAGCGTGCGCCAGCCGTCGCGGGGCACGGTGTCGCGCGTCGTGCGGAGGTTCTCCCGCGCCGCCATCACGCAGCTGACGACGCTGTTCGAGTTGGCGCGGTCGCTCACCAGGAACGAGGCCACGGCCATCTCGTTGTCCTCGCCGGGACGCAGGCCGGCCGGTGGAGGCGTCGACACGGGGCCGTGCGACTGCGACTGGGACTGGGACTGCGACTTGGACGGCGCCTTCGTCGTCGGACCCGTCGCCCCGCCGTCCAGCGATCGCTCGAACTGGGCGTCGCTGCCGACGACCGCGACGAGCGGCTCCCAGCGGGTCGCGAGGTGCGCCGGCAGATCGGCCATCAGTTCGCCATGGGCCCGGACGAGGCGGGCCGTGTCCTCGGCCCGCTCGATGTAGCGCGCCGCCCAGTACAGGCGGTCGGCGACCCGCGACAGCAGCATCAGGCATCACCCACGGCTGCGCCACTTCGTTCGCCCCTTCGAGGACTCGCTCGGCTCACCATCTCAGTAGGCCTCCCACCGGGCCGCGAGGTCGACGATCCAGGTGTCCTTGCTGCCGCCGCCCTGCGACGAGTTGACGACGAGCGACCCCTTCGGGAGGGCGACGCGGGTGAGGCCGCCGGCCGTGACGTACGACGTCTCGCCGGTCAGGATGAACGGGCGGAGGTCGACGTGGCGGGGCTCGACGGCATCGCCGATGAGCGTCGGCGCGGTCGACAGTTGCAGGATCGGCTGGGCCACCCAGTTCCGCGGGTCGGCCTCGATCGACTCGGCCTGGGCGACGAGCTGGGCGTCGGTGGCCCGGTTGCCGATGAGGATGCCGTAGCCACCGCTCTCGTTCGCCGGCTTGAGCACGAGCTCGCGGAGGTTGTCGAGCACGAAGCGCCGCTCGTCGGGGTACTGGCACCGGTACGTCGGCACGTTCGGCATCAGCGGCTCTTCGCCCAGGTAGAACCGGATCATGTCCGGGACCCACGCGTAGACCACCTTGTCGTCGGCGACGCCGGCGCCCGGCGCGTTCGCGATGCCGACCTTGCCCGCCTTCCACGCCCGCATCAGCCCCGGGACGCCGAGCATCGACTCCGGGTGGAACACCTCGGGATCGAGGAACAGGTCGTCGATCCGGCGGTACACGACGTCGACCGGCTCGAGCCCGTCGATGGTCCGCATGTACACCCGGTCGTCGTCCTGGACCGTGAGATCGCCACCCTCGACGAGGGTGGCACCCATCCGCTGGGCGAGGAATGCGTGCTCGAAGTAGGCCGAGTTGAAGATCCCCGGCGTCAGCACGGCGATCGACGGATCCGTGACGCCCTCGGGGGCCAGGGAGGCGAGCAGCTTGTTCAGCTCGTCGGTGTACGCGTCGACCGGCGCGATCGTCTGGCGGGCGAACACCTCGGGGAACGCCCGCTTGGCGACGGCCCGGTTCTCCATCACGTAGCTCACGCCGGACGGGACGCGCAGGTTGTCCTCGAGGACGTACATCGTGCCGTCGGCGTCGCGGACCAGGTCGGAGCCGGAGATGTGGGCCCAGACCCCGAACTTGGGGTGGACGCCCTCGCACTCGCGGCGGTAGTTGACCGAGTCGTCGAGGAGGTCGGCCGGGAACACGCCGTCGGCGACGATCCGGCGGTCGTTGTAGACGTCGTCGATGAAGCGGTTCAGCGCGTGCAGCCGCTGCACGAGGCCGCGCTCGATGCGCGCCCATTCGCCGGCCTCGATCACGCGGGGGATCACGTCGAACGGCCACGCCCGGTCGATGCCGGTCCCGTCGGAGTACACCGTGAACGTGATGCCCATCGTCAGGATGTCGGCCGCCGCCGTCGCCTGCCGGGCGTGCAGCTCCTCGACACCGATGCGTTCGATGAGCGCCAGCACCGCCTCGGACGCCGGTCGCGCCACACCGTCCGTGTCGCGGATCTCGTCCCAGGGGCCGACCGTCGCCCTCGTCTCCGTCATGACGGCCCGACTGTAGGCCAGGTGTGTTTCACGCGGATGAAGAGACCTGACAACACCGCACACCAGCACCAGCACCGTCGGCGCTGCGGCCCCGGTCCGCAGCGTGTGGATGGTCAGGCCGAGCGTCGCGGCGCAGCCGCCGGCCCGCCAGGGCCAGCGAGGCACGCCGAGCGCAGCGAGGCCACTAGCGCGGTTCCTTGGGGAGGCCGAGGACCCGTTCACCGACGATGTTGCGCTGGATCTGGCTCGTGCCGCCCCAGATCGTCTCCGAGCGGGAGAAGAAGAAGGCCGACATCATCGGGCTGACGGGGTACCCGTCGCGGCGCTTGTCGCGCAGGGCGCCCGGCCACGACGGCGGCCCGACGTCGACGAGCATCGAGTCCGCCCCGAACACGTCGAGGGCGAGCTCCATGGCGTCCTGGTGCATCTCCGACCAGAACATCTTGTTCGTGGCCCCGAGCGCGACGACGCCGGGATCCATCGCGCCCGCGAGCGCCGCCGACAACGAGCGCAGCCCGTTGATCCGCAGGATCTGGATCTTCGAGAAGAACGACATCAGCCGTTGGCGCACCAACGGGTCCTCGAGCAGGCCGCGCTCGCGGGCCGCCGCGACGAGCTGGAGGTGCTCCTCCTCGAACCGGCGGTACCCGGTCGTCGCCGACTGCCCCCGCTCGAACGCCAGCGTGGAGTTGGCGACCTTCCACCCGTTGTTGACGCCGCCGACGACGTTCTCGGCCGGGCAGCGGGCGTCGGTGAAGAACACCTCGCAGAACTCCGCCGTCCCGTCGGGCTGGGTGATCCCGCGGACCTCCACGCCCGGTTGGCGCATGGGCACGAGCAGGTACGAGATGCCCTTGTGCTTGGGCGCGTCGGGGTCCGTGCGGGTGAGCAGGAAGCAGTAGTCGGCGTGGTGCCCACCGGTCGTCCAGACCTTCTGGCCGTTGATCACCCACTCGTCACCATCGAGCAGCGCCGACGTTTTCAGGCTGGCCAGGTCCGAGCCCGAGTCGGGCTCGCTGAACCCCTGGCACCACCTTGTCTCACCGCGGAGGATCTTGGGCAGGAACTGCCGCTTCTGGTCCTCGGTACCCCACTGCAGGATCGTGGGGCCGACGAGCGTGTCGCCGAAGAAGTCGGCTCGCATCGGTGCCTTGACCCGGGCGAACTCCTCGGCCAGCACCACGCCCTCCATGGTGGAGAGCCCCTTGCCGCCGTACTCCGCAGGCCACGTGGCGCAGATCCAACCGCCGCGGTGGAGCTGGCCCGGCCACTGGGCGTTGAACCGGTCGCGCTCGGCGTCGGACAGCTCGACCGGGCGGCCGTCGGCGACCGCCTCGATCCACCCGGCCGGCAGGTTGTCCTCCAGCCACGCCCTCACCTCCTTGCGGAACGGCTCGGTGTCGGCGGGGTAGGCGAGATCCATGGCCCCATTCTTGACCGGCGGGTCAAGTCCGGGCAAGGCGGCCGACGCGGATGGACGCCGGGCGGGTCACCCGCCGGCCACCGGATCGGCAAGGATCGGCGCCGTGAGCGATCCACGCGCCGGCACTCCGGCCGAACCTCGTGACCTGGTCGACGTGGCCCACCTCGTGACCGCCTACTTCGCCGTCCATCCCGACCCCGGCGACGTCGCCCAGCGCGTCGCGTTCGGCACGTCGGGCCATCGGGGCTCGAGCCTCGACGGCTCGTTCAACGAGGACCACATCCTCGCCACGACCCAATCGATCTGCGAGCACCGCCGCGCCGAGGGCATCGACGGTCCCCTCTTCCTGGGGCGCGACACCCACGCCCTGTCCGAGCCGGCGTGGGTCAGCGCGCTCGAGGTGCTCGCCGCCAACGACGTGACGACGCTCGTCGACGCCGCCGACCGCTCGACCCCGACGCCCGCGGTGTCGCACGCCATCCTCCGGGCCAACGCCGGACGGACGACGGGAGCAGGGCTCGCCGACGGCATCGTCGTCACGCCCTCGCACAACCCGCCCGGCGACGGCGGGTTCAAGTACAACCCGCCGCACGGCGGGCCGGCCGACACCGACGCCACCGGCTGGATCGCCCGGCGGGCCAACGAGCTCCTCGCCGCCGGGCTCACCGGCGTGGCCCGGCTGCCGTTCGCCGCCGCCCGGTCGGCCGCCCACCCCTACGACTTCGTCGCCGCCTATGTCGACGACCTCCCGACCGTCGTCGACCTCGACGCCGTCCGCGACGCCGGGGTGCGGATCGGCGCCGATCCGCTCGGTGGCGCCAGCATCGACTACTGGGGCGCGATCGCCGAGCGCCACCACCTCGACCTCACCGTCGTCAACCCGCTGGTCGACCCCACGTGGCGGTTCATGACCCTCGACTGGGACGGCAAGATCCGGATGGACTGCTCGTCGCCGGACGCGATGGCCTCGCTCATCGGACGACGCGACGAGTTCCAGATCGCGACCGGCAACGACGCCGACGCCGACCGCCACGGCATCGTCACGCCCGACGCCGGGTTGATGAACCCGAACCACTACCTCGCCGTCGCCATCGCCTACCTCTACGCCAACCGCGACGGGTGGTCGCCCTCGGCCGGCATCGGCAAGACGCTGGTGTCGTCCTCGATGATCGATCGGGTCGCCGCCGCCCTCGGGCGCCGGCTCGACGAGGTGCCGGTCGGGTTCAAGTGGTTCGTCCCCGGCCTGCTCGACGGCTCGGTGGGCTTCGGCGGCGAGGAGTCGGCGGGTGCCTCGTTCCTCCGTCGCGACGGCCGCGTGTGGACGACCGACAAGGACGGCATCCTTCTCGCACTGCTGGCGTCGGAGATCCTGGCCACCACCGGACGCACGCCGTCGGCGCACTACGCCGAGCTCACGGAGCGCCATGGCGCGCCGGCCTACGCCCGCGTCGACGCACCGGCGTCGCGCGAGCAGAAGGCCCGCCTCGCCAGCCTGTCCCCGGCCGACGTCACGGCCACCGACGTCGCCGGCGAACCGATCGTGGCCACGCTCACGCGGGCGCCCGGCAACGGCGCCCCGATCGGTGGCCTCAAGGTGACGACCGAGTCGGCGTGGTTCGCCGCCCGCCCGTCGGGCACCGAGGACGTCTACAAGATCTACGCCGAGTCCTTCCGTGGCCCCGAGCACCTGGCCGAGGTGCAGCAGGCAGCACGCGAGGTGGTGTCGGCCTCACTCGCCGGCTGAGTGAGCCGAGCGAGTCCTCGAGCGAGGGAACGAGGTAGGTCAGGCGTTCACACGCCGTTCACGACACACCAACGGCGCCGAAACGGGTCGCTGCACACGATGAGCCCATGGATCGCCCCGCTCGGGCGCAGCCGCAGGGCTCGTTCCCCCTTCGAGACCCTGACGCGACCGCTCCGGCGCCGGTCCGCCAGCCGGCACGACCGGCCGTCGAAGCGGGGTAGGGGCAGTTCCCGGGTCGCGAGCGATCGTGACCCGGGAACGTCTCCGCCCTCGTGAGCGGAGCGAGTCCCCGAGCGAACGAGGCGCGCGGTCAGTCGGCGGCGACCGGGCCTGACGACGCCCGGTCGAACGCGTCCCACAGCGCGGCGTACCGGCCGCCAGCGGCGACGAGCTGGTCGTGGCTGCCGTCCTCGATGATCCGCCCTTCGTCGACGACGACGATCCGCGAGGCGTGGCGAGCGGTCTGCAGGCGGTGGGCGATGAGCAGCGTCGTGCGTCCGCGCGACGCCGCGTTCATCGCCCGCTGCACCTCGGCCTCGGTGGCGAGGTCGAGGTTCGACGTCGCCTCGTCGAGGATGAGGATCGTCGGGTCGACGAGCTCGGCGCGCGCCAGGCACAGCAGCTGGCGCTGCCCGGCCGACAGGGAGCGGCCCGTCTCGGACACCGACGTGAGGTACCCGTCGGACATCGCGGCCACCAGCTCGTGGGCGCCGACGGCACGGGCCGCCCGCTCGACCTCGAGGTCGGACGCGCCGGGGCGACCGTACGCGATGTTGGAGCGGATGGTGCCGGAGAACAGGTAGGGCTCCTGCGGGACGTAGCCGAGCTGACGCCGGAATGCGTGGAGGCCGTAGCTCGCGCAGGTCGTGGCCGTCGACGAGGACCTGGCCGGCGGTGGGGTCGTAGAAGCGGGCGACGAGCTTGACGAACGTCGACTTGCCGGCCCCGGTCGTGCCCACGAGGGCCACGCGCTCGCCGACGGGGATCGTGAGATCGACGCCGCGCAGGGCCTCGGGCGCGGCCGACGAGTAGGCGAACCGCACGCCCCGCAGCTCGACGTGACCGCTCCACCGCTCCGGCACGAGCGGGTCGTCGACTTCGGGCGTCGCCGACGGCGTGGCCAGCAGCTCGTCGAGCCGCCCGAGCGAGATGCGGGCCTGGATCCACTGGTCGAACACGCCCGACAGCTGCTGCAGCGGGGCGAAGAACTGGTCGAGGTAGAGCAGGAAGGCCACGAGCAGACCCGACGTCAGCGTGCCGACGCCGATGAGGTGGGCGCCGTACCAGAGCACCAGCGCCTTGGCGATGGTGCTCAGGAACTGGCTCGTGGCGAAGTACAGCGACATCAGCTGCATGGACTTCAGTCGGGCGTCCCGGTAGGCCTCGGAGCGCTCCCGGAAGCGGACCTCGTTGTTGTCGGTGCGGCCGAGCGACTGGGTGACGCGCACTCCCGACAGGCTCTCCTGCAGCTCGGCGTTGACCGTGGAGATCGCCTCGCGGGCCCGCACGTACGACCGGCGCGATGATCGCTGGAACCACACGGTGACGGCGAGCAGCGGCGGCAGCACGATGAACGCCATCAGCGCCAACCGGACGTCGAGCACCAGGAGGATGACGACGACGCCGCAGCAACCGACGATGCTCGTGAGCGCGAGCAGCAACCCCTGCTGGAGCAGCTGGGCGAGCGCCTCGACGTCGGTCGTCATGCGGGTCATGATCCGCCCGCCCATCTCCTTGTCGTAGTAGTCGAGCGACAGGCGCTGGAGGTGGGCGAACGTCCTGCACCCGCAGCGCGTAGAGCATCCGCTCGGCCGTGCGCGAGGTGTGCAGGAGCTCGAGCAGCTGGTTGCCCCAACTGACGAGCTGGACGGCCAGGAACGCCAGGCAGGTCATCGCCACCACGCGGCCGTCGTCGACAGACACACCGGCGTCGAGCCCGTGACGGATCAGGAGCGGGCCGACGAGCGTCGTACCGGCGTCGATGACCACGAGGACGCCGACGAGCAGCAGGGCCCAGCGGAACCGGCGGGCCAGCCGCCGCAGGCTGCTGGTCCCATCGTTGATGACCGCCTCGCGCACGTCGACGTCGGGGTCGCCGCTCAGGGGCGGCAGCGCGTCGACCGCGCGCCAGCAGCTCGGGAGTCGCGGCGACGAGGCCGGCGCGACTGGCGATCGTCTGGCCGGCGCCGCCGCCCGACATGCCGACGAGCAGCGTCGACATGTCGATGCGATGGTCTCGCTCGTCGTCGCCGTCCCCGGCGCGCGGCCAGGCCATCGCGTCCACCTGCTCGACCGGCCGGGCGATCGTCTCGGCGTCCGGATCGATGTCGGGACCGGCGAGCAGCTCGCGGTAGAGCGCCGACGTCTCCCACAGCTCGGCGTTGGTCCCCTCGGCGACGATCCGGCCGCGGTCGACGACGAGGACCCGGTCGGCCAGCCGCAGCGTCGAGGAGCGGTGGGCGATCAGCACGGTCGTGCGGGTGCCGAGCTCGGTGGTCAGCGCCTCGTGGATCGCCTCCTCGGTGTGGGCGTCGATGGCCGACGTCGCGTCGTCGAGGATCAGCACGTGAGGGTTGGCGAGAGCGGCGCGCGCCAGGGCGATGCGCTGCCGCTGGCCCCCCGAGAGCGTGAAGCCACGCTCGCCGACGACGGTGTCGTAGCCGTCGTTCATGGCGTTGATGAACCCGTCGGCCTGGGCCACCTTTGCGGCGGCGACGATCTCGGAGAACGTGGCCTCGGGGCGGGCGAAGGCGATGTTCTCGCGGATCGTCGTGGAGAAGAGGAAGCTCTCCTCGAACACGACGTTGACGGTGCGACGGACGGACTCGAGCGTCAGGCGCTTCAGGTCGACACCGTCGAGGCGCACGGTGCCCGACGTCGGGTCGTAGGCGCGGGCGATGAGGTAGGCCAGCGTCGACTTCCCCGAACCCGACGCGCCGACCAGGCCGATGCGCTCACCGGGACGGATCGTGAGCGAGATGCCGTGGAGCGTCGGCGGCCCACCGGCGTGCCCGAACGTGACGCGGTCGAGCTCGATCTCGCCACGCGGGTCGACGACGGGCTGGGCGTCGGGCGCGTCCTTGACGTCGGGCTCCATGTCCAGCAGCTCGAACACCCGCTCGGCGCCGGCGCGGGCCTGCTGCGTGATCGCCAACAGGCTGGAGACGAGACGCACCGGCGTGATGATCTGGACGACGTAGCTGGCGAAGGCGAGGAACACGCCGAGCGTCAAGTGGCCCCGCATCGCCAACCAGCCGCCGAGGGCGAGGACGCCGAGCTGGGCCATCATCGGCAGCACCTGCAGCGTCGATGCGTAGCGGGCGTTGAAGCGGGCCGTCCGCATCCGCGACTGGTACAGCTCGTGGGCGCGGTCGGTGAGGCGGGCGAGCTCGCGATCCTCCTGGGCGAACGCCTTGACCACCCGCACGCCGGTCACGGCCTCGTCGACGACGCCGGCGACCGCACCGGAGAGCCGCTGGTCGTTCCAGCTGGCCGGGAACACACGGTTGCGGAAACGCACCGCGACGTACGCGAACACCGGGACGAACACGACGATGACGAGGCTGAGCGCCGGCGACAACGAGAACATCACGACGACCGCCACGACCAGCAGCGTGACGTTGGCCAGCAGCAGCGGTACGGAGAAGAAGAACTGCTGGATCAGCGTGAGGTCGGCCGTGGACCGGGACATGACGTCGCCGACCGAGAGGTTGTCGTGGCGGGCGAAGTCGAGCTCGTAGAGGTGCCGGTGGATGGCGAGTCGCAGGTCGTGCTGCAGCGACACGCTCACCTTGGCGCCCAGGTAACGGCGGGCGAAGTTGGTCGTGAACCCGACCAGCCCGACGAGCAGGAGGAGCCACAGCAGCGGTCCGATCGGCTGGTCCTGGCTGACGATGCCGTGGTCGACGATCTTCTGCTGGATCAGCGGCAGCAGCCCGATCATCACCTGGGCGACGACCGAGAACACGAGCGTGGCGACGACCGTCCGCTTGTAGCTCCGGATGAACGGCACGAGCCGGCGCAGCCAGCCGACGCCGGGCGCCGCCGGCGCCGGGCGGGTGTAGGCGGCATCGGGCACCGGGGCCCTCACCTGGCCGGCTCCTTCTCGCCGACGGCAGCCTGGCGCGCCCAGAGCACGTCGAGCGTGGTCAGCAGGTCGTCGAGCGCAGCCAGCACCCTTGCCGGGTCGGCGCACTGGTTGACGACCGCGTCGAGCGCGGCCCGCAGCTCGGCGGACGTGGCCGAGAGCGCGTCGCGTCCGGCCGTCGTGATGCCCAGGCGCACGACCCGGCGGTCGTCGTCGGTCGCCTCGCGGACCACGAACCCACGCTCGACCAACCCGTCGACGAGCGCGGTGACCGTCGGCTTGCTGACGCCGAGGCGGCCGGCGAGGTGGGTCGCCCGTTCGGTGTTCGTCGACAGGATGCCGAGCACCCGGAACTGGGCCAGCGTCAAGTCGGCCGTGGCGGCCCGCTCCAGCATCCGCGCCAAGCGGGCGATCGTGAGGCTCGGGGCATCGACGAGGCCGGGGTGCTCCACGGCGGTGAGGCTAGCGAACAGTTCGCCTCCCGAACCATCTCGGGGGACGGGGGATTGCGTCCAGCGACCGCACCACTAGGTTCTGATGCATGACCGTGACCGAGGTGCCGCCGACCGACGCCGCCCCCGCCAAGCCGGAGCGGTGGACGGCGCAGTGGAAGGAGCTGTACCACGAGGTCATCACGACCGGGTTGTGCACGGGGTGCGCCGGGTGCGTGGTCACGTGCCCGCACGACGTCATCGGCTACGAGCACGAGGAGGGCAAGTACATCCCCTTCCACCTCGAGGAGGAGCTCGGCCTGGACGATTGCGTCCACGGGTTCGGCTCGGGAGGCGGCTGCACGACGTGCACCCGCGCCTGCCCGCGCTTCCGCAGCTGGGAGCCGGCCGCCGACATGCACCTGTTCGGCCGGGTGCGCGAGCCCGAGGAGATGTCGGGCATCTGGCGCCAGCTGCTGCTGACCCGGGCCGCGGACACGACGCAGCACGAGCAGGGCCAGGACGGCGGTTTCGTCACGGCGATGCTCGTGTGGCTGATGGAGCACGACTACATCGAGGCCGCGATGGTGTCCGGGGTCGAGGACGACGACGCCTGGAAGGCCAAGCCGGCGCTCGTCCACAACGCCGAGGAGATCCTGGCGACGGCCGGCAGCCGCTACACGTACTGCGCCAACCCACTCGCCCTCACCCAGGCCAAGGAGGAGGGCATCGACCGCCTCGCCCTCGTCGGCATGGGCTGCCAGACGAGCTCGCCGCCGATCATGTGGGACCGCAAGGCCGGCAAGGTCTCCAAGCCCTTCCTGTTCAACATCGGCCTGCTCTGCTCGAAGACGTTCGACGACGCCATCTTCCCCGAGCTGTTCGAGGCCAAGTACGGCCTGCAGAAGCAGGACATGGTGAAGATGAACATCAAGGGCGTCTTCCAGATCTGGATGAAGGACGGCTCGTACCACGAGATCGACCTCAAGGAGTGCCACCAGTGGACCCGCGAGGGTTGCAAGCACTGCCCGGACTTCGCCGCCGAGCACGCCGACATCTCGACCGGCGGCATCGGCAAGGACAACGACTGGACCCTCACCATCGTGCGCACCGAGCTCGGTGAGGAGGTCATCGAGCGGATGATCGCCGACGGCACGATCATCGCCCGGCCGGCCCAGGAGGATGAGGTGGCGATGAAGCTCCTGCGGACGCTGTCGATCGTGTCCCGCCGGCGCTGGCCGAAGGACGCCGACGCCGCCCCGGCCGTCGGGGTCCCGCCGCCCAAGAAGAAGGCGGCCGCTCCCGCGCCCGAGCCGGCACCCGCCGGCTGAACCGGCGGCCGGTGACGTCGGTCGCTCAGCTCGACGTCATGCAGGTGCTGAGGTCGTCGACGAACTTCTGGAGGCCAGCGTCGCCCTGGGTGGCGACCGCGTTCTCGTCCTGGAAGTTCACGTCCTCGTTGGCCTCGCCGATCCGCTCGATCTCGTCCGACGAGTACGTCTCGAGCTTGCCGAGCATGCACGTCCGCTGGGCCTCGGTCAGCCCGTCGAGCGACTGCACGACGTCCTCGGCGACGGCCTTGGCGCTCGGTTGGCTGGTGCAGGCCCCGAGCCCGAGCACGGCGACGACGCCCACGGTCAGCGCGACGAGGGACGAGCGACGGGCGGGCTTCACGACTCCGAGAGGCTAACGGCGCCCCGGCGCACTCCGACATCGTCCACCGTGCAACGGGGTCCGTGTCCCCGGGCCGTCCGTCAGGCCGTCCGATCGCGCTCGGCGGTGAGCACGACGGCCCGCTGCACGACGTCGTCGAGCATCGCCTCGGTCAGCCGCCCGGTGAACGTGTTCTGCTGGCTCGGGTGGAACGAGCAGACGAGCACCGGCCCCCCGTCGATGCACACCTCGGCGCCGTGACGGAAGCGGGGACGGGGCCGCACGCCGTAGTGCCGCGCCGCCGCCTCGTACCCGAACGCACCGAGGCACAGCACGACCCGGGGGTCGAGCTCGGCGAGCTCGCGGGTCAGGTACGGAGCACAGGCGTCGCGCTCGGACGGTGCCGGTCGGTTCGCCGGCGGTGCGCACTTCACGGCCGCCGTGACCCAGGCGCCGTGCAGCGCCAACCCGTCCCCGGCGTGGGTCGACGTGGGTTGGTTGGCCAGCCCGGCGCGGTGCAGCGCCCGGAAGAGCCAGTCGCCGCTGCGGTCACCGGTGAACACCCGGCCGGTGCGGTTGGCGCCGTGAGCGGCCGGGGCCAGCCCGAGGACGACGATGCCCGCCGACGGGTCGCCGAAGCCCGGGACCGGCCGCCCCCAGTACGGCTCGTCGCGGTAGGCGGCCCGGCGCTCGGCGGCCACTGCCTCCCGCCACGCCACCAGCCGTGGGCAGGCCCGACAGCGCTCGACCTCGGCGGCCAGGCACCCGAGCGGGCCGGGGTGATCCACGGTCGCCGACAGTAGGTTGATGGCGCAACCATGGCGACTCGTAGACGCACACCCCCCGCCCCGACCGTCACCACGATCTTCCTGGTCCGTCACGGGCAGACTCCGTCCACGGGCAAGATCCTGCCGGGCCGGGCCCCCGGTCTGCACCTCGCCGAGCACGGCCGCGAGCAGGCCGAGAAGGCGGCCGCCCGGTTCGCCGAGCTGGCCACGATCGACGCCATCTACACGTCGCCGCTCGAGCGGGCGCGGGAGACCGCGGCGCCGATCGCCAAGACCAGGGGGCTGAAGCCGAAGGTCGAGCGGGGCCTGCTGGAATGCGAGTTCGGCGACTGGACGGGCGCCGAGCTGTCGAAGCTGATGAAGTTGCGTGAGTGGCAGACGGTGCAGCGGGCCCCGTCGACGTTCCGGTTCCCGGGAGGCGAGAGCTTCTCGGAGATGCAGCACCGCATCGTCACGACGCTCGATCGCGTCCGGGCGGCGCACCCGGGCGGCACCGTGGTGTGCGTCTCGCACGCCGACCCGATCAAGGCCGCCGTCGCGCACGCGCTGGGCACCCACCTCGACCTGTTCCAGCGCATCGTCATCAGCACGTGCGCGATCAGCGCCATCGCGTACACCGCCGGCGGGCCGGCCGTCCTCGCCGTCAACTCGACCGGCCGCTCGCTGAAGGACCTGGCGCCATCGTGAGCGAGCGTGTCCGTCGGATCGCGTCGCACACGCCGGTCAGTGCGAGCGAACACGGAGGCGGCGTGAGCGAGCGTGTCCGTCGGATCGCGCACCGCCGGTCAGTGCGAGCGAACACGGAGGCGGCGTGAGCGAGCGTGATCGCGTCGCAGTCAGTCGAGCACGGAGCGGCGTGACGAGCGGTGGACCGCGTGAGCATCTTCTACGAGTTCGACGAGGTGGACACGTTCATCGCCGCCGCCATCGGTGAGCCCGGCCAGCGCGTCTTCTACCTCCACGCCCGGGCCGGCGCCCAGCGGATCAGCGTCAAGTGCGAGAAGCAGCAGGTGCGGGCCATCGCCCAGTACCTGCGCCGGGTCCTGAGCGATCTCCCGCCACCCGAGGACCGGCCGATGCCGGCGACGGATCTGCGCGACCCGGGTGAGCAGTCGTTCGTCCTCGGACCGATCGGGCTCGGCTACGACCGCAACAACGACCGGCTGCTCGTGCAGCTCGAGGAGCTGACGCCGTCCGCGCTCGTCGACGACGACCAGGATGATGATGACGACGACGACGAGTCGGTGGTCGAGGACGCCGAGGACCGGGGCCACATCAGGCTGTACGTGACGCGCAGCCAGGCCGCCGCGTTCTGCGACCACGCCGACGAGCTGGTCGCCGCCGGCCGCCCGAACTGCATGTGGTGCGGCAACCCGATCGACCCCGATGGCCACCCGTGCCCGCGGATGAACTGAGCGCCGGGGGCGTCCCGCACGATGCGTTGGCCATCCTGGCCTCCGCGGAGATCTTCATCGAGGGCCGCATGCCCTGGGCGAGCAACGCCACGCTGCTCGTCCACCTCGGCGCCGAGGACGGCCCGCGGGCGATCTACAAGCCGCTGCGCGGCGAGCGGCCGCTGTGGGACTTCGAGCCCGGCCTGCACCGCCGGGAGGTCGCCGCCTACCGGTTGAGCGAGGCGATGGGGATCGCCGCCGTGCCGCCGACGGTGCTCCGCGAAGACGGACCGGTCGGCGAGGGGTCCGTGCAGTGGTACGTCGACGCCGACCACCGCGAGCACTACTTCACGATCGCCGAGCAACGTCCTGATCTGCACGATCAGCTGCGATCGATCGCCGTGCTCGACATCGTCGCCAACAACACCGATCGCAAGAGCGGCCACTGCCTGCTCGCCGGCGACCGCGTGTGGGCGATCGACAACGGGCTGTGCTTCGCGCCGGAGTTCAAGCTGCGCACCGTGATCTGGGAGTTCGCCGGCGATCCGCTGACACCGGGTCAGCGGGCGGCCGTCGAGTGCGTCGCCAACGCCGTGCCACCAGAGGTCGCCGAGCTGCTGACGCCGATCGAGGTCGAGGCGGCCCGGCGGCGGGCGATGCGCCTGGCCGATGCCGGCGTGCTCCCGGGCGACGACAGCGGCGGTCGGTACCCCTGGCCGCTCGTGTGATGGACGGCGCCGACGGAGGTGGCTCGGACGAGGTCCTCGACGGGCTCATCCACCGCGCCGACCTCGACGGCCTCGTGCGGCTCGTCGACGACTGCGGCGCGGCCCACGACTGGGCCCGGCTGCGACGGCTGCGCGACCGGGCCCGGCACGCCGTCGGCACCGGGCGCCAACTCTGGCCGGCGGCGACCCTGGCCGAGTACCGACTCGCCCTGCTCGCCCCCGCCGAGTGGGCGGCGGGTGTCCTCGACGAGGGATCGGGGCGGTTCTCGCTCGGCCCGCTGACCGAGGTCGTGGCCCAGCACCACACGTGGGCCGAGCTCGCACCCTTGCTGGAGCGCGGACCCGCGCGCCGCGTTCGTCGCCCACGAGCGCGTGCTGCGCGGCGAGGTCGTCGACCCCGCCACGGTCGCGGGGCTTCCCGACGTCTTCGAGCTGCCCTACGAGCTGGCGCCCTGGGAGCCGGCGTACGCGCTGGCCGAGTACCGCGACGCCGGGGCCGAATTCCCGGCGCCCCCCGCCGCGAGCGGGTTCGTCGAGGTCGCCGACGGCGGTGACGGCGGTGGCGGCGGTGGCGGCACCGTGCTCGACGACGACGCCGTCGAGCTCGCCGTTCGCCAGCTCGTCGAGCCATGGACGACCAGCTCCAACGGCCACGCCGAGGTCGTCGCCGTCGACGGCGATGCCACGTCGGCGCTGCGCGCCCTCGGCGTCCGCCACGCGCGGATCGCCACGTTGACCGTGCCCGAGGCCGTCTCGTGGCTGGCGTGGGGGGGCGCCAGCGGCGGCGCGTTCGGGCGGCGGCGCGGCGCCGCCGCCGGACGGTTCGGCGCGCTCTGGGTCGTCGCCGCGCTGGCCGACGCCATGGACGACTGGCCGCTGACGATGCCCGAGCTCGGCACGCTGGCCGGTGAGCTGCGCTGGGCGTGGTGGGACGCCCACGAGCCGCCGACGGGCTGGCAGCTGCAACTCGTCGTCGAGGACGTCGAGGACGGGTTGGCCTGGGCCATCAACGCCCGGGACGCCACCTGAACGGGTGATCCGCTGCGCCCGATGCGCCGTCGCGGTGGCGACGACCATCTACCCTCTGCGCCGATGGCCCACCGAGCCCGCGCCGCGATGATCGCCGTCGGGCTGTCCGTCGTGACGTGGGGGGTCGCGCCGGCCGGCCACGGCGCGGCGTCGGTCCCGCCGCCGACCGTGCCGGTGAGCGTCCCGATCCCGACGACGGTCGTGACGGTGCCGACGACGGCGGCCGGCATCGCCGCCACGCGCGGCGGCGCGTCGGCCGGCAGCATCGCCAAGCCCGGCGTCGGCGGCTGGTCGGTCCAACAGATGGTGACGACCACGGCGATCGGCGTCGCCGGCCTGGCCGTGATCGGCTTCGTCTACGGCCGCGTCCGCAGCTCCCCACCGCGGCACCCGGACCTCGCTCACCGCCTCCCCGACTGACCGCCAGCCGCGGCGTCAGCGGCGGTTCGTCAGCGGGACTGGAGGGCTTCGATCAGTTTGGGGAGGACCTTGTGGACGTCACCGACGATCCCCAGGTCGGCGACGCCGAAGATCGGCGCTTCCTTGTCCTTGTTGATCGCGATGATGTTCTTGGAGCCCTTCATGCCCACCATGTGCTGGGTCGCGCCAGAGATGCCGGCGGCGATGTACACGCTCGGCTTGACGACCTTGCCGGTCTGCCCGACCTGGTAGCTGTAGGGCACCCACCCGGCGTCGACGATCGCCCGGGACGCGCCCGGCGCACCCTTGAGCGCCTTGGCCAGCGCCTCGATCATCTCGAACTTCTCGGCCTCGCCCAGGCCACGACCACCGGACACGACGATGTTTGCCTCGTCGAGCTTCGGGCCGGAGTGCTCCTCGACGTGCACGGCCTGGATCTTCGCCCCGCCGGTCGCCCCGAGGTCACCGATCGGTGCGGCGACCACCTCCGGCGCCGCACCACCCGCCGCCTCGGCGGCGAAGCTCTTCGGACGGAACGCCACGAGGAACGGTCCACCGCCGGTGAACGTCGTCGACACGAGCTTGGTGCCGCCGAACACCGACGTCGTGACGATCACGACGTCCTCGGCCACGGAGATGTCGGTGTTGTTGGTGAGCACCGGCTTGTCGAGCTTGACCGACAGTCGGGCCACGACGTCGCGGCCCTCGTAGTTCTGCGGGAACAGGATCAGGTCGGGAGTGTCGCCGCCGTCGATCACGGCCTTCATCGCTGCCGCTCCGGCCGCACCGGGCAGGTGACCCTCGATGTCACCCGTCGCGTACACCTTCGTCGCGCCGTACTCGCCGAGCGCGGCCGCGATGTCGCCGGCGTCACCGACGACGAACGCCGTGACGCTCGACCCGATCTCGCGAGCCTTGGTCAGCAGTTCCAGGGTGCCGCTCGTCGGCGCGCCCTCGGCGCCCTGCGCGAACACCCACACGTTGGAGACAGTCATGTCGTCGCCTTCTCTCTCTGCTACCGGCTCAGATGACCTTGAGCTTGTCGAGGAACTCGACGATCTTGACGTAGCCCTCGCCGTCGTCCTCGACGACCTCTCCGGCCGCCCGCTCGGGCGCCGACGCGACCTCCACGATCTCCTGGCCGGCGCCGGCCCAGCCGACGGGCGTGATGCCCAGGTCGGCCGCCGTCACGGTGTCGACCGGCTTCGACTTCGCCGCCATGATCCCCTTGAAGCTGGGGTAGCGGGGCTCCACGACGCCGGCCGTCACGCTCACCACCGCGGGCAGCGTGCACGTCACCTCGTCGTAGCCGTTCTCCGTCTGACGGTCGACCTTCAGCGTGTCGCCGTCGACGGCCACGCTCTTGGCGAACGTCACCGACGGCAGGCCGAGCACCTCGGCGATCTGCTCGGGCACCGTGCCGGTGTACCCGTCGCTCGACTCGGTGCCGGCGATGATCAGGTCGGCGTCGCCGAGCCGCTTCGCCGCCGCCGCCAGCACCTTCGCCGTCGTGAGCGCATCCGAGCCGGCGAGCTCTGGATCGGACACCAGCACGGCCTTCGCCGCGCCCATGGCCAGCGCCGTGCGCAACCCGGAGACCTCGCCGTTGGGCGCCATCGAGATCAAGCCGACCTCACCACTCCCGGCCGTGCCGACGAGCTGCAACGCCATCTCCACCCCGTAGCTGTCGGACTCGTCGAGGATCAGCTTGCCGTCACGCTTCAGGGTGTTGTCCGACGGGTCCAACTCACCGACCTGCGCGGGATCAGGGATCTGCTTGACGCAGACGATGACGTTCATGGCCGCTCATTGTTACCGACCGGTCAGCGGTTCCCCCAACCCTGCCCGGCGGCCTGCGCTGGTACGTTCGGCGCCTTGCGGATCCTCCTCGTGGTGAACTCGTTCGCCTCATCGGTGACGGCCCGCAACACCGTCGTCGTGCACCGCCGCCTGTCGCGCGGGCACGACGTCGAGCTGGTCGAGACGAACCGCCGGGGCCACGCCACCCGCTTCGCCCACGACGCCGCCCGGCGGGGCGTCGACGTCGTCGTCGGCTTCGGCGGCGACGGCACCGTCAACGAGATCGCGACAGGGATCGCCGGCACGGACACCGCTCTCGGCGTGCTGCCCGGTGGCTCGACGAACGTCTTCGCCAGGACGATCGGCCTGCCCAACGACCCGGTCGCGGCGGCCGACCTCCTCGCCGACGCGATCGATGCCGGCGCGCTGCGGCTGATCGGCCTCGGCCGGGTCAATGGGCGGTTCTTCTGCTTCCACACCGGCGTCGGGTACGACGCCGCCGTCGTGGCGACGGTCGAGAAGCGGGCGTCGCTGAAGCGATGGCTCGGCCATCCGCTCTTCATCACCGCGGCGCTCACCACGTGGGCGACCGGCTACGACCGCAAGCGACCGCACTTCAGCGTGGTGTCCGACGCCGGCACGGTCGCCGACGGCTACTTCACCATCGTGCTCAACACCAACCCGTACACGTACCTCGGCAACCGACCGCTCGACCTGTCCCACGAGGCGACGCTGGACAAGGGCCTCGTCGCGGTGACGTTCCGCACGATGCGGGCCCGCACGATCCTCGGCTCGCTCGTCGGGGCGCTGCGCGGCGGCGGGGTCGAGCCCACCGCCCACCTCGACGAGCAGGTCGGGCTCGAGCACCTCGTCATCGAGGACGAGCGACCGTTCCCCTACCAGCTCGACGGCGACTACCTCGGCGAGGTCACCCGCCTCGACTTCCAGCACGTCCCCGACGCCGTGCAGCTCGTGGACCCGCGCTGATGCGTTCTTGTCGGGCGGCGCGGGGACGGGCGATGACGTCCGTCACGCCGTCAAGGTAGCCCTTGTCATCGCTTCGGGGGTCGCCTAGTTTCACGCCCGGCGGCGCGGAGTCCCGCGCCCGACCACCACCGCGGTCGCCATCGACCGCCCTGAGGAGGACACCGGTGTCGATCCTTGCATCAAGCCTCGCCCTGGGTGCAGCCGACTACAGCTGGCGCGACCACGCGCTCTGCCGGGACACCGATCCCGAGCTGTTCTTCCCGGTGGGGACCACGGGCACGGCGCTCACGCAGATCGACCGGGCCAAGCAGGTCTGTCGCGAGTGCACGGCGCGCGTCGACTGCCTCGACTTCGCGCTGAGCACGAACCAGGACTCCGGGGTGTGGGGCGGGCTCTCGGAGGAGGAGCGCCGGGTCATCCGCCGCCAGCGCGCCGCCCGGGCCCGCTCCCGCGACGCCGTCTGACCGCGTCCCGCCGCCGCACCCCTCGCGCTCACTGCCGGCCGAGCACCGCTTCCGCCCGCTCGACGAGGGTCGAGCGCGAGCGGTCGTCCAACGGACGTGACGTCCGCACGGCGATGTCCACCGTCCCGTCCGACGCCCGCTGCGCCGCGAGATCGCCGACGAACACGACGTCGGTCAGCTGTGGGGAGCCGGCGAGGTCACGCACCGCCGCCGCCGCCTGGTCGACGTCGCCGTCGGCATCGCCGGGCAGGCGCAGCCGTACGGTCGACGCGACCGCTTCCTGACTGAGGTTGCGGACCACGACGAGCTGGGCATTGGGGACGTGCAGGGTGCTGCGGGCGTCGCGCAACCGGGTGGTGACGAGCCCGATGTTGTCGACCACGGCGTGGATGGGCTCGCCGGGACCGCTCTCCACGACGAGCTCGTCGCCGACGCCGTAGCGGTCCTCGAACAGCACGGACAGGCCGGTCAGGTAGTCGTTCACCTTGTGCTGACCACCGATGGCCAGCCCGGCACCGATGAACCCGGCGCTCGACAGGAAGAACGCGGCATCGATGTCGAAGAGGTGGAAGACGGCGATCGTGACGCCGATCCACACGAGCACCGAGACGAGGTGGTTGAGCATCCGCGCCGCCGCGTCGACGCGCTGGCGCCGGCGCTGCTCGGTGGCGTCGGCGCTCTCCAGTGCCGTTCGGCGCGCCGCGACGCGCCAGATCCGGCCGTTGCCGTCGGTGCCGGTGCGTTCGGCGACATGACGGACGGCGCGGCGGACCACGAGTCCCGAGATCCGGGTGAGGACGAGGGCGCCGACGAGGAGGGCGGCGACGGTGAGGACGGCAGGCACGGTCGTCCAGTATGGAGACATCGTCATCCAGATGACAGTCAGATGACGAACGACACGTCCCCCGCCCCTCCCTCATCTGGGCGGCATCCCTACCTGGGCGCCTCCCGCGCCGGATTCCGGGCGGCGCGGTGCGGTGCGACACCGGCGGTGGGTGGGGCACCGCCGGATCACTCATTCAGCCAGGGGGACGGTGAGCTCGATGACCGTGCCGTGGTCGCCGGCCCGGTCGTCGAGGCCGGCCGCGGCGAGATCGTCGGCCTTCGCCGGGCGCATCGAGATCTGACCGTTCAGCTCGGTGGTCACGAGCGTGCGCACGATCGACAGGCCGAGACCGGTCGCCGTGTCCAGGTCGAAGCCCGGCTCGAGGCCCTGACCGTCGTCGACCACCTCGATCTTGAGTCGCACTTCGTCGTTGTCGAGCGACACCACGACCTTGCCGCCATCGCTGCCCTCCGGGAAGCCGTGATCGACCGCGTTCTGCATCAGCTCGGTCAGCACGACCGAGAGCGGCGTGGCGACGCGGGCCGGGATCCGGCCGCCGTCGCCGCTCAACGTGAAGTGCACCGGCCGATCGGGCGACTGCAGGCTCTCCTCGGCCAGCCGCAGCAGCGGTCGCACGATCTCGATGAACGTCACGTCGTCGCCCGGCTCGCGCGACAACGACTCGTGGACGAGCGCGATCGTGCGGATCCGCCGGACCGACTCGGAGACCGCCGCCTTGGCCTCTGGGTTCTCGAGACGGCGGGCCTGCAACCGCAGCAGCGACGAGATCGTCTGGAGGTTGTTCTTGACCCGGTGGTGGATCTCGCGGATCGTCGCGTCCTTGCTGATGAGGAGGCGATCGCGCTTGCGCAGGTCGGTCACGTCACGCACCAGCAGCACGCCGCCGGCCACCTCGCCGTCGGCGAGGATCGGCAGGCACCGGCACAGCAGGGCGACGTCCGACGCCGGTTCGAACTCCTCGACGACGGGCACCTGGGTCTCGAACGCCTTGCGCACCATGTCGTCGTGGAAGCCGAGCTCGGCGAGGCGCATGCCGACCGCGTTGGCGTGGATGCCGACCCGGTGCAGCGCCGAGTTGGCGTTCGGCGACAGGTAGCGCACGCGGCCATCGGCGTCGAGGCTCATCACGCCGTCGCCGACGCGCGGCGCCATCGCCGAGTCGGTGCCCCGCGCCGGGTACGGGAACGAGCCCTCGGCGATCATCCCGGCGAAGCGGTCGAAGATCGACACGTACGTCCGCTCGAGCTCGCCGGGCGGGCGACCGGCCCGCTGCACCCACTCCCGGGTCAGCACGGCGATGTTGCGCCCGCCGCAGCGGACGGGGACGGCGAGCATCCGCGCCGTGTCGGGCAGGTCCTCGACCCGCACGTCGCCCTCGGTGATCTCACCCGACGTGAACGCCGAGCCGAGCACCGAATGCTCGGTGACGTTGGCGAAGGAGCCGACCCAGTCGGTGTGGTACACGGTCTGACCGGTCGCCGGGCGCACCTGGCCGACGATGAGCCAGCGGTCGTCCTTCGTCGGGACGTAGAGCAGGAGGTCGGCGAAGCAGAAGTCGGCGAGCATGCCCCACTCGGACGTCAGCCGGTTGAGGTGCGACACCTGGTCGCGGTCGAGCGTGGTGTTGTCCCGGACGAGGGCGGCGAGCGAGGCCATAGCGATGAGGAGTCTGCCCGATCCGATTCAGTTCCGCAGGTGACCGACCAGCGCCATCAGGCCACGGAGGTCGTTGATGTCGGTTTCGAGCGACGGCACGTCGAGCACCTGCGGCGCCAGCGCGGCCAGCTCGGCCCGCCGCTCGGCCTCCCGGGTCGCGACCAGTGCGACGTCGTGGAAGCGCGCCGCGACCTCGCCCAGGACGTCGCGCACGACCTTCTCGTCGACGGCACCGCCGGTGCGGTCGAGCTCGGCGGTGACCGCGTCCACGAGACTCCCGTCGACCGTGGCCTCGGCCAGCCGCTTGGCGCTCGCAGCCGCCCCACGCCGGGTCAGGCTCGCGGGCAGGACCCGGTTGGCGACGATGGCGCCGAGGTCGTAGTCGCGGTCGAGCAGCTCGCGGGCCAGGAAGGCCGCCTCGTGGGCGGGCGCCGTCTCCAGCGTGGACACGACGAGGAACGTCGTGCGGGGATCGCCGAGCAGCGCCTCGACCTCCTTGGCCCGCTTGACGAACCCCTTCTCCATCGCCTGGAACAGCACGAAGAAGTCGGCGATGTCGCGCAGGAAGCCCGAGCCGAGGACGCGATCGGCCACCTGGTAGAACGGCTTGGACGCCATCGTGAAGATGCGCGACCGGTACGGCACGGTGAGCCAGCGCAGCAGCCGGCTCCCGAAGAACTCCACCATCCGCGACGGCGCGTCGAGGACGGACAGGGCGTTTCGCGACGGCGGTGTGTCCACGACGACGAGGTCGTAGTCACCCGTGGCGTGGAGGTCGTGGAGCTGTTCCATCGCCAGGTAGTCGTGGCTGTGGACGAAACGGCTGGTGATGTTCTGGTACAGCGGGTTCGACAGCACCGCCTCGCGGACCTTGGCGTCGGGGGCGTGCCGGCGGATGAGGTCGTCCCAGCCGGCCTTCGTGTCGAGCATCGCCGCCCAGAGCTCTCCACGGGGTTCGACACCGGCGAACGCGAACGCCGCGTCGGGCACCCGGGACGCCGTGTTCCCGAGCGCGCCGACACCGAGCGCGTCGGCCAACCGCTTGGCCGGGTCGACAGTCAGCACGAGCACCCGGCCGCCCTGCTCGACGGCGGCGGCGAGCCCGAGCGCGGCGGCGACGGTCGTCTTGCCGACGCCACCCGATCCGAGGACGAGCACCATCTCCTTGCTGGCCAGCAACGCGTCGAGCCCGACCGGTGTCCGACGGGTCGTCATCAGATGCGCCGTTCCTGTGCGTTCCGGTTCGCTGACACGCCCGTGGCCAGGACGTCACGCGGACCGCAACGCTCGTGCCGGGTCGCCATCAGACGCTCACGTCGAGCTCTTCGGCGAGGGCCTTGGCCACGAGCGCCACGACGCGACGGCCGGTCGCTTTGGTGAAAAGCTCGGGCACGTACAGCACCGGCAGGTCGGCCGGGATCCCGGCGCGCAGCCGCTCGAGGTGCGTGTTGCCGACCCGGCGACGCGCCTCGGTGACGGTCGCCGCGGCCAGCACCTGGCGCACGCCGGGGCCGGCTGCCTCGACGAGCAGCTGCTCGACGTCACCGAGCCGGTCGACGACCTCGGCCTGGCGACGGTCGAACAGTGCCGGCAGGACCCGGTTGGCGACGACGGCCGACGCCGCGACGCCCGTCTCGCTGTCGAGGCGGGACATGAGGTCGATCGTCTCGGTCACCGGCATCTCCTCGGGCGTCGTCACGACGACGAGGCCGGTGAGCTCGGGGTCCTCGAGGATGTCGTTCATCCAGCGCGTCTGCTCGCGCACCATGCCGACCTGGACGAGCTCGCTGATGACCCGCGGGGCAGCGATCTGGGCGACGATGTGACCGCTGGCCTCGGCGTCGACGACGACGAGGTCGTAGTGCCGCTCGCGAACCTCGTAGGCCAGTTTGCCCACGGACAGGATCTCCTTGACGCCGGGCGCGGCGTCGGCGACGAAGTCGAACGTGCGGGCCAGCGGTCCGATGCGCCCCACGAGGGGCACCTTGACGAACAGCCGCAGGTACTCGCGCAGCGAGTCCTCGGTGTTCATCGCCATCGCGAACAGCTCCGGATCGATCTCCCGGGGCTCGAACGTCAGCGGCGGGATGTCGAAGGTCGCCGCGAGGGCACCCTTGGCGTCCATCTCGCACACCAGCGTTCGCTTGCCGGCCCGGGCGCCGAGGTCGGCGAGGGCGGCGGCCACGGACGTCTTGCCGACGCCGCCCTTGCCGGTGACGAACAGGAGGCGGCGGTCGAGGAGATCGCCGTCGGGCACCGGTTTAGCCGCCGAAGCCGATGCGACGGTCGCCGTCGTTCGTGCCGACCTCGACGTAGGCGATCTTCGCCGCCGGCACGGCGATCCTGCGCCCGCGCTTGTCCGTCAGCCAGAGCACGTCGACGGCCCCCGACAGCGCGGCCTCGATCTGCTTGACCGCGTCGTCGCGCTCCTCGTCGGGGATCTCGACGGTGAGCTCCCGGGGCGCCTGGGTCACGCCGATCCGTACGTCCACGATCCTGTCTCCGTTCCAGCTGTCTCCTGGCGCCCGACGCGTGCGGGCCGCGGACCATGACGGTACCGCCCCGCGGCGCCCGCGGACCTCGGGGCTCCACTGCGTTCGTGGCGTGATCTGTGGGGTGCATGTCCTTGACGCCATCGGGGGGTCGACGGACACTGGTCGCATGCCGCCGCTCGGAGCATCACCCCGGTCCGTCGTCATCGTCGCCTACGACCGGATGCAAGCGATCGACGCCACCGGTCCACACGAGGTCTTCGCCGGCGCGGGAGCGGCGGCCGCCGTGCTGAGCGGTGCCGGCGCCGCCACCGTGCGGCCGTACCGGGTGACGATCGCCGCGCTGCTGCCAGGGGCGGTGCGCACGGAGAGCGGGCTGCAGATCGTCGCCGAGCGGCTCGATCCTGAGATGGACGTCGACACGTTGGTCGTGCCCGGCGGCAACGGGGTGCTCGCCGCCGTCGACGACGCCGAGCTCGTCGGGGCGATCGCCACGCTGGCCTCGCGGGCCCGTCGCGTCGTCAGTGTCTGCAGCGGGACGTTCCTCCTCGCCGCCGCCGGCCTCGTGCGGGGAAAGCGGGTCACGACGCACTGGGCCCGGGCCCGCTCCCTGGCCGCCCGCCATCCGGACGTGCACGTCGACGCCGACCCGATCTGGATCCGCGACGGCGACGTGTGGACGTCGGCCGGCGTGACCGCCGGCATCGACGTCGCCCTCGCGCTCGTCGAGGACGACCTCGGCGTCGACGTCGCCGAGACGATCGCCCGCTGGATGGTGATGTTCCTGCGTCGCCCGGGCACCCAGAGCCAGTTCGCGGCGCCGGTGTGGCGGCGCCGGGCGCGCGACGAGCCCGTGCGTCGGGCCCAGGACCTGATCGACGCCGATCCGGCCGCCGATCACCGACTCGGCACGCTCGCCGGCCACGTCGCCATGAGCGAGCGCCACCTGCTCCGGCGGTTCACCGCCGACCTCGGTGTGACACCCGCCCGCTACGTCACCACGGCCCGCCTGGAGGCCGCCCGCCGCGACCTCGAGGAGACCGACGACCCAGTCGCCGCGATCGCCTCCCGCGTCGGGTTCGGTACGTCGGAGTCGATGCGCCGCACGTTCGTCCGCCACCTCGGTACAGCGCCCGACGACTACCGCCGCCGCTTCAGCCACCGCCGACTCACGAAGGACGCATCATGACCGAGCCACCTCGTCCGCTCCCTCCAGGAGTCGCTCGGCTCACCACGACGTCGATCGCCATCCCGCTGTTCCCCCGGTTCACGGCGCTCGACGGCATCGGGCCCTACGAGGTGCTGCAGCGCATCCCCGGGTTCGTGGTCACGTTCATCGGCCACCAGCGAGGCATCGTGCGCTCGGAGAACGGCTTCCTCGGCATCGAGGTCGACGCCACGTTCGACGAGGTGCCGTCCCGACCAACGAGCGGGTGGTCGAGCACCTCGAGGAGCGGATCATCACCGCTGCCGGGGTGTCGAGCGGCATCGACATGGCGCTGCGGCTCGTCGAGCTGCTCGTCGACCGCACGGCGGCCGAAGCTGCGCAGCTCATGATCGAGTACGACCCGCAGCCCCCGTTCGACGCCGGCGCCACCCACAAGGTCGGCCCCGACGTCATGGCCCGGGTCAAGGAGTACGCCGCGCTCCGCGAGTGAGCCGAGTTGTGTCGTCCGCTGCTCGAGGACCCACTCGACCCACCCGGCGGGCGAGACGTCAGACGGCGGTCGAGCAGATCGTGTCGCCGCGGGCCCTGCTGGCCTCGGACGCAACCGTGAGGCCCACACTGCCGCCCGGCCCGTACAGCGCGCCGAGCATCCCGCGGACCATGCCCCGGTCCACGGCGCAGATCACCGGGTGGTCGATGGCGACGGCACCGAACGGGCAGTGGTCGTTGATGATCCGCAGGGCCGGGCCGTTGTCGATGTGGGCGGCGAAGCCGTGAGCGGTCAGCGCATCGGCGACCGACTGCATCGCCGAGCGCAACGATCGCTGGCCGACCGCGAGGTCGTCGCCGTTGAGCGCCGTCGCCATCGCCCGGCCGTACGTGGCGCCGACCTCCTCGGCCATCGCCTCGGCCTCCTGCCGGGGCAGGCGGTCGAGCGCCCGCCCGAGCAGCGCGAGCACGAGGTCGTCGCTGCGGATCGGCACGTCCAGCTCGGCACCCTCGACGACGATGTAGCGCTTGGACGGCCGCCCGGCGCGCCGGCCGACCGGCGCCTCACCGGCCGTCGCCGCGGCAGCCGGACGGGCCACCTCCACGTAGCCGCCAGCGGCCAGCTTGTCGAGGTGGTGACGGGCGACGTTCGGATGGACGCCGACCTCGGCGGCGACCTCGGACACGGTCACACCGTCGGCCCCGCTGGCGTCGCGGGTGAAGAGGTAGATCCGCCGTCGGGTCGGATCGCCGAACGCATCGGTGATCGCCGACACGGCCGCCGTGAACCCCGGTGCGTCGTCCCGGGAGCCGGCGCTCGCTCGGCTCACCGAGCCCGGGCGTTCGCTCCCTCGCAGACTCGCTCGGCTCACCGAGCCCGGGCGTTCGCTCCCTCGCAGACTCGCTCGGCTCACCATGGCCGGTATTCTACCTATGGCCGTAGTGCAAATTCCGGCCCCCCGGTCCAGCCGACCGCGGGTGAGATCTAGGAGCCAGATGCCCGCCACCCGAGACCAGATCGTCGAGGCCCTCCGCCCGGTGCAGGATCCCGAGCTCCACCGCTCGATCGTGGACCTCGGCATGGTTCGCGACATCGAGATCAGCGCTGACGGTCGCGTGTCCATCGTCATCGCGCTCACGGTGCCCGGGTGCCCCTTGAAGAACGAGATCGTCAACCGCGTCAACGGCGCGGTGGCCGGGCTCGGCGGGGTCAGCGCGGTGTCCGTCGACTTCACGGTGATGAGCGACCAGCAGCTCGCCGAGCTGCGCCAGCAGCTCCAGTCCGGCGGTGGCGGGGGTCACGCCCACGGCCATTCGCACGCCGCGCCGCAGGGTCATGCCGAGGGCCGCGAGATCCCCTTCGCCCAGCCCGGGTCACGCACCCGTCCGCTGCTCATCTCCTCCGGGAAGGGCGGCGTCGGCAAGTCCAGCGTCACCACCAACCTCGCCGTCGCCCTCGCCAGCGCGTGGACATTCGGTCGGCGTGGTCGATGCCGACATCTACGGCTTCTCGATCCCCCGCATGCTGGGCACCGACCGCGATCCGGTCGCCCTCGACGAGATGCTGCTGCCACCGGAGGCGTGGGGCGTGCGCTGCATCTCGATCGGTTACTTCGTGCCCGACGGCCAGGCGGTGATCTGGCGGGGACCGATGCTGCACAAGGCGCTCGAGCAGTTCCTCACCGACGTGTACTGGGACGATCCCGACTTCCTGCTCGTCGACATGCCTCCCGGGACCGGTGACATCGCGATCTCGCTCAGCAGCTACCTGCCGCGCGGCGAGGTCTACGTCGTCACGACCCCGCAGCCGGCGGCCCAGAAGGTGGCCCGGCTGTCCGCGGCGATGGCGGCCAAGGTCAACCTGCAGGTGCGCGGCGTGATCGAGAACATGTCGTGGTTCACCGGTGACGACGGCACCCGCTACGAGATCTTCGGCGCCGGCGGCGGCGCCGAGTTGGCCGCCGAGCTCGAGGTGCCGCTGCTCGCCCAGCTGCCGCTCGTCCCGGCGCTGCGGGCCGGCGGTGACGAAGGCCGCCCGATCGCCGCCGTCGATCCCGACAGTGCGACCGGTCGGGCCTTCCACGACCTCGCCGAGCGGATCGCCGTGGAGCTGCGACCGAAGAAGGTGTTCAGCCCCGAGCTCAAGCTCGTCTGAGCAGCGGCCGGCCGGGCGGCGAGAGCAGGATGTCGTGATGGACGTCGTGGCGCGCTACCGGTTCGAGCAACTCGTCGCCGAAGCGATCGACGACATCCCCGACGAGCTGCAGTGGGTGCTCGACAACGTCGTGGTGCAGGTCGCCGACCGCCACCCCGACGAGCCCGACCTCCTCGGCCTGTACGACGGGGTGCCGCACACCGAGCGAACGGGCCACGAAGGCCCCGACGTCGTGACGATCTACCGCCTCGCACTGTGCGAGGCGTGCGAGGACGAGGACGATCTGGCCGACGAGGTGTACGTGACGGTGCTCCACGAGCTCGGCCACGCCGCCGGCATCGACGAGGAGCGCCTCGACGAGTTGGGATGGGGGTGACGGCCTCGTCCGGGGTGCTTGTGTAGGTTCGGCGCCATGACCGAGCGAGCGAGCAACATCGACGGCGCCGCCCGCGGTGAGTGGAGCGAGTCCCCGAGCGCGCGAACGAAGCGGCTCGGCCCGGCCGCCCGGGGCCGCCGATGAGCGACGAGCAGCTCCCCCCGCCGCCCCCGCCGCCTGACCTCGCACCACCGCCGGGCTACCAGGGCTACTCGGGCCTCCCGTCACTGCGCCACGTCGGCGGTCTGGCCCGGTGGATCGCTCTCCTCGTCATGGTCTTCATCGTCGGCCAGGTGATCCAACTCGCGGCCGCGCCGTCCGTCGTGAGCTCGGCCCAGGACCTCCTCGACGGCGCGCAGAGCGGGGACGACTTCCTCGACGACTTCGAGCGCTACAACCTGCTCGGCCTGCTCGCGGGCGCCGCCACCGTGGCGCTCGTCGTGCTCTCGATCATCTGGCTGTTCCGGACGATGAAGAACCATCGCGAGCTCGGGCGCAACGGCACGTGGGCGCCGGGCTGGGCCATCGGCGGCTGGTTCGTGCCGCCGTTCGTCCTGTACGTCGTGCCCCTCCTGGTGCTGCGCGAGACCTGGAAGGCGTCCGACCCCTCGTCGCCGCCCGGGGACGAGGGGTGGAAGCGGGGCCCCGACAACCCGCTCATCTGGGTGTGGTGGGTGCTGTACGGCATCGCCCCACTTGTGTTCCTGGTGGCCGGGGTGCGCCAGCAGATCGGCATGTCGACCGGTGACGCCGAGGACATCGCCGACGCGATGGACGGCCGGCTCGGCCTGCTCATCGCCTCCGGCCTCGCCAGCATCGCGTCCGGCGTGGTCTGGGTCCTGGTGGTGCGGGGGATCACCGAACGCCACCGCCGGCTGACCGGCGAAGCGGCCTGAGGCACCACCGACTCCCGTGAGCATCTTCGTCGTCCGCCACGCCAAGGCGGGCAGCCGTGGTGGGTGGGGCATGGACGACGCGCTGCGACCGCTGTCCAAGGGCGGCCGGCGACAGGCCGAGAGCATCGCCGACCGGTTGCGCGGCGAGTCGGTCAGCGGCCTCTGGTCGAGCCCGTACGTGCGCTGCGTGCAGACGCTCGTGCCGCTCGGTCAGGCGCTGCGCATGGACGTCGTCGGCGAGCCCCGCCTGGCCGAGGGGGCGAACTTCGAGGAGACGCTCGCGCTGCTCGGGGAGCTTCCGGGCGGCGCCGTGCTGTGCAGCCACGGCGACGTGATCACCGAACTGCTCGACGCTCTCGTGCGGCGGGGGACGACGATCCTGACCCCGCCCGACTGGCGCAAGGGTGCGATCTGGGTGCTCTCGACGCCGGCCGACGACGGGAGCGTCGCCACCGCCTCGGTCGAGCCCCCGCCCGGCTGAGCCGGCTCAGCCGCCGGGCACGGACGACGCGATCGTCGAGGCGCCGCCTGCGCCCGCCGCGGTCGTCGTCGGCGTCGCGTCGAGGCCGGCGGCGAACCGGTCCACGATCGCCCGGACCTCCGCCGGCGGGTCGAGGGCGCGGCACCGCTCGATCTCGGCCCGCGCCGTGTCGACGTCCGCCCCGGCACCTGCGGCACCGTCGCCGGCGGCGATGACGGCCAGGAAGCAGTGCGGGTCGGGATACGTCGGGTCGGCCGCCACGGCGCGCTGCAACTGCTGCTCGGCCGTCGAGACGGCGGCCGCCCTGAGCTCGGCGCCGGCTCCGTCGGACGCCACGTAGAGGAGCCACGCCGAGTACGCCATCGCTTCGGGGTCCTCGGGCCGCTCGTCGAGGATGCGCTGGTACAGCTCCTGAGCGCCGGCCGGATCGACGCCGATCAGCGCCCGGGCCTGGGCCAGGAGCACGGCTACGTCGTCCTGCTCGACCCCGCCCGTGATCGTCTGGTCGCCGGTTCGCTGACCCGACGCGCTGGCGACCAGCCAGCCGGCGGCGGCGGCGACGACGATCACGGCAGCCACGATCAGCGTGCGCCGGCGCCACGCCCCTGACCGGCGTGACGGCAGCGCCGCCTTGCCCTCCTCGATGTCGCGGAGCACGTCCGCGGCGCGCTTCGTGTACCCGTCGTGGAGCGTGGCGTAGTCGATCGCGTCGACGTCACCTGCAGCTCGCTCGACGTCGAGGTCGCGCAGGGACCGCAGCAGGTACCGGCGCTCGTCCTCCAGCTCGGCCAGCCGGTCGGGGTTCATCCCGCCGGGCTCACGGGAGGCGCTCGTGCGGGGGCGCATCGTCCTCGCTCTCCAGCGCCGCGGCGACCAGGGCGCGGTCCTCGTCGGTGGGATCGCCGTCCTCGTCGGCCTCCCGCCGCCAGCGGCGGAACGTCATCGCCAGCGCGGCGGCCGCGCAGATCGAGCGCGGCGACGGGCAGGGCCCACACGAGCGCGTCGAACCCCGAGGCCTTCGGCACGAGGAGGATCCGCCCGCCGTAGCTGGCCTCGATCACGCCGATGATCTCGTCGTCCGACAGGGTGCCCTCGTCCACGAGCTCGCCGATGCGGTTGCGGATGCTCTCCGACGCCGTGTTCCGCGACTCCAACACGCTCTCGCCCTGGCACACCGGACAGGCGATCCGGGACTCGATGCCGGACGCCCGCTCCTCCGGTGTGCTCGGCCCGTCGCCGCGCGTCGCCCCGACGGCGAGGAAGCCGACGAGCACGAAGACCAGCGCCACCCACATCGGCCACCGTCGCGACAACCGCCCCACGCTCACCTGCGCATCTCCCGCAGTCGCTGCAGCTGGGCGCCGAGGAAGTCGGCGCTGACCCGCGAGATCACCCGCCCCCGTACGACGCCATCGGGATCGATGATCCAGGTCTCGGGCACCTTCGAGACGCCGAACGCGACGGCGATCGAGCCGTCCTCGTCGTAGACCACCGGCCAGTCGCCGCCCTCCTGCTGGAAGAACTGCTCGACGTTGGCGCGGTCGTCGTCGTAGACGACGGTGTAGAACTTCGCGCCGTCCGACAGCGCTCCCTGCTGGGCCACGAACTCCTCGAGGTCGGGGTGCTCCTGCTGGCACGGCACGCAGCTCGACTGGAAGAAGTTGATCACCACCCAGTCGCCCTTGCGGCGGGCCAGGTCGAACGTCGCCCCGTCGGCCAGCTCCCCGACGGCCTCGGGCGCCGCCTTGTCCATCAGCGGTGTCTCCGCCGTCTCGTCCGTCGAGGGCTCGGAGCCGGCGAAGACGACGAACAACGCCGCCACCACCGCGGCGACCGCGAGGGCGACGAACGGCGCGACGCGTCGCGGGCGCGACGCCCCGCCGTCACCGGCACCCGCTCGGCTCACCCTCAGACCTCCACCAACTCCGCCCGGCCGACCGGTGCCGAGACCGGGTCGGTCGGTCGGCGGCGGCGAGAGCCGGGGAACGCGGCCAGCAGCGTGCCGAACGCCATCAACCCGCCCCCGATCCACAACCAGAGGATCAGCGGCTTCACGAACACGCGGATCGTGGCCGTCGTGTCGCCCGGCGCGGCGCGGGGACCGAGCGTCAGGTACACGTCCTTGGTCAGCCCGGTCCGCACGCTCGGCGTCGGCACGTCGATGCCCCGCTGCAGGTACTTGGTGTTGGACGGCGCGTACACCTGGGAGTCGTCGACGAGCACGTCGGCCTTCACCGCCCGCACCCGCGCGTCCTGTTCGACCCGGACCTCTTGGAGCTCGAACGTGTGGCCACCCCACTCGACTGGTCGGCCGACCTCGAGGTCGAGCGTCGCCGAGCGGGTGTACGCGTTCGACGCGACGAGGGCGACGGCGATCACGATGACGCCGATGTGGACGACCATGCCGCCGTTGGCCCGCCCGACGAGGCCCCGCCAACCCTGACGGCGCGTCGCCAGCACGAGCTGGCGGAACGAGGCACCGAGCGCCCACCCGCCGAGCGTGAAGGCGAGCAGTGGGAGCAGTCCCGACGCGCCGAGCACGACCGCCAGCACGAGCGCGCCGGCTCCGCACCATGCCGGCCAGAACAGCCGGTCGCGCAGCAGCTCCATGCTCGCCTTGCGCCACGGCAGCACCGGGGCAACGGCCATCAGGAACAGCAGGGCGATGCCGATCGGGCCGGCGAGGCGATCGAAGTACGGGGCGCCGACGACGGTGCGGCGGTCCTGCAGGGCCTCGACGAGGAGCGGGAACACGGTCCCCAGGAGCACGACGAACGCGAACACGGTGAACAGCACGTTGTTGGCCAGGAACGCGGCCTCCCGCGACAGCGGCGAGTCGATGGCGCCCGGTGAGCGGAGTCGATCGCCGCGCCATCCGATGAGGGCGAGCGACACGGCGACGACGAGCCCGAAGAAGACGAGCAGGTAGTTGCCCACCGGCCCGTCACCGAAGGCGTGGACGCTGGACAGCACGCCCGACCGCGTCAGGTACGTGCCGAGGATCGTGAGCGCGAACGTCGCCACGAGCAGGCTGAGGTTCCAGACCCGCAGCATCCCGCGGCGTTCCTGGACGAGCACGGAGTGGATGTACGCGGTGCCGGTGAGCCACGGGAGGAAGCTGGCGTTCTCCACCGGGTCCCACGCCCACACGCCGCTCCACCCGAGCACCTCGTAGCTCCACCAGCCGCCGAGGAGGATCCCGATCGTCAGGAACGCCCATGAGAACAGCGCCCAGCGGCGGGTCTCCAGGAGCCACCCCTCGCCGACGCGCCCGGTGACGAGCGCGGCGACGGCGAACGCGAACGGGACCGTGAAGCCGACGTAGCCGAGGTAGAGGATCGGCGGGTGGAACAGCACCAGGACGTGGTTCTGCAGCAGCGGGTTGGGCCCGGGGCCGTCGAACCCGGCGGGGATCGCCGCCGTCGCGAACGGGTCGGCCGGCCCGAAGCTGAGCAGGGCGAAGAACGCCATGACCCCGAACATCACGACGAGTGCCCACCCGACGAGCGGATCGTCGGTGCGCCGCCGGAAGCGGACGCCGACCGCCGCGGTGAAACCGGCCAGGATGACGACCCACAGCAGGATCGAGCCCTCCAGGGCCGACCACATCGCGGCGACGTTGTACAGCGCAGGGGTCGTCGACGACCCGACCTGCTGCACGTAGACCAGCGAGAAGTCGCGGGTGATGAGCGCCCGCTGCATCATCACGATGGCGATGGCCGCGCCGGCGACGCACAGCCAGGTGTAGCGCGGCGACATCCGCAGCAACCGGCGGTCGCCCTTGCGGATGCCGTAGACCGTGGCCATCGCGCCGAACGTCGCCGACGCCAGGCACAGCATGAGCCCGGCCCGGCCGAGCGCGCTGTTCAGACCGGCGGCGAGCACGTCGTCGACTCCGTCTCGGCGGCGTCGAGGCGGTCGGCGTTCTCCGCCTCGTACTCGTTCGAGTGCTTCACCTCGACGCGGTCGCCCTGGAACACGTCGTCGACCAGTTCGCCGTGCACGACGACCGGCTCGCACTCTTCGAAGATCCCGCCCGGCTCGCCGTCGTAACGGACGGGAAGGGTCTCGCCGTTGAAGCTGATCGTGAACGACGTGATGCCGTTGGCGACGGCGACGGTGCCCTTGTCGACCGTGCCCTGGATGCGCAGCCGGCGGCCGGGCTCGCACCCACTGCGCTGGCCGATCTCGTCGACGTTGCAGTAGTAGTCGACGGCCGAACGCAGGAACTGCGTGACGATCACGCCGCTGGCGACGAGGACGAGCGCCAGCACCACGAGGGGCAGCCACCGCCGGCTGCGGCGCCGGGGGGGTGGCGCGCCCGGATCCGAGCGCGGCGTCAGGTCGATCGTGCTCAAGAGAGGTTCAGGTCCAGGGCTTCGCCTCGTCCGGAAGGCGCGACGTGGTGCGACGGGCCCGCCGCAGGACATAGAGCGCGTAGGCGCCGATGGCGGCGAACGTCACGACGTAGCTGCCGATGATGAACCCGGCGTCCTCCATCACGTGGTCCTTCCTTCGGCGAGGCGGGCGTCGATGGCGATGTCGAGCCCGACGTCATCGAGCGCGTCCTCGGCCGCCATCGTGCGCTGGCGATGGATCACGAGCCACACGTACATCAGCGTGAAGGCGACGATGCCCACGAACAGCGTGAAAAGCATCAGCCCGTCCATCTTGACCTCGCCGTCGGGGCGCAGCACCGTCGCTTCCTGGTGCAGGCTGCGCCACAGCCGCACGCTCCAGTGCACGAGCGGGATCTCGAGCACGGCGAGCAGGGCCAGGACGGCACTGCGCCGGGCCCGCTGCTGGTGGGACCCGCCGAGGCGGCGGACCGCGAGGTACCCGATGTACGTGACCATCAGGAACGCCGTCGTCGTCAGGCGGGCGTCCCACTCCCAGAACACGCCCCAGGTCAGGCGCCCCCAGAGCGCACCGACCACCAGCGTGATGCCCATGAAGAGGACGCCGACCTCGGCGCTGGCCCCGGCCAGGCGGTCCCAGCCCAGGCTGTGCTGCTTCGAGAAGAGGTAGATCGCCGACGCCAGCGCGGTGACGATGAACGCCAGGTAGGCCAGCCACGCTGCAGGGACGTGGACGTACAGGATGCGCACCGACTCCTTCTGGTTCTCGTCGGCGGGCGAGAACCCGAGTCCGAACGCCACGAGCCAGACGATCCCGACGAGCGTCACCGCGCCGAGCAGGCGGGTCGCCCTCGTCGAGGTGCCGGTGGAGGTCGGCGCGACCGGCGCCGGTGCCGTGCCGCTCGTGGTGCTGGTCGCCGGTCGGCTGGCCAACCCTGCCTCCTACTCGTCGATGAGCGGACCGAAGGCCAGCGTCCCTCCGGCACCGAAGGCGACGGCGAACACCGACACGACGCCGACCCAGGGCCAGCCGTCCTCGATCGCCGTCCCACCGATGCCGAGCGCTGCTTCGACCGCTCGTGTTGCTCCGATCAGAACGGGCGCCACCACCGGGAGCATGAGCAGCGGGAGCAACGTCTCCCGCCCCCGTGCGCCAGCAGCGAGGCCGCCGTAGAGCGTACCGACCGCGGCCAGCCCGACGGTAGCGGCCACCCAGGTGGCGACCATGAGGAGGACCCCCGACCACCTCGCCTCGACCCCGTAGATGATCATCGCCGTGCCCAGGAGCAGGAGCTCGAGGACGGCGAGCTGGGCGCCGAGCGCCATCGTCTTGCCCCAGAAGACGGCGACGGCGTCGACGCCGGCGGCCCGAAGGGCGTCGAGCGCGCCGTCCTCGGCCTCCACCGCGAACGTTCGCTGGACGAGCAGCAACAGGCTGAACAGCGTGGCCAGCCAGACGAGCCCGGGAGCCACCTGCTGGAGCAACGTGTCGTTGCCCCGCCCGGGCTGCGGCGGGTTCGGCAGCCGATCGAGGGCGAACGCGAAGATCACCATCACGATCGCCGCGAACGGCAGGACCTGGTTGAGGGTCACCCGGCTGCGCCACTCGACCAGCAGGTCCTTGCGGGCGACGAGCACCGCCGTGCGGGCGGTCGACCTGACGCCGTGCCACCACGTGGCCGGCTCGCTCGGGGATCCGCTCACGTAATGCCGACCTGCCCGGCGACCACGTCGACGGTCCGGGTGGCCAGCGAGCCGGCGCGGTCCAGCTCGTGGCTGGCGACCATCACGGTGGCACCCGATGCGGCGGCCTGGCGCAGCGTGGCGTCGAGCTCGTCGCGGCCGGCGGCGTCCAGCCCGGCGTGAGGCTCATCGAGGAGCCACAGCCGGGCCCGGCGAGCGACCAGGCAGGCGAGCGCGGTGCGGCGCTGCTGCCCGGCGGAGAGCCGCCGGACCGGCAGGCCGGCGAGCCGGCCGGCGAGACCGAGTCGGTCCATCGCCGCGGCCAGCTCCTCGGGGGTCGCACCGACCGTCGCGCCCCAGAACCTCACGTTCTCAGCCACCGTGAGGTCGAGGTAGAGGCCGTTGCGGTGGCCGAGCAGGCCGACGAGGCGCCGCACCTCGTCACGCTCCGTCGTCAGATCGTGGCCGAGCACGCGGCCGGTGCCGCGGGCCAGCGGGAGCAGCCCGGCGCAGGCTCGCAGCAGCGTGGTCTTGCCGGCGCCGTTGGGGCCCCGCAGCAGTACGATCTCGCCGAGCTCCACGGTGAGCGACGCACCGGCCAACGCCGGGAACGAGCCGAGCACGACGACGGCGTCCTCGAGCTCGACGACGCGCTCCATCGCCGGGCGACGCTACCGGCCCGATCCCGACGATTCTGAGCCGCTCGTCCGCGCCCTGTCCGAGCGCCACCCCTCGGCGGCGACCGCCCGGAGCCGGCACCGGCCCGGCCGGTACCGTGACCGTCCGTGTCCGAGGCCCGCCGCGCCGCCCGCTGGGACCGACCGGCGCCGCCCCACGACTGGCGCTGGGTCGTGGGCGCGATCGGCAAGGTCCTCATCGCGACCGGTCTGCTGATGTTCGCGTTCGTCGCCTACCAGCTGTGGGGCACCGGCGTCGAGTACGCCCAGGCCCAGCACCGCCTCGACGACGAGTTCGAGGAGCTGCTGGCCACGGTGCCGACGAGCACCTCGACCAGCACCTCGACGACCGCCGCACCGACGACGACGGCCGCCGCACCGACGACCACGACGACCCCGGTCACCGCCGCCCCCGCGACGCCCGCGCCACCGGCGGTGACGGTCCCCGAGTTCAGCGACGGCGACGTGATGGCCCGCATCGAGATCCCGTCGATCGGTCTCGACGCCAAGGTGGTGTCCGGCGTCCAGCCGGACGACCTCAAGGACGGCCCCGGGCACTACCCCGACACCCCGATGCCGGGCCAGCTCGGGAACAGCGCCATCGCCGGCCACCGCACCACCTACGGCCAGCCCTTCTACCACCTGGACGAGATCGAGCCCGGCCAGGAGATCGTGCTGACGACGGTGCAGGGCCGGTTCGTGTACCGGATGACCGGCAATGAGATCGTCGGTGCCGGCGATGCGGGCGTGATCGCGACGACCGACCCGACGGTCGCCACCTTGACGCTGACCACCTGCCACCCCCGCTACACCGCGGCGAAGCGGCTGATCGTGTACGCCGAGCTCGACCTCGAGGCGTCGGCGGCACCCCAGGAACCGATCGTCGACGCGACCCGGGGGACCACCGACACGTTGCCGGGCGACCCCGTCGCCACCACCGCCGTGGCCCCCAGCCCGCCGTCCTCCCTGGTCGCCGACAGCACTGTCGCGGCCCGCGCCGGGCCCCCGACGACGACCGCCGCGGCGACGACCGTCCCGACGGCGACCGCCCCGTCGACGCCGCCGCCCACCACGCCCGGCGACATCGACGAGTCGACCGCGGACGCGTTCAGCCACGGGTGGTTCAGCGACGACGGCACGTGGGGCCAGGTCGCGCTGTGGGGGCTCGCCCTCGCCACGGTCGGCATCGGCGCCTACCTCCTCAGCCGGCGGGTCCGGCGCAACTGGGTCGGCGCGCTGGCCGGCGTCGTGCCGTTCGTCGTCGTCCTCTACTTCTTCTTCCAGAACGTCAACCGGCTGCTCCCGGCGGCGCTCTGACGCTCAGCCGCCCGTGAAGCGAGGCGGCCGCTTCTCCAGGAACGCCTGGCGTCCCTCGGCGGCGTCGCTACTGGCCCAGGCGGCGAGTCGCGCCGCCTCGACGGCCGGGTCGTGTCCGGGTGGCGGCCCTGACGTCTCCAGGGCCAGCTTGTGGCTGGCGATCGTCAGCGGCGCCAACGCGGCGAGCTCGCCGGCCCACGCCATGGCGACGTCGAGCGAGCCGAGTCGGTGGATCGCGCCGGCGCGGTGGAGGGCGGCCGCGTCGTAGGTCTCGGCGGCGATCAGCATTGCCCTGGCGATCGGCCAACCGAGCTCACGGGCGAGACGTTCGACGGTCCAGTGATCGACGGCGAGACCGAGCTTGGCCGCCGGGACGCCGAAGCGGCTGTCCGGAGTGGCCACGCGCAGGTCGCACGCCACGGCGAGCTGGGCGCCGGCGCCGAGCGCGGCGCCGTCGATCGCGGCGATCGTCGGGATCGGGAGCTCGGTGAAGCCGCGCAGCACCTGGCCGAGCAGCCGGGTGAACTCGCCCTCCTCGACGCCGGTCAGGTCGGCCCCGGCGCTGAACGCCGGCGGCGCGCCGGTCAGCACGAGCACCCGCGCCGCCGCCGCTCGCCGTTGTGCGTCGGCCAGGGCGAGGAGCGTCGCATGGTCGACGGCATTGCGGCGCTGCGGCCGGTCCAGGGTCACGACGAGCACGCCGCGGTGCTCGTCGTCGAAGGCCACCCGTACCATGCGGCCCGACCCTATGTCGACCCCCGACGACGATCCCATCCGCCGCCGGCGGGCCCAGGTGGCCCGCTGGACCCAGCGCGCCAACCGCAGCGGCTACGTGCTCCTGCTCGTCGCCGTCGTGCTGTTCTTCGTCGCCCTCGTCACGGGCTTCTCACCGGCCATGGCGACGCTCGTCGTCGTCGCGCTCGTGCTCGCCTGCGTCCTGCTGGCACCGTCGATCGTGCTGGGTTACGCGGTGAAAGCCGCCCAGCGCGAGGACGACGAGCGCGGGCTGTAGCCCAGTTACCATCCGGTAACCATGCCTGCCCGCCTCACCGCCACCGCCCGCCGGGAGCAGCTGCTCCAGGTCGCGCTGGAGGTGTTCGCGCGCGCCGGGTACCACGGGACGTCGATGAACGACGTCGCCGACGCCGCCGGTGTGACCAAGCCGGTGCTGTACCAGCACTTCGAGTCCAAGCGCGAGCTGTACCAGGCGTTGCTGGACGAGGTCGGGGCTCGGATGCTCAACGCCATCGTCACCGCGACGACGGACGCGCCCGACGGCCGGACGAAGACCGAGGTCGGGTTCCGGGCCTACTTCCGCTGGGTGGCCGACGACCACGCGGCGTTCATGCTCCTCTACGGCAGCGGCTCTCGTCGCGACGAGGAGTTCGCCCAAGCGGTGCGCCGTGTGACGTTGGGGATGGCGCAGGCGATCGCGCCGCTGATCGATGCCGACATCGACGCCGAGCACCGCTTGACCCTGGCCCACGCGCTGGTGGGCCTGGCCGAGGGCGCCAGCCGGCGCCTCGTCGAGCGCGGCGAGGACTTCGATCCCGACGAGCTGGCCCGCCAGGTCGGCGATCTCGCCTGGGCCGGCCTGCGCGGCGTCCGGCGGGGCTGAACGGCCGTCGGGCCACATGTCGACAGCACGCGAACCGCACGCGTCCGAGCGTCGTAGTAGGGGGCATCACCCCACGCACCAAGGATCGAGCCCATGAACATCGACGCAGCCACCGCCATCTTCCACCACAACCTGAGCCGCCTCGCGACGGACTCCGTCGAGCGCCGCCGGCGCCGGCCGCTGCGACCCGCCCCCGCGCCGTCCTGGCCCCGCGGCGTGAGCTGAGCGACCGTCCTCGCTCGCTCGAGGACTCGCCCGGCTCAGTCTCTCTGTCCCAGGGCGGCGTCGGGGTCCGCTCACCGGCTGGTGAACGTCAGCCCGCGGTACCCGTCGGTCCAACCCGCTGCGCCCGCGGCAGCGGTCACCTCGGCGACCACCGGTGAGGAGACCAGCGGCTCACCGTCGACCTTGCGCACCTCGACCTTGCGCAGCCGGCCGGCCCGCACGAGATCGGCGAGGGCCTCGGCCCACGACCGATCGTCGTGGGTGTGGGGGAACGTCACCAGGTGGTGCGAGCGGCGGTCGTACCAGGCGATCGGCAGCCCGTCGCGCAGGACGACCAGCGCAGCGGCCGTGCGGGCCGGCCGGCCTCGGGTGTCGGGCCACGCCAGCGTGGCCCCGTACGGCTGGGCCGGATCGGTCGCCGCCAGGACCACCGGCGCGGTGATCGCGCCGGCGCTGCCGATGGTGTCATCGGCCCGGTCGCGCACCAGGCGCAGACGGTCCACCGCACCGGGCAGCGCGAACTGGGCCGCGCCGAGCCCGCTGACGAAGTAGCCCCGCCGCACCTGGCCCCGCTCCTCGAGGACCTTCAACACGCCGTACACCGACGCGTACCCCCCGACGACGCCCTCGGCGAGCACGGCCTCGCGCGTGACCACGCCGTGGCGCTCGACGAGCTGCAGTGCCGTGGCGTGCGCCGACTCGGTCGGGGTCGGCTCCGGGTGCAGCAACGGCGCGACGAGGCTCCACCGCCCGGCACCGGCCGGCGGACCGATGCGGTTGAGGCGCCCCGGTCGAGGTCGCCCGCGCGGCCGGTGGTCGGCCCGGCCCGGGCGGCCGCCGGCGCGACCGGTCACCGCCCGCAGCGGGGCCAACGAGTCGTTGGTGACCTCCCCGGCCCACACCAGGTCCCAGAGCGCGGCGAGCAGCTCGTCGTCGGACGTCCCGGGCGCAGCCGCCCGCACCTGGTTCCAGAAGCTGGCGCCGCGCTCGGCGAGGAGCGTCCGGACGGCGTCGTGGATCGCGCCCTCGGGTGCGTCCTGTGCCTCCCACCCCGGCGCCAGCAGCGGGAGCTGATCGGCGAAGCACACCCGCACCCGGCCGTCGTTGGACCCGATCGCCCCGGCGCCGACCCACACGACGTCGCCGGACGTGCACAGCTCGTCGAGCAGCGCCGGGCGGTAGTCCTCCACGCGCGACGTGAGCACGTCGCCGTCGAGCGTCGACGCCACGATCGGTGCGCCGGCGAGCAGCCCGAGCGCTTCGACCACGGCCTCGGGGCCGCGGCGCTTGGGCGGGATCCCGTGCCAGGCCGGGAGGAAGCGGGCCAACGCGTCGGGCTCCACCGGCTCGACTTCGCGACGCAGCGTGGCCAGCGACCGTCGACGCAGCTGGCGCAGCACGTCGGACTCGCACCACTCACGGCGCACGCCGTCGGGCCGGAACTCCCCGCGCACGACCCGGCCGTCCGCCTCCAGCGCCATCAACACGCCGGCGACGCGGCCCTCGGTCGTGCCGAAGCGATCGGCGACCTCGCGCTCGACGAAGGGTCCGTGCGTGCGGGCGTACCGACCGACGAGGTCCTCCAAGGGTCGCGGCACGGGATCGGTGAACGCCGCCGGCAAGCCGAGCGGCAGTGCGCACCCCAGCGCGTCGCGATAGCGGGCGGCGTCGTCGGCGGCGGCGTACCGGGTCTCGCCGGCGACCACGATCTCGATGGCCCGCTTCTCCGCCACGAGCTCCGCCAGCAGGTCGGCACCGCCCGGCGCCGTCGCACCCGCGCCGGTGGGCGCGTCGCAGCGGAGGTCGATCTCGGCGACCGTGAGCTCGCCCACGCGGCGCAGCACGTCGTGCAGCTCGTCGGCACTGCGGGCCCGCCGACCGTCCGACAACCGTTGCAGGTCGAGCTCGACGTCGGCCAGCACGCCCGGGTCGAGGAGCTCACGCAGCTCCTCGGCACCGAGCAGGTCGCGCAGGAGGTCGCGGTCGAGCGCCAGCGCCGCCGCCCGCCGTTCGGCCAGCGGGGCGTCGCCCTCGTACATGTAGGCGGCGATCCAGTTGAACAGCAGGCTCTGCGCCATCGGGCTCGGCTTGGCGGTGTCGACGGTCACGATCCGCACGGCCCGGCTGCGCAGCTGCCCCAGCACGTCGCGCAGGGCCGGCACGTCGAACACGTCCTGCAGGCACTCCCGCGACGCCTCCAGCAGGATCGGGAACGTCGGGTACTTGGCGGCGACGGCCAACAGGTCGGCCGCCTTCTGGCGCTGCTGCCACAACGGGGTGCGCTGGTCCGGGCGGCGTCGCGGCAGCAGGAGCGCCCGACCCGCGCACTCGCGGAACCGTGACGAGAACAACGCCGTCTGGGGCAGTGTCGCCACCACGATCTCCTCGATGTCCTCGGGATCGATCATCAGCGCGTCGAGCGGTAGCTCGTCGGCGGCCTCGGGCAGGCGCAGCACGATGCCGTCGTCGCCCCACATCGACTCGACGGGCATGTCGTACTGCTCGACCAACCGGCGCTCGATGGCCATGGCCCACGGCGCGTGCACCGGCGTCCCGAACGGGCTCAGCACGCAGATCCGCCAGTCACCGATCTCGTCCCGGAAGCGCTCGACGACGATCGTGCGGTCGTCGGGCACGACCCCGGTGGCCTCGGCCTGGTCGGTGACGTACTGCAGCAGGTTCGAGGCCGCCAGCTCGTCGAGTGCGTGGTCCGAGCGCAGCAGGGCGATGGCCCGGGCGGGCGGCAGCTCGCGCAGCTCCCGTACGAACGCGCCGAGCGCACGCCCGAGCTCGAGCGGGCGGCCCGGCCGGTCGCCGTGCCAGAACGGCATCTTCCCCGGCTCCCCGGGCGCCGGCGTGACGGTCACCTTCTGGAACGTGATGTCCTCGATCCGCCACGTCGATGCACCGAGGACGAACGTCTCGCCCGGCCTGCTCTCGTAGACCATCTCCTCGTCGAGCTCACCCACCCGGGTGCCATCGGGGAGGAACACGCCGAACAGCCCGCGATCGGGGATCGTGCCGCCCGACGTGACGGCCAGGCGCTTCGAGCCGTCACGGGCCCGCACGGTGTCGGTCACCCGGTTCCACACGACGCGGGGGCGCAGCTCGGAGAACTCCTCGCTGGGATAGCGGCCGGCGAGCAGGTCGAGGGTGTTGCGCAACTGCTCGTCGGACAGCTCGGCGAAGTTGGCGGCCCGTCGGACGAGCGCCGCGATGTCGGCCACCGGTGTCTCGCCACGCGCCGCGGTGTGGGCGACGACCTGCTGGGCGAGGACGTCGAGCGGGTTGCGCAGGTACCGCGTCGACTCGATCTGACCGTCGATCATCCGCCGCACGACGACCGCCGCCTCGAGCAGGTCGCCGCGGTGCTTCGGGTAGATCGACCCCTGGCTGGGCTCACCGACCTGGTGGCCGGCACGGCCGATGCGCTGCAGTCCCCGGCTGACCGCGCCCGGCGACTCGACCTGGATCACGAGGTCGACGGCGCCCATGTCGATGCCCAGCTCGAGGCTGCTCGTCGCCACGATGGCGCGCAGGTCGCCACGCTTCAGGTCGTCCTCGACGACCACCCGCTGCTCGCGGGCGAGCGAGCCGTGGTGGGCCTTGACGAGCTCCTCGCGCAGCACGCCGGTCTCGGGATCGACGCCGATCCCGCGCTCCTCGGCCAGCTCGTTGAGCTTGGCGGCCAGCCGCTCGGCCTGGCGGCGGGCGTTGCAGAAGATGATGGTGGAGCGGTGTTCGAGCACCTGGTCCAGGATGCGGGGGTAGATGCTCGGCCAGATGCTGGCCCGCCGGGGCGACATCGCCGCGCTGGCCGGGCCACTCTGGAGCATCGCGTCAGTCGGCGCGGCCGCTGCGCCGGCCGCCAGGTCGCCCATGTCCTCGACCGGGATGACGACCTTGACGTCGAGCGGCTTGCGGATGCCGGCGTCGACGATGGCCACGGGCCGGGCCTCGCCGGGCGACGCCCAGCCGCCGAGGAACCGTGCGACCTCCTCCAGCGGTCGCTGCGTGGCCGAGAGCCCGATGCGCTGCGGAGGGCGCAGCGTGATCTCCTCCAGCCGCTCGAGCGACAGCGCCAGGTGGGCGCCACGCTTGGTCGGCGCCAGGGCGTGGATCTCGTCGATGATCACCGTCTCGACGCCGGTCAACGTCTCCGCAGCGGACGACGTCAGCATGAGGTACAGGCTCTCGGGCGTCGTGATGAGCAGGTCGGGCGGTCGGCGCACCAGGCGCTGGCGATCCCGCGATGCCGTGTCACCGGTGCGCATGGCGACCTCCGGGATGACGACGGCCTCGTCGATCCGCTCGGCGGCGAGCCCGATGCCGGCGAGCGGAGCCCGCAGGTTCTTCTCGACGTCGAAGGCGAGGGCCCGCAGCGGCGAGATGTACAGCACGCGGGTCCGGCGGGCCCGATCGTCGGGCGGCGGCTTGGTGACGAGACCGTCGATCGCCGACAGGAACGCGGCGAGCGTCTTGCCACTGCCCGTCGGCGCGCAGATCAGCGTGTGCTGGCCGGCCGTGATCGGCGGCCAGCCCTGGACCTGAGCCGCGGTCGGCTCGGGGAACGACGCCGCGAACCATGCCCGCACCGCCGGGGAGAACGCCTCGAGCACCTGGTGATCAGCGATGGGATCAGGGTACCCAGGGGGTGTCACACCGAACGCCGGCCCGGCCTCCACCCGCCACGGGAACCGTCGGGCCCGACCGGTCGTATCAGTGGCAGGGAACGTGGATCACCAGCACAGGGATCCACAGCGCACGTGAGGGGGCACCGATGATCGAGATCCACGCCGACGAGCTGCAGCCGGGAGACGTCGTCCGGTACGGCGGTGACCTCCACCTCGTGCGCCACGTCGACCGACGCGCCGGCTGGTCGTGGCCGATCGCGACCGACGACACGGGCTGGGCGATCGCGCTCGACCACGAGCAGCTCGTGCACGTCAGGCGCGCCGCCTGACCCGCAGCGCGACCCCGCTGCCGCGGGTAGAACGGCGGGAGTGGGCGAGGCGAGGCTGAGGCGGTACGAGTGGCGGGGGGTGGGAGCTCGTCGACACCGGCCCTGCGGACGCTGGAGCGGACCGTGGTGCGCGTCGGCAGCGTACGGGGTTTCGCCGAACGTGGCCATCGAGCAGCTCGCCGTCGCCGGCCGCTTCGGTGGGCCACTCGTCCTGCATGGGTCGGGGCGCCGGCGTGTCTCGCGGGGCGACGAGGAGCTCGGTGTGCACGGTAGCTCGGCGCCGATGTCGCCGCCGCGCCGGGCGTCCGCATGGTGGACGTGCCGGGCGCCGGCCACCTCGTGCTCACCGATCAACCGGCTGCCGTCGTGTCGGTCCTGCTGGAGGCGGTCGACACGACGGTCCCCTCGGGTCTCCACTAGCTTCCCGACGGCGGCCGGGGCGCCGCGGGAGCACGGGGGTGCACGATGGTTCTGGACGGTGGGATGCCCGTGTCGCGTGACCTGGTGCTCGCCCACACGCCGACCGACCCGGAGGTGCGCGAGAGCGTCTCGATGTGGATCTCCGACGCCGCCGGCGCGTTCGGGTTCCCGCGCTTCGTGATCGAGGCCATCGGATCGCAATGGCTGGGCCGCGGCATCCAAGCCAACATCGCGTTCCCCGACGGTCGGGTCCTGATCGGTGGTGGTGGCGGCACCGGCACGACGTCGATCGACGAGCACGGCGATCCGACGATCCTCGACGCCGGGCCGTTGCAGTTCCGGTGCGTCGAGCCGTTCCACACGTGGACGATGACGTACCGCGGTCGCCCGGTGGACACGACCGCCGCCGAGCAGATCGTCGGGCGCCTCGACGGCCCACGCCCGGACGTCGAGATCGACGTGACGGCGACGATGGCCGTCCCGCCGTGGGTGCAGGGCGAGATGTCCGCGGACGCCGCGACGCGGTTGACGGGCGAGGAGGGCCGGATGATGGGCGGCGAGCGCTACGAGCAACTGTTCCGCTGCACCGGCGCGCTGCGCATCGCCGGCGAGCCCGAGCGCGCGTTCGAGGGCACCGGGCTGCGGATCCACCGCGTCGGCGTCCGCGACACCGCCAAGTTCACCGGTCACTGCTGGATGTCGGCGCTGTTCCCGAGCGGCAAGGCGTTCGGTTTCATCGTCTACCCCGACGGCGACGACGGCACGGCCGCGTACAACGAGGGGTTCGTGTACGACGGCTCGCGGATGATCCCGGCGCGGGTCGTGCGGGCCCCGTGGTTGACGACGTACTACGCCGGTGGAGGCCCGGTCGACTCCGTGCTGGAGACCGCGGACGGCACCGTCGAGATCGCCGGTCACACCCACGACTCGACGTTCGTCCCGAAGGGCGCCAGCTTGTTCCCGGGCTGGCAGGTCGGCGGCCAGGATCACCCGGCCGTCCGGTTCAACTTCCACCAGGGCGGCGCCCGCTACACCTGGGACGGGGAGTCGACGTACGGGATGATCGAGCGGTCGCTGCGTGACGGGCCACCCGTCACCCTCGGCGGCATCCCCCATGCCTGATCCCGTGAGCCGAGCGCGTCCTCGAGCGAGCGAACGACCTGACGCCGTCACGAGCACGGCGTTGGACGTCGACGAGCTGCTGGGCGCCGCCGCAGCGTCGACCGGGCTCGCCGATTGGGGCGATGACGACACGTGGAGGATCGGCCTCGACGTCCTCGTCGGATCGCTCAACGACTCCCCCGTCGCCCAACGCCCCGCCGGGCGCGACACGATCCTCGAGGTCCTGGCGACCCGTCTGCACCTCGTCGGCGACCAGGTGCGGCACCCCGAGATCCTCGACGTCCAGGTCGAGCAGCCCGTCATCGTGGTCGGGCTGCCGCGGACGGGCACGACGATCACCTATGACCTCCTCGCCCTCGACCCGGACAGCCGCCCGCCGCTGGAGTGGGAGGCCCGGGAACCCTGGCCGGCGCCCGAGCTGGCGACGTACGCGACCGACCCCCGGATCCCGGCGCGCCAGGCGGCGATCGACGCCCTGCACGAAGCGATCCCCGGCTTCCGCGCCATGCACGACTCGTCCGCGACATCGCCCGCCGAGTGCAACACGTACCAGGTGCTGCACTTCGCCTCGACGAACCTCTGGTCGTCGTTCGGCGTGCCGGCGTACACGTCGTGGCTGGCCGACGAGGTCGCTCCCGGCGCGTACGTCACCCACGAACGCCTCCTCCAGCAGCTGCAGTGGCGTGGCCCACGCGGTCGGTGGACCCTGAAGTCGCCGGGTCACCTCTTCGACCTCGAGGGGCTGCTCGCGCAGTACCCGGACGCCTGCATCATCCACACCCACCGCGACCCTGCGCCCTGCATGGCCTCGCTGACCAAGCTGGTGACGGCGATCCGACAGCTGCGCTGGCCGTGGCAGACCGCGGCCGAGGTCGGCGCGTCGGCGGTGCGGTTGTGGAGCGCGGGCCTGCGCCGGGCCACCGAGAGCCGCCGCGACCCGGCCGTCGACGCACGCGTCATCGACGTCGCCTACCGCGACGTCGTCGCCGACGCGCCGGCCGCCCTGCGGCGCGCCTACGACCACTTCGGGCTGCCGTTCACCGAGGAGCACGAACGGCGGATCGCCGCCCACCTGACCGCGCGCCCGCAGGGCCACCACGGCACGTTCACGTACACGCTCGACGAGGCCGGCCTCACCCGCGAGGGCGTGCACGACGCGTTCGCGGAGTACCTCGACGTGTACGGCGACCTGGCGATGTGAGCCGGTCCCGTCCCCGGAGCAGCGGACCAGGGCGCCCGGTCAGGCGGCGCGCCGGGTGTCGATGACGAGCCCCTCGATCTGCAGCTCGCACTCGGTGCGCAGGCGCGCCGCGTCGCGCTGGCGGCCGAACGGCAACGTCGTGAGCGTGTCCTCGATCCCGAGGGCGCGGCACGCTGCGCCGAGCGCGTCGTCGTAGGCCAGCAACGCCCCGTGGCGGCGGGCCACAGGCGCATGCCTGGGCAGCGCCTCGATGCTGGCCGCGATGCGCCGGATGTCGGCGGCGATGCGCTCCAACGGCGGTCCAACCGGCGCGATCGGCGGGGGATGTACGGCGTGGCGGACCGACCGGACGAGGCGCTGGCCGAACCGCAGCACCGGTCGGAAGTGGAGCGCGAGCCACAGGCACAGCGTCGGCGCCACGGACAGCACGGCGACCTGCACCATGCCCGAGGCGACACCCTGGCTGGCCGCCACCACGTTGTGAACGCTAGCCGCGGCGGGTGCGCCCTTGCCCGCGGCCAGGCCTGGATGCGGCGGGCCGTGCCGGCGACCGCGAAGCCGAGGTCGGTGCCGACGAGGATCCACAGCGCAGAGATCAACGCGACGCGCCGTGGCGACGGTCGCCGCGTCGAAGACGAGCTGGATCATCTCCCAGTCGCTCTCGTGCCGGTCGTTCCAGTCGTGGTAGACGTCGTAGAGCCAGTACTGGGCGACCAGGTGCTCGACGTCACGGACCAGCCGGCCGGGCCGTCAGGTCGCCACGGCGGCCGGCGCCTCGGAACTCACGGTCGACCCCGGCGCGGCCGGTGCGACGGCGGGCGCGGCCAACCGCCCGACGCGCGCGTCGAGGGCCCACAGGGCGATGCCGACGGCGATGAACAGCAGTCCGAGCCCGACGACGAGGACGGCGACACCGAACGCGACGACCGACGTGAACAGCGAGGCCCGCAGGAACGACGCCGTCATGACCTGCTCACGGCGCGGATCGTCCTGCGGCAGCTGGGCGTAGGTCTGGCCGTCGGCGATCTCGGACGCGTGGACCTTGATCGTGGCCGCCTCGCTGTACGCGGTGAACGGACCGTCGACGTCGTCGCCGGCGAACGCCTCGGCGTCGTCGGACACCGTGATCTTCTCGTCGGCCAGCTCGCGTTGGACGACGTAGTAGGTCACCGACCCGGCGACGATCATGATGACGCCGCCGACGATCAGGATGATGGCGATGATGCGAGGGACCTTGCTCAAGGTCGTCGACCTCCTGCTCAGGACGGCAGGGCGGAGCCGTCGCACCGACGGTAGACGGGCGGGAGCGGCGCGGCCGGCGATGCGCCACCGGGCCGCCGCGGGGATCGTCTCAGGCCGGGTAGGCGGCGACGAGCGCGTCGGCGATCAGGCGGGCCCGTTCGACGTTCCCAGCCGACGTGTAGTGGATGTGGTCCTGCTGGAACCAGGCGTCCTGCACGACCGACGCCCAGTCATAGATCGCGAGGTTCGGGTACCGGGCCTGGGCGTTCACCAGCGCCTGGTTCCACTCGACCATGTGCACGTTGCCCCACTCGTCGGTTCCGGGCCCGAGGGTCTTCACGTCGACCCACAGGACCGGGTCGTCGCCGATGGTGGCGAACATCCTGTCGATGCGCTCGCCTGCGGTCAGCACGCCTCCGGCGGCCATGTTGGCGGCGTCGGTCGTGCCGAGGGCGAGCACCCAGCACCCTTCGTAGCCCGAGGCCTTCTGCCGCCCGGCGACGTCGTCGGCGTTCTCCTCGCCGTGGAAGCGCTCGACGATCGACCGGGCGCCCTTGATCTCGTCCCGGAACTCGGTCACACCGACCCGTGCGTACTGCGCGTCGATGCGGAGGGCGGGGTCCTGGATGTAGTCAGGGCTCGTCAGACCGACCGACGTCGAGTCGCCGATGTGCACGACCTGCGTGCACGACGTGGCGGTCGCCGACGCCGCCGATGTCGGCGGGGCGGCGATGGTCGTGGACGCCGACGCGTCGACCGCGGCCGGCGTCGACGTCGGCATCGACGGGTCCGGGGCGGTGGCGGACGTCGACGCGAGTGAGCCCGAGGACGCCGATTCGGATCCGTCGAGCCAGGCGCCGACGATCGTGAGGAGGACGGCGACGGCGGCGGGGATCGCCAGCGCGCGCGACAACCTCATGCGGCCGAGACGCTACAAGTCAGCGCGCCGTCATCGGGTGCATCGTGACCACGCCAGGCGATCTGCGGCCATCGACGACCAGGACACCGACTCGCGATCGGCCACCACGACGATGGCGCGGCCGATCGTCGAGCCTGCTTGGTCGTCCTGGCCGTGGCCGGCGTCGGGCGCGCCGGCCTGGACCTGGTCGTCGTGGCACGCCGCGGCGGCGAGACGACCGACCTCGTCGGCGCGCGCTGTTACCGTCGGCCGCTCGGGTGAGGAGGCGGACTCCGCACCGCGCCAGGACCGCACCACCAACAATCGGGCCTGGACGACGATCGACCGGGACGGTGGTCCCGCACGAGCAGGAGGAGCCCCGCGCACATGTCCGACCACATCAGCGGCGGGCTCGACGACGAGCCGTCGGGTTCGGCGTCGTCCGAGGTCCCCGTCACGTTCGAGCTGCAGTCCGCGATCGCCACGGCGGCGCGGGAGAGCGGGCGACCGTTGCTCGACGCCGGTCGGGGTCAACCGAACTGGCTGGCGACGGTGCCGCGCGCCGGGTTCTTCCGCCTCGGTGCGTTCGCCGTCGACGAGGCGGTGACGGCGAGCTCGTCGTTGCTGTGGGGGCAGGCGCCGCCGCAGGACGGCATCGCCGGCCGACTGGCGGCGTCGCTCGCCGGCGACACCTCGATGGGCGCGCAGTTCCTCTCGACGGCGGTCGCCTACGGCATCGACGAGCTCGGCTTCGAGGCCGATCCCTGGGTCGGCGAGCTGACGCGAGCGGTGCTGGGTGCCGGCTACCCCTCGCCGACGCGGATGCTCGCGCACCTGGAGCGGGTCATGGAGCGGTACATCACGACGGTCGCCGGCTCGCCGCCGGCACCGGCCGGTCGGATCCTCGTCTTCGGCACCGAGGGTGGTGCGGCGGCGATGGCGTACGTGTTCCGGACCCTCCAGGAGAACCACATCGTCGCTCCTGGCGACAAGCTGGCGATCACGACGCCGATCTTCACGCCCTACCTCCAGATCCCGGTGCTCGAGGACTTCGGCTTCGAGGTCGCCGAGCTGCGATCGGCCCACAACGCCCCTCACCGGTTCGGCGACGGGTTCCTCGAGCAGCTGCTGGACCCGGCGATCAAGGTCTTCTTCGTCGTCAACCCGGGCAACCCCGACAGCCGGGCCATCCGGCCGGAGAAGCTGGTCGAGCTCCGTGACCTCGTGCTCGAGCAGCGACCGGACCTGGTCATCGTCGCCGACACCGTGTACGCGACGTTCGTCGACGGATTCCGCTCGACGTTCGCCGAGTTGCCGCGCAACGTGATCATGTTGCACTCGTTCTCGAAGAACTTCGGCGCCACCGGATCGCGGCTCGGCTTCATCGCGGTCAGCGCCGACAACGTCCTCGACGACCTCCTCGCCGCCCAGGGCCCGGAGATGCACCGCATGCAGGGCGACCGCTACCGCTCGATCACGTCCGACATCTCGCAGCTGCCGTTCATCTCCCGCCTCGTCGCCGACAGCCGCGAGGTGGCGCTGCACAACATCGCCGGCCTGGCCACGCCGGACCAGGTCCAGATGGCCTTCTTCGCGTTGGCCTACCTGCTGCCCGACGGCCGGCCGTACATCGAGGGCACCCGCGCCGAGCTCCACCGGCGCCTCGATGCCCTGCTCGGCCCGCTCGGCGTCGCTGCTCCTGGCGGGCAGGACAGCATGTACTACGCCCTGATCGACCTGCTGGAGGTCGCCGCGGCCCGCCACGGCGACGAGTTCGCCACATGGCTCGCCGACAACGTCCGGCCCGAGGCGGTCCCGATGCGCCTCGCCCGTGAGCACGGTGTCGTCGTGCTACCCGGGCAGATCTTCGATTCCGAGAGCTGGGACGTCCGGGTGTCGCTGGCGTCGCTCACGATCGCGGAGCTCGAGGCCGTCGGCACGACGATCATCGGCGTGCTCGACCAGATCGCCGCGGAGCGGGTCGGCACGTAGCGCCGGGGCCCGCCTGCGGGCCGGTCGCAGTGGAGGGGGAAGGATTCGAACCTTCGTCTCGACAAGTCGTGCTCTCCCAGCTGAGCTACGCCCCCCCGACGTGGTGCCGAGAGAAGATAGACGGCCCGACCTACAGTCGCAAGCGCGCCGGGCCCGATCGGCGGGCGCTCGAGGTTGGGATGAACGTGGATGGGACAGGACGCCGAGCGGTCGCGATCGCCCTCGCGGGGTCGGTGGCGGTCCTCGCGTGTGCGTCCCGTCCGTGACCGGTGCATGCGTCGACCGCGTGTCGACGATCCCCGCGCTCACCGGCGCCGACGTGTTCGCGGACATCAGCGGCCCGGTGTTCGCGACCGGTGCCGGCGACGAGACGGTGCGGCTGGTGCCCGCCTGACCGCGCCGTCCGCTGTCCGATGAGCGCGCCGGCCGCGACCCGCGTCGCCCCCGCCGAGCGCGCGCCGCGAGCGATCAGCGGCGTGCCGTACCTGCCCGGGCTCGACGGCCTGCGGGCCCTCGCCGTCGTCGCCGTGATGGTGTACCACGCCGACACCGCCTGGCTGCCGGGCGGGTTCCTCGGCGTCGAGGTGTTCTTCGTGATCAGCGGCTACCTGATCACGTTGCTGCTGATCGGCGAGCACGAGCGCACGGAGCGCGTCAGCCTGCGGCAGTTCTACATGCGTCGGGCGCGGCGGCTGCTCCCGGCGCTCTACACCATGATGCTGCTCGTGATCGCGTACACCGCGATCTGGCGCCGAGACGCCCTCGGTCAGCTGCGCGGGGACGTGGTCGCCGGCCTCCTGTACGTCTCGAACTGGTACCAGATCTGGGTGGGTCAGGGGTACACGGCGACGGGCGACTTCGCGCCGCTGCGCCACCTGTGGAGCCTGGCCGTCGAGGAGCAGTTCTACCTCGTGTGGCCGTTGGTGATGATCGTCCTGCTGCGCCGCGGGAGCCGACGGGTGCAGGACATCTGCTGGGGACTGCTCGTCGCCGCGATCGCCGTCGCCATCGCCGTCGCCGCGCTCTTCCACCAGGGCCCGGTCGGCACGTGCGAGGTGACACCGAACGCCTACTGGCACGTCGGCGAGCGGTGCATCTCGATCAACGACTTCCTGTACCTGTCGACGCCGACGCGAGCCGGCGGGCTGCTGCTCGGTGCGGCGTTGGCGATGGTGTGGCGTCCGATGGCGCTGCTGCGCGGTCCGATGCGGGCGCGAGGACGGGTGCTCGACGTCGCGGCGATGATCGGGCTCGTCGCGCTGGGAGCGCTGACGTGGTCGCTCCACGTCACCACTCCCGACGGTGGCGACCCGTGGCTCTTCCGTGGTGGGTTCCTGGCCACCGGCATCGCCACGATCCTCGTCATCGCCGCCGTGACCCATCGTGGCTCGATGTCGGGACGGGTCCTCGGCAACGTGGTGCTCGTCTGGATCGGCATCCGGAGCTACGGCTTGTACCTCTACCACTGGCCGATCTACCAGGGCATCCGGCGCGTCGCCGGGAACCCGCTGTCGGTGTCCCAGTTCGTCGGGGCGATGGTGGCGACGGTCGTCGTGACCGAGCTGTCGTACCGGTTGATCGAGACCCCGATCCGCAAGGGGACGATCCGGCGATGGTGGCGCCGGGTGCAGATGACGGGGAACGACGGTGCCCGCCGCACGGTGGCCGGCGTCGGCGCCGTGCTCGTCGTCGCAGTCGTCGTCGCCGGCGCCGTGCTGGCGACGCGCGCCGTTGCAGCAGAACGAGATCGAGGCCGGCCAGGCGGAGGGCCGGGGCGTCGGCCGGCGACCCGTTCGCCACCACCACGACGCTCGCCGGACAGGTCCGGGTGACGTCGACATCCGCCGCAGCTACGACGTCGACCTCCGTGGCGCCGACGACGTCGACGACGGCGACATCCATCGCAGGGGCGGCTGCGACGACGGTCGTCGCCGGGGCCGCGAGCACGACCACTGTCGCGGCGCCGGTCGGCCCGACCGACCCGGCGACGACGCCGGCGCCGGCCCCGGAAGCGACGGCGCCGGCCCCGACCGCCGTCCCGATGCCGCCGGTCGGTGTCGACCCGTGCGGGCTGACGCCGATCGTGCGCTACGCCATCGGCGACTCGGTGATGCTGGGCGCCGCCGGGAACCTCGCCGACGCCGGGTTCTGCGTCGACGCCATCGAGTCGCGGGCGTTCGTCAACGGGCTCGACCAGGTCATGCGCCTCCGGAGCGACGGTCGCCTCGGCAGCGCCGTCGTCGTCGGGTTGGGCACGAACGGGCCGATCGGGACCTCCGACCTCGGCCGGATGATGGCCGAACTGGCCGCCGTGCCACGGGTCGTGATGCTGACGACGCACGCCGACCGCAGTTACGTGGCGGGGAACAACGACAAGGTGCGGGCCCTGCCGGCCTCGTACCCGAACGTGGTCGTCGTCGACTGGGACACCGAGGCGGCGAACTGCCCCGGCGACTGCTTCTACGACGACGGGATCCACCTCACGCCCGACGGCCGCGCCTTCTACACCCGGCTCGCCACCGATGCTCTGGTCTCGACCGCGCCCAGCTGTCGGGGGCGCGGCGGGTGCGGTGCGGCAGTCAGGTCACGTGGGGCGCCGGCGCGACGAGGTCGGAGGTGAGATCGGCGATGGTGGCGGCGCCGACGAGGGCCATGGTGCGGCGGACGTCGGCGTCCAGCATCCCGAGGACGTGGTCGACGCCGCGCTCGCCGGCAGCGGCGAGGGCGTACAGGTACGCCCGGCCGGCCATGCACGCGCGTCGCCCCGAGGGCGACCGCCTTGACGATGTCGCTCCCCCGGCGCACCCCGCCGTCGCAGATGATCTCGGTGCGCCCGCCGACCGCGTCGGCGACCGGGGCCACGAGGTCGATCGGCGCCGGCGCCGAGTCGAGCTGGCGGCCGCCGTGGTTCGACAGGGCGATCGGCGTCGACGCCGCGCTCGGCGGCGAGCACGGCGTCGGCGACGCGACTGGATGCCCTTGAGCACGATCGGACCGTCCCAGATCGAGCGCAGCCAGTCGACGTCGTCCCACGACAGGTTGGGGTCGAACTGCGTGTTGATGTACGTCGACAGCGTGACGGCGTCGGAGCCGTCGCCCGGGCCGTCCCCGGCCCGCCGCCGGGCGACATTGGCGAACAGGATCGGCTCGGAGCGGGCGAACGCCCACGTCCACCCGGGGTGCACGGCGCCGTCGAGCAGCGTGCCGAGGCCCGAGCTTCGGCGGGAGCTCGAAACCGCGACGCACGTCGCGCTCGCGCCGCCCGAGCACCGCCGTGTCGACCGTGAGCACGAGCGCCTCGTAGCCGCACTGCCGCGCAGCGGTCGACCATGTCCTTGACGATGCCGCGGTCACGCCACGCGTAGACCTGGAACCACTTGCGGCCACCGCTGACCGCGGCGACCTCCTCGATCGACCGGGTCGCCAGCGTCGACAGCGTGTACGGCAGGCCGGCCCGGTCCGCGGCGCGGGCCACGGCCAGCTCGCCCTGCGGGTCGGCGATCCGGGTGAAACCGGTCGGGGCCAGCACCAGCGGGAACGGCAACGGGCCGGCCGAGCAGCGTCGTCGACGGGTCGACCGTCCGCGACCGAGCGCAGCACCCGCGGCCGGAACTCGATGCGGGCGAAGGCGTCGACGTTGTTGCGCAGCGTCCGCTCGTCCTCGGCGCCCGCCGTCGATGTAGTCGAACACGCCGCGTGGCAGGCGGCGCCGGGCGATGCGCCGCAGGTCGGCCGACCGACGCCGCCGACCGCAGCCGGCGGGCCACCGGGATCGAGCTCGATGCGGCCGGAAGTGCAGGACCGAGCGCAGCGTGTCGACGACCTTCATCGCCGACATCTTGCCCCGCCCGGTGGCCCCGACCCTCAGGTCGTCAGCGCGGCCAGCTCCTGCATCAGGCGGACGTTGCCCGGCGGCAGCTGACCCTCGGCCCGGGCGACGGAGGGCGTCGGACCACCACGCCACGTCGTCCTTCATCACCCGGAGCGCGGCGTCGGTGTCGGGTTGTTCGGCTGACCCTGCATCGTCGAACGCCTGACCGACGCCGCCGATCAGCACCGTGTTGCGCAGGGGCGCCGCCTCGGCCTCGATCATGATGTGGGCGAGGTGCTCGACGGCGCGGGCGGCGGCGATCGGGCCACCGCTGTAACCGACGAAGGCGACCGGCTTGTTGCGGAACGCGAAGCTCACGAACACGCTGTCGAGCGCGTTCTTCAGCTCGCCGGGCACCGAGTGGTTGTACTCGGCCGTGACGAACACGAACGCGTCGCCTTCGGCGACCTTGCGGTTCCACGCCCGCACCATCGGGTCGGAGTACGTCGGGTCGTCACGGTCGCCGATCGTCTCGTAGGTCTCGGGAATGCGGGAGCTTCCATTCCCGCAGGTCGAGGACATCGACGTCGAAGCGGTCATCGGCCGCAGGCGCTCGACGAGCCACGGCAGGACGCGGTCGGCGCCGCGACCGGGCCGGGTCGTCGACATGATGATCTTCAGGGCGATGGGCATGGGCGGGCTCCTTCGCAGCGGGCGGCGGGAGGTTGTTCAACGTTGAACGAGTCTGTCATCTCTTTCAACGTTGAACAACCCGTTACGATGAGATCCATGGCACACGGGCCGCCGCTCGACGACGACGAGGCGCGGACTGGCGGGCGTTCGTCGACGGCAGCCAGCTGCTGCGCCACCGCGTCGAGCGCGAGGTAGCGCAGTCGGCGGACGTGCCGGCGGGCTACTACGGCATCCTCGTCGCGCTCTCGGAGGCGCCCGGACGGCGGATGCGGATGGGTGACCTCGCCACGGCAACGGTCTCGTCACCGAGCCGGCTGTCCCACGCCGTGTCAAGCTCCAGTCGGCTGGCTGGGTCGAGCGGCGGGCGTGCGGCGCCGACGGCCGTGGCCTCCACGCGGTGCTCACCGAGGCCGGCCTCGCCGCCCTGGAATCGCCGTGCCCGTCGCCGCGGCGCGGGCGAGCACTTCCTCGACGTCATGGACGACGACGAGCGCGCCGTCGTCGGCGCCGTGTTCACCCGGTCCGCGAGCGCCTGCAGGCGGACCTCCGCGCTTGCCACGGCTCGCTGACACGGACCCGGCGACGACTGCTGCGCCTGACGGCGGTCTCGCGACGAGTCGCGGGTCATCGAAGAGCGATGAGCGGCCAGCCGGCTCCAGCCGCACGATGCTCATCGCACGACCTCGCCGCGGTGCGACCGCGGATGTGATGAGCCTCCTGCGTCGCCTGCGGCGCTGTTGTGCGGCGCAGACCGCTCATCGCACGACAGCCGGCGAACCTGGACCCTTCCACGGCGGCGTCCGTCCGCCTCGAGAGCGCTTCGAGGACGGTGCGGCGGGTCGACCGGGTCGAGTGCGCTTCGCTCGATCCGCACTCGAGGAGGCTTCTTACAGCGCCTCGTCGGCCACGAGCTGACCGCCGGCCAGCTCGATCCGCCGGGTCAGGCGGACCCGTTCGAGCAGCGAGCGGTCGTGGGTGACGAGGATGACCGTCCCGTCGAACGCCGTCGAGCGCCGCCTCCAGCTGCTCGATCGCCGGCAGGTCGAGGTGGTTCGTCGGCTCGTCGAGCACGAGCACGTTGGCCCCGTTCGCCATCAGCAGCGCCAGCGAGGCCCGGGTCCGCTCCCCCGGCGACAAGCGTCGCCGTCGGCGCGGGTGACGTGGTCGGCGACGAGCCCGAACTTGGCCAGCAGCGTGCGGGCGTCGGCGGCGTCCATCCCGGTCTCGTCCTGGAACGCCCGCAGCAGCGGAGCGCCGTGCCGGCAAGCCGGTCGCGGGCCTGCTCGACCTCGCCGACGACGACGCTCGGGCCGAGTCGACCGCGCCCGGCGGTCGGCGCGACCCGTCCGAGCACGGCGTCGAGCAGCGTCGTCTTCCCCGATCCGTTGGGCCGACGAGCGCGATGCGATCGCCGGTCGCCACGAGCAGGTCGATCGGGCCGAGCGCGAACGAGCCTCGCTCGACGACGACGCCGTCGAGGCGGGCGACGACGTCGCCGGTGCGACCCGGCGAGCCCACGGTGAGGCGCAGCTGCCACGGCTCGCGCGGCTTGTCCACGGTCTCCAGCCGCTCGATCGCCTTCTCGGTCCGGGCCGCCCGACCGGCCAGCTGCTCGGTCTGGTTGACCTTGAAGTGCCCGGATGAACTTGTCCCGCTCGTCGGACTTCTTGGCCTTCGAGAGCGCCCTGGCTCGCCCACTCCCGCTCGCGCTGGGCCCGCCCGGCCAGGGACCGGCGCTTGGTGTCGTACTCCTCGAAGCGCTCCCAGGCGGCCCGGCGGGCCGCCTCGCGCTCGTCGAGGTAGGCCTGCCAGCCGCCGCCGTAGTGCGCTGGCCCGATGGGTGAACTCGTCGATCTCGACGACGTCGGTGACGGTGCGGGCGAGGAACGTGCGGTCGTGGCTGACGAGCACGACGGCCGCCGGCAGGTCGGTGATCCACCGCTCGAGCCGGTCGAGGCCGGCGAGGTCGAGGTCGTTCGTCGGCTCGTCGAGGAGGAAGACGTCGAAGCGGGCGAGCAGCAGCGCGGCCAGCCCAGCCCGCGCCGCCTCGCCGCCCGACAGCGACGCCGTCGGCTGGTCGAGCAGGCGGGCCGGGAGGCCGAGGTCGGCCCACACCTGGCCGACGCGGGCGTCGAGGTCGGCGCCGCCGAGGGCCAACCAACGGTCGAGCGCGGTCGGCGTAGCGGTCGTCGGCGCCGAGGCCGCCGGCGGCCAGCGCGGCCGTCGCCGCCTCCAGCTCGGCGCGTCGCCGTCGTGACGCCCGGTGCGCCGGGCGAGGGCGACGGTGACGGTCTCGTCGGACCGCGCCGGCTCCTGGGGGAGGTAGCCGACGGTCGCCGTCGGCGGGGTCCGCTCGACCCGGCCGCGCTCGAGCGGCACGAGCCCGGCGAGCGCCCGCAGCAGCGTCGACTTGCCGACGCCGTTCGGGCCGACGACGCCGATGCGGTCGACCGGGCGCGGCGACGAGGTCGACGGCATCGAGGACGGTCGAGCGGGCCACGGACGACGGTCAGGTCGCGGGCACGGAGGGGGGCAGCGGCAGGCACGGGGACTCCAGTCGGGAGGGAGGGACAGAGGGTCTCAGCGCGTGCCGGCCATGGATCAAGTCTGGCCGGCTGCGGTCGGGATCGCACCGTCGGTTCTGCGCCGCCGGCGGCGGTGCTCGTCGTGGCGCCGCTCCCCTTCCCGCAGGATGCGACTGCCGCGGTCGTAGGTCAGGTAGCTCCACGCCCAGTTGACCAGCACGACGACCCGGTTGCGGAACCCGATGAGGTAGACGAGGTGGAGGCCGAGCCAGCTGAGCCAGCCGATCGTGCCGCGAAGCGCCAGCCGTTGGCCAGCTCGGTGACGGCGTCGCGGCGGCCGATCGTCGCCATCTGGCCCTTGTCGTGGTACCGGAACGACTCCGTCGGCCGCCCGGCCAGCCGGCTGCGGATCTGCCGGGCGACGTGCCGGCCGCCCTGGATCGCCGGCTGGGCGACCTGCGGCAGCGGCGTCGTCGCCGGACCGGGTGCGCCGCGACGTCGCCGATCGGCGAACACCTCGGGGTGGCCCGGCAGCGACAGGTCGGGCTCGACGGCGAGACGGCCGCCCCGCCCGGTCGGTGTGCCGATCGTGCGCGGCCAGCGGCTCGGCCGTGACGCCGGTCGCCCAGACCACGGTGCCGGCCCGCGATCGTGGAGCCGTCGGCGAGCGAGGACCCGGTCCGCCTCGACGGCGGACACGCCGACGCCGAGGACGACCTCGACGCCCCGGCGCTCGAGCGTCCGCTGGGCCCGCGCCGAGGACGTGGGCGTGAACGGCGCCAGCAGCCGGTCGGCCATCTCCACGACGACGATGCGGGCGTCGGCGACGGGCAGGTCGGGGAAGTCCTTGGCCAGCACCATCGTGGTAGAGCTCGTGCAGACCGCCGGCCATCTCCACACCGGTCGGCCCGCCGCCGCACACGACGGCGTCGATCGCGCCGCTCGGCGACCGGGCCGCCGGTTCGTCGGCGGCCCGCTCGAAGCAGCCCAGGACGTGGGCCCGCAGGCGCGAGCGCGTCGTCGACGTGCTTGAGCGCGAAGGCGTGCTCGTGCACGCCCGGCGTGCCGTAGTCGTGCGCGACGGCTCCGGCGCGCGACGACCAGCACGTCGTACGGGACGACGGCTCGCCGTCGTCGAGGTCGACGTGCCGGCCGTCGAGGTCGACGCCGACGACGCGCGCCATGCGGAAGCGGGACCGTGTCGGCGACGGCCCGCAGCCACCGGCGCGGCGGGCGCAGGATGCCGCGCACGGCGTACGAGACGTTCTCGCCGTCCAGACCGGCTGTCGCGACCTGGTAGAGCAGCGGCTGGAACGTGTGGAAGTTGTTGGCGTCGATGAGCAGGACGTCGACCGGCGCGCCCTGCAGCCCACGCGCCACGGCCAGTCCGCCGAACCCGGCACCGACGATCACCACCCGCGTCGCCCGCCGGAGGTCCGCCAGGCGCCGTTCGGCGACCGGTTCGCGAACTCATCGTCGACATCGATCGCGCGGTCACACCCCCACAGTAGGATCGCCGCCATGGCTGTCGTAGGAGAGCACCACCCGGCCTTCGAGGAGTACTGCGAGTGCATCTTCGAGCTCGCGGAGGACGACGTCGACGTCATCCAGGCGCGCATCGCCGAGCGGCTGAACGTCAGTCGGCCGGCCGTCAGCGAGATGATCCGCCGCCTCGAGACCGAGGGTCTCATCGACACCGGCGAGGGCATCAAGCTGACGAGCGACGGCCAGGTGCTGGCGACCAAGGTCGTGCGCCGCCACCGCCTCGCCGAGCGCTTCCTCACCGACGTGCTCGGGCTGTCGTGGGCCGACGCCCACCACGAGGCCGGCAAGTGGGAGCACGTGATGAGCGAGGCCGTCGAGACGGCGATGGACCGGCTGCTCGGCAGCCCCACGACGTGCCCGCACGGCAACCCCATCCCCGGGTCGGACTACATCGAGCCCGAAGCCCGTCCGCTGTCGGCGATCGGCGTCGGCGACCAGTTCACCGTCCGCCGGATCCCCGAGGAGCTCGAGTTCACGCCCGGCCTGCTCGAGTTCCTCGAGGCCAGCTCGCTGCAACCGGGCCACGCCGGCACGATCACCGCGGCCGTCGCCCGACGGCACGATGACGGTCGAGATCGACGGCCGCCACGTCGGCGTCGGGGCGTTCGCGAGCGCCCGCATCCTGGTCAACTCGGCGTGACCGCTCGGGCGCCGCGCCCGATCACCCGCCGACTCGTCACCACCGGTCCCGCCGTGGCCGTCGTCGCTCGCGACCCTCGGCTGCTCGGCGACCACCATCGACGAGCTCGGCCACCACGATCCCGCCCGACGAGGTCGTCCCGACCACCGTGTTCGCGCCCGAGCGGCACGACGCACGAGCTGCTGACCCAGCTGGCCGGCGAGACCGGCGCTGCTGAGCGAGCGCCTCGTCGACGGCGACGGGCCAGCACGAGGCGATGGCGCGGATCGAGGCGCTGTGGGCCCTGATCCGCCCGGCCGTCGACACGGAGCGACCGGAGCTGCTCGGCGCCTTCGACACGGTCATCGACCTGGTGCGCAGCTCCGTCGAGCGGCGCCGCCCGGCCGATGCCGACAAGGCCGACAAGAACCTGGCCGTGCTGATCGTCGCGTACGAGCGCTGACGCCGACCCGCTTCAGGCGTCCAGGGCGGCCGGGAGGTCGGCGGCGTGCACGACGGTGAGGCGCTGCGTCGGCCGCGTCAGCGCGACGTAGAGCGCGCGCAGCCCCTGCGCCTCGTCGCTGACGATGCGGCTCGGCTCGACGACCACGACCCCGTCGAGCTCGAGGCCCTTCACGACGCTCACCGGGACGACCGTGACCGGGTCGTCGAGCCCCGTGCGGGTGGCCCGGCCGTGGGCGATGCCGGCGGCCGCAAGGGCCTCCGAGATCTCCTCCACGAGGCTGTCGGGCACCACGACAGCGACGTTGCCCGACGTCAGCTCGGCGGTCATCTTCGCCGTCGCCTCGGCCGCGCGTCGGCGCCGAGCTCGGTCGCGCCGGCCGCCCGCACCATGGTCGGCGGTGCCTCGCCGATGCGCACGGCTCGGGGTGACCGCAGCTCCGGCGTCGCGACCCGCATCACCCGATCGGCGAGCTCCATGATCTGGGCCGGGATGCGGTAGCCGACGGAGAGGCCGACGACCCGGGCCGGCTTGCGATCGGGCAGGTGGGCGAGCACGTCGGTCCCACGCGTCGGGCGCCAGCGCCCCCGTCGCCTGGGCGAGGTCGCCGACGACCGTCAGGGACCCGTTGAGCGACCGGCGCGCCGCCATCTTCAGCTGCATCGGTGTGAGGTCCTGGACCTCGTCGATGACGATGTGGCCGTACGTGCGGATCTCGTCGCCGTCGTCGACCTTGCCGCCCTTGCCGGTGCGCGGCCCGAGCACGTCGCGGGCGTCGTCGAGCAGGGCGACGTCGGCCGGGTCCAGCGCACGTCGCCGACGTGCTCGGAGCGCGGCCGGTAGAGAGCGGCGATCTCGACATCGGTCGAGGACGCCGGCGCCGGCCAGGCGCAGCAGCGCCGGCGCAGCCGAACAGGTCGTGCAGCAGCTGGGCCGGCGTGAGCACCGGCCACATCCGCTCCAGCGCGGCCCGCACCTCCGGCAGGTGGCGCACGGCGTCGCGGACCGCGGTCCCCGTCGCCGGCTCGCCACGCCAGCTGGCGGCGAACGCCGCGTAGACCTCGCGCCTCGACGAACCGTCGGCCGGCGTTGTGGCGGCGGTAGCGGCGGCGGGCGGCCTTGACGATGCGCACCGACTCGCTCGGCCGTGAGCCGCACGAACCCGGTGCGGAACGGCACCCGGACGTCGTCACGCAGCGGGCGCTCGCGGTCGGGGACGGCCTGGTCGATCACGGCCGACATGCGGGCGTCGCCCTTGACCCTGGCCGTCGCCTCGTCGTCCACCGGGTCGCCGGAGCGGGCCCACTGCACGTCGGGCACGAGATCGGCCAGCACGACCTGTTCGACGCCGGCCTCGCCGAGCGACGGCAGGACGCGCTCGATGTAGCGCAGGAAGACCCGGTTGGGTCCGATCACGAGCACGCCCTGGTCCTCGAGCGGGAACCGGTGGGTGTAGAGCAGGTACGCGGCGCGGTGCAGCGCGACCACCGTCTTGCCGGTGCCCGGCCCACCCTGGACGACGAGCACGCCCGGCCTGCGGCGAGCGGATGATCTCGTCCTGCTCGGCCTGGATCGTGGCGACGATGTCGCCGAGCGTCCCGGTGCGGCCCCGTTCGAGCGCGGCCAGCAGCGTCGAGTACCCGCGGAGCGCCGGCTCCTCGTCGACGAGCCCGTCGTCGTGGCCGACGCCGAGGTGCCCTCCGCCGAACAGCTCGTCCTCGATGCCGAGCACGTGGCGACCCTCGACCGCGAAGTGACGGCGGCGCACGAGTCCCATCGGCTCCCGCCCGGTCGCCCGGTAGAACGGCTCGGCGACCGGCGCCCGCCAGTCGACGACGATCGGCTCGGATTGCTCGTCGGCCACGGCGAGGCGCCCGATGTGGAAGCTCTCGGTGGTGGCCGGGCTCTCCGCGTACCGGTCGATCCGACCGAAGACGAGGGCGGCGTCGCCGAGATCGAGGTCGGTGAGCCGCTTGACCAGGGCCTCGTCGAACACGTTGCGCTCGAAACGGGCCTGGAACGTGCCGCCGAGGTCGGCCTCGTTGAGGTCTCGGAGCCGCCAGGCCGAGGCTCTCGTGCGCTCCAGGCACTCGTACGCGTGGTCGACGTACGCCTGCTCGTCGGCGAGTTCGGGGTGCTGCTGCGTCATACGTCCGTGGTGCCGTTGCTGGTGCCGCCGCGGCAGGTTGACAACACCCGCCCGGCCTGCGACCGCCTCGTGCGAGGCTGAAAAGTGGTCGTGTAACTGTATCGGGAGGACGGACGTACATCCCGTCGCTCCCTCAGCCCGATCGTTCGCTCGCTCGGGACTCGCTCCCTCAGCCGGTACCCTCGGCCGCGCCATGGGCACCCGGATCACGACACCGTCCGTCTCGCCCTTCCTGTCCGCCGCGACGGCCCGTGCCGGCCGGCACACCCCGGTCTGGTTCATGCGCCAGGCCGGCCGCAGCCTGCCCGAGTACCGGCGCATCCGAGGCGACGGCTCGATCCTCGATGCCATCAAGCAGCCCGACCTGGCTGCCGAGATCACGTTGCAACCGGTGCAGCGCTACGGCGTCGACGCGGCCGTGCTGTACAGCGACATCGTGGTCCCGGCGCACGCCGTCGGCTTCGGGATCGACGTCGCGCCAGGCACCGGACCCGTCGCCGCCGAGCCGCTGCGGCGGCGCGCCGACCTCGACCGCCTGCGGCCCCTGCAACCCGACGACATCGACTACGTCGCCACGACCGTCGCCGCGGTGACGGCGGCGCTGCCGTCCGGCGTCCCGGTGCTGGCGTTCGCCGGCGCACCGTTCACGGTCGCCAGCTACCTCGTCGAGGGCCGACCGAGCCGCACGTACGAGCACACCAAGGCCCTGCTGCACACCGACGAGGTGCTGTGGCACGAGCTGATGGGCCGGCTTGCCGAGATGGCGGTCACGTTCATCGACGTCCAACTGACGGCGGGTGCCGGCGCGTTCCAGCTGTTCGACTCCTGGGCCGGCACGCTGTCCCGGCCCGACTACGAGCGCTACGTGCTCCCGCACTCCCGGCGGGTCTTCGGCGAGCTGGCGGCACGCCATCCCGACGTCCCAGGCATCCACTTCGGGATCGGCTGCGACCACCTGCTCGAAGCCATGTACGCGGCGGGCCCGGATGTGATGGGCCTGGACTGGCGGACGTCGATCTCGGGGGCCCGCCAGCGGCTCGGCCCCGACCTCGTCGCCCAGGGCAACCTCGACCCGTCGCTCGTGCTGGCCGGCGCCGAGGTCGCGCTCGCCGGCGCCCGCGGCGTGCTCGCCGACAACGCCGGCCATCCCGGCCACGTGTTCAACCTCGGTCACGGCGTGCCGCCGGCCGCCGACCCGGGCGTGCTGGCGGCGATCGTCGACCTCGTCCACCTCGAGACGGCGCGGGACTGACCACGGTGGCGACCGGCGTCGTGCTGATGGCCTACGGGACGCCGCGGCGACCGGACCAGATCGAGGCGTACTACACCGACATCCGTCGCGGCCGTCCGCCGACCCCCGAGCAGCTCGCCGACCTGACCAGCCGGTACGACGCCATCGGCGGGACGTCACCGCTCGCCGCCGTCACCGAAGCGCAGCGCGACACGCTGCAGGCCGCGCTCGACGAGCGGCTGCCCGGTGGCTACGTCGTCGAGCTCGGCCTGAAGCACGCCGACCCGAAAGTCGAGGCCGGTGTCGAGGCGCTCGTGGCCGCGGCCGTGGACCGCATCGTCGGGCTCGTGCTCGCGCCGCACTACTCGGCGATGTCCATCGGGGAGTACCTCGGGCGGGCGCGGTCGACGGCGACGGCGGCCGGGCTCGCGTTCACCGGCATCGAGAGCTGGGCCGTCGACCCGACGTACGTGCGGTTCCTCGCCCACGTCGTCCGCGAGCAGCTGGCCGACATGCCGAAGGCAACGCGCGTCGTCTTCAGCGCCCACTCCCTGCCGCAGCGCATCCTCGATGCCGGCGACCCGTACCCGACCGAGCTGCGCTCGACGGCGATCGCCGTCGCCGATGCCGTCGACCTGGCCCCGGACGCATGGACGGTCGCCTGGCAGTCCGCCGGGCGCACCCCGGAACCGTGGATCGGGCCCGACATCCTCACGGTCGTCGACGAGCTGGCCGAGTCCGGCGACGTGGAGGCGGTCCTCGTGTGCCCGTGCGGGTTCGTCGCCGACCACCTCGAAGTGCTGTACGACATAGACCTCGAGGCCCGCCGGCGGGCCGCCGACCGGGGCCTCGAGCTGCGCCGAACAGCCTCGATGAACGCCGACCCCGGCGTCATCGGCGCCCTCGCCGACCGCGTCGTCGTCGCAGCACATGAGCGAGGAAACGAGCGAACGAGTAGCACGTGAGCGGGGGGACGAGCGAGCGAGCAGCACGACGCGTCCTGGTCGTCGGCGGCGGGATCACCGGGCTCACCGTGGCGCACGCGCTGGCCCGGCCGGGTGGGACCGGCGGCATCGACCTCGACATCGAGGTCCGCGAGGCGGCGCCACGACTCGGCGGGAAGCTGCACACCACCCCGTTCGCCGGGCTGCCGGCCGTCGACGAGGGGGGCGACGCGTTCCTGGCCCGCGTGCCCCACGCCGCGGGGCTGGCGGCCGAGGTCGGTCTCGGCGACCAGCTGGCCTCTCCGACGGGCGCGACCGCCGCCGTCTGGTTCAACGGCCTGCACCCGATCCCGGAAGGCCTCCTGCTCGGCGTCCCGGCCGACATGCTGCGCCTGGCCCGCAGCCGGCTGCTGTCAGTGCGGGGCAAGCTGCGCGCCGGGCTCGAGCCGTTGCTCCCGCGCCGCGCCGACCCTGGCGACTCGATCGGCGCACTCGTGCGCAGTCGCTTCGGCGACGAGGTCGAGGAGCGGCTCGTCGACGCGCTCGTCGGGAGCATCTACGCCGCCGACACCGACCGCTTCAGCCTGGAGATGGTCCCGCAGCTGTCGTCCCTCGCCGCCCGCGGTCGCAGCCTCCTGCTGAGTGCGCGGGCCCTGCGGCACGCGGCGCCGGCGACGGCCGGCCCGGTGTTCCTGGCGCCCACCGCCGGGATGGCGTCGCTCGTGGGAGCCGTTGCCGCGGCGGCGGCCGCCGGGGGCGTGCGCATCTCGACGTCGTGTGTCGTGTCGTCCTTGGCCGCCGACGGCGCGAGCTGGCGGGCCGACGACGAACGGTTCGACGCCGTGGTGCTCGCCACACCGGCCGCCCCCACCGCGCCGGTGCTCGCGGCCGCTGCGCCGGAGGCGGCACGGATCATGGGCACCATGGAGCACGCGGGCGTCATCCTCGTCACGCTCGCCGTGCCCGGGTGGCCGGAGCGGCTGCGGGGCCGCAGCGGGTACCTCGTGCCCAAGCCCGTGCAACGGACCGTCACGGCGGCGTCGTTCGGGTCGCAGAAGTGGGCCCACTGGCGCACCGCCGCCGGCGAGGTGCTGCGGATCTCGCTCGGGCGCGACGGGCTCGCCGTCGACGACCTCGACGACGATGCGGTCGTCGAACGCGCGGTCACCGAGGTCGGCGGACACGTCGGCCTCGACCTGCAGCCGTCCGCGGTGCGCATCTCGCGGTGGCCGGCGGCCTTCCCGCAGTACCGGCCGCACCACCGCAGGTGGCTGGCCGGCGTGCGCGCCGCCCTGCCGTCCGGCCTGCACGTCGCCGGGGCCAGCTACGACGGCATCGGCGTCCCCGCCTGCATCGCCCAGGGCGAGGCGGCGGCGGCCGCCGTCATCGCGACGCTGACGGCGGCCCGCTGATGTCAGACGACGCCGGCCGCGCCCAGCGCGTGGCGACACGGCTCCTGTCCGTCGATCGTCTCGCCGCCCAGAACGCTCCACTAGGTTCCGACGCGGTGAGCGCGCCTCTCGTCAGCGTCGTGACGCCGGTGTACAACACCGGTGCGTACATCGAGGACGCGATCCGCAGCGTCCTGTCCCAGTCGTACGAGAACTGGGAGTACATCATCTGCGAGAACCACAGCACGGACGACACCGCGCTGATCGCCAAGCGCTTCGCCGACCAGGACCCGCGCATCCGCATCGTGTCGCCTCCTGAACACCTCCCGCAGGCCCAGAACTTCAACCACGCGCTGCAGCAGATCTCCGCCGACAGCACGTACACCAAGATGATCCTCGCCGACGACTGGATGTTCCCGAACTGCCTCACCGACATGGTCGCCGTCGCCGAGACGTCGCCGACGATCGGGATGGTGGGTGCGTACCGCCTGGAGGGCACGGACGGCCGCAACTTCGGGTTGCCCGTGGAGGACACCGTCGTACCCGGCCGGGTCCCCGTCCGCATGCACTTCATCGACCACAACTTCGTCTTCGGCACACAGTCGTCGGTGATGTACCGATCCGACATCGTCCGCGAACGCAACCCGCACTTCTTCGACGAGGACCGCCACTACTTCGACACCGACGCCGCGCTCCAGATCCTCGAGGACCGCGACTTCGGGTTCGTCCACCAGATCCTGACGTTCAGCCGCGTCCAGGAGGACGCGATCACTCAGCGCGAGGCCGGCCGGTTCTCGCGCGAGGTCGACGGCATGATCGCCATCCACTCCTACGGCCACCTGTACCTGGACGACGCCGAGTACGAGACGTCGGAGCGGTGGTACCACCGCCGCTACTACGAACGGGTCGGGCGGGAGTGGCTGCTCGGCGTGTTCCGCAAGGGCCCCGGCGACTTCTGGGAGTTCCACGAGCAGTGGCTGGCCAGCGCCGGATTGACGCTGGACCGGCGGGAACTGATGACCGGGGCCGCTCGCGCCGTCGGTCGGGCCCTGCTGTCACCGCTCGAGGTGCTCGATCGGGTCAAGCGGGCCCGGCGCTGACGGCAGGGACGACGTCACGCGTCGGGATCGTCGTGGTACGAGCGGTACAACGCGACCAGGCGCTGAGGGAGGTCCGGTTCGATGGCGTCGGGCGCGAGCGCGGCGAGGGTCGCCGACGTCGCCCGCAGCTGGTCCAGCACGCGCTGGCAGGGCGGACAGAGCGCCAGGTGGCGCTCGAAACGACGTCGCTCCCGGTCGCCGAGGGCTCCTTCGAGGTAGTCGGTCATGAGCTCCACCGCGGCCGCACAGGTGATCGCCAGACGGCGCCGCTGACGCCACCCTCGCAGCTCCCGGGCCAGGTCGACGATCCTCAGTCTGGCCCACCGCCGTGCCGTTCCACGGGGCGACCGCGAACGTGGGCGCGGACGGTCAGCCCGCCTCGCGACGAGCCCAGTCGGGCCAGCCGCCACCCAGCTGCGGAGCGTCGAGCAGCCGACCGGCCAGGGAGTGGTCGTCGTGGTAGGCGCGGGCGACGAGGTCGATCGTCACGCCATGGTCCGGTCGGTCGAGCACCGTGACGGGGTCGCCGGCACCGACGTCGCCGTGCTCGACGATCCGCAGGTAGGCGCCCGGGCGCCCGGCGTGCGCGAACTGGCGCGGGAAGTGGACGTCCCCCATGCGGATGCCCAGCTTGAAGCACGGGACCCGCGGCGAGGTGACTTCGACCGTCAGCCTCCCGACCCGCCAGCGCTCGCCGATGACGGCGCCGGTGACGTCGATGCCCGCGGTGGTCAGGTTCTCGCCCATCGCGCCGGGTTCGACGGCCCGGGCGAGCTCGGTCGCCCACCAAGCCAGGTCCTCCGAGGCATAGGCGTAGACCGCCCGGTCGGGGCCACCGTGTGCCGACCGGTCGGCCTGGTCGTCGCCCATGAGGTTCACACCGGCGCTGGCGACCCGCCCGACGACGGGCTGCTTGGCGATCGCGGTCGTGACGTGCCGACCGAGGTGGTCGAACGCCTCGATCGAGCCGACGTTGACCGACACGACGAAAGGGAGTGGAGTCATCGACGTCCATCGTCCCCGATCGGGGCGTTCCGTGACAACGTGTTCCGGTGCGGCCCGTCGTCGCGGTCGACATGGACGCACCGGTCGCGGGCATCGATTCAGCGATCGGTGAGGTAGGCGACGACCGCCATGACCCGTCGATGGACCCCGGACGACGGGTGGAGGTCGAGCTTCGTGAAGATGTTCGCGACGTGCTTCTCGACGGCACCCTCCGACACGAGCAGGTCGCGAGCGATGCCCCGGTTGGATCGACCCATGGCCATCAGCGCCAGACTCGCGCTCGCGCTGCGAGAGGTCGGCGAGGCGGTTCGGTCGGGTGGAGCGTACGGGGAGCACGGGGGCGCTGAGCGTGGCGGTCATGGTGGTACGACGGTGCGGCGGCCGAGAACTCGTCGGTCTCTGCGTCCCGAGAGTGCACGAGGGGACGAGCGAACCGAGGTGCCGCCCTCCGGTGCTGGCAGAATCGGGCGATGTCACGGCGGGCCCCCCTGCTGCGGACGGAGCTGCTGGCGTCGGTGGCGCGGCTGGCCGCGTGCGCGGTCGCCGCCTGCGCCGTCCCGGCGTGCTCCCATGGCGATCCGACGCGCTCCTCGGTCCGCTCCCGCCGGCCGTCCACCACGACGGCGACGGCCCCACCCCCACGACCACGACGACGACGCCGACCACCACGACGACCGCCACGACGACCCGACGACCACGACGGTCCCGGCCACGCTCCCGGCGCCGGTCGACCCGCCGCCCGAGGACGGCTCGACCGAGCCGACGTGTCGAGATCGGCACGATCGAGATCCCCAGGATCGGCCTGACCAGGTCCGATCTTCGAGGGCATCCGGCTGGCGACGCTGGACAACGGGCCCGGCCACTGGCCGGGCACGGCGATGCCGGGCGACAGTCGGGCAACGTCGTCGTCGCCGGCCACCGGGTCGAGCCACAACAAGGACTTCCGCAACCTCGACCAGCTCGCGCGCCGGCGACGAGGTCATCATGTCGACCATGACCGGGCGCCACGTCTACCACGTGCGTCAGCACCGAGGTCGTCGGGCCCGACGCCCTCTGGATCGTCGACCAGACCCCGGCCCGCACGGCGACGCTGTTCGCCTGCCACCCGCCCGGCTCCGACGCGCGAGCGCATCGTCGTCCACCTCGAGCTGTAGGCGTGAACGACCGTCGGCGACCCGACGGGCGGCGCGCTGGGCGCGGGCCCTGCTGTCCCTCGGCGCCGGGTTCCTCGTCGCGCTGTCGCTGCCGCCGTGGGGGTGGTGGCCGCTGGCCTTCGTCGGCGTCGCGCTGTTCGAGATCGCCCTCGGCGCCGGAGCCGGGCCGCGGCGCCCGCTTCGCCCGGGGCATGGCCTTCGGCGGGGGCTGGCTGGCCGATGGGCATGGGCTGGATGTGGCAGCTCACCGTGCCCGGCTACATCGCCGCCGGCGTGATCTTCGCCACGTTGCACGGGCTCGCCTCCCTGGCCGCGCCGAACGGGCGCTGGCGGGTGCTCGGCCGCCCGGCCGCGTTCACGCCCTGGTCGAGGCGCTGCGGTTCTCGTTCCCGTTCGGCGGCGTGCCGCTGGCCAGCCTGGGGATCTCCCAGGTCGGCGGTCCGCTCGGCCGGCATCGCCCGCGTCGGCGGCGTGATCCTCATCACGTGGGTGGTGTTCTCGCTCGGCTTCGCGCTCGGCGCCGATGGTCGACGCCGGTGCGGACCCGCCGCCCGGACTGGATCGCGTTCGGCGCGCTCACCGCCGTCGTCGTCGTGCTGGCCGCGTCGTTCGTCGCGCCCCGGGGCACCGGCACCGGTCGCTCCCTCGACGTGGTCGCCGTCCAGGGCGGCGGCGAGCAGGGCACCAGCGCCCTCGACGTGCCCGAGCAGCGTCGTCACCGAGCGCCACCTCGAGGCGACCCGCGACGATCGAGCCCGACCCCGCGCATCGACGTGGTCGTGTGGCCGGAGAACGTCGTCGACACCGACGACTTCGCCACCAGCGAGCAGCTGGCGGCGATCGCCGCCGAGGCCGCCCGGCTCGGGCGTGCCGATCGCCGTCGGCATCACCGAGGACGTGCCCGGCCAGCCCGGCAAGATCACCAACGCCCAGGTCGTCGTCACGCCCCGACGGCGACGGTGACGAGCCGCTACGACAAGGTGCGCCGGGTGCCGTTCGGCGAGTACGTGCCCCTGCGCGGGATCCTCGAGGCGCTCGGCGCGCCCGTCGACCAGGTCCCGACGGACGCCGTCGCCGGCACCGACGCCGGCCGTGATCGAGCTGCCCGACGGCACGCCGCTCGGCCGTCGTCATCTCGTGGGAGGTGTTCTTCGGCGGGCGGGCCCGCGAGGGCGTCGAGGCCGGCGGCGAGGTGATCATCAACCCGACGAACGGGGCCAGCTACACGGGCACCATCCTGCAGACCCAGCAGGTGGCGTCGAGCCGGCTGCGGGCCATCGAGACCGGGCGCTGGGTCGTGCAGGCCGCGCCGACCGGGTTCTCCGAGTTCGTGGCGCCGGACGGCGACGTCATCGACCGCACCGCGGTCAGCGAGCAGGCCGTCATCCGCCACGTCGGTCGAGCTGCGCACCGGCCGCACCTGGTACGTCACGCTCGGCGACGGCCCGTGGATCGTGCCTGCTCGGCGCGCTGCTCGCCGGCCTCGTGGGTCGCTGGCCTCGTCGAGCGGTCGCGCCGCGTCGTCGTCGAGCGCTCGGTGCTGCCGAGCCGCCGCGGCGAGCCCGCCGTCTCGATCCGGTCGCGCCGAGGCACTCGTGACCCGCCGGCGGCACGCGTCAGCGGTCGATGATCACCGTCACCGGGCCGTCGTTGGTGAGCGTGACCTGCATCTCGGTGCGGAAGCGGCCGGTCGCCACGGTGGCGCCGAGGCGGCGCAGCTCGGCGACGACGCGGTCGACCAGCGGCTCGGCGTGCTCGGGGCGGGCGGCGGCGATCCAGCTCGGACGGCGGCCGGCGGAGGTGTCGCCGTAGAGCGTGAACTGGCTGACGACGAGGATCTCGGCGCCGACGTCGGCCGCCGAGCGGTTCATCACGCCGGCCTCGTCGTCGAACACCCGCAGGTTCCACAGCTTGTCGGCCACCTTGGCGGCCGTCGCCTCGTCGTCGTCGTGGGTGACGCCGACGCAGCACGCACAGCCCGCGCCCGATCCGACCGACGACCTCGCCGGCGACGGTCGACGGACGCCCCGCTCACCCGTTGCACGACCGCCCGCATCGCAGCATGCTCGCGCGGTGATCGAGCTGCGGGCCGGGACCGGCGACGGCCACGATCGACGCCGCGGTGGGCGGGCGCGATCGCCGCGCTGACCGTCGGCGGCACCGAGCTCCTCGTCGACCGCATCGCCCGCCGACCACCCGATGCTGTGGGGCTCGTTCCCGATGGCGCCATGGGTCGGGCGCGTGCGGGACGGCGCTTCGACCACGACGGCGTCGAGCACCAGCTCGCCGCCGAACCTGGCGGCTCGCACGCCGCCCACGGCACCGTGTTCGACCGAGCCGTGGCGACGGACCGACGACGGCGGCGACCAGACGCGCGCGGCGCGTGGCGTGCTCGCTCGGCGACCGCTGGCCGCTCGGGGGCCACGCCAGCCAGGACGTGACGCTGACGCCGACGGCGCTGCACGTGCACCTGTCCGTCACCGCCGGTGACGCGCTCGATGCCGGCCGAGCTCGGCTGGCACCCGTGGTTCCGCACTCGCTCGGCCCGTCGAGCTCGACGCCGACCGCGATGTACGAGCGGGACGCCGATGGCCTGCCGACCGGACGGCTCGTCGCACCCGGCCCGCCGCCGTGGGACGACTGCTTCGTCACCCGTCCGCCGACGACGGACCGGCGGGTCGTCGATCGCGTCGACCTCGCGTCGGCCCGCTGCGCATCGCGGTGACGAGTGACTGCGATCACGTCGTCGTGTTCGACGGGCTCGACGTCGGGATCGCCGATCGAACCCCAGTCCGGCCCGCCCGATGCCTTCCACCTGCGCCGACGCGTGCTCGAACCCGGACGGTCGCTGACGCCGCCGCATGACGATCTCGTGGCAACGCCGGCGGTGACGACGGACCCTGGCTACCCGGCGGTAACAGGCGCCGGTAGCGTTCCCGCCGATGTCCCGGCCACCGGTCGTCGCTCGGGATCGATCGGCGCAGGACGGCGACGCGCCGCTGCGGATCGCGTACCTGACCTACCGGGGCAAGCCCCACGTCGGCGGCCAGGGCGTCTACACCCGCCACCTCACGAAGGCGCTGGTCGACCTCGGCCACCACGTCGAGGTCCTCAGCGGGCAGCCCTATCCGGTCCTCGACGAGCGCGTCCCGCTCACCGACCTGCCCAGCCTCGACCTCTTCAACGACCACTACCCGGGCCGGTTCCCGGCGTACTGGGAGATCAAGACCCGCGAGGACGTCCTCGAGCTCGCCCAGTTCTCGACCGGCACGTTCCCGGAGCCGCTGGCGTTCAGCTACCGCGCCCTGCGGGCGCTCAAGCCGCGGGTCGGCGACTTCGACCTCGTGCACGACAACCAGTGCCTCGGCTACGGGATCTTGCGCCTCGAGAGGCAGATCCCGACCATCGTCACGCTGCACCACCCGATCACCAAGGACCGCCAGCTGGAGATGGAGCACGCGCCGAACCGGCGCAAGCGCTGGTCGGTCGGACGGTGGTACTCGTTCGTGAAGATGCAGGGCCGCGTCGCGTCGCGCCTGCCCCGCATCGTCGTCGTCAGCGAGAACTCGATCCGCGACATCCACGACGACATGGGCGTGGCGTACGACCGCATGCGCCTCGTGCCGGTCGGCGTCGATCCCGACCTGTTCCGGCCCCGTCCGGACATCGCCCGCGAACCAGGCCGGCTGATCACGACCGCGTCGGCCGACGTCGCCCTCAAGGGCCTCGCCTACCTGCTCGAGGCCGTCGCCAAGCTGCGCACCGAGCGCGACGTCACGCTCACGGTGATCGGCAAGCCGAAGCCCGGCAAGACGATGGACCTGATCAGGTCGCTCGGCCTCACCGGACACGTCGAGTTCGTGTCCGGCGTCACCGACGAGCAGATCGTCGAGCTCTACGCCGCGTCCGAGCTGGCCGTCGTGCCCAGCCTCTACGAGGGCTTCAGCCTGCCGGCCATCGAGGCCATGGTCACCGGGACGGCGCTGGTCGCGACCGATGGCGGCGCCCTCCCGGAGGTCACCGGCGCCGACGGCGACACCGTGCTGTCGTGTGCCGCCGGCGATGCCGAGGCGCTCGCCGACACGATCCGCACGGGGCTCGACGACCCGGCGCTGCGGGACCGGGTCGGCGCCGCCGGACGCCGGCGGGTCCTCGATCGCTGGACGTGGCGACGGTGCGCCGAGCAGACGGTGGAGCAGTATCGCGAGGTGCTCGCCATGCCGGCCAACGTCGAGAAGTCGCGCCGGAACCGTTCGACGCGACCCGACCGATCGCCCCGCTCGGCTCGTGACGATCCGATGCTGACGATCCGTCCGGACCGGCTGACCAGGCTCGGGATGCGGCCGGGCGGCCGCGTCCTCGACGCCGGCGCCGGGTTCGGGCGCCACGCCTTCGAGCTGGCCCGGCAGGGCCTGCACGTCGTCGCCCTCGACTTCGCGCCGGGGGAGGTGCAGGCCACGAAGGACACGTTCGCGGCGATGGCCGACGCCGGGGAGATCCCGGCCGAGCGCGTCACCGGGGTCGTGCGCGGCGACGCCACCGCGTTGCCGTTCGCCGACCGACGCCTTCGACGTCGTCATCACGTCCGAGGTGCTCGAGCACGTCCCCGACGACGTCGGCGCGCTCGCCGAGCTCGTCCGCGTGCTGCGGCCGGGTGGCGCGTTCGCGGCGACCGTGCCGTCGTGGCTGCCCGAGAAGGTCAGCTGGATGCTCTCCGACGACTACCACGCGCCGGCCGCCGTCGGTGGCCACGTCCGGATCTACTCGGCGACCGAGCTCAAGGCCAAGCTGCGGGCCGCCGGGCTCGACGCTGGCCGGCTCGCACCACGCCCATGCGCTGCACACGCCGTACTGGTGGCTGAAGTGCGCGGTCGGCGTCACCGACGAGGACCATCGCGCCGTCGCCGGCTACCGCCGTTTCCTCGAGTGGGACATCATCGAGCAGCCGCGCTCCACGCGCCTCGCCGAGCGGGTGCTGTCGCCCGTGATGGGCAAGAGCCTCGTGCTCTATGCCGTCAAGACCGACGGCCCGTCCGCGCCATGAGCTCGATCCCCCATCTGCCCGGCGTGCTGTCCAGCGACGAGGTCCGCGAGACCGCCGACCACCTGGCGTCGCTCCAGCAGCCGTGCGGGATGATCCCCTGGTACCCCGACGGCCACTGCGACCCGTGGAACCACGTCGAGGCCGCGATGGCGCTCGACGTGGCCGGTCTGCACCACCAGGCCGAGGACGCCTACGAGTGGCTCGCCGCGATCCAGCGCCCCGACGGCGCCTGGCACAACTACTACTGGCCCGACGGGAGCGTCGAGGAGGACAAGCTCGACACCAACGTCTGCGCCTACATCGCCACCGGCGTCTGGCACCACTGGCGCTGCACCTGGGACCGCGGCTTCCTCGACCACCTCTGGCCGACCGTGGAGCGGGCCATCGACTGGGTGCTGTCGTTGCGCCGGCCCGACGGGCAGGTCCTGTGGGCGGTGGAGGCCGACGGCACGCGGACGTGGGACTACGCCCTGTTGACCGGTTCGTCCAGCATCCAGCACGCACTGCGCTGCGCCCGTGCGCTGGCCGACGTCGTCGGCGAGCACCGCCCGGACTGGACCCGGGCCGCCGACGTGATCACCCACGCCATCGTCGAGCGACCGCACGCGTTCGCACCGAAGGATCCGTGGGCGATGGACTGGTACTACCCGGTGCTGAGCGGAGCGATGACCGGTGACCTGGCCAAGGACCGCCTCGGCGGCGGGTGGAGCCGGTTCGCCATGGAGGGTCGTGGCATCCGATGCGTCAGCGACGAGCCGTGGGTCACGGCCTCGGAGACGGCGGAGTGCAGCCTCGCCTACGCGACCATCGGCGACCGGGACACCGCGACCGAGCTGCTGCGCTGGACGAGGGTGCACCGACGCGAGGACGGCGTCGTACTGGACGGGTCTCGTGTACGACGGCGACCGGCCGGCCGTGCGCTTCCCGTTCGAGGAGCACACGTCGTACACCGCCGCCGCGGTGATCCTGGCCGCGGACGCCATCACCGGCGCGTCGCCCGCGGCGGCCCTCTTCACGCCCCGGCCCCTGCTGGACTGATCGCCCTCGACCGGCCGGCGTCGAGCCACGCAACTGCGTCGGCCCCAACCGCCGCGATTCAGTACCAGTCGTCCTCGAGGAGGCCGTAGGTGTTGCGGCGGGGACGACGGACGGATTTCGACATCGTGCCACCGACCGCCGCGACGACGCAGCCCAAGGCGAGCGTCACCGTCCCGAGCGCGACGAGCGGGAGGCCGTTGCGCGATCCGCCGTCGACCATGTCCGACACGTCGATGCTCTCGCTGAAGATCGTGTAGAGCAGGACACCCAGCCCGACGAGGCCGGCGAGCAGGCCGATCACGAGCAGCAGGCGCGCGAGCACGGGGCTCTCGCGACGAGTAGGACGACGGATCAGGCATCGGGCCTCCTGGGTCCAATGGGGACACAGAACGAGACGCACCTGTCGCCGCCTTGATACGCATACCGCACCGCGACTGTAGCCCAGGGCTAGTCGACCCGCTCCAGGACGCGGAGCGATCCGGTCGCCGACGCCAGCTGGAACCGCCCGCTGGCCATGGCCGGCACGAAGATCTCCTCGTAGGGCGGACGGCCGCCGTCGGCCGGGTCGGGGAAGACGTCGTGGATCGCCAACGTGCCGCCGACAGCGACGTACGGCGCCCATCCGGCGTAGTCGTCACGCGCCGGCTGCACCCCGTGGCCGCCGTCGATGAAGACGAGTGCCGCCGGCGTCGACCAATACCGGGCGACCGTGGCGGAGCGCCCGATGACGCCGACCACGTGGTCCTCGAGCCCGGCGTCGTGGATCGTCGCCCGGAACGTGGGCAGGGTGTCCATCTTGCCGACCCGGACGTCGACGACCGACGGCGTCGTGCCACTCCCACCCGGGCTGGTTCTCTTCCGAGCCGCGATGGTGGTCGACGGCGAACACGACCGTTCCGGCGTGGCGGGCGGCGGCACCGAGCCACACGGTGGAGCGTCCGCAGTAGGACCCCACCTCGACGAACGGCGCACCCGGGCACCGCGGCCGCGGCGGCGGCGGCGGCGGCGAAGAGCGCGTCGCCCTCGTCCGGCGGCATGAAGCCCTTGGCGGCGAGCGCCGCCGAACGCCAGTCGATCGTCACGGGCGCGAGCGTACGACCGAGCGCGGGTGCGACGGGGTGGCCCGCCGCTGGCGAGAGGTCCGTGCCACGATGGACCGGTGCAAGCGGCCCTGGACGAGCTCGTGACCCTCCTCGCTCTGGAGCCGATCGAGGTCAACATCTTCCGCGGTCGCTCGCCCGACGAGAACCGTCAGCGGGTGTTCGGCGGCCAGGTCGCCGGTCAGGCGCTCGTCGCCGCGTCCCGCACCGTCGACGAGCCGGCCCGTCACGTCCACTCGTTGCACGCCTACTTCCTGCGCCCAGGCGACCCGACCGTGCCGATCCTCTACGAGGTCGACCGCCTGCGTGACGGGCGGAGCTTCACCACCCGGCGCGTCGTGGCGATCCAGCACGGCCGGGCGATCTTCAACCTTCAGGCCAGCTTCCACGCACCCGAACGGGGCCCCGACCACCAGCTCGCGATGCCCACCGGTCTACCCGCCCCCGAGACGCTGCCCGACTGGAAGACCCGGATGGCGCCCTACAAGGACCAGCTCGGCGAGCTCTACGACCGGCCACGACCGATCGACGTGCGGTACGTCGAGGGTGACCCCATGAACCGCAAGGGCACGCCGTCGGACAGCCAGCGGGTGTGGCTGCGGGCCGACGGCGTCCTCCCCGACGACCCCGTGGTGCACGCCTGCCTCGTGACGTACGCCAGCGACATGTCGCTCCTCGACACCACGCTGCTTGCCGTTCGGGCTGGCATGGGACGAGCCAGGCGTGCAGATGGCCAGCCTGGACCACGCGATGTGGTTCCATCGTCCGTTCCGTGCCGACGAGTGGCTCCTCTACGACCAACGGGCGCTGTCCACCGGCAGTGCCCGCGGGCTGGCCAGCGGCTCGATCTTCACCGCCGACGGACGGCTGGTCATCAGCGTCGTCCAGGAGGGACTGGCCCGCGTCGGGGTGATGCCGTGACGGGCGTGGCGTCGGCCAGGCAGCCGGGCCGGTGCGGTCGCATTGCTGGCCCTGGTCGCGACGCTCTCGCCTGCGACGACGAAGAGCCGACGTCGAGCCCTTCGTCACCGCATCGTCCGCGGCACCGGCTGCGACGGACTGGCCGGCGGCGACGACCGGTTCGACGGTCGCCGCGCCGCCGTACCGACGTCGGCCGCCGCCTCGACGGCTCGCGCCCGTCGTGCCCGCGACCTCACCGGGCGCGAGCTCGGCACCCACGACGGCCGCCGGCGATCACCGGGAACGAGCCGAGCGTGACGTTCACCGAGGTCGGCGAGCTGGCGTCGCCGGTCGACATGGCCTGGCGGGCCGGTGACGAGGCGCTGTACGTCGCCGAGCAGGCGGGGCGGGTCCAGCGCCTCACCGGCGACGCCCCGACGGTCGTCCTCGACATCACCGCGCTCACCGAAGCGGCGGGCGAGCGCGGCCTGCTCGGGCTGGCGTTCGCCCCCGGCGGCGACGCGGCCTACGTCAACTACACCGATGCCGACGGCACGACGGTCGTCGCCGAGTACCCGGTCGCCGCCGATGGCACGTTCGCCGGCGATGACGGGCGGGTCGTGCTCGAGATCGAGCAGCCGTACCCGAACCACAACGGCGGTGATCTCACGTTCGGGCCGGACGGGATGCTGTACGTCGGGATGGGCGACGGCGGCAGCGGTGGTGACCCACAGCGCCGGGCGACCGATCTCTCAACGCTACTCGGCAAGCTCCTGCGGATCGACCCGACGCCGACGGACACCCAGCCGTACAGCCGTGCCGCCCGACAACCCGTTCGTCGGCCAGGACGGCGCCGCGCCCGAGATCTGGTCGACCGGGCTGCGCAACCCGTGGCGCTTCAGCTTCGACCGCGTGACCGGCGACCTGTGGATCGCCGACGTCGGCCAGGGCGACGTCGAGGAGGTCGACGTCGCACCCGCGACCGCGGGACTCGACGCCGGCAAGGGACTCAGCTTCGGGTGGAGCGCGTTCGAGGGTGACCAGCGCTACAACGAGGACGTCCCCGGCGACGGGCACACGCCGCCGATCGCCACGTACACCCACACCGACGGCCGCTGTTCGACGAGCGGCGGCGTCCGGGCCCGGGGCGGGCCCGTCCCCGACCTCATCGGCTGGTACGTCTACGCCGACTACTGCAGCGGCGAGGTGTGGGCGCTCGAGATCACGGGCGAGGGTGCCACGCTGGCGGCCGGCCGTCAGGTGGCGCTGGGCCGCCAGGGCCGCGTCACGGCGGTGACGGAAGGACCGGCTGGCGAGGTCTACGTCCTCTCCGGTGCCGGACCGGTGCTGCGCCTCGATCCGCCCTGACCCCGCTCGGCCCCGCCCTCCGAGTGTCGACGGCCGTCCGGCCTCGCTGCACTCGCGTAAACAACTTCGTGTACGAACTCGCGCCGAGCGGTCTCGCTACACAAGCTCACCGGGGACGCTTCAGCTCGCTCGCTGCGGGGACTGCGCTCGGCTCACCGCGCACCTACGTTCGCTCGCTCGAGCGACTCGCCCGGCCGTGCGGCCTCGCTGCGCTCAGCCGACGCGCTCGAACGTCGTGGTGCGGGCCGCGGGGTCGGCGGCGACCAGCTTGATCCTGACGTCGTCACCGGGATCGACGCCGTGGGCGATGACGCGGACGAGGACCGCGGGGTCGAGCAGCTGGACGACCGCGCCCCGGCCGGTCCTCGTCCACGACCACGGCGTCGAAGACGTCGCCGATCCGGCGCGCGAGCAACACGGCCTCGGCCAATCGATCACTGCCGCGTCGACGCGGTGGGCCAGGCCTTCGCGCCTTGGCCATGGCGGCCGGGAGCGCACGCGAACGCCGCCTCGACGTCGGCGGGTACGGCTCGGCCGTTGGCGACGGCCAGCGCGCCCTCGATGACGTAGCGGTCGGCGAGGCGGCGCAGCGGCGCCGTGGCGTGCGACGTACGTCGCCGCCATCGCCGCGTGCCACGGCACGACGCCGGGTCTGTACGGCTCGTAGCTGGCCCCACCGCCGGCCCGGCGGACGGCGATCAGGAACGCCGCGGCGCGCGGCTCGGCCGTCGACAGGGAACGTTGGAACTCGGCCAGTGACTGCCGGCGCGGCCAGTCGAGGCCGAGGGCCCGCGCCGCATGGCGGAGCCCGGCGACGGCCGCCTCGTCGGGCTGGGCCATCACGCGGAACAGCCCGCTGCCGGCGGTCAGCAACGTCGCCGCCACCGCGAGGTTGGTCGCCAGCGACATGCCGGCGTTGTCGTCCTCGCTGGCCAACCGCGGCGAGAAGCGCAACGCCCAGCGGCCGTCGACCTCGGCGAGGTCCTGCTCGGGGAACTCCACACGTGGTGCACCGCGCCGGTCCTCGGCGACGACGATCCGCCGCGCCAGCTCGGCGAAGTCGGCCGGCAGGTCCGCCGGCCGCACCGACTCGTAGGCCAGCTTGGCCCGACTGTGGACGAGCGCCCGTTCGACACCGTCGAGCGTGACGTCGCCGGTGACGGCGACCCGCACGGTGAACACGACCGCCGGTCGGGCGCCGTCGGGCAGCAGGCTGGCCGCGCCCTCGCTGAGCGCCGCAGGGTACAGGCGGGCCCGCTCGTCGGGCATGTAGATCGTCACGCCGCGACGCCATGCCTCCTCGTCCAGCGCATCACCGGGGCGGACCCAGAACGAGACGTCGGCGATGGCGTAGTGCAGCACGATGTCGGCGTCGCCGCCCCGCCCGGCCCGCTCCATCGCGAACGCCTGGTCCAGGTCGGTCGAGCCGGCCGGGTCGAGCGTGACGAACGGCCGGGCCGGTCCGGTCGACGTGCTCGGCGCCGGGCACCCGGCGCGATGCCTCGACGGCGGCCAGCGCGACCTCAGGTGGGAAACCGGAGGGCACACCGAACTGCTCACGGATCCGCTGGAGACCGGCGTCGAGCGCCCGGTCGGTCCGTTGCCCGACCCGCATCAGCGCCTGGACACCCCGGATCGGCTCACCGGCGGGCGCCCATGAACATGCCCTTGAGCGCCTCGTAGTGCTCGATCACGTGGCCGGCCCCCAGCACGACGGCCTCGAGCGGGACGTTCGACAGCTTGACGGGCACCTTCGTCTCACGCTGGATGCGCTGGGCGAGGCCGCGGAGCAGTCCGCCGCCGCCGACCAGGTACATGCCGCGCACGAGGAAGTCCTGGGACAGCTCGGGCGGCGCCTTCGCCAGGCACCGGATCACCGACGCGATGATCGACGACACGACGTCCTCGATCGCGAAGCGCACCTCTTCGGGGGTCAGCAGGACGGTCTTCGGCAACCCGGTCATCAGGTCCCGCCCCCGCACCTCGGCCTGGTTCTCGTCCTCCGTCGGGTCGGCCGACCCGATGGCGACCTTGATCTCCTCGGCCGTCCGCTCGCCGATGGCGATCCCGTGCTCCCGACGGACGTAGTTCTGGATCGCGGCGTCGATGTCGAACGAGCCGACCCGGACCGCCTCCAGCGCCACGATGCCGCCGAGGCTGATCACCGCCGTCTCGCTGGTGCCGCCGCCGATGTCGATGACCATGTTGCCGACCGGCTCGTCGATCGGCAGGTCGGCGCCGATCGCCGCAGCCATCGGCTGCTCGATGAGGTTGGCGTCCGCGGCGCCGGCCCGCCGAGCGGCGTCGGTGACGGCACGCCGCTCGACCTCGGTGATCGCGGACGGCACGCAGATGACGACCTTCGGGCGGGTGAACCGGCTGACGCCAACTCGTTGCAGGAGCAACCGGATCATGCGTTCGGTGATCTCGAAGTCCGTGATCGCCCCGCCCCGCAGCGGGCGGACCGCCACGATGTAGCCGGGCGTCCGCCCGATCATCTGCCATGCCTCGCGACCGGTCGCCAGGACCTCGCCGGTCTGGCGGTTCAGCGCGATCACCGACGGCTCGTTGAGCACGATGCCGCGACCCTTCATGTAGACGAGCGTGTTCGCCGTCCCGAGGTCGATCGCCAGGTCACGCGCCACGGAGCTGGAGCCTTCCCGGGTGAGGTCGCGGCCGACGAATCGTCACGACCCCGCCTCGCCACCTGGCCGCGACGGGCCATCAGCTGCCGTTCTCGGGGTGCTTGCGGTCGTCGTCCTGCTCGAGCTGCTGGACCTGGTCGACGACGGGCCGCCGGGCCTCCGGCGAGAGGGCGTCGATCTGGCGGCGGAACGTGGCCACGCCGTCGGGGACACGGCGGCGTCGCACCGCGGCGACCACCGCCAGGACGACGACCAGCGCGACGAGCGCGCCAAGGACGACGAGGACGACGGTCACACCGTCACGCCACGGTCCCGGCGCCGGTGATCGGCGTGGCGCCCGTGCCCCACGCGCTCCCGTCTCGCCAGGTCTCGTGCTTCCAGATCGGCACCGACGCCTTCAACGCGTCGATCACGTACCGACCGGCCTCGAACGACTCCGCCCGGTGCGGCGTCGACACCACCACCAGCACCGACGACTCACCCAGCTCCAGACGACCGGTGCGGTGCAGCAACGCCAGACGCCCGATCGACGGCCAACGGCGCCGGGCCTCGGCCGCCAGCTCCGCCATCCGTGGCACCACCGCGTCCTCGAAGGCCTCGTACACCAGGTGCTCGACCCCGTCGCGACCCTCGGCGTGGTCGCGGACCGTGCCGCTGAACAGCACGACGGCGCCGCACGTGGGCCGCACCGCCCACGCGTAGACCTCACCGACCGGCAACGGATCGCTCGTCAACGCCAGCCAGTCGTCACCGCCAGAGGGAGTCAGCACGGGGGCATCGTAGCCCTGAGCACCCGCGTGCCGACCCGGCCGGCCCCCGGGCGCGACCTCCCCCGACGACGGCGCATCGCTACGCTGCGCCGTCGTGGATCGAGCGCCCCTGCCGCCGCACGAACGACCGTGGCGGCATCCGTCCGAGCTCGGCCCTCCCGAGCACGAGCCGACGACGAACGGTGGCAAGGCCCTGATCGTGACGACGGCGTCGCTCGGGCTGCTGCTGGTGGGCGTGCTGGCGATCGCCATGACCCCGGACCGTTCGGCATCGCCCGAAGCGGCCGCGTCCACGATCTCGGGCCTGCGCACCGCGCCGGTCACCGCCGCGGCGCTCGAGCAGCCGGTGCTGCCGATGGTCACCCCGGTCGGGGAGGACGGGTGGGCGGTCACCACGATGTCGGCGCTCGCCGGGCGCACCGGCTCGGTCACCGCGAGACTGCCGTCGGGTGACGTCGTCGAGGTCGACATCGTCAGCACCGACCGGACGGCCGGCGTCACGCTCGTGTCGCTGCCCGAGTCCACCGGGTCGGGCTACGAGCTGGCCGAGACCGAGCCGGCCCCGTCGGACACGGTGCTGGTGCACGGCGATCCGCCGATGGTCGTGCCGCTCGTGAAGCTCGTCGGGCTCGACGTGGACGAGGCGACCCCCGTGCTCGACGACACCGGACACCTCATCGGGCTGTGCACGAAGGCGATCGGCGGCACCGCCCTGCGGATGATCGCGAGCATGCCGTCGACGGCGAGCACCACGACCGTGCGGACGGTGGTCACCATCCGACCCAGCACGTCGTCGGTGACGGCCGCCGCGCCCTCGACCCGTCCCACGACATCGATGACCGAACCGGTCGCGACGGCGCCGACGACCCCCCGGCCGGTGCCTGCGCCGACCTCGACGACCAGCGTACCGACGACATCGAGCACGTCGCCGAGCACCGGGACGGCGACCACGATGGCGCCGTCAGCGCCGTCCGGTCAGCTCAGCGACGGCGCCGCCACGACCGCACCGCGCTCGAACACGCCGAGGGCCGCCACGGCGCCGGCGGTGGCCATCGCGCCGAGGGCCAGCTCCTGGCGCCGCTTCGGGGTGATCATCGTCCACCAGCGGCCCTCGGTCCCCTCCACGTAGGCCTGCTCGTTGGTGACCGTCGGCGTCCAACCCTGCGCCTTCAGCCGGTCGTTGGCGACGAGCCACGGCTCGCGGGTGTAGCTGCGCAGCCCGGGCGGGATGGGGCCCCGCTGGAAGCGCCACCGCACCGCGGCCACGACCTCGGCCAACCGGTCGGGGAGCCGGATGCGTGGACGGGCGCCGGTGAGGGCCCGCACCCGCTCGGCCGGCACCCAGCCGTCGGGCGCGACGTTGAACACGCCGTCGAGGCGACGATCCACGGCCAGCACGACAGCCGCCGCGAGGTCGTCGAGGTGCAGGAACTGGGCCGCCGGGTCGTCCTCACCGACGCGCTGGCCGAGCCCGGCGGCGAGCGCCCGGGCCAGCGACGACGTCCCGTCGGCAGCCATCGCGATGACCGGACGCAGCACGGTGACGGTGCGACCTGGCGCGGCGCGACGCCACCGGTCGGCGAGCGCTTCGATCGCCGCCAGCTGCCGGGCGTACACGAAGTCGACGTCCGGTCGCAGCACGGCGTCCTCGGTCAACGGCACCGGGTTGTTGGCATACGCGCCGTAGACCATCGCCGAGGACACGAAGACGAGGTGCACGGCACGGCCGGCGGTGGCGTCGGCCAGCATCTCGGCCGCCCCGTCGGTGAGGTTCTCGCGCCGTCTGGCCCGTAGGTCGTGGTCGCCGGCGCCGAGGTGGATGACGACGTCGGATGCCGTCGCCGAACCGTCCACGACCCCCGGATCGTCGGCCAGCAACGCCAGCACCCTGTTGGCCAGGCTGCCCTCGGCCCCGGTGATGTGGACCCGCGTCGGCGCGGTGGGGACAGCGGCTGCTGCGCTGGTCGGCGACACGTCCGTCGACGTTATCCGTCGCCGTCGGGGCCGACCGGCGGTCCGAGGGAGCAGACGCCCGGACAGGGCATAGCATCGATCCCATGGCCGAAGGCTCCAGCCCCGAGGAACGGCCCGACGATCCCTTCTCCTCCTTGCCGATGTTCGGTGACCTCGCCAAGGCGCTGCAAGGCCAGGGTCCGCTGAACTGGGATGCCGCCCGCCAGTTCGCCATGCTCGGGGCGACCGGCGGCACACCCGAGGCGAACGTCGACCCGATGGTGCGAGTGGCGTTCGCCGACCTCGCCCGCATCGCGTGGTTCCACGTCGCCGATGTCGTCGGGAGCGACGATCCCGCACCCGAGCCGCAGGTGGTGACCCGCGGCCAGTGGGCCAGCGGCACCCTCGACGCCTACCGCCACCTCTTCACCGAGATGGCCACCGCGCTCGGTGGCCCGGCCGGCGACGATGACGCCGAGGACGCGGCCGCCGACCCGATGATGGCGATGATGGCCGGCCTGTCGAGGATGATGGCACCGGCCATGCTGGGCATGGCGGTCGGATCGATGGTCGGGCACCTCGCCACCCGCGCGTTCGGCACCCATGACCTCCCGATCCCCCGTCGTCCGTCGACGGTGACACTCGTGCCGTCGAACATCGACGCGTTCGCCGTGTCCGAGCACGTCGGGGTCGACGAGCTGCGGTTGTGGGTGCTCGCCCACGAGCTCGCCGGTTACGCCATCTTCACGTCGGCGCACGTGCGCGACACCCTCTCGGACCTCGTGCGCCAGCACGTTGGCGGTTTCCGGCCCGACCCGAACGCGGTCGCCGAGCGGCTGGGTCGCTCGATGCCGATGCCGCCGACCCGATGGCCGCGCTGCAGCAGGCGCTGGGCGATCCCGAGGTGCTGCTGGGGGCGGTCACCTCCCCCGAGCAGCTGGCCCTCCAGCCACGCCTCGATGCCGTGGTCGCGGTCGTCGTCGGCTACACGGACTGGATCGTCGACGCGGCCGCCGCCAAGATGATCGGCGGCACCGCGCTCGACATCGCCGCGGCGGCCCGCAAGCGCCGGACCGACACCACGACGAGTGACACGTTCGTGGAGCAGCTGCTCGGCGTGCGCGTCGGCGACGCCCAGCTCAGTCGAGGCAAGGCCTTCGTCCAGGGTGTCGTCGATCGGGCCGGCGACGGCGGCATGGCACCGCTGCTGACCCGCCCCGACGGCATCCCGACGCCCAACGAGGTCGACGCCCCCGGGCTCTGGCTGGCCCGGCTCGCCGACCCGCCGACCAGCTGACCGCGCCCCACGCCGGCGTCAGAGCTGGGGCGGCGGCAGCGGCCGGCCCGATGGGCGTTGCGACGGCGGTCGATCCGAACGGCGTCGGTTCGGCCCTCGCAGCCGGGTCAGACCGCGGACGGTCGACGAACGGGCACCGGCCACGTAGTTGACCACCGCGACGGCGCCGACGACCCCGACGACGAGGAACCCGATGCGGCCGGGGATGACGATCATGACCGGGATCAGGCCGGCCACCGCCCACGCGAACTGGAACCGCGTCTCGAACTTGGCGAACGCCCGCCCCTGGTTGGCCTGGGGGGCGTCGCGCTGGACGATGCTCTCGAACGCCAGCCGGCCGATCGCCGCGGCGACGTTCACGGCGACGGCCAGCCCGATGCCGGCGGCCACCCCTCCGAACACGGCAGCCGTGATCCCGGCGATCGCCGACAGCGCCAGCGCCCCGGCCAGCATCGTCTCCTCTTTGGTCGCCGCTCGCAGGCGTGGCGCCACCGCGTTGCCGGCCATCGTGCCGAGTGCCGAGAGGCCGACGGCGAGGGCGAAGAGGGCCGTCCCGGCGGCCAGGGTCCTGAGCCAGAACGCCAGGAGGAAGAAGACGAACCCGACGATCGCCCGGAGCACGAGCATGGCGACCGCGGCCAGCTGAAGGCCGACCGAGTGCAACTGCAACCGTTCGACCGGCTGCATCGGCTTGGCCGCGACGATGTCTGCGGTCATCCGCCTCGCGCTCAGCAGGCCGACGCCGAAGAGCGCGCCCGAGTAGAGCAGCGTCCCCCACCCCTTGAGCGGTGTCACCTGCAGGAGCGCGGCGGGGATGACGGCGAGGAACCCGGTCAGACCGGAGATCACGCCGAGCTTCGAGTTCGCCTCGACCAGCTCGCTCTCGTCGCGCACGACCGACGGCACGAGTGCCTGCTTGGACACGAGGTACGTCTTCTGCAGCACGAGCGCCGCGAACACCAGCGGGAACAGGGTGAGCGAGTCGATCGACATGGCCATCAGGACGGCCAGCACCACGCGGGCCGCGGCCACGAGCTGGATGACCGCACGACGACCGCCGGCGGCGCGGTCGATCGCCGGCCCGATCAGGGGGGCGATGACCAGGAACGGAGCGAAGCTGACGACCAGGAACAGCAGCACGCGACTGCGGGCCGCGCTCGGGATCGATGCTGAGGAACAGCGAGTCGGCGAGGGCGACGAGCATCGCCGCATCGCCGCCCATCATCGCCGCGTGGGTGATGGCCAGGCGGCGGAACTTCGTCATCGTCACCGGACCGGAGCGCGCCGTCCCCCGCTCGAGGACCCGCTCGACTCAGCCGCCACCCCGCCGATGCTACGAGCCCGGCTCCGGCGGTCGGATCCCGGTCAGACTCGTTCGTACTTGTAGCCGAGGCCGCGGATCGTGACGATCCGGGTCGGGTTGGCCGGATCGGGCTCGATCTTCGAGCGCAGGCGCTTGACGTGGACGTCGAGCGTCTTCGTGTCACCGACGTAGTCGCTCCCCCACACCCGGTCGATCAACGTGTCGCGGGGCAGGACGCGTCCGGCGTTGGCGAGCAGCACGTGGAGCAGCTCGAACTCCTTGAGCGGCAGCGACAGCGGCTCGCCGCGCAGCGCCACGGTGTGCTCCTCCGGGTCGAGCGAGACGTCGCCGACGCTGACCGCGGCCGGGCCGAGCTCGCCGGCGTCATCACCAGGTGACCGCCGCAGCACGGCCCGCATCCGGGCGACCAGCTCGCGCAACCGGTACGGCTTGGTCACGTAGTCGTCGGCGCCGACCTCGAGGCCGACGACGGTGTCGATCTCCGAACCCTTGGCGGTGACCATGATGATCGGCACCTGGCTGCGCTTGCGCAGCTGCCGGCACACGTCGATGCCGCTCAGCCGCGGCAGCATCACGTCGAGCAGGACGAGGTCGGGACGGACGACGTCGAAGCGGTCCAACGCCTCGAAGCCGTCCATCGCCACCTCGACGTGGAAGCCCTCCCGCCGCAGGCCGATCGAGAGGGCCTCGACGAAGCTGGGCTCGTCCTCCACCACCAGAACGGTCGGCGTTGTCATCGGGCGTTGCTCATTGGTTGATCGCCTCCTGCTCGGCGCCCGTGTCGATGGTGGACAGGGGCAGTCGCAGGACGAACGTCGAGCCCTCCCCTTCCTGCGAGGACACCAGCACGTCCCCCTTGTGGTTGGTCGCGACGTGGCGGACGATCGACAGCCCCAGGCCGGTGCCACCGGTCTCGCGGCCGCGGCCCTTGTCGACCCGATAGAACCGCTCGAAGATGCGGTCGTGGTCCTGGGCCGGGATGCCGATGCCGTGGTCGGCGACCATCAGCTCGACGGCCGGGCCCTCGACCCGCACCCGGACCTGCACCGTCGAACCGTGCTCGCTGTACTTCACCGCGTTCTCGACCAGGTTGCCGAGCGCCGACACGAGCTGGCGACGATCGCCGAGCACCCGCACCGTCTCGGGCACCTCCAGGGTCTCGATCGTGATCGCCCGGGTCTCGGCGAGCTGGCGAGCCCGCCCGATCGCACCGTCGACCACGTCGGCGATGTCGACGATGTCGCGCACCGGCTCCTCGCCGAGCTCGATGCGGGAGAGCTCGAGGAGGTCGTCGATCGTCCGTGACAGGCGGTGCGACTCGTCCACCATGCGCTCGGCGACGCGGTGCACGACGGTGGCGTCCTCCTCGTCGGCCAGCGCCTCGGCGAGCACGGCCAGCGCACCGACCGGCGTCTTCAGCTCGTGGCTGATGTTGGCCACGAAGTCGGTGCGCACGGCATCGACGCGCCGGCGCTCGCTGACGTCCTCGATGGTGGCGACGGCCCCGCCACCGGCCAGCGGGGCGGCGGTCACCACGACGGCCATCCGCGGTGGGCCGTACAGCTCGAGCGTCTGGCGCGATTCGTGGCCCTGCACGGCCTCGGCCAGCAACCGGTCGACCGTGTCGTCGACGAGCAGCCCGATGTGGGTGCCGGCCATGGCTCGGGCCGCTCGGTTGCGGTGGTGCACCCGGCCCGACGTGCCGGCCACGACGACGCCCAGCGACAGGCGGTCGACGACGTCGTTCCACCGGGGCGCCGTCGGGGACCCCCGCGAGACCGCTGGTACCGGTGGCGGCGACGACGGCGACGGAGCCGACGGACCGCGCTGGCGCCGCGTCAGCACGATCGTCAGACCGGCACCGACGATCGCGCCGGCGATGGCGACACCGATGACGGCGGCGATCACGGATCGTGCACCGTTCGGCCCGCGCCGCTCACTCCAGGTCGCTCGCCGCAGCCCGCGTCGCGAAGCGCGCCGCCCCGGCCGCCTCGGGGAGCCAACCGTTCACGAGGTAGCGCACCCGCTCGCCGATGTTCACGGCGTGGTCGCCGATGCGCTCGTAGAAGCGGGCGACGACGGCCAGCTGCACGGCGACCTGGAGGTCGATCCGTTCGGCCGAGTGGCTCTCGAAGATGGCCTGCACGAACTGCCGCTGCAGGTCGTCCAGGTAGGAGTCCATGTCGTCCAGCGCCGCGGCGCGTGTCGCGTCGCCCGTCAGGTACGACTCGGTGGCCTCGCGGAAGAGGTGCTGGGCCTGGTCACCCATCTTCTGGATGATGCCGCGCAGCAGCGGGTCGAGGCGCTGGCCGTAGATCCGCCGTGCCGCCTTGCAGAGGTTGACGGCGAGGTCGGCGGAGCGCTCGATCTCGGCGATGATCCGCACGGCGGCCACGACCTGGCGCAGGTCGATGGCGACCGGTGACTGCAGGGCCAGCACCGAGTAGCAGCGCTCCTCGAGGTCGACGCACTTGGCGTCGACCTCGTCGTCGGCGAGGATGACGTATTCGGCGCCCTCGAGGTCCTGGTTGAGCAGGATCTGGGTCGCCCTGGGCACGAGCTCGGTGACGCCGGCCGAGAGCTTGGCGATGGCCTGGCGGATCGAGGCGAGCTCCTCGTGGAACCCGGGCCGGAGATCGGTGGGGACGTTGGACTCGACGACGTCGCCCATCTCGCTGGAGTCGCTCATCAGCCGAACCGTCCCGTCACGTAGTCCTCCGTCCGGACGTCCTCCGGGTTCGAGAAGATCTTCGCGGTGTTCGTGTACTCCACGAGCCGGCCAGTTCGGCGATCGCTCTCGAGATTGATCTCGGTCGTGAAGAACGCAGTCCGATCGCTCACGCGTGCCGCTTGCTGCATGTTGTGCGTCACGATCACGATCGTGTATTGGAGCTTGATCTCCTGCATCAGCTCCTCGATCTTGGCCGTCGCGATCGGATCGAGGGACGAGCACGGCTCGTCCATCAAGATGACCTCCGGCTCGACGGCGATCGCCCTGGCGATGCACAGCCGCTGCTGCTGACCGCCCGACAGGCCGAGGCCCGAGCTCTTCAAGCGGTCCTTGACCTCGTCCCACAGGGCGGCGCCGCGCAGCGAGCGCTCGACGACGCCGTCGAGCTCGCCGCGCTTGCGCATCCCGGCGAGCCGCGGGCCATAGGCAACGTTGTCGTAGATGCTCTTCGGGAACGGGTTCGGCTTCTGGAAGACCATGCCGATCCGGCGCCGGACCTCCGTCGCGTTGACGCCGCTCGCGTACAGGTTCACACCGTGGTAGGAGACGGTGCCCTCGACCCGAGCCGACTCGATGAAGTCGTTCATCCGGTTGAAGCAGCGCAGCACGGTTGTCTTCCCGCAGCCCGACGGCCCGATGAACGCCGTGATCTCGTGCTGGTGGACATCGAGCGTGACGTCGCGCACGGCCCGGAAGTCGCCGTAGAGGACGCTGAGGTCGTCGACGTCGAACACGACCGCCGCCGTGTCCGGCGCGGCCGGGTGCCCGGACGCCTCGGACGCCAGGTTCAGCGGCGACTCGGACGGAGCAGGATCGGAGATCGGCGCGGTCCTCGTCGAAGAGTTGTCGGTCACGGTGGTCACCTCGGGTGATCGGATCAAGTCCCGATGCGTCGCTTCTCGAAGCGGTTGCGCAGCAGGATCGCGGCAGTGTTGAAGAACAGGACCAAGATGAGCAGCACGAGACCCGCGGCGGCCGCCGCGTTCTTCCAGCCGATCTCAGCGCCCGGCTGATCGGGGCGACCCGACCAGCTGTAGATCAGCATCGGCACCGCCGTGAAACGGCCCTGGATGCTCGTGGACGGCAGCAGGCCGGTGATCGCGCCGATGATGATGAGCGGCGCCGCTTCGCCGAGCGCCCTGGCCATCGACAGCACCGTCCCGGTGAGGATGCCGGGGGCCGCGTAGGGCAGGACGTGATCGCGCGTGACCTCCCAGCGGGACGCCCCGACGCCGTAGCCGGCATCGCGCAGCCCTTGCGGGACTGCGCTGATCGCCTCGATCGACGTGATGATCACGATCGGCAACACGAGCACGGCCAGCGTCAGCGCGGCGGCGAGGACCGTCTCACCACCGGTGATGGGCTGGAGCCACCCGACGAAGATGGTGAAGCCGAGGACGCCGTAGATCACGGCGGGGACGCCGGCAAGGTTGCGGATGTTGACCATGATGACCCGGGTCAGGCGATTGCGGGCGCTGGCGTACTCCTCCAGGTAGATCGCCGCGGCCACGCCGAGCGGGATGCTGACGAGGACGACGCCAAGCCCGATGAAGAACGACCCGTACAGGCCTGGCCAGATGCCGATCGTCGAAGGGTCCGAGCCGATCGTCCCGGTGATGAAGTCGAGGCCCTGGTTCTGCACCACCGGCCACGCCTCGGTGACGATCTGCGCCAGCAGGACGAACAGCACGAGCATCGTGAAGCCGATGGCGACGAGCAGGAGCACGAGCATGACCAGGCCGGCGACGTCCCGGTCCCGGCGCGTGAGCGAGGACTGCACGACGTCGCGCGCCGTGCGTCCTGCGGATGCTGGAGAAGTGAGCGCCACGATGACTCCGATCAGTACTTCTGACGGACGCGCTGCACGAAGCGGTCGCCGACGAGGTTGAGCCCGAGGGTGATGAGGAACAACAGCAGACCGACGAAGAAGAGCACCTCGAACGATGCCCCGCCCTGGGTCTGGTCGGTGCCGCCCGCGGCGTTGGTCATCGCCGCCGTCATCGAGAGACCGGGGTTCAGCGGGTTCCAACCGCTGTACGGTCCCGACCCGTCGTAGCCGCCGGCCATCGTGGCGACCATCGTCTCGCCGATCGCCCGCGACACGGCGATGATGAAGGCGGCGACGATGCCCGACACGGCCGCCGGGACCACCACGCGGACGACGGTGTTGAACTTGCGGGCGCCGCAGCCGTAGCTGGCCTCGCGGAGCGAGTTCGGCACCGAGCTGAGGGCGTCCTCCGACACCGCCGCCATGATCGGGATCACCAGGATGCCGATGCCGAGCCCTGCGGCAAGCATCGACTTGGCGCCGGGCGGCTCGTCGAAGAACGCATTGACGACCTCCGGGGCCACGAAGTTGAGGACGAAGAACCCGACGATCACTGAGGGGATGCCGGCGAGCACCTCGATGATCGGCTTGACGACCCTGCGGACGCGGCGCGGGGCATACTCGGACAGGTAGATCGCGGTCCCGAGCCCGAACGGAACGGCCACGAACATCGCGACGGAACCCATCACGACGCTGCCGACGAAGATCGTCCGCAGGTCGAAGCGCTCCCGCCGGGGGAACCACCCGGTGTCGGTGAGCACCGAGAGGTCCCAGTCGATGAGCCGGAGGAAGTTGATGGCGCCGCGGACGAGGACGACCAGGATGAGCAGGCTGATCACGATCGACGCGATGGCCGCCAGCCGGAAGACGACTCCCATCACCCGTTCCCGCCTGCGCTGCTTGGTGTTGCCCTTGAAGTCCTGAACGGTCAGCACGATGGGAGAGACCCTTTCACAGCGTCAGAGTAGGACAGCCACGAACGTCGGGGATCGTGGCCGGCCGCCCGGGGGAGCAGCGGCCGACCACGTGCCCGGAGGATCGGCGCCGGCTCAGCGCCCTGTCCAGGCTGATTGCGAGGCGGCGACCCGGTCTTCGGGGAGGTCCACGTATCCGGCGTCGGCGACCGTGGCCAGACCGTCCGGGGACAGGTACAGGTCGACGAAGGAGGCCACAGCCGGGTTGCTCTCGGCGGCGGCCTTGCTCACGTAGATGTACAGCGTGCGCGAGAAGGGGTAGGTCCCGTCGGCGATGGTCTCCGGCGTGGGAGCGACGCAGCCGTCTCCGGCGTCGATCTCGATCGCCTTCATGCGATCCTGCTCGGCCTGGTAGTACGCGAACCCGACCCAGCCGAGCGACGACTCGGAGCTCTCGATGCCCTCGACGATGAGGTTGTCGTTGGGACTCGAGGCGTAGTCGGCGCGGGTCGCCTCGTCCTGGCCGCGCTCTTCTGCGAGGTCGGCGATGGCGAACTCCACGAACGAGTCGTACGTGCCGCTCTCCTCGCCGGGCCCGGAGATGTCCAGCGGGGCATCGGGGAAGGCGTCGGCGTAGGCCGATTCGACCTCGGTCGCCAGCTCGGAGTTGTCACTCCACGTGGCCGTACCCTCGGACTCCGGCCCGATGAGGGCGTAGAGCGCAGGCACGTCGAGGCACGTGATCGCCTCGTTCGCCGGGTTCGTGGCGACCGTGAGGCCGTCGATGGCGACCTCCAGCTCGACGTACTCGACGCCGGCGGCCTCGCAGTCCGCGATCTCCTCGTCGCTGATCGCCCGCGAGGCGTCGGTGACGTCCGCGTCGCCCGCGCAGAACGTGGTGAAGCCGTCACCCGTGCCGGGGCCCTCGACCGTGACCTCCAGTGACCCACCGGACATCTCGCCGGCGAGCTCGCCGACCCGGATGCTGATCGGCTCGACGGTTGACGACCCGGTGACGAAGACCTCGCCCGCGGCGAGAGTGATCGAGCCGCTCACCGGCGTCGTGTCAGCGCCACCGGCGTCGGTGCTGTCGCTCCCCCCGGAGTCCGTGCCGGCCGTCGTCTCGGCGCTGGCGCCGCCGTGGTCTCGGCCGCGGCTGCGGTGGTGGTGGTCGACGCGGCGCCCGCCGCTTCTGTGCTGGAAGTGTCATCGTCGTCGTCACCGCACGCCGCCAGGACGAGCGTCCCGGCGAGTGCTGCGGCGAGTGCCGTGCGGCGGAGGGTGAAGCTGTTCACGCTGTCGAACTCCATTCGTTGCGCGTTGCCAAGCTGTCGGTCGATGGTGGAGCCCTCCCGTCGGGAGGTGCTCCGGACGCGAACGTACGGATGGGAGATGACAGCGGACCCCGGACCAGGTGAACGGCAGGTGAACGAGCAGCAACCGCCCGGCGAAGGACGGCGCCGGTTGTGACGGCAGTTACTTGCGGGTCGTCGCTTGGCGCTCGACGACCCAGCGGTAGAGCCGCTCCTGCGCGTTCGGCTCGAACACGTCCGGCCGCCCGACCCGGGCCCAGCTGTCGTCGGGCTGCAGCTCCCAACGCACGACGTCGTCGGCGAGGAGGAACGCGAGCACGCTGTCGACCCAGTCGCGGTGCTTCGGGTGGTCGATCGGCGCCAGCACCTCGACGCGACGGTCGAGGTTGCGCGGCATCATGTCGGCCGACCCGATGAGGAACAGCGGGGCGTCGTCGACGTCGCCGTGACCGAAGCGGTAGATCCTGCTGTGCTCGAGGTAACGGCCCAGGATGCTGCGGACCCTGATGTTCTCCGACAACCCGTCGACCCCCGCCCGCAAGCACGAGATGCCGCGCACGATCATGTCGATCTGCACGCCGGCCTGGCTCGCCGCGTAGAGGGCGTCGATCATCTCGGCGTCACCGATCGAGTTCATCTTCAACGTGATGCGACCGTCCGAACCGAAGCGGGACTCGCGGCGGATCAGCTCGAGCAGGCGCGGGCGCAGGTCGCGAGGCGCCACGAGCAACGTGTGGTAGTGGTCGCCGCGGCTGTAGCCGGTGAGGTGGTTGAACAGCCGGGCGACGTCGGCGCCGACGTCGAGGTCGCAGGTCAGGATGCCGAGGTCCTCGTACAGCCGGGCCGTCTTGGTGTTGTAGTTGCCGGTGCCGATGTGGCAGTACCGCCGCAGCTGGTCGCCGTCGTCGCGCACCACGAGCACGCACTTGGAGTGCGTCTTGAGCCCGACCATGCCGTAGACCACGTGGACGCCGGCCCGCTCCAACTGCTTGGCCCAGTTCACGTTCGTCGCCTCGTCGAAGCGGGCCTTGAGCTCGACGAGCACGGCCACCTGGACGCCGCGCTCGGCCGCCCGCATCAGGCTGCGGATGATGGGGCTGTCGCCACCGGCGCGGTAGAGCGTCATCTTGATCGACTGCACCCGCGGGTCGTCGGCGGCCTGCTCGATGAAGGCCTCGGTGCTGCTGGTGAAGCTCTCGTAGGGGTGATGGACGAAGATGGCCCGGTCGCGCATGACCGAGAAGAGGGGTCGATCGCTCTCCTCGGCGAGGGCGATGCGCCCGGCCGTGATCGGCGGCCAGACCCGGTCCTTGAGGTCGGGGCGGTCGAGGCCGTGGACCTGCCAGAGGAACCCGAGGTCGATCGGCCCGCGCACGCGGTACACGTCCGGCGAGGCCGACCTCCAGCTCCCGCATCAGGAGCTGCGCCATCTCGTCGCCCATGTTCTCCGAGACCTCGAGGCGCACCGCCTTGTTGAAGCGGCGACGCCGCAGCTCCATCTCGAGCGCCTCCAGCAGATCCTCGGCCTCGTCCTCCTCGAGCGTCAGGTCGGCGTTGCGGGTGACGCGGAACGAAGCCGCCTCCTCGATCACCATCCCGGCGAACAGCGTGTGGAGGTGGGCGATGATCAGCTCCTCGACGGGCAGGAACCGCTGCTCGTCGACCTCGACGAGGCGCGGGAAGACCGTCGGCACCTTGACCCGGGCGAAGCGCCGGTCGTCGCTCTCCGGGTCGGGGTCCGACACCATCGCCGCGATGCTCAGCGCGAGGTTCGAGATGTACGGGAACGGGTGGCTCGGGTCGACGGCGAGCGGGGTCAGCACCGGGAAGATGCGCTGCTCGTAGATCTCGCTCATCCGCTTGCGGTCGGTCGTGTCGAGGTCGTCCCACCGCACGATCGCGATGCCCTCGGCGGCGAGCGCCGGCACGAGCTCGTCGACGTACAACTGCTGCTGGCGGGCGACGAGCTCGCCGGCCCGTACGGTGATCGCGCTCAGCTGCTGCGAGGCCGTGCGGCCGTCCGCCGTCGGCTCCTCGATGCCGGCGGCCACCTGGTCCTTGAGGGCGGCGACGCGCACCTGGAAGAACTCGTCGAGGTTGGTCGTCGTGATGGCGCAGAACTTGGCCCGCTCGAGCAGGGGGATGCCGGGCTCGTTGGCCAGTTGCAGCACCCGGTCGTTGAACGCCAGCCAGCTGAGCTCGCGGTTGATGAACCGGTGATCCGTCATGATCGCGCCTGCGCTCGCGCGTGCTCGCACCGGCCGCGGCTCGATCGCGCCATCCTGCTCTGCGGACGCTCGCTCCGGCGCGTGCGTCTCGCTGCGCCTGGCGGCGCCCGGCCTCCGGCCGAACGCTCCACCTGACCATCCATGCTCGCTGCGGGCGGGGGCCAAAGCGGTGACTCCTGAGCTGTCGGCGCGATGCTGCGCGGCTCACCGTAGCCGTCGGTGCGTGCACACCGCGGCCTGGCCCGTCGGCGTGGTCAGTCGTCCTCGGGGCGGCCGAGGTCCCACTCGAGGGAGATCAGCTCGCGCTCGGCGTCGCGCACGACCCGCTCGCGGTTGCGGCGGAACTGCGGGTCGTCGCGTGGCAGCAGCACCAGACGGGCCAGGACGCGGGCCCGGAACTCGTCGAGCACGGTGCGATCGCCCCAGTCGCCGTACACCTCCCAGTGCGGGGACACCGGCCCGAGGTAGGCGATCCGGGCATGGGCCCGGGGTGGGAGGTCGGGGGCGAGGTCGGTCACGGCCCGACGAGCCTACCGGTGACCGTCCGGATGGCGAGCGGCAAATGTTACAGTTACGTGAAGCACAGGCCCGGAGCGCCTGGATCTTGATCACCTCTTACCAACAACGGGAACCGTTTGAGCACGGCGGGCGTCACACCTGACCAACGCCCCTCCATCCCAGATCAGGGAGCACAGCAGCGATGGACTCGGAATCGATGGCCGACGTGACGGCCCAGTACTTGGACCCGGACTCGGCCACGGCGTGGATGGCCGCGGGCAACTGCCGGCTGTACCCGCCGGCGACCTTCTTCCCGAGCGACGGCGTCGGCGTCGACAAGGCCCGCAAGATCTGCGACGGGTGCCCGGTCACCTCGCCGTGCCTGGAGTACGCCCTCGAGCACCGCATCGACCACGGTGTCTGGGGCGGGTGCAGCGAGCGGGAGCGCCGCCGCATCCTCAAGCGCCGCCGGATGTCGGTCGCCGCCGACTGAGTCGCCCGGCCGGCGCGGCGACCGTCAGCTCGTCAGGACTCGGTGCGGGATTCGGTCTTCGGCGCGGGTCGACCTCGGACGACGCCGAAGTCGGCTTCGGCGTATCAGCCTGACCGTCGGCGAGACCGTCCTTGAACTCCTTCTGCGCCTTCCCAAGGTTGCGGGCCAGCTTCGGCAGCTGCGAACCGCCGAAGATCAGCAGCACGATGACGAGGACGATGATCCATTCGGGGCCACTGGGCATGTGATCAGACTACCGAGTCCCCCCAGGGCGGGGAAGGCGGCACCACTGATTCACGGCAAGTTCACCGGAGCCGGTCGGCCAGCTCCCAGCCGCCCACGCCGATCGCTCGCGACGGCCGTTGGGATCACGGCTGGTCAGGGCGACCGCGGCGGGCCAGGGCGCCGTTGCTCCAGCCGTCGAGCCCCGTCAGCTCCTCGCCGAACCACGGCGGCGGCTCGAAGCCGGCCGCCGCGTCCTCGCTGTCGAACTCCACCTCGACGGTCCACAAGCCGTCGAGCGGTCCGCCGTAACGGTCCACCTCGGCCGTCCCACCGGGGACGGCGACGCGGTGCCGCACCTTCTCCAGGCGCCGCCCGACCGTGTGCGGCCACAGCGCCTCGGCCTCGTCCACGGGCACGTCGAGCTCGACCTCGGTCCGGGCGACGCCCCGGCCGGCCTTCACGGTGAACCGCGCGCCATCGGGTGTGATGCGGATGCGCGCCTCCACGTCGCCCTCACCGGCCAGGTAGCCCTGCCGCATCGGCACGCCGGCCCCCAGCACGTCAGACGTCGGCGGCTCGGCGACGAGGAACTTGCGCTCGATCTCGACGGCCACGGCTTCAGTATGGACCGGAGCACGCCGATACCCTGACTCGCTCCATGCGCACCGGATCCACGTTCACGTCGACCGGTCCCGACGCGGGCGAGCTGGTCGCCGCGCTCACCTCGGCCGGCTTCGAGGTCGGGCCACCGTCCACCGTCACGACGACCGTCCTCGACACGTTCGACGGCCGGATCAACGGCGCCGGGCTACGGCTGGCGCGGCGCGACGGCGTGCTCGAGCTCAGCGGGCGCGACGTCGTCACCGTCGAGGTCCCCTCCCCCGCGGTCCCCCGCGTCGCCGGGGACCTGCCACCCGGTCCCCTGCGGGCTCGGATCGCCGAGCTGCTCGACGTCCGCGCTCTGCTGCCACTGGTCACGTTCGCATCCCGCCAGCGCCCGGTCCTGCGGCGCAACGCCGACGCCAAGGTCGTCGCATCGGCCACGCTCGTCGAGCACATCGAGGCCCCGCGGCACTCGGTCGGCGGTTGGTTCGTGGTGGTCGACGACGTCACCGGCTACGAGCGCCGCTCGAACGACCTGGAGGCGGTCGTGACCGCCACCGGCGGCCGGCCGCTGGTCGGCGGCGACGGCGACGGCGACGGCGACGGCGGGGACGATGACCTCACCGACGTCGTGCTGCGCGCCGCGGGCACCGACCCCCGTGGGCACCACGACGACCCGAGCGTCCCGCTCGACGCCGACCTCGTCGCGCTCGAAGGGTTCCGGCTCGTCCTGGCCAACCTCGCCGCGTCGATCGTCGCCAACGTCCCGGGCACCATCGACGACATCGATTCCGAGTTCCTGCACGACATGCGCGTCGCCGTGCGCCGGTCGCGATCGGTGCTCGCGCCACGGCCGCCAGGTCCTCCCCGAGGACCTCGGGAACTGGGCGGCCGAGGAGCTCAAGGCGATCGGCACCCTGACGGGCCCGCCGCGGGATCTCGACGTCTACGTGCTCGAGTGGGACGACTACGTGGCCCACCTGCCGCCCGACGTCGTGCGGGCGTTGCGACCGGTGCGCGACCAGCTCGAGGCCGACCGCGAGGCGGCCTACGCCGAGCTCGCCGACGCACTGCGGTCGTCGGCCGTGACGACGTTCCTGGGCCGCTGGCAGGAGGCGCTCGGCACGCCGATCGATCCATCGCTCGGCGGCGCGCACGCCGGGCACCCGTTGGTGCACGTCGTGCGGCGGCGGATCGAGAAGGCCCAGTCCCTCCTGCTCGAGCACGGGCGCGCCATCACGCCGGCCACGCCGGCCGACGACGTGCACGAGCTGCGCAAGGACGCGAAGAAGCTGCGCTACCTCCTCGAGTGCTTCGGGGGCCTGCTCGGCGACGAGCCGAGGACGCGGTTCGTCAAGCGCCTCAAGGCGCTCCAGGACAACTTGGGCGAGCACCAGGACGCCGAGGTCCACGTCGCCGAGCTGCGGCAGGCCGTGCACGAGCTGCCGGCGACGACGGCGCCGTCGACGTACGTCGCGGTCGGGCAGCTCATCGAGCAGCTGGAACGTCGGCGACAGGCGGCGCGCGACGAGTTCGCCGAACGCTTCGAGGGCTACGACAGCGCCAAGACCCACGAGGCGTTCGACCACCTGCTCGACGGGCTCGACTCGTGAAGGTCCTGGCGACCTACAGCATCAAGGGCGGCGTCGGGAAGACGACCGCGGCCGTCAACCTCGCCTACGAGGCCAGTCGAACCGGCGCCCGGGTGCTGCTCTGGGACCTCGACCCGCAGGGCGCGACGACGTTCTTCGTCCGCGTGAAGCCGGTGCTGAAGGGCGGCGCCGACCGGCTGGTGTCGAAGCACGGGGCGCTGGGCGACCACGTCCGGTCGACCGACGTGTCCGGGCTCGACGTGCTGCCCGCCGACTTCTCCCTGCGCCACCTCGACCTGCACCTCGACCAGTCCTCGACCGATCGGCTGGCCGCGCTGTTGGACGCGGTCGACACGTCCTACGACGTCTGCCTGCTCGACTGCCCGCCGGGGATCACGCTCACGAGCGAGAGCGTGTTCGAGGCGGCCGATGTGCTGCTCGTGCCGACGATCCCGTCGACGCTCTCGGCCCGCACGCTCGAGCAGCTCGGGACGTTCCTGGAGGGCATCGACGGCGCCCCGATGGTGTTGCCGTTCGTCTCGATGATGGACGGTCGTCGCAGCGTGCACCGCGAGGTCGCGGCCGCGCTCGCGGCGCAGTGGCCCGACCTCCTCCCGACGCACGTGCCGAGCGTGGCGGCCGTCGAGCGCATGGGGCTCGAGCGGGCGCCGCTCGCCGTCTACGCGCCCTCGACCCGCGGCGCCGTTGCCTTCCGCGACCTCTGGTCGGAGATCGCGGCGCGCGTCTGGGGCTGACGAGTCGGGAGCTGCTCACCCGAGCACCTGCTCGAACCCGACGACGCGGCCCGACGTCGAGACCGAGCCGGCGGGCCAGCGGGCGCATGACCTCGCCGGACCGGCTCGCAGGACCGGACGCTCCGTCCCCCGGATGACGCCCAGGTGGGCCGACGTGAACAGTCGGCGACGTCGGCCACAGTGGTGTGGCGCGAATCGCGCTGGCGCGACGCGCTCTGCGGTCTGGGACACTCGCACGCGTGGGTCGAGGCCACATCACCACCCGGTCCGTCGCTGTCGCTGCTGCGCTCGCCGTGCTCGTCGCGGCGTGCTCGAGCGATCGCGACGCCGGACCGGTCGTCCGTCCGACGTCGCCACCCTCGACGACGGCGACCGACAGCGTCGAGGACGCGACCGCCACGAGCGAGCGCCCGGTGACCTCGTCGAGCGCGCCGTCCACCACGCTCGACGCGACCACGACGACGTCGACGGCCGCCGCCGCCACCACCACCACCACCACGACGCCACCGGGCGGTCCGGGCGTCGTGCGGGGCACGGCCGTCGCCGGTAGCGCCGGCGGTGTGGAGCCCGGTCCCCCGCCGTTCACCCTGACCGATCCGTTCTCGGAGGCCGTGCGGTTGGCCGACGGCACGTGCGTCGGTTGGGACGGCTCCCGTGGCGGCTCGACGGCGGGGCTCGCGGTCGGCAGCCCCGTGGCCGTGCTCGATGCGGCGACGAACACCCAGGTCGGCACGGGATCGATCACGGCGAGCCGGTGGGAGGACGTGTCCGGTGGCGGTGGTCAGTGGACCTGCTTCTTCGACTTCACGGCCGACGTGTCGGCGGCGCCGGCCGAGTACCTCGTGCACGTCGGCGGGCTGCAACCCTGGACGGCGCGACAGGACGCGGCCAACCCCGGCGTCAACGTGGCATCCGTCAGCACGGATGCGGCGATCGCCGCGATCGCGTCGTGTCCGGCGCTCCCGCCGTCGACGACGACGGTGCCGGCCACCGCGTCCACCGTGGCCACCACGACGCTGCCCCCGGCGACCACCGTGCCCGGTCCGCCGGTCACCGGCTGGAACGCGATCGGCCAGTACTGGTCGATCGGCGTCGATGCGCTCTGCACCGCCGGTCTACCCGTCACCGCGCTCGCCCGCCCGTGTCGAGCGCCGACGGTCGGCAGCGAGTACATCACTGCCGTCGTCGACTCGAACGACTCCACGGTCTCGTATGCCAACGGCGCGGCCATCCCGGCCGGCACGCCCCTCACGGTCGTCGTCGCCACCGGCCGGCCCTGCTGACCGTTCCGTGTCACCGCATCCGCGGTCGACGCCATCTTCGTCGCTGTGCCCGCGCCGAGTTCCGATCACCGACCGGGGCGAAGTGGTTGCGATCCCCAACCTTCGTCACGTATGTTCTCGGAACCTGACGGGGGCGTCGCTCAGCTCGGAGAGCACGACGTGTCGAGACGGAGGTTCGAATCCTTCCCCTCCACCACCACACCGCCCCCGGCGGACGTTCTGACCGACCGCAGGAGGGAGCCCGGATGGCGTGGACGATCGAGCAGATCGAGCGGACCTTCCTCGGCTACATGGAGCGCCACGGTCACGTGGTGATCGAGGGCCACTCGGTGCGATCACCGACCGATGACGTCCTGTTCACGACGGCCGGCATGCACCCGCTGACGCCGTACCTGAAGGGCGAGCCGCACCCGGCCGGCCGGCGCCTGACCGACGTGCAGCGCTGCGTGCGCACGACCGACGTCGACGAGGTGGGCGACAACACCCACCTCACCGTCTTCGAGATGCTCGGCAACTGGAGCCTCGGCGACTACTTCAAGGAGACGTCCATCCCGCAGTCGTTCGGTCTGCTCACGAACGAGTTCGGCATCGACCCGCACAAGATCTACGTCACCGTCTTCGCCGGTGCCGAGGGGCTGCCGTTCGACGACGAAGCCCACGCGATCTGGGAGCAGACGTTCGCCGATGCCGGCGTCGACCTCACGGGCCGCATCAACCCCCTCGTCGACAACTGGTGGTCGAACGGCCCGGTCGGGCTGTGCGGGCCGGACACCGAGATCTTCGTGTACGTGGGGGACGAGCCGGCCGTGCCGTTCGCCGACATCCCCGAGTACGTCGAGATCTGGAACAACGTGTTCATGTCGTTCGACCGCGCCCTGTCCGGGGAGCTGACCCCGCTGCCGCAGCGCAACGTCGACACCGGAATGGGTCTCGAGCGCCTCGCGCTGTTCATCAACGGCCACGACACGGTCTGGAAGACCGACGAGCTCCACGAGCTGACCATCGTCGTCGGCGACACGCTCGGCGTCGACCCCGACCGGCTCGAGGGCGATCAGCAGCACTCGCTGCGCATCGTCACCGACCACCTGCGCGCCAGCCTGGCCATCGCCGCCGCGGGCATCACTCCGTCCGCGTCGCGTCAGGGCTACGTGCTGCGCAAGCTGATCCGCCGGGCCGTACGCCACGCCGAGCTGCTCAAGGGAACCGATCAGGGCCTCGCCCAATCGCTCGTCGAGGCGACCGATCGCGTCTCCGACGTGATGGGCCGGCGCTGGCCCGACGTCGGCCCCGGCACTGGCGGCGACGTCGCCCGCGAGACGATCGACAAGGAAGCGTTGAAGTTCTCCAAGACCCTCCGCAAGGGCGTCGACCACCTCCAAATGCTCGCCGACGAGTCGAAGGTCTTCGACGGCGACCTGGCGTTCCGCCTCGCCGACACGCTGGGCTACCCGGTCGAGCTCTCGGCCGAGGAAGCCACCCGCATCGGCATGAGCATCGACGACGAGTGGCCGCACCGCTACGAGGAGCTCCGCGAGGAGCAGCGGGCCCGCAGCCGCAACTGACCGCGGGGACACACCGAACGTCGGGTCTCGACGTCGGTCCATCTGGGAATCACCGCCACGGGCCAGATGTGACATTTGTCACATCACCCGCGGCCGGGAAGCAGGAGGCCTCATCGTGCGTTGACCTCGGCCATCGGACGATGACCGAGGTAGAAGACCATGAGGACCTGCCCACAGCGTTCGTCACCGGCCACCGGTGACAGCCGACGATCCGTGGTCGCGCTCGGCGGCCCGGGGTCGACGGCCGTCGACGCTGTGGGGGCGAAGGCAGCGAGCCTGTCCCGATCGGCGCAGGCCGGCCTGCCGGTGCTGCCTGGGTTCGTGCTGACCACCGCCCTCGTCGCGGCCGGCTCGCTCGACACGAACGGCGCCGTCCGCAAGGCGTGGCGGAACCTCAGCCGGGACGGCCGGGACCCGCTCGTCGTGCGCTCGTCGGCCACGAAGGAGGACAGCGAGTCGAGCTCGATGGCGGGGCTCTTCGTGTCGCGACTCGACGTGCGCGGTTGGGACGCGTTCGTCGCCGCGGTGCACGACGTCGTCGCCTCGAAGGACCGCGTCGACCCCGGACCCGACGTCGAGATGGCCGTCCTGGTCCAGCCGTACCTGGAGCCAGTGTGGGGCGGCGTCCTGTTCGGCGTCGATCCGGTGTCGGAGCGGACCGACCGGCTGGCGATCTCGGCGGTCCGCGGCGGTCCCGACCGCCTGGTGAACGGCGAGGTCGACGGATGGACGGCAACGTTGACCCGGCGCGGCGGCATCGTCGCGGCCGACGGTGGCGATCACCCCGACGATCGCCACCTGCACGAGCTCGCGGCACTCGCGCGGCGGCTCGGCGAGCTCGCCGGCCGCCCGCAGGACATCGAGTGGGCCGTCGACCGCGACGGCACCGTCCAGCTCCTCCAGTCACGGCCGATCACGACGCTGCACGGCCCGGTGAGCGGGCCGCTGTACGGGCCGGGACCGCTGGCGGAGACGTTCCCGGATCCGCTCGCGCCCCTGGAGGAGGACGTGTGGCTGACCCCGCTGCGCGACGGGCTACGCCATGCCGTCGGCCTCCTCGGCACGACGTCGGCGGCTCAGGTGCGCCGCGCTCCGCTCGTCATCAGCGTCGGCGGACGCCCGGCCGTCGATCTCGTGCTGCTCGGCGCCGATCCCCGGCCGAGGACCCTGGCCCGTCGCCTCGATCCGCGGCCGGGTCTGCGCCGGCTGGGCTCGGCCTGGCGGGTCGGGCGCCTGGCCGCCGCCCTGCCCGACCTCGCCCGCGACCTCATCGCCGAGATCGACGCCGACCTGTTGGCCGTCCCATCGCTCGACGGGTTGGACGATGCCGACCTGCTGCGCATCGTGCGCAACACGGCGCCCGCCCTGCGGGCGCTGCACGGGTACGAGGTCCTGGCCGGGGCCCTGCTCCACGCCGACCCGTCGACCGGCGCGGCCGGTGTCGCCTTGGACGCCCTGCGAGCCGACGCCGCCGCTGGGCGACCCCGTGCCGACGTGGTGCAACGCCTCCCGATCGTCCTCGCCCTCGTCCCCCCACGGATCCCGCCCACCGGCGACGTCCCGGTGGTCCCGCGTGGCGCGCTCGCGGCCGACGACCGGCCACGCCCGACGCTCGAAGGCGTCACGCGCGAGGCGCTCCGGATGCGCGTGCGGTGGGTCCAAGAGCTCGGCGCCCGCGCCGCCGACGTCCTCGGTCGACGATTGGCCGACGAGGGCGTGCTGCCCGACGCCGAGGCCGTCCGCTACCTGCGCTGGACCGAGCTCGAGTCCGTCGTGCACACCCGGCAGCTGGTGCCCCGGGACGGGCGTCCGGACGCGATGCGACGCACGGAGCTACCGACCACGTTCCGCCTCGCCGCTGACGGCACACCGATGGCCGAGGGCATCCGTGCGGACGGCGTGGGCACGGCGGTGGGCGGTGGCACCGGTCGCGGGGTGATCCGCACCGACGTCGCCGACGCCGGGCCCGGTGTCGTGCTCGTCGTGCGAACGCTCGATCCCCGCTTGGCGCCCGTCATCCCCCAGCTCGCCGCGCTCGTCGCCGAGACCGGCAGCCCGCTCAGCCACCTGGCGATCCTGGCCCGGGAGTACGGGATCCCCACCGTCGTCGGCCGGGCCGGTGCGGTCGATCAGCTCCGCGACGGCGATGTCGTCGAGGTCGACGGCTCGAGCGGCGCGGTGGTCGTCGTCGAGCGCGCGTCCGAGGAGACCACGACCGGAGGTGACACGTCATGATCGCGCGCCGGATCGCCGTCGTGCTCCTGCTCATCACGCTCGTCACCTCGGCCTGGTACTTCTTCGCCTACCTCACCTGGTGGGAGTGGAACCGTGCGCTGATCGCCGGCATCCTGCTGCTCGGGGCCGAGATCGGCCTGGTCACGATCCTCCTGCTGACGCGGCTCGACCGGGTCGAGCGCCAGCTGGTCGACGCCCAGCGGACGGCGCGCATCAAGTCGCACCTCGACGCCGCGCCGAACACGTCCGGGACGTTCGCCTGGCTCCGCGATCCGCACCAGCTCGGCGTGTTCGTCCCGGTGATCCTCGGTGCCGGCATCCTGGCCAGCGCCCTGGCGTGGTTGGTGGAGCGTGTCGCCCGGCTGACGAGCCGCTCCGGCACGACGGGCGCCTTGAGCAGGGACCTCGGCGAGCTGGCGCCTCCCGACGGCGGGTTCTTGGGCGGTGAGGACCCGCTCGACCTGTTGCAGCGGCCGGGAACGAGGTGATCGCCGGTGAGCCGAGCGAGTCCTCGAGCGAGCGAACGAAGGAGCTCGGTGAGCCGAGCGAGTCCTCGAGCGAGCGAACGAAGGAGCTCGGTGCGCAAGGCGCTCGTCATCCTGCTCGTCGCGGTGCTCGCCGCCGCGGTCGTCGATGCCGTCCGTGATCGCACCGAGAACCGACCTGACGTCGCCGTCCCAGGCTCCCGCAGCGTGATCACGTTCGATGTGGACACCTACGACGCCCAGCAACCGATCTCGGAGGCCGCGAGGGCCCTGTGGTACGTGTGCAACGAGACCATCGGCAACCGGCTCGTCGACCTGACCATCGGCGACGGGGGGACCGGCGTCGCCACCGTGTCGCCGGCGCTCGGCGCCCACGAGCGCAAGCGGCTCACCGGGTGCATCAAGGACGCGACGATCGACCGCGTCCGCGGTGACATCCAGGAGATCGTCGACGAGCCGGCGGCCTGACGCCGGCCCGCATCGCCTCAGCCCCAGACCGTCCAGATCCGCCGCGGGGCGTCCAGGAGCCGGCTCGCCGCCACCACGGCGAAGTTGGCGTGCTCGGCGTCGGTGCCGTGCAGCTTCAGCGAGAAGGCGATCTGCTCCAGCGACGGCGGACCGACCGACAGGTTGCGCATGGTCGCGTCGAAGCCCGAGGTCTGACCGGTGGCCACGAGGTATGCGGCAGCCATGCTCCCCGTGCGGCCGACACCGGCGCCGCAGTGGAGGAAGACCGTGCCCGGGCTCGTCGCGACGACGTCGAGGAACTCGTCGATCTGGGTGGGCGTCGGGGTCTGCCCGTCGATGATCGGCAGCGAGACCAGCGTGATCCCGTATGAGCGCAACGTCGCTTCATCGACGTCGACCGTCGGATCCGGCCGGAGGTCGACCACCGTGGTGACCCCCGCCGCGGCCAGGGATTCGTACCCGGCGGCGGACGTCGGCGCCGCCCCCCGCCACACCGCGGCGTCGACGGCGGCGAGGTTGTCGACGTCGCGAACGTCGGCCGCCGCCGCCGGGACGGACGGTCCGGCGAGGTACTGGAGCAGCAGCGACGGGACGTAGATCGCGACGTTCCCGACGACGATGAACAACCCGAACGCGATCAGGGCGCGCCGGACCCAGCGAACAGGACGGCGATCCCTCCGGCGGGGGGTGGCGACATCGGAGACCGTGTTGAGCACGGAGGGCGGTGCGCTGATCGCCCGATCATAGGGACCCGACGGGGGCGTCCGGCTCCGCCCCGGCGACATCCCCCGATCGGGGGACGTCGGCCAGCGAGCCGAACGACGTAGCCGGCGGGGCGTCAGGCCGATGCCGTGGACGGCGCCGAGGGGGTCGGATGCTCGGCGGCCGCTGCTGGCGGGGACGACACCGGGGCCGCCGGCGGCGGTGCGGGTTCGGGTTCGGGCGTCGGCGCCCGATGGGGGACCACCATGTCCCAGGCCATCTTCACCCAGTCCCACAACCCGGCGTCGGGCATGTACGCCCGGGCGACGGCGATCCCGATCTCGGCCAACGCGGTCGAGTCGGGGAACATGAGGTACATCGGGTGGTGCTCGGGCCGGAACTTCTGTTTGAACGCGAAGAGCGATTGGAAGCCGTAGTACGGCTCGAGGGTCGCGCCGAGGAAGTCGAGCAGCTTCTGCAGGACCTCCTGGTCGCTGTTCTCGGCGAGCTGGTCCGACGCCTTGGCCAGCGGCGCGGCGGAGAGGCTCATGAAGCGGTAGCCCTCCTCCTTCAGCTGCATCGCCGAGGCGCCGATCATGAACTCCATCACCGGCCGAAAACCCTGGTCCCGGCGGCGCATCAGGTCGAGCGTCCACCCGACGACCTGACCATCCTCGGCCACCGGCATCCACGATGTGAACCCCTCGACGGTCTGGTCGGCGTCGACGGCGAGGTGCAACCGGACCTCCGGGTCGTCGGCCTCGCGCAACGTGCCGAGGGTGAACCCCATCTCGGGCAGCGCCTTGTCCGACACCCAGCCGCCGCTGATCGCCCGCAGCTGGTCGGTCACCACCGGCTTGGACTCGGCCCACGACGTCACGACGAGCGAGACGTCCTGCTTGCCGGCCCGGTTGATCGCCGTGCGCACGTCCTGGAAGGCCTTGCCCTTGAACTCGAGGTGCTCGAGCGGCATCACGCTGTCCTCGGCCACCTCGACCGTGCGCCAGCCCAGCACCGGCGCGAGGTCGGCGGTCGCCTTCCCCGCCGCGAAGAGGCACGGGATCCACCCGCGCCGGAAGCAGTAGGCGTCGAACTCGCGGAGCGCAGCCTCCCGCCTCTCCATCGGACCGACGGGATCGGCCAGGCACAGCGCCACCGAGCCGACGACCTCGTAGCCGATCGCCGTCTCGCCGTCCTCGGTGAACCAGGCGGTGATCCCCTTCCACGTCAGCATCCACTCGATGTTCGACGAGTTGTGCTGGCGCAGCAGCGCCCGCAGACGGGTGTCGGCTTCCGGGAACGGGCGGGCGCGACGGCTGCTGTACAGCAGCCCGACGACGGTGATGAGGATCGCGGCGAGCCAGATCGCACCGATCGAGTTGACGAACCACTTGGCCGGCGTCGTGATCGGATCGATGTTGCCGCTCGTCGTGAAGACCAACCGGCTGAAGAACTCACCGAGCATGTCGATCGGCTTGGCCGCCGGCTGGAAGTCGTCCTGCAGGACGAAGAAGCCGACCGCGGTGTAGAGGAACAGCGCGATCGCCACGTACAGCAGTCGACGCCCGGCGTGACGGAACGACTTGCGACCGGAGCGGGCGCTGAACGCGCGGAACGTGATCAGCAGGAGCAGGAGGAGACCGCCGTTGATCACGAGGTCGGCGTTGCGCTCGGCGCTCTCCTCGGCACCGAGCAGCACCGCGACCGACAGGCCCAGCAGCACGAGGATGTAGATCCACGCCAACCGGCGTCCGCGCCGCAGGCCGTCGGCGGCGACGAGCTGGAGCACGGCGCTGACGACCAGGGCCAGCGACAGCGCACTCGACTGGAGCGCCTGGTTCTGGTTGTGGAAGGGACCGCCGTTGCCCGGGAACACGCCCTCGATCAACGCCGCCACCGCGAGGACGGCGACGATCAGGGCTACCAGCGCCCGTTGTGTCCGCCGGTTGAAGTTGACGGTGGGCGCGTACGGCGCCCGCCCGGCGAGGGACGGGCCGGCGACGACTCCGAGGACGAACGCGACGAAGTGCTCGACGTCCCACAGCAACCCCGACGTCAGCAGCAACGTGAACAGGTAGGCGAGGACGCCGATGCGGATCCGCCGCCGCCAGACCGCTTGCATCACGGCGGACAGCGCGCCCAGCAACGCGAAGCCGCCGGCCGAGATCCCGAGGTCGAGCTCCGCACCGAGATCGCGGGCCCACGTCCAGCTGCTGTCGTCGAACGCCCACAGGAACAGCGCCGTCAACAGCGTGGCGAGGAACTGCCCGCCGATCGCCACGACGATCGTTCGGACGTGCCCGACCCGGCGCTCGTAGATGCTGGCGACGAAGATCAGGAGCAGCAGGATGGGGACGTAGAGCACGAGCTGCGGCGCGAAGAACATGCCGGTGAGGAACGTCCACCACCGGCCGTCCTCCAGCGCCGGGAGGCCGTAGGCGACCTCGTCGTAGAGGTCGCTGCCCTCCGTCACCGAACGCCACAGCGCCCCGGTTGCCAGCCCGGCCACGATCACGCAGGCGACGACGAAGGCCGTGCCCCAGTAGCGCCGCAGGACGTCGCCGACGGCGGCGAGGAGCCGCCGCCCGCCATCACGTCGCGAGTCCGGCGCGTCGGCCACCGTGGACCTCGCCGACTCAGTGGTCGTCACGGCCGACCGGGCATGTCTCATGGGGCTCGGTCATCGGTCGGCCCGTTCCACCTTCTTCCGGGTCGAGCTGTCCAGGGCCGCGCCGACGCTGGATCGGGGCTCGATCCGAACATGATGTCAGGTCGGCATGGGGCGTGAGGGCGTCACGGCCACGGTCCCACGTGCGCCGCAGCCAGTCTCAACCGGGCACGTAGTCGGCCCGTGCCGACTCGATCTCCCTCCAGGCCTCGTCGCGCCCGCCGATGCCCGTGGTCGACGCGTACTTCCCGGGCTCGAGCGTCTTGTAGACCTCGAAGAAGTGGCGGATCTCGGCCATCAGCTGGTGCGGGAGCTGGTCGAGGTCCTCGACGTCCTCCCACCGCGGCTCGCCGGGCGGCACGCAGATGAGCTTGGCGTCTTCGCCAGCCTCGTCCTGCATGTACAGCACGCCGACCGGGCGCGCCTCGACCCACACGCCGGGGTACACGGGGTCGTCGAGCATCACGAGCGCGTCGAGCGGGTCGCCGTCTCCGCTGAGCGTGTGCGGCACGAAGCCGTAGTCGGCCGGGTACGTCGTGGCCGTGAACAACCGGCGGTCGAGGTAGACCTTGCCGTCGGTGTGGTCGATCTCATACTTGTTGCGGCTGCCGCGCGGGATCTCCACGACCACGTAGATGCACCCGTCACGTGGCTCCTTGGCCAGCCTGCCTCCGCTCACCGTGCCTCCCCGTCGCCGACGCCCGGCCATGTTCGCAGACCGGGGCGCCGCGCTCGGCGCCGCGAGTCGCTCTCGCCCGAGCACCGCGCGCGTCAGCGGTCGGGTCGGGCGAAGTCCCCACCGACGTAGCGGCCGTCGAGATCGTCCCGCTCGGTCGGTGGCGCCGCCTCGATCCCGTCGGCGAAGCGCTCGGCGTCGTCGAGCGGTGCATAGCCGAGCCGACGCGCCGGGCCGAGGTCCCACCATGCCCGGGTGTTGCCGGACGTGCCGAACACGATGGCGAACCCGAGATCCGGGGACCGCAGGCAGGCATCGACCAGGTCGACGGCGTCTCGCGGCGACAACCACGTGCTGAGGTGGCGGCGCGTCGTCGGGTGCTCGCGGAAGCTGCCGATGCGGAGGCACGCGACGGCGAGGCCGTGCTGGTCGTGGTAGCGGCTGCACAGCGCTTCCGCCGCCGCCTTGCCGACGCCGTAGAAGCCGTCGGGCCGCACGCGATCGGCCGACGTCAACATGTCGGCCCGGGGCGTGAACCCGACGGCGTGGTTGCTGCTGGCGTACACGACGCGGGGCACGCCGGCGACCCGCGCCGCTTCGAGGACGCGGTACGTCAGCCGGACGTGGGCGTCGAGGGCCGTCTCGAAGTCCGACTCGCCGGCATGCGCGGCGAGGTGGACGACGGCCTCAGCGCCATCGACGACGGCGGCCAGCGCGTCGACGTCACGCCCGACGTCGGCGACCACGACCCGCTCGGCCCACGGCTCGTTCGGCGCGACGAGGTCGATGCCCCGCACGTCGTGGCCGCGCGCCGTCAGCCCGGGGACGATCGTGCGTCCGATGCGACCTGCCGCGCCCGTGACCGTGACCCGCACACGGTCACCATCGCACGTTTCGGGCCGAGCTGCCGGTGGTGCCGGTGACGCTCGAACTCGTGGCCGCCCGACCCATCGCCCGGTGTTGCCCGCCGCGGCGCGACCACGGTCAGTTCACGGGGTTCCCTCGAATTGGCCTTGGACATGCGCGAGCGAAGAGGTCTCGGCGGTCGAGGTCGCCGCGATCCTCTGGCCGGCGGCGACCACCGTTCATCGCAGGCCCACTAGCCAATCCCCCATCGTGATGCCGCAATGCTCCAGGTTGTAACCGTCCACGGTCGCGACCGCTTCGAAGAACACCGGCTCGTCGAGTTCGTTGAGCGCCTCGGCCGCCGCGGCATTTTCCGTCGTGAGCGAGCCGAGGTCGTAGTCGACCTCGGCGAGCGCCTCCAGCAGCGAGACCATCGCATTGGAGATGGCGCCGAGGTCGCCCGCGATGTCGGACGGCGCGGCATCGACCAACACGTTGAACGCGGACCCCTGATTCGTGATGGCCGTCTGGATCTGCTCGGGCGTCGCCGTCCCACTGGCCACGAGCGCCGCGAACTCGTCTCTGGACGTCTTGTACGCGACCAGTGCAGTGCAGTAGTCGCTGCCACCCCCGGCCGGCGTACTTCCCGCGGCGGTGGTCGAGCCTCCTGCGACACCCGTCGCGTCAACCGCCGCGGTCGTCACCGCGGCGGCGTCGTCGCCGTCGTCGTCGTCGGCCCCGCAGGCGATCACGAAGGTCGAGAGCACGGCGAGCAGGACCAGGGCGCGCTTCACGAGCCCGGAGTGTTGCACGTCTACGCGCCTTGAGCCGACGCGTCGATCGGTCGGCGCAGCGCGAGCAGCGTGATCCCCTCGCCGTCGACGACCCAGTCGCGCGCCGGTACCCGCTCGAAGCCGAGACGAGCGTAGACACGGTGGGCGGTCGTCATCCAGCTCCCGGAGTGGATGAACATCGCGCCCCGCCCCAGCTCGGTGGCCCGCTCGATGCAGGCCAGGACGAGCGACGTGCCGACGCCCTGTCCCTGCGCGCCCGTGTCGACACCCAGCATCCGGAAGCCCGCTTCGTCGTCGTGGAGGTCCTCGGCGTAGGGACTGGAAGGATCGTTGACGTACGTCACGCAACCGATCGGGCGGTCACCGTCATGGGCCCCGAGGACGAGCCCGTGACGGACGCGCGCCCGCACGTCGACGAGCTCGTGCTCGTAGCCGGTGTCGGCGGGATGGCCGTCCAGGGCGCGGTACGACGACAGGACGATGCGGCCGAAGGCGTCGAGGTCGTCGTCGAGTCCCAGCACCCTGATCGCCACGGCCACGGGTGGCACGGTATTGGCCGGATGACGTCGTCCACGCGCGGCGACGTCACCCGGCGCGATCACGCCGCGTCGGGTGCCTGGCGGATCGTGTTGAACGGCCCGGTGATGGCGAACGTCACGCCCGGGTGCTGGAGGTTGGCGTAGAGCGTCCGCTTGTCACCGGAGAACGTGACGCCGGTGAACTCGCCGTCGTCGCGGGCGTTGCGGGCGAGCAAGGCGGTGCTGCCGTCGGGCCGGACGGCCAGGAGGTGCTGCAGGCCCTCGCCGTCCTCGGCGAGGATGAGACCGCCCCACGGGGAGACCGTGATGTTGTCCGGTCCATCGGGGTTGTCGCTCGCGGTATCGAGGTTGCGCCCGAAGTGGAGCTCGAGCGTCAGGGTGGCGTTCTTGGGGTCGAGGCGCCACACCTGGCCGTCGTGCTCGGCGACCGAGCCGTCGGAGGCGCGGGCGTACGAGCAGGCGATGTACGCGCTCTTGTCGCCCCACCACGTGCCCTCGAACTTGCGGCTCCGGGTGATCTCGGTCGATCGACCTCGAAGACGAACCCGTGGTCCCGGGTCATGCCGCCGGAACCGGCCGTGGTCTCGGTCTCCTCGCACGTCAACCACGTGCCCCACGGCGTCAGGCCGCCGGCGCAGTTGTTGTTCGTGCCGGCCAGGCTCTGGTACTCGTCCACCTTCGTGCCGCGGCGGATCTCGACCGTGCTGGTACCGCCGACCGCGGCCGGGTCGTACGTGAGCTCGGGCCCGGCGAGGGCCGGGTACGGCGACGACGGGCCTGCGGCGCCCTGCTCGTGGTTGCGCACGAGCAGCGTCGAACGCCGGGTGTCGAACGTCGAGGTGCCGTCGAAGCGGTCGGCCAGCGTGCCGCCGCCGGTCAGCGGGTCGCCCACCTCGGACACGATCTGGTACGAGAACCCGGCCGGGAGGTCGAGGAGCTGGTACGGATCGGGGATCAGGTCGCCGATCCCGGCGGCGGCGACGGACGGAGCTCCGGTGAAGAGACCGGTGAGGTTGCCGGCGAAGGACAGCCCGGCGCCGGCGGCGGCTCCGCGCAGGAGTTGACGACGAGAGAGGCTCATGCCTGCACCGTCGGGACGCCCGTCACGCCGCGATGACGTGCCGTCGACCGCACAGTGACCCGGAGGTGAACATGCAGCGCGGCCGGGAGGGCAGGCGGTGCGCGGGCCGGTCATGACGACGGCCACGAGGGTGGCGTCGGGCCGTCAGGCGGGGAGGACGCTGCGGGCCGCCTGGGCCCGCTGGCGGCGGATGCGGCGCCGCTCGCGTCGGAGAGCCCGCCCCAGATGCCGAACTTCTCGCCGTTCTGGAGCGCGAACTCGAGGCACTCCTCACGCACCACACACCCGCGGCAGACCTCCTTGGCCTCGCGCTGTCGACGCGCCCCGCTCCGGGAAGAACAGGTCGGGGTCGACACCGAGGCAGTTGGCGTCGTCCTGCCAACCGTGGTCCCCGGGATCGGAGGCTGATGCGAATGCTTCGTACATGTGGAGGACCCCCTGCCATGTGGTCCTGGTGTCCGGCTCAGGGAGGATCCCGGACAAGCTCGTGCCCATCTGTTGGCGGCGACACCGCCGTAATTACACCGATGTGATTGTCGCATACCACATCACGTTCGCGCAAGGGCGGATCTTGAGGCCCTCAAACTCAGGCAGTTCGCGCGGATGAACTCGCCCGTCGGGAGCCACGAGGCGCGCGGCGCGAAGTCAGCAACCGCCTCGGCCCCCGACCGAAGCTCGCGTGGAGCGTCAGGTCACGCCGTCGGGCCGACGGCCCGGCGCCGCCAGGCGCCGGCGTGACACGCCGAGCGCAGCGAGGCCGACATCACGACGCGCGGCGGCTCTGCTGGCGCTTGTGCTCGATGAAGTCGACGAGCACGTAGTCGCCGAGGGTCTCGGGCGTCGTGAAGAAGGCCCGGCCGCGGTTGATCTCGGTCAACCGCTCCACGAACGCCGTGAGGTAGCTCGTCGCGTCGAGCATGAACGTGTTGATGCGGATGCCGTCGCGGGTGCAGCGCAGCACCTCGCGCAGCGTCGCTTCGACGGTCTCGGTGACCGGCGGGTAGTTGAAGAACACGTCGCCGCTCGACGTCACGTGGGCCGTCGGCTCGCCGTCGGTGATCATGATGATCTGCTTGGTGCCGGACTGCCGGGCCAGCAGCTGGCGGGCCAGCGTGAAGCCGTGCTGCATGTTCGTGCCGTAGACGAAGTCCCAGCTGACCTCGGGCAGCTGCTCGGCCTTGAGGACGCGCGCCGTCTCGCTGAAGCCGACGAGGCCGAGGTAGTCCCGCGGGAACTGCGTCGAGATCAGCGAGTGCAGCGCCATCGCCACCTTCTTGGCCGGCAGGAAGTTGTCCCGCATCGGCATCGACAACGACAGGTCGAGCATCAGCACAGTGCTGGATCGCGTCAGGTGCTCGGTGCGCTCGACCTCGAAGTCGTCGGGCTGCAGCTCGACCGGCGTGCCCCGCACGCCCCGCCCGCGCCGTCCGAGGGCGTTGCGGATCGTGCGCTGGAGGTCGAGCTGGAACGGGTCGCCGTACTCGTACGGCTTGGTGTCGTAGGTCCGCTCGTGACCGTGCCCGAGGCGGTGCACCTGGTGCTGGCCGACCTGGTCCTTGGTCAACTTGCTGAAGAGGTCGCGCAGGGCGTTGGAACCGATCGCCCGCAAGCCCTTCGGCGTCAGCTCGAGGCGACCTTCGCGCTGCTCGATCAGGCCGGCCTCCGTCAGCATCCTGGTCAGCTCGGCCAGCCGCTCCAACGATCGGGCCGCGTCGTCGCCGAGCAGGTCGCGCACGCGGTCCATGTCGGCCTCGGCCAGCGCCCCGGGGTTGGACGCGTTCCGCAACAGGTTCTCGAGCTGGTCGAGGTCACCGAGCTCCTGCATCGTCTGCATCGCCTCACCCATGCCCAGCGGATCCTGGCCCTGGAAGTCGTAGGACTGGTTCCAGCCCTGCTGCGGGAACAGCTGGCGGAGGTGGCCGCCGAGCTGCTCCATCTGCCAGCGCAGGTCCATGTCGCCGAGCAGCTGGTCGGACAGCTCCTGCAGCTGGGCCCGCTGCTCGGGCGTCATCGAGTTGAGCATGGCCTGCATCGCCGCCATCTTCTGGGCCAGCTGCTCGAGGAGCTCGTCGAGCGTCTCGGGGTTCTCCGGGAAGAAGTCCCCGTACTGCTCCATGAAGTCCTCGAAGCCCGGGTCCTCGCCGCGCTCGCGACGGTCGAGCATCTCGTTGAGCGCGGACATCATGTCCTTCATCCGCGCCAGGTCCTCGGGCGTCATCTGCTGCATCGCCCCGCTCATCTGCTCGAAGAGCTGGTTGGCGAGCTGCTGGCGCAGCTTGTCCATCAGCGCCTCGAACCGGCGTGACGCCTCCTGCGACTCGAAGTCGTACTCCTGGAGCTCGCGGACCTTGCCGGCGAGGTCGTCGGGCAGGAAGTCGAGGCGCATGTTGCGGTCCATCGCCGAGTCCCGGGCGTGCTCGGCGCGCCGCTCGTCGCCCGACCGCTGCGACTGCTGCTCGGCGTCGCGCACCGCGTTCTCGATGGCGTGGCGCTCCTCGTCGACGATGTCGTCGAGCTCGCGGGCGATCTCGTCGTACACGCCTCCGAGGTCGAAGCGCTCGAGCCGCTCCTGGCGCTCCCGCCGGAGCCGCTCGAGCAGCTCGCGGACCCCCTGCAGCCGGTCACCGTTGCGGTCCCGCAGGCCCTGGTGCATCATCCGCCGCAGCGCCGCGTTGACGTCGCCGTGGTAGAGCAGCTCGTCGGTCAGCTCCTCGAGCAGGGCATCGCCGTCGAGCTCGAAGCCCTGCTGGGTGCCGTCCCACCGCGAGTAGGTGAACCGTGCGGGCACCCGGCCACCGTACCCCCGACCGTCGGGGCCCGCGTTTCATGTGAACGCAAGCACAAACGGGCTCCGAGGCGTAGGCTGACCCGGCATGCGTGTCCCCCGCACGTTCGTGTTCCTGGATCTCTCCGGGTTCACGAACTACACCGCTGCGTTCGGCGACGATGCCGCCGGGCGCCTGCTCAGCGCGTTCCGGACGCTGGTGCGCGAGGTGGCGTCGGAGCGCGGCGTGCGCATCGCCAAGTGGCTCGGCGACGGCTGCATGGTCGTCGCCGTCGACCAAGGCGACGGCATCGCGTTCACGCTCGACCTCGAGAGCCGGGCGGCCGCCGTCTGCGCGCCGCTCACGCTGCGCGCCGGCATCGCGACCGGGTACGCCCTGCTGTTCGAGGGCGACGACTACATCGGCTCGGCCGTCAACATGGCGGCCCGCCTGTGCGACATCGCCGAACGCTACGAGGTCCTGATCCCCACCATGGGCCTCGAGCGCCTTCCCGAGGGCGTGGTGGCGACGCCCCACGGCCCCGTCGAGCTGGCCGGCTTCCCGGGTGCGATCGAGGTGTTCGAGCTGACCGGCGTCCCGGCGCCGACGGACCGCAACGACACCGGCGAGCTCTGGACCCGCAGCCCGTTCATCTGACCGTCTGGGGCCGCCGGCCCCGATCGGCCCGTCAGGGGTCGGCGAGCAGGGCGGCGAGGCGGCGACGCCACTCGACGCTGGCCCGGTCGGACCGGACGTTGACCGTGGCCGTGACGTCGAGCGGGAGGGCGCCGGGCACCTGCTCGAGCATCCGCTTGTCCTCGGCACCGATCGCCCGGTCGAAGGCGATCACGTCCTCGTCGTCGCCGGTGCCGCTGTCGTTGCGCCAGACGACGAACGTGAACAGGGACCGCTCGTCGTCGATCGGCGTCGTGCACAGCAGGATGATGTGGTCGAGCCCGCTCTCGTAGCGGATCGTGCTGCGGACCGTGAACGGGAGCGCGAACCCGGTCGTCATCCGGCGCCGCACCACCGGCGAGTCGAGCTGCGACGCCGCGGCGCCGGCAGCGACGTCGTTGCCGACTTCGACGTCGTAGCGGTAGCCGACGAAGTCGTCGTCGAGCGCGCCGATCGTGAACGTCGGTACCGAGCCACTTCGTTCGCTCGCTCGAGGACTCGCTCGACTCACCTCCGCGCCCGCACCGAGCGTGGCCGCGTGGACATATGAGAAGTGGGCGACGTCGAGGAAGTTGTCGGTCATCCGCAGCGCCGACGTCTTCCAGACCTCGACACCCGAGTTGATCCGGCGGTAGGCGGGGTCGTCCTCGCACGTGACGGCGGGGACGTCCCCCGAGGGCGCGCCGGGGCACACCCAGACCAGGCCGTAGCGCTCGACGCAGCACAGCGTCGGCAGGTGGGCGGTCGGCGGCACGGCGCGCCCGGGCCCGACCGAGGGGACGGCGACGCAGCGCCCGCCCTCGCCGAAGGCCCACCCGTGGTACTCGCACGTCAAGCGGCCGTGCTCGACCTGGCCGAGTGACAACGGCGCCTCGCGGTGCGGGCAGCGGTCGGGGGCCACGACCACCGATCCCGACGGGTCGCGCCACAGGACGAGCCGTCGGCCGAGCAGCGTGACCGCGACCGGGGCATCGACGACCGCGACGCTCTCGGCGACCACGTACCAGTGCTCGGCCAGGGCGGCGCTGGCGACCAACGAGGAGGTGGGCATGACCCGATCGTTCCTACCATCTCCGCTCGTGCTGGTCGTGCGCGGTGACGTGGTGACGATGGACGCCGCCCGACGCGTCGTCGCCGACGGCGCGGTGCTCATCGACGGCGACCGCATCGTCGCCGTCGGGCCGTGGTCGGCGGCGGCCTGCGACGCGCCGGACGTCGACGTGGTCGGACGCCCCGGCGACCTCGTCCTGCCCGGGTTCGTCAACGCCCACCAGCACCTCACGGGCGACCGCCTGGTCCGCTCGACGATCCCTGACGACATCGACAGCGCGTCGGCGATCTTCGACTGGGCGCTGCCGATCCACGCCGCCCACGACGGCGACGACGACGAGCTGTCGGCCACGCTCGCGCTCGTCGAGTCGGCGACGAACGGCATCACGTACACGGTCGAGGCGGGTACGGTCGCCCACCCGGACCGCGTCCTCGCCGCCTACGACGCGGTGGGCGTCGGCGGCACGCTGGGCTCGTGGGGCTGGGACGTCGCCGGCGCTCCGTTCGCCGGCCGCGTCGACGACGTGCTCGACCGCCAGCGCCACGTCCTCGGTCTGACCGCCGGGCACGCCCGCGTCGACGGGTGGGTGACGCTGGTCGGCCACGACCTGATGTCCGACGAGCTGGTCACGGACGCCAGCGCGCTCGCCGTCGAGGCCGGCACGGGCCTGACGTTCCACATCTCACCGACCACAGCCGACGTCGACTCGTACGTCCGGCGCACGGGCCGCCGTCCGCTCGACCACCTCGCCGACCTCGGCGTGCTCGGCGCCCACGTCCTGCTGGCGCACGCCGTCCACGTCGACGACCACGAACTGGCGCTCATGCTGGAACGGGACGTTGCCGTCGCCTACTGCCCGTGGGCCTACCTGCGGCTCGGGCAGGGCGTGTCCCGCGCCGGCCGGCACATCGGGTTCCACACCGCCGGCGGGCGGGTCGCGCTCGGGTGCGACGCCGAGAACGCCGGTGACGCCGTCGACCTGTTGCGCGTGGCGACGCTCGCCGCCGGCCTGGCCCGCGACACCGGCCACGCCGCGTTCGGCGCCCACGCCGCGCTGGAGCTGGCCACGATCGCCGGAGCCCGCGCGCTCGGCATGGACCACGAGCTCGGGTCGCTGGAGCCCGGGAAGCGGGCCGACGTCGTCGTCGTGGGCACCGACGGCCCGGCGTGGGTGCCGCGCGCCGACGACCCGGTGCTGCAGCTCGTCTGGTCGAGCGACGGTCGCGACGTGCGCCACGTCGTCGCCGCCGGCCGCGTCGTGGTGCGTGACGGGTCGTGCGTCACCGTCGACGTCGCGACGCTGGCCGGCGCCGCGGCCGAACGGCGGACCCGCCTGCTCCGGGCCGCCGGCGTCGACGCCCGGCCGCGGTGGCCGACCGGTCCATGAGCGAGGGCCGAGCGACCGGTCAGCTGCGGCTGCGGTACGTCGCGCTCGGCGCCCGACGTGTCCTTGTTGAGGCGCTTCGACAGGTGCAGCCCCTCGAGGATGAACGTCACCGCGGCGGCGACCGCGGCCGGCGATTCGTCGCCCTCGGTGAGCGCCGCGACCGGCGGGCGCAACGCCGGGACCGACTCCACGAGCGACGCGAGCTCGGCCGAGCCGACGTCCTCACCGGTGTGGGCGACCGCACCCTCCTCGAAGGCGGTGACGATGTCGCGGGTCTGCTCGGGCGCGACGCGGGACTTGAACACCGTGAGCACGGCGCCCTTGACGAGGTTGTCGAACACTGCGCCTTCCCGACCCTCGTCGAGCGACTCGATCTCGATCTTGCCGCCCGAGCTGGCGGCCAGCGCCTCGAGGTCGTCGATGCGGGGCACGACGACGCGTTCCCCGGCTCGCAACCCGCGGCGCATCGCGTTGGCGGCCAGCGACCTCGTAGTTCGTGACGGAGAGCCGGACGCTGACGCCGCTGCGCTGGTTGACGTGGGTGCTGGCCCGCGCCAGGTGGCTGACCGTGACGATGACCTCGGCGAGGTACTCGGGGATCGTCACGTCGACCCCGCCGGCCGATGTCGAGCGCGCCTCCTGGCGGACGATGTCGAGCTCGGTCTCGACCTCCAGGGGGTAGTGGGTGCGGATCTGGCTGCCGAAGCGGTCCTTCAGCGGCGTGATGATGCGCCCCCGGTTCGTGTAGTCCTCGGGGTTGGCCGACGCGACGAGCAGGATGTCGAGCGGCAGCCGGATCTTGTAGCCGCGGACCTGGACGTCGCGCTCCTCGAGCACGTTCAGCAGGCCGACCTGGATGCGCTCGGCGAGGTCGGGCAGCTCGTTGATCGCGAAGATGCCCCGATTGGTCCGCGGCACGAGGCCGTAGTGCAGCGTCAGCTCGTCGGACAGGTAGCGGCCCTCGGCGACCTTGATCGGGTCGACCTCGCCGATGAGATCGGCGATCGAGGTGTCGGGCGTCGCCAACTTCTCCCCGAACCGGTCATCGCGGTGGACCCAGTGCAGCGGCGTCTCGTCGCCGTGCTCGACCACGAGGTCACGGGCGTGGCGGGAGACCGGCGTGTACGGGTCGTCGTTGATCTCGCTCCCAGCGATCGTCGGCATCCACTCGTCGAGGAGTCCGGTCAGCGAGCGGATCATGCGGGTCTTGGCCTGGCCGCGCTCGCCGAGGAAGATCACGTCGTGGCCGGCGAGCAGGGCGTTCTCGAGCTGCGGGAGGACGGTGTGCTCGTACCCGAGGACCCCCGCGAACAGCGGCTGCCCGGCGGCGATGCGGGCGACGGCGTTGGCGCGGATCTCCTCCTTGACGGGGCGCGACTCCCAGCCGGACTCCCGGAGCTGGCCGATCGTTGCGGGGCGTGCTGCCATGGTCCGAACCTATCCAAGCGCGGCGGCGCCGGCACGACGGATCACGTCGGCGGTCAGGGGACGACCAGCAAGGAGACCGCCTGCGTCTCGGAGCTGCCGTCGGTGCACCCCGAGTTCCAGACGAAGGTGCCGACGGTCGCCTGGGCGATGCCGCTCGGCGCGAACGGCGTCGGCGGATCGATCGGCTCCCACGTCGCTCCTCCGTCGGACGAGGCGACCAGCTTCGTCACGCCGCCGACCGCCGCCCCGATCGTGACGAGGCGGCCGGTGGCGTCGAGCACGATGCTCGTGGCGTTCGACGCGATCGTGCCGGTTTGGCCCCGCGACGACCAGGTCAGCCCGCCGTCCGGGCTCACCGCGACCCCGCCACCGTCGGCGAGCAGCCACGTGATCGTTGTGCCCACGCGGACCGGTTGACCGCTGACGGCCCCGGGGAACACACTGCTGGCCGCCCAGGTCGCGCCCCCGTCGGCGGAGGCGAAGATGCCCTGCGCGGCGCCGAGGTACGCGTGCTGGGTGTCGGCGAACGCCACCGACGTGACGTCGGTGACCTGCGGCGGCAGCACCGCGCTCGACCACGTGGCCCCGCGGTTCGACGAGCGCTGCAGCGAGCCCTCACCGGTCACGGCCAGCAGCGTGGACCGCGCCGGGTCCGCGGTGTCGACGGCGAACGACGAGACGTCGACGAGCGACCCGAGCTCGGTGAGCGTGGCGCCGCCGTCGTCGCTGCGGAACAGCCCACTGTCACCGGCCAGCCAGAACGTGGCCGGGTGCTGCGGGTCGGCCACGAAGGCCTGCGGGATCAGCGGCTCGGTCGACTGCGCCGTCCACCCACCGGTCCCCGCGCTCGTGAACAGCCGAGGCGCTCCGACGCCGGTGAGGCTGGCCACGAGCCCGCCGCCCGCCGACCACAGCCGCAGGCTGGCGGCACACGTGACCGGGAGGCCGGTCGTCCTCGACTCCCACTTCGGACCGTCGGGGATCGACGAGGAGGTGGTGGACGAGGACGTCGAGGTCGACGACGAGGTCGTCGACGACGACGACGACGTCAAGGTCGACGACGTCGAGGTCGACGACGTCTCCTCGACCTGCGTCGTCGCGGTGGCCGTCGACGTCGTCGTCGTGCGCAGCGGCGGACGGGTCGTCGAGGTGACCGTCGCGTTGCGGCGGGGCACTGGGCTGCGACCCCTGGCCGGGATGTACTCGTCGATCTCGAACGGGTCCTCGTCGTCGAACAGGGAGTAGTCGACGTTGCCGTCCTCGGTGAACGTGTCGGAGGTGCCGAACGGATCCGTCGCGTACGGGTCCGCCGTGACCTCGTCGTCGCCGTCGTACCCCGGCCGCTGTTCGACTTTGAACTTCTCGGCCCGGCGGTCCACGTAGAGCTCGTCGCCCTCGGCGAGCGTCGTCGACGACTCCTCGGTCCCGAGCTCGCTCAACCGCCCCGCTTCGCCGATCACCGGCCGCGGCCCGGTGCTGCTGCCCACAGTGACCACGATCAGGAGCCCGGCCAGCGCGGCGCCGACGAGCACGGCGAGGCGGGCCCGGGAGCCGGCGGCGGCGTCGACCTCGAGGAGGTCGTCCTCGGCGAGCGGTTCGGTGACCCGCTCGTCGATCGCGAACGCGTCGGTACCGTCGACGGCGAAGCCCAGGGCGGGATCGTCGAGCGGCGTCGGCTCCCACGCCGCGGGCGTCGCCTCGACGATCTCGGGGACCTCGACGGGCGCGCCATCCTCCGGCGGCACCCGCTCGGCGCCGCCGTCCCAGTCGGGACGAAAGATGTCGTCGTTCATCGCGAACCCACCTCCGCGCGAGGGTAGACCCCTGCGAACCCCAGCGGGCAGCGACTTCCCGGGTCGCCGCCCCGGACCCCGAGCCTCCGGCATGGGTAGCCTGCCGCGCCGTGGAGCTGTCGGGCGCGTGGCGGGCGAACGCCGCTGACGACGAGTTGCGACGCGCCGGCATCGGGCTCGATGTCGACGACGACGACTGGCTCGAGGTCGAGGTGCCCGGTCACTGGCGCACCCACCCGAAGTTGGCCACGAGCGACGGCCCGATCCTCTACCGGAGGCGGTTCGAGCTCGCGGCCCCCGACCAGGGCATGCGCCGCTGGATCACGTTCGACGGCATCTTCTACCAGGCCGACGTGTGGCTCGACGGTGCCTACCTCGGCGACCCGGAGGGCTACTTCTTCCCCCACAGCTTCGACGTCACCGCGCTGTGCCGGCTGGGGGACGACCACGTGGTGGCGGTGGAGGTCACCTGCAACCCGGAACGCGGGACGAGCGGCCGGCGCAACATCACCGGGCTGTTCCAGCACTCCGAGGCCGTCGACCGGAGCTGGAACCCCGGCGGCCTCTGGGGACCGGTGCTCGTCTACGACACCGGGCCGGTCAAGCTCGACCGCCTGCGGGTGCTGTGCCGCGACGCCGACGACACGCGTGCCCACCTACGGGTGGCGGCCAGTGTCGACAGCGACACGGCGCGCAGCGTCGTCCTGCGCACGACCGCCGACGACCAGGTCATCGCCGAGACCGAGCATCCGCTGGCCGCCGGCACGAACGAGATCGAGTGGGCCGTCGACCTGGACCGGCCCCGGCTCTGGTGGCCGCGGGCGCTCGGGGACCAGCCGCTCACCGACGTCGGCGTCGAGGTCATGGTCGACGGCGCGGTGAGCGACCGCCGGGCCCGCCGCACCGGGATGCGCGAGGTGGCCTGGAACGACTGGGTGTGCTCGATCAACGGCGAGCGGCTGTTCCTCAAGGGCGCGAACGTCCTGCCCACACGGCCGGGCCTGGCCGACGCTTCACCGGCCGCGGTCCGCCGCGACGTCGAGCTGGCCGTGGAGGCCGGTCTGGACGTGTTGCGGATCCAGGCCCACATCGCCGGCCACGAGCTGTACCGGGCCGCCGACGAGCTCGGCGTCCTCCTGCTGCAGGACTTCCCGCTGCAGTGGGGCTACGCCCGCCAGATCCGTCGCGAGGCAGTGCGCCAGGCCCGCGAGGCCGTCAACGCGCTCGGGCACCACCCGTCGATCGTGCAGTGGTGCGCCCACGACGAACCGGTGGCCGACGCCCCGCAGGTCGAGCCGACCGGTCGGGTGGGGCGGGTGCGGCGCCTGGTCGCCCAGCAGCTGCCGTCCTGGAACAAGTCGATCCTCGACCGCTGGATCAAGCGGGCGTTCGAGCAGGCCGATCCGAGCCGCCCGGCCGTCGCCCACGGCGGCGTGGTGCCCCACCTCCCGCAGCTCGACGGCACCGACACCCACCTGTGGCTCGGGTGGCACCGCGGCGAGGTCGGTGAGCTGGCCGACGTCGCCCACCTCGTCCCTCGCCTCGTGCGGTTCGTCAGCGAGTTCGGCGCCCAGTCGGTGCCCGGATCGGCCGAGCGGTTCGTGGACGTCTCCGTGTGGCCGAACCTCGACTGGGAGATGCTCCGCGAGCACCACGGCCTCGAGGTCGAGACGATGCTCGAACGGGTGCCCCCGACCGATCACCCGACGTTCGGGTCGTGGCGCACCGCGACGCAGCGCAACCAGGCCGACGTCCTGCGCCACCACATCGAGACGCTCCGCCGGCTGAAGTACCGCCCGACCGGCGGCTTCTGCTTCTCCTGGCTGGCCGACCCGTCACCGATGATCTCGGCGTCGGTCCTCGATGACGAGCGCAGCCCGAAGCTGGCGTGGCAGGCCGTCGTCGACGCCTGTCGGCCGGTGGTCGTGATCACCGATCCGCTGCCGGGCATCGTGGCTCCCGGTCAGTCGATCGGGCTCGACGTGCACGTCGTGAACGACCTGCGCGTCGCCTCGTCGATGCCCAGGTGTCGGTGACGTGCACCTGGCGGGGCGGGCAACGGCAGTGGGCGTTCCGAGGTGACGTCGAGGCCGACGCCGTGGCCCGGGTCGGGCGCATCGACGTGACGGTTCCCGCCGAGCCCGGCGATCTCCTGCTCGGCATCGCCCTCACCGGCCGGGACGCCGACGATCGCCCGGTCCACGCCACCCGCCGCGCCGGCGCCGGATCACGGTCGACGTCCGAGGTCGCCGGGTCGTCTGGACGGCTCGCCGCGAGGTGATCAGGTCGCGTCGAGATCCGCCGCCAGGCTCGGACGACGCCGTGCGCAGCACGGCCGGCGTCACGTCCGGGCGAACTTCTTGCGGTTCTTCAGCTTCGACTTGAGGTAGTCGGCGTTCATGAGGGCGATGACGTCGATCGAGATCGACTTCGGGCACGCCGCCTCGCACTCGCCGTAGTTGGTGCAGGAGCCGAAGTGCTCGTCCATCCGCTCGACCATCGCCTCGGTGCGGGCGAGGCGCTCGGCCTGGCCCTGCGGCAGCAGGTTGAGGTGGGCGATCTTCGCCGCGGTGAACAGGTTGGCGGCGCCGTTCGGGCAGGCGGCGACGCACGCCCCGCAGCCGATGCACTCCGCGGCGTCCATCGCCGCGTCGGCGGCCGGCTTCGGCACCGGGAAGAGGTTGGCGTCGGGCGCGCCGCCGGTCGGCGCGGTGATGAACCCGCCGACCTCGACGATGCGGTCGAACGCGGCGCGGTCGACCATCAGGTCCTTGATGATCGGGAACGCCCGGGCCCGCCACGGCTCGACGACGATCTCCACGCCGTCGGTGAACGTGCGCATGTGCAACTGGCACGTCGCCGTGCCCCGCTGCGGTCCGTGGGCCTGGCCGTCGATCATCAGCGAGCACGTGCCGCAGATGCCTTCGCGGCAGTCGTGGTCGAAGACGATGGCCTCCTTGCCCTCGGCGATCAGCCGCTCGTTGAGCACGTCGAGCAACTCGAGGAACGACGCCTCGTCGCTGATCTCGTCGATGTGGTGGCTCTCGAAGCGACCGGCGTCGTCGGCCCGTCCTGCCGCCAGATCTTGAGGGTGAGGTTCTTGACGGCGGAGGTCACAGGATGTGTCCGGGGGGGCCGGGGAACGCGATGGACGTCACTTGTAGCTCCGGGTCTGGAAGTGGACGGTCTCGTAGACGAGCTCCTCCTTGTGCCGCTTGGCGGCCATCGGATCACCCGTCCACTCCCAGGCCCCGACGTGGGCGAAGTGCTCGTCGTCGCGCAGCGCCTCGCCCTCCTCGGTCTGGAACTCGGAGCGGAAGTGGCCGCCACAGCTCTCGCGGCGCTCGAGGGCGTCGCGGCACATCAGCATCCCGAGTTGGAAGAAGTCGTCGACGCCGCCCGGCCTTCTCCAGCGTCTGGTTGACCTGTTCGCCGCTGCCGGTCACCCGGAGGTCCTTCTGGAACTCGTCGTACAGGGCGGGGATCTCCGAGAGCGCCTTCTGCAGGCCGGCCTCGTTGCGGTCCATGCCGCAGTAGTCCCAGATGATCTTGCCGAGCTCGCGGTGGAAGTAGTCCGGCGAGCGGGTGCCCCCGTTGTGGAGGTAGCCGTCGAAGCGGGCCGTGGCGGCCGCCTCGGCGGCCGCGAACTCGGGGTGGTCGGTGCCCGGGATCGGCTTGTTGAGCATCGGCGCCAGGTAGTTGCCGACGGTGTACGGCAGCACGAAGTAGCCGTCGGCGAGTCCCTGCATGAGCGCAGACGCGCCGAGGCGGTTGGCGCCGTGATCGGAGAAGTTGGCCTCACCGGCGCAGTACAGCCCGGGGATCGTGGTCATCAGCTCGTAGTCGACCCAGAGGCCGCCCATCGTGTAGTGCGACGCCGGGTAGATCCGCATCGGCACGTCGTAGGGGTTCTCGCCGGTGATCCGCTCGTACATCTCGAACAGGTTCCCGTAGCGCTCCTCGACGACGTGCTTGCCGAGCCGGTCGATGGCGTCGGAGAAGTCGAGGTACACGCCGTTCTTGTTCGGCCCGACGCCACGCCCGGAGTCGACGGCCCGCTTGGCGGCCCGGGACGAGATGTCGCGCGGGGCCAGGTTGCCGAAGCTCGGGTACAGCCGCTCGAGGTAGTAGTCACGATCGGCGTCGGGGATCTGCGCCGGCGGCCGCTCGTCGCCGACCTCCTTGGGCACCCAGACCCGGCCGTCGTTGCGGAGGGATTCCGACATCAGCGTCAGCTTCGACTGGAACTCGTCGGACTGCGGGATGCACGTCGGGTGGATCTGCGTGTAGCACGGGTTGGCGAAGTAGGCGCCCTTGCGATGGGCCCGCCAGGCGGCAGTGACGTTGCACGCCATCGCGTTCGTCGACAGGAAGAAGGCGTTGCCGTACCCGCCGGTGCACAGGACCGTTGCATGGGCGCTGTGCGAGGAGACCTCGCCGGTGAGCAGGTCGCGGGTGACGATGCCGGCGCAGCGACCGTCGACGACGACGACGTCGACGAGCTCCATGCGGTTCCAGAGCTTGATGTTGCCGAGCCCGACCTGGCGGGCCATCTGCTGGTAGGCGCCGAGCAGCAGCTGCTGACCGGTCTGGCCACGGGCGTAGAACGTCCGGCTGACCTGGGCGCCGCCGAAGCTGCGGTTGTCCAGCAGGCCGCCGTACTCGCGGGCGAACGGGACGCCCTGGGCGACCATCTGGTCGATGATGTTCCCCGACACCTGCGCCAGCCGGTACACGTTGCCCTCGCGGGCGCGGAAGTCGCCGCCCTTGATCGTGTCGTAGAACAGGCGGTAGACGCTGTCGCCGTCGCTCGGGTAGTTCTTCGCCGCGTTGATGCCGCCCTGGGCGGCGATCGAGTGGGCCCGCCGTGGCGAGTCGTGGAACGTGAACGCGTGCGACCTCGTAGCCGAGCTCGGCCAGCGTCGCGGCCGCGGACGCTCCGGCGAGGCCGGTGCCGACGACGATGATCTTGAACTTGCGCTTGTTGCTCGGGTTGACGAGCTTCGAGTCCGTGATGTACGTGGCCCACTTGTCGGCCAGTGGTCCGTCGGGGACCTTGCCGTCGAGCACCGAGCCCGAGGACGTGCCGGGGTCGCTGCGGGACGTTCGAGCGTGTCCGTCATGGTGTGTGGGCCCTCTCAGATCTGGACGATGCCGGCCTGGACGGCGATCGGGAAGGAGCAGTTGCCGACGACGATGATCGTCGCGATGGCCGTGGCGAGCCACCGCCGCCACGAGTTGAACCTCGGGCTGTTCGCGCCGAGCGACTGGAACAGGCTCCAGGTCCCGTGGAACAGGTGGATGCCCAAGGCGACGTTGGCGACGATGTAGAGGATCGCCACCGGGATGCGCGACAGGCTGGCGTCGACGTTGCGGTACACGTGGCCGCGCACGAAGTCCGGGTTGAACCAGCCCCACGTCAGGTCGGCGAGGTGGAAGAAGAGGAAGAGCAGCACGATGATCCCGGTCCAGCGCATCGTGCGGGCGGCGAAGTCGGCGGCGACGTAGTCCCGCTTCGACTGGTACTTCGTCGGCCGGGCGCGGCGGTTCATGATCGTGAGCGAGTAGGCCGCATGGAGGTGCAGGACGAGGGCGCCGATGAGCACGAGGCGCAGGATCCACAGGGCGTACGTCCGGGGCAGGAGCGGCACCAGCAGCTCGCGGAGGAACTCGCCGTAGACGTCGATGTCGTACTCGCCGTCGACGACGCCGAGGTACATCTTGAGGTTGCCGATCAGGTGGCCGATGACGAAGCCGATCCCGATGATGCCGGTGATCGCCATCACGTACTTCTTGCCGAGGGCGGTCGAGTACAGGTCGAGCAGGAACGGCTTGCGCCGCTTCGACACGTTCGCCGTGCCGGAGACCGGCCCTCTCGTGACCGCTTGCGCCATGCCTGGAACGCTAATCGGGCCACGACTCGATGCCCGCAATCCGTCGACCGCCTGTGTCAGCTGGATCACCGTTGTGAGTCGATCCAGCTGACGCAGGCGCTCGAGCGAGTCGCTCGCGCAACGTCGCAACGACCCATGCTCGCCGCTCGGTGACGTGGCCCACGGAACTCGTACACGGTGAGGCCGATGTCGAGGAGCTCGTTGCGGCGCTGCGCTCGCGACCCGTTCGGTCGGCGTCGAGTGGCCCTGCCGGCCACGTCACCTCGACCGACAACCGAGTCACCGTGAACAGGACCTCAACCCGGGCGACGCGACGAACATCCGGGTGCTCGACGGCCTGCAGACCGACGAGCTGTGCCCGTGCAACCGCGCGGCGGGAGGCGCCACGCTGTGAGCGACACGACGTACGCGCCGCCGGCTCCGTCCGCTGAGCCACGCCGCGCCGGTCAAGGCGTGCATCCCCGACCAGGCGAAGGACCTCCGCCTGAACCTGGGATCGGTCATCGAGCGTCGGCGCTGGCGCCCGAGGAGGCCGTCGGCGCGGCCTCGGCCGCCGCGATCATGGCCCGCTCGGTCGACCTGGTCGAGGCCCTCAGCTCGGTCGAGGACCTGCCGGCCGAGCAGGTTGCCGGCGCCCAGACGGCCGCCGCGCTGATGGCGATGAACACGACGTGGTACCCGTTCACCGAACTGGCCGACGATCCCGAGATCGAGCACGTCGCCGCCGGCCTGCGGATGCAGGCGTTCGCCACCCACGGCGGTGTCGGCCCGGAGCGCTTCGAGCTCTACTGCCTCGCCGCCGCCGTCGTCGGCAAGTGCCACAAGTGCATCGCGTCCCACGTGGCCGAGCTGCGCAAGGCCGGCCGCTCCACCGAGGAGATCGCCGCCGTCGGCCGCATCGCGGCGACGGTCAGCGGCGTGGCGACCGTCCTGGAGACCATGGCCGATAGCTGGGCGGCTTCGCCGCCTGTCGCGACGTCGCCGGAGTCGACCGTGACGAAGTCGATGAGGCGCTCGACCGCGCCCACCAGCTCGGGGCGCAGGTCGGCGTACGTGCGCACCGTGGCCCGAAGCACCGGCCAGAACGCCTGAGGATCGCCGGCGCCCAGTGCCCGGCAGACCCCGTCCTTCCACGTCCGTCCCGCGTGGCACGTCAGGCCATTCGACGAGGCCGAGTCGGTCGGGCCGCACGCCGGCCCACACGTCGACGAAGGGGTGCCCGGTGACCAGCACGTGTGGCCCTCGCACCGCGTCGGCGAGCCGGGATTCCTTCGAGCCGGTCACGAGGTGGTCGACGAGGATGCCCAGCCGGCGCGTCGGTCCCGGCCCGAAGTCGGCCACCGCGGCGACGACGTCGTCGAGACCGTGCATCGGCTCGACCACGATGCCGACGTCGCGCAGGTCGTCACCCCACACGTGCTCGACGAGCTCGGCGTCGTGACGCCCCTCGACCCAGATCCGGCTCGCCGCCGCCACGCGCGCGCCCGCTCGCTCGCCCCGCACCGACCCGGAGGCCGTGACCATCTCAGCGGCAGGTGTCGGCTCGGCGCGGCGGGTGGCCGGCCGGCGCAGCGTCACCGCCCGCCCGGCCAGCAGGAACCCGCCGGGCTTCCACCCGAAGTGGCGCACGTGCTGATGACGGTCGCGGAGCGTCACCGCTTCGATGCTCCACTTGACGACGTCCCCGCAGAACCCGCTGGCCCGGTCCTCGACCACCATGCCGACGGCGACGTCGACCTCCGGGTACCGCGGCGCCCGCCGGGCATCGGCGAGCTCGTCGAGGATGTCGCGTTCGTACGGCACGACCACCCATTGCAGCACGGGAACCGTCCCGGGGACGCGGAACGTCCGATGGCCATGGGGAGCACATCACGACACAGCAGGGGACGGCCGCGCTCGGCGCGCTGGTCGCCACCGTCGGCCTCGCGGCCTGCGCCGGGGACGACGGCGGCGATGCCGCGACATCAGAGGCGGAGCCCGCCACCCGGTCCGGAGTGGACATCGGCACCTCCGGCGACGCCGCGGCTCACCGCCACGCCGGCGACGACACGACCGGCGACCGCCGAAGCACCCGCCGCGCCCGGCGCGAGCGCCGACGCCGGCGGGGTCGGCGACCTCACGTCGATGCAGGTGCCAGGTCAGTCGATCGCCGTCACCGCCCACGCGACGCTGCAGACCGACGACGTCCGGGGTGCCGTCGACCAGGTCACGGACGCCGTCACCGCCCGCGGCGGCCGCGTCGCGGCCGCCGACGTCGACCACGCGCCGCCGGACGCCGAAGGTCGTCAACTCGGTTCACGCGCCACGCTGGTGCTCGAGGTGCCACCCGATCAGCTCATCGGCGTCGCCGACGTGCTCGAGTCGCTGGGAACCGTGGTGTCGTTCGACCAGCTGGCCGAGGACGTCACGGACCAGCTCGCCGACCTCGACACCCGGATCGCCAACATGCGCGCCAGCGTCGAGCGGGTGCGGGCGCTCTACGACCAGGCGGCCGACATCGACAGCATCGTGCGGCTGGAGGCCGAGCTCACCCGTCGCGAGACCGACCTCGAGGTCGCCCTCGCCACCCAGGCGTCGATCGAGGACCGCGTCACCATGTCTACGTTCACCGTGGACATCACCGCGAACCTGATCGACACGACGGTCCCGCCCGACGACGACCCTGGCATCGCCGACGCGTTCGGGGCCGGCTGGAGCGCGCTCGTCGGCGGCCTGTTCGTCGTCGTCCTGGTGCTGGTGGCGATCGCGCCGTTCGTCGTCGTCGTCCTCGTCGCCGGCATCGTCGCTCTCGGGGTCCGGCGCCGCGTGCGGCGTCCGGGCGCCCCCGGGCCGTCGTCCGGCGACGGGCTGTCGACCGTCACGCCGGCGGGCGCGGAGGCGCCGGCGGCCGAGCCCGCCAGCCGTCGGGGGTGAGCACCCAGTCGGCGACCGTACCGTCGGGGAAGGCGAACGGCGCCCGCACGCCGGTGTGGGCGTAGGCGACGGGCACGTCGACCGGCGGGAGCGACCGACCCCACCGGTGCCATCGCCGGGCCGGCGCCTCGGTGAGGTGGACGGCTCCTGCGGCGAGCTCGACCACGCCGTGCACGACCCCGTCCTGGACGAAGCCGGCGGCAGTTGCCTCGGGTCCGCCGAGGGAGCCGAGCGAGATCGTGCGCTCGCTCGCGGACCCGCTCGGCTCACCGTCGACTCGACGCGCCGGGCCCGTCGCGTACCACTCGATGTCGCACGCCACCGCACTGGGTCGCCCGTACGCCCGACCCAGTGCGTCCTGCGGATCGTCGAGGGCGACGGCGTACGTCTCGTTGGCGACCGTCCACTGCTCGAACGGTGCGTCACAGACGTGTTCCGCCCACAGCCCGTGGGCCTTGACCAGCAACGGGTCCGATCGCGCCGGGGCGTGCCACTCGGTGACGTGCAGCACCGGCTCGCCGCGCTGGGCGACGGCCGCCCAGTACCAGTTGGCGCCGACAGTGCGCCGGTCGAGCCGGTACCCCGAGACGACGCCGAACGACGCGTCCGCCGTCCACGCGGCGAACACCCACTCCTCGAGCGCGGTGTCGTGGTGCAGGCCGTCGTGCAGCTCGTCGTCGCGCCCGTCGAGTCGCCCGGCGCCCATGATCCGGCAGACTATGAGGCCATGTCCGACCGGGTGCGCTACCTCAGCCTCGAGTGGCTCGACGAGCTGTCGCGGGTCGTCGCCGACGACGCCGACCTGCGGCGACTGGCCGCCAACCACGAGATCGGGATCACGCAGCTCGTCGCCGACGGCCCGGAGGGCGACGTGACCTACCACCTGCAGGTCGGTGACGGCGAGGCCCGCTTCGGACCTGGAGCAGCCGAACCCGAGCACGTCCGCATGGAGCAGACATGGGACACGGCCGTCGCTGTCGCGACCGGTGGTCTCAACGCGCAGACCGCCTTCGTCGACGGCCACATCCGCTTGTTCGGCGACCAGCAGCGCCTGCTCGACTCGCAGCCGGTCTTCGGCGCCCTCGACGCCGTCTTCGACGAGGTCCGTCGACGCACCGAGTACGCATGAGTGAGCGAGCGTGTCTGGCGGACCGCGTCGCGTCGGCCGACCGGCGCGAGCGAACAGCGAGCGCAAGTGAGCGAGCGTGTCTGGCGGACCGCGTCGCGTTGGCCGACCGGCGCGAGCGAACAGCGAGCGCAAGTGAGCGAGCGTGTCTGGCGGACCGCGCGTCGGCCGACCGGCGCGAGCGAAGAGGAGGGTGAGCGAGCGATGCCCGAGCTCCCGGAGGTCCAGGCCCACGCCGAGCGGCTGACGGTCGATCTGGCGGGGCGGTCGTTGAAGCGGTTCGTGCCGCTGACGTTCACCGCGCTCAAGACGGCGGTGCCTCCGCCGGACGCCGCCTACGGCCTGCCGCTGCAGCGGGTCGGCCGGCGCGGAAAGTACCTGTTGGTGACGTTCGAGCCGGTCACCTTCGTCGTCCACCTGATGCAGGGCGGTCGGCTGCTCCTCGACGCCAAGCAGTCGGCCAAGCCGCGCGGCGGGCAGGCCCGCTTCGTGTTCGATGGCGGCCCGGCCCTGCTCCTCACCGAGCAGGGCACCGAGCGTCGCGCCGGCGTGTGGTGCGTGGCGACCGACGGCGCGCTCGACGCGCCGCCGCTCGACCACCTCGGCCCGGAGGCCGACACGATCGAACCGGCCGAGCTGGCCACACTGTTCGCGTCGCGCTCGATGCGGCTGCACGGTTTCCTGCGCGACCAGCGGATGATCGCCGGCGTGGGCCGACGTCTGGCCAACGAGATCTGCCACCGGGCCCGCCTGTCGCCGTTCGCGATGACCGGCAAGCTGGACCTCGAAGGCGCCACGACCGTCGTCACGGCGATGCGAGAGGCGATCGCCGAGGGGCTCGCGTACGAGCGCACTCGTGAGGACATGAGCTCCTCGAAGGACCGGCCCGGTCGGGTCCACCACCGGGCCGGTGAGCCCTGCCCGGTCTGCGGCGACACGATCCGGGCCGTCGAATACGCCGGGTACACGGTCAACTACTGCCCGACGTGCCAGACGGCCGGCAAGGTCCTGGCCGACAACACGACGTCTCGTTTCCTCCGGTAAATGAGCTAGGCTCGGGTCCGCTCGGCCAGCGGCCAGGACCCACGCGTCACCGCTCGACGGTGGCCCGTGGTCATCCGCTGCTCGCTGGGCCTGACCCATCCGTGGGCCGCCGCCGCAGCAACGGCGACGACCCGAGCCACAAGGAGATGAACCCTCCCCATGACCACCGACAGATTGCCACCCGGCCCGCCGCACGACCACGACGACCCCGAGCTGCCGACCGAGTTCCATGACGGCTCGACGGCGATCTACTGCGCCATCTGCGGGGAGGTCGTCGACGGGTGCTCGCCGCTCCCGAACCTGCTCGACGAGTCGACGACCGGCCCGTGCCCGTGCGAGTGCAACGACAACCCGCCGACGTTCTGCGGCGGGTGCGGTCACGCCGGGTGCGGCGCCCGCCGCCGCGCCGAGACCGAGTGCGTGTACCCCGATCCCGAGTGGGTGGCGTCGCTGACCGACGCCGAGCGCGACGCCCTGTGGCCGCGATGCGCGACGAGGGCCAGCGATGACCGCCGCCGCGCTGACCCTCGTCGACCCGCTGCCCGTGCGGGCGGTGGCGTACCTCAGGATCAGCCTCGACGCGACCGGCGAGGCCGAGGGTGTCGAACGCCAGGAGCAGAGCTGCCGAGACCTCGCCGCCCGTGAGGGCTGGGACGTCGTCGAGGTCATCACCGACAACGACGTGTCGGCGTTCTCGGGTGTCGCCCGGCCGGGCTACGACCGGCTTCTCACGCTCATCGAGCGGGGCGAGGTCGACGCTGTCGTGGCGCTGCACAGCGACCGGCTGTACCGGCGCCCTCGCGACCTGGAGCGGCTCGTCGACGTCATCCAACGCAACCAGGTCCGCGTGCTCACCGCGATGTCGGGTGCCGTCGACCTGTCCACAGCCTCGGGGCAGATGGTGGCGAAGATGCTCGCCGTCGTCTCCGAGCACGAGTCCGCACGGATCGGAGAACGAGTGAGCGCCAAGCATCGAGCCAACGCCGAGCACGGCAAGGCCCACGGCGGCGCCAGGCCCTACGGGTACCAGCGGCACCTCATCAAGAACGGGTACCCCGAGGACAAGCCGGGCGTGTTGGAGGTGGACCCTGTGGAGGCCGAGCGCATCCGCGAGGCGGCCGCCGCCATCCTGCGGGGCGCGTCGTTGTCGTCCATCGTTGTGGCGTGGAACAACGCCGGGTACCCGACCACCACGGGCGCCAAGTGGCGGCCCGGCACGCTCTCCAAGGTGCTGCGGGCCGGTCGCATCGCTGGTCTGCGTGAGGTGGACGGCGAGGTGCTGCGGGGTGTGGCGACGACGTGGCCTGCGATCCTCGACGAGGCGACGTGGCAGCGGGTCCGCAGCCGCATCGTCAACGCCCCGATCGGCCGCCGCCCGAGGCGCAACCTGCTGGCGGGGTTCTGCTACTGCGGGCGGTGCGGCGTGAAGATGGGGATGCAGTCCGAGGCGGCCGAGGTGCCGGGCGGGCGCCGCACGATCGCGTGCGACAAGGCGAACCGACACGGGTGCGGGAGCTGCTCGGCGCGCGCCGAGTACGTCGAGGCGATCGTGGAGGACTACGTGCTCGGCGAGCTGGAGAAGGTCAACCTCGTACAGGCCCGCGCCCGGCTCACCGTCGACTCGTCGACAGCCCTCGTCGCCTCGATCGCCGCCGACGAGCAGATGATGTCGGACCTCGCCGCCAACCTCGGCGCCCGCCGCATCGGGCGCGGCGAGTGGCTGGCGGCTCGTGAGCCGATCGAGGACCGGCTGGCCGAGAACCGGCGCGCCCTGGAGCAGGTGGCCGCCGACAGCGAGCTGGATGACGCCGTGTTCGACGGGCTGGACCGTGAGCGGTGGGAGGAACTCGACCTCGACCAGAAGCGGGCCGTGATCCGGCTGTTCGTCGATCGGGTGGTGATCGACAAGGGCAGGCCGGGCCGCAACTTCAACCCTGACCGAGTAAACGTCGTCCCGACCTGACGCTCAGGCGCCTCCAGACGGCCCGCGGCGGTGCTCGGTCATCGAGCGCCACCGTGGGCCGTTGCGCGTGGGAGCGGCGCACGGAGCCACGTCTGCCGTGGCCCGAGCGGCACCGGGCCGAGTTACCGTCGGGCCTGCGGTCGGTTGTCAGTCGACCTTCAGGGCGCCTCGGCGACGGGGCGCCCTCTGCGCGGTCCTCGACGTCGGTGACGTAGTCACATAGGGTCGCGGCGACAACCGAGCGTGTCGCCGCCGTCGTGCGGTCCAAGGGTGCCTACCGATGCGCGTGAGACGACCTGGGAGGTCGCCATCATGCCCGAGGCACTCGACGGCGCCGACTACCCGACGCCCGAGCAGGTGCGCGGCTCGCATCCGTGAGCGGGCAGCCGACCCCGCCGTTCAGGATCAGCTCGTCGCCATCCTCGACAGCGGCAAGGGGGTCGGCGCCGACCCCCTTTCCATGCCAAAGGGCGACGTCGACCCGAGCGTGTCGCCGCTGTCGAGTCGACGAGGGCGTCACTCGGCAAAGCCGTCCGAACCGACGGGGTCCGAGCCGTGAGGCCGGGCGCGCCGCCACCCCGGCAAGGTGGCAGGCAGACCAGCGGAAGCGACGAAGCGACACGACGGGTCGCCCTTCATCGTACCGCGGCCGGTGTCACGGTGAACGACAACACCCGCCGCCAGTGGGACGCATACCAAGACCGCGAGGTGCCCTGTCCCGACTGCGCCTGGCTGCTCAAAGCGTTCGTCCACGACCACAGCGCCCGAGAGGGCATCACCCGCCCCGGCGACGAACGGCTCGGCGTGCTAACGAGGCGATCGAAGGACTGGGTGACGGCCCACAAGCGCCATCTGGAGCGCGATGGCCACATCGTCCTCGCCACACCCGGAAGGTGGCGCGGCTCGGCCGCGGCCGAATACCAGCTGCCGTGGCTGTCGAATGTTGCACCCCAGATTCAGGGTGCAAATCGGGGTGCAAATCAGGGCACCTCCTCTCCTCTTCGAGGAGAACAGCGCGGCGCCCCCCAACGGGGTGGGGCGCTCGCCGCGGAGCAGGCTGGCGACGCGCTCGACGAATGCGCCCGTTGCGCCTGCTGCGAGGAGCCGACCGAGGGGCTGACCGAGTGCCCAGCGGCAGAGCTGATCGCCGAGGGCTACCCGTTCACGAAGCCGTGCCACCTTCAGCGTGTCCCGCTTCGCCTTGTCGGTGGAGGCGCCACGTGAACGACCGCACCGCCCTCATCGTCGCCTACGGCCGCCTCCTGCGCCGCTGTGTCCTCACCGACGGCGACGACCCCTGCATCGAGTTCACCGGCGGCGTCACCGCCGAGGGCTACTGCTCGACCCGGATCAGCGCCGCCGGGTCTACGGTCACCGGCTGGCGCTGGCCGCCCGCGGCGTCGACCTCGACGGCATGGACGTCCACCACCGCTCGTGCGGCAACCGGCGCTGCATCTACGCCGGGCATCTCCAAGTTCTGACGCACGCCGACCACGCCCGAGCGACGAACGCCGATCTGCGCCGCCAGCGCGCCGAAAGCGGCGCACCGTGAGCGCCGCCGACGAAGTCCCGGCGAGCCGGGTGATGCGGGACGTTCTGCGCGGCGAGCTGTTCGACGGCGAGCCGATGGACGCCCTCACCGTGCTCAAGCCCGACAACGACCCGTTCCGCATCGGCACACCCGCCCACCACACGATGGGCCGGTTCGTGCGCGAAACGCTCGACCCTCACGCCGACCTCAGCGAGGTCTATGCCCGTGGCGTGCACTACCTCGCGACCGGTGGCCCGCCCCGGCCCGTCGACACGCCCGAATGGCAGCGAGAGAAACAGAGCCAGCGGCGGGCCGAGCGAGGCGAGCCGCCGCTGGGGGAGAGTGAGACCGAGTACCTCAACACCGAGACCAACTGGAAGTGGATGCAGGCGGCGGTGAAGGTCGCCCGCTGGCTGCCCGACCCGGCCACGGGCACTCCGTACGTCGACTTCGATCGTGTGGTGGACGAGCGCAACGACGCCCCCGTTCTCCGGCTGGCTGAGAAGCGCGACCCCGACCCGTGGGTGGTCACCGGGACGGGCCTGACCGTCGCCGAGGTCAAGGACCTCCAGCCCTACGCCGACTTGGGTGACGTCCGTGTGCCCCAGCCATTCCGCATCGTGATGTGGGGCGAGAAGTCGTCGCTGGAGCGGATGCTGGCCTCGATCGCCGATGACATCGAGGCCGACTACTGCGTCGGCACCGGCGAGACCAGCGACACCATCCTCCACACGCTCGCCAAGACCGCCGTCGACGACGGCCGCCCCCTCGTCGTCGTGGTCGTCGCCGACTTCGACGGAGATGAGCGAGGGGAGCACGTGACCCGCATGGACTTCCAGATGGTGCGCCGGGAGACCGCCGAGCGGCTGGCGGCCGAGGCGTTCGCCCGTGGCCGGGCCGAGGGTGCCGCTGAAGCCGCGGCACGCCCGGCGCCGCCCAAGCGCACGGCCCGCAAGCCGCCACTGCCCAAGCCGAGGCCGAAGGCGCCGACCCGCCACGCCCGTGAGGAGCCACCCAAGCCGCGGGTCATCGAGCACCTCTGCCCGAACGTCGACCCGATGTCGAACCACCGGGGCAAGGTCGTGATCGGCGCCGACGGGCACGGCGTGTGCGACTGGTGCGGCCGCGGTATGTGGGCCGACTCGTGAGCCTGCTGAGGCGGTCTGACCCTGAGGCCGAGGCCGAGGCCCTGCATCAGCGTGTCCACGGCGTGCGCCGGTGCTGCTCGATGTGCGGCGCCGTCGAGGCGTGCGACCCCGCCGAGGTCGTGTACCGCCGCAGCCTCGGCGGTGACGACGTCATGTTCGGCCGCTGCCGGGCGTGCGTGAAGCTCGGCGACGACTGGCCCCGCACCGTCGCCGCCGTCCTGCTCAAGCTCGACGCCGACGCCCTCGTGCTCGACGGATTGCGCGTCGACAAGTTCGTGGACCGGCCCGGCGCCGACCCCAACCGCCCCAACGCCCGGCCGTGGGCGCACGTCAACGTGGCGACCCTGACCAAGGCTGCCGAGGCGGCGCAGGTCGACCTCGACCACCGCCACGGCCCGTCACCGTGCGGCGTGTGCGGCGCGACGCTGACGCCGAAGGGCACGACGTGGCGGGCGCAGCGCGGCTCGGGGCACCCGCTGTGCGGGCGCTGCCAGATGTGGCTCGCGACGGACGGCTACGAGCTGATCAACGACGGTGCCCGCATCGTCGTGACCAACGTGCTGCTCGGCCGTGCGACGCTGTCCGAGCGGCCGTTGGGGCCGCCAGGGATCGCCGATGAGGTCGGCATGGCGCTGTGGGCCGAGTCGGGGATGACGAGGGGCACGAACGACCCGTGGGGCTGGCTCGACGTCGAGGGCATCAACCGGCGACTGGCCGAGCACGGCAGCACCGAGCGCATCGACCCCGCCCGGTGGTACCTGGCTGACCGGGTGCGCCGCCGCTGAAGCCAATCCACCCGCGCGGGGGTGATTGATCGCCAGCGCCCTCGGCCAGACGACGACGCCGACCGTCAATCGGCAGGCTGCCGCGTCAGCAAACGTCCCGGCATCAGACTCAGCACCAGATCAGGGCACTATGTGCGTCGATCGCACGAAGACATTGGGAGGTGAGGTGTTCGCATGCCCCAGAAGACCGTGCACGGCGACGACCTGCTCTATCGATTCTTTCAGGATCTGTTCGCTACCGAACCTGAGCTGTTCACGGTGGTGCCTCGACTTCTCGTAGAGAGCATGGCGATCTGGCTACCGCTCGACGTGTACGAAGGCTTTCCTGTGCTTCTGCCGTGGGTCGTTCGGGACCCACACTGCCGTGGGAATACGAAGAAGGGAGTACCTGACCAGTGGGGTTCGCCCAATCGCGACGGCTACCTCCGCGACGACAACTCTCTTGTCAAGGCATTGCCGCGAAGCCTTGCCGTGCGCGGCCCGAAGGGCAGCCATATCCATGGCGCTCGCATGGGAACTGAGTTCGTCGCGTCGCACGTCTGGCGCAAGGTGAACGCCATCGACCTCGCAAGCCGCATTCCGTTGCTCAACACCTTTGTCCCGAACCTGGTGTGGCTCCCCTCCCAGGTGGCGAAACTCTCCGACGTCGAGGGCGGAATCGTCCAGCAGACGCTGCAGGCAATGTCGCGAGCGATCTACGGCACCGCCCCGGGTTGATGAGCATCTTCGGCCAGTCGTCGAGGAGGCCTGGGGCCTGCTGCCGCCTCCCGCAGCAGTGGTCCAGAACGTGGATCCCGATCGACTCAACTGGTTCGTGAGCACCCGACCGTTTCTCGCAACGAGAAGTGGTCGCTTGTCGACCGTCCTCCAAGCGCTCAGGATGCTCGGATCGGGCGGCGCGCTGAACCACAAGGTTGTCACGACGAGGTACGGAGCCGGACTCCACTTGGTAGAGCCGGGGCGTCGCGAGCTGCTCGAGCATTTCCTGACGAGATTCACGACGCCACCTGAAGGCGCGACCTAGCGCACGTACCGAACCGATGCCGGTCGGTAAGGGTGACCGGAGGGCCAACGCTGCCCCTGCTAGCTCCGGCTACGCCCACCGACCACTAGCTGGGGTTGATCTGCGGACGCCCTGCATGGGGCAGACCGTCACGCTTGATGTGATCCTCAAGCGTGAAGGCCATCGTCTCGCCGTCGGTGACCGCCGACCCGATACGTCAGGTGCTCGTGGATGTAGCGCCGCGTCAATGCGTCCAGGATCCGTTCCCCACGGGCCAGCGCCGCCCGCTCCTCATCCGTCAGGTAAGGCACGACGAACCGGTCGCAGATATAGATGGCGAACTGGTTACCCGACCGCTGACCACCCGCATGGGACCTCAGGCGCCCGAACACTCCGAGCACCTTCGGATTTGCGTCGTCCCGGTGCCTCCAGGCGCAGCCGACGTACAGGAACACGTCGGCGTTCCAGATCGTGTAAACGCCGGACGGGCCGACCTCGAAGTGGGTGGCGGGCCAGTCGCGGAACGCGTGAGCAGGTCCCTCTTCGAGAACATGCAGACGTTCTCCGAAGTCGATCGACACCGCCCCAACGATGCCACGCCTACGAGCGCGCCGACTCCTCCTGACACGACGGACCGTGGCTGCCGGTCAGTCGTGACGGCCTCGCCGACGGCCGTCGCCTACCGTGGCGGGCGTGAGCGACTCCACCTGGACCCCCAAACGCAACGAGTGGAGCTTCCCGGCAACGGTGACCGTCCGACTCGACACCTCGACGTCCGAGGAGGAGGCGAGGCGCATCGCCGCGAAGCTCGAACTCGGCCTCAAGCCAGGCATTGTCGTGGTTGGCGACCCTGCCGTCGTGAAGGGCGTGACCGTCTCGCTCGACGACGCTGAATCGTGACCGGGCAACGCTATCCACGGGCCGCTCATTGCCCCTCAACGTGCCGGTCGTCAACACCACGAGCAAGTTCCTGAAGTAGCGCGCCGGGATGCGCTCGTGCTCGGCCGGCCCCGACAGCGCCCGACGTAACCTCCGGCGATGCCGATCCACCTGCGTGCCGAGCGCGGGACTACGCGCCCGCGGCCCTCTGCCCGGGCGACCCCCGACGCGCCGCCTACATCGCCGAGACGTTCTTCGATCCGGGTGCCCGGGTCGTCAACGAGGAGCGCGGGATGCTGGGGTTCACCGGGACGTTCGGCGGTCGCCCGATCAGCGTGCAGTCGACCGGCATGGGGTGTCCGTCGTCCGGGATCGTGTTCGAGGAACTCGTCCAGCTGGGCGTGTCGCGGCTGATCCGCGTCGGCACGTGCGGGGGCTTCCCCGATCGGGGCCGCCTGGCGGACATCGTCGTGGCGCTGTCGGCGTCGTGCGAGGACACGACCCCGCTGCGGTACGCCGACATGGCCGGCTGGGCACCGTGCGCGACGTACGCCCTCGTCGAGGCCGCGGTGCAGGCCAGTCGTGACGCCGGGGCGACGGTCCACGTCGGACCGGTCGTCACGAGCAGCATCTTCTACGACCCCGATCTGCTGAACGTGCCCCGCTGGCGGCGCCTCGGCCACATCGGCATCGAGATGGAGGCGGCGATGCTCTACACCGTCGCCGCCGTCCACGGTGTCGAAGCGCTGGCGATGATGACGATCAGCGACATGCTCGGCGCGAGCGAGGACGACCGGGAGCGGATCAGCGACGCCCAGCTTCGCGACGGCGTCGACGCCATGATGCGCGTCGCCTGCCAGGTCGCCGTCAGCTGAGGCCAGCCGCGCCGCCGACCCGCCGCTCCGAATGGGACTAGATCAGCCCGAGCTCGCTCACGGCGTCGCGCTCCTCGACGAGCTCACCGGTCGACGCGTCGATCTTGCCGCGGCTGTAGTCGTCGATGTCGAGGCCCTGGACGATCGAGTACACGCCGTCCGCGCACGTCACCGGGAAGCTGGAGATGATCCCCTCCGGCACGCCGTAGCTCCCGTCGCTCGGGATGCCCATCGACACCCAGTCCCCATCGGGCGTGCCGAGCGTCCAGCTGCGGATGTGGTCGACGGCGGCATTCGCGGCGGACGCCGCCGACGACGCGCCGCGGGCCTCGATGATCGCGGCACCGCGCTTGGCCACCGTCGGGATGAACGTGGCGTCGACCCAGTCGTGATCGCCCACCGCCTCGTAGGCGTTCTTGCCGCCGACCTCACAGTGGAACAGGTCGGGGTACTGCGTCGTGGAGTGGTTGCCCCAGATCGTCATCTTCGCGGACGTCGGTCACCGGGGCGGCCAGCTTCTGGGCGATCTGGGTGATGGCGCGGTTGTGGTCGAGCCGGGTCATCGCCGTGAAGCGGCCGGGATCGAGGTCCTTGGCGTTCGACTGGGCGATCAACGCGTTCGTGTTCGCCGGGTTGCCGACGACGAGCACCTTCACATCGCGCTTGGCGCTGCGCGACAGCGCCTCGCCCTGCGGCTTGAAGATCCCACCGTTCGCCGACAGCAGGTCCGATCGCTCCATCCCGGCCTTGCGCGGCATGGCGCCGACGAGCAGCGCGACGTCGGCGTCGCCGAAGGCCACGTCGGCGTCATCGGTGCACGTGATCTCGCTGAGCAGCGGGAACGCGCAGTCATCGAGCTCCATCCGCACCCCTTCCAGCGCGCCGAGCGCCGGGGTGATCTCGAGCAGTTGCAGCGACACGGGCGTGTCGGGCCCGAGCATCGACCCGGAGGCGATGCGGAACAGCAGGCTGTAGCCGATCTGGCCGGCCGCACCGGTGACGGCCACGCGGACGGGGGTGCTGGATGTCATGGTCGCGAGCGTATGCCCGCGGGTGCGTCGTTCCGAAACCGGACGCTCAGATGCCCAGGGTGCTGGTGATCAGCTGCGTGTAGTACTTCTGGCCGTCGGGTCGGAGGTGGATCCCGTCGTCGTAGAAGCAGTTGCCCGGACAGTCGTTGGCGAGACCGTCCCAGTACAGGACCTGCACGTTCGGGAACTGCGCAGGCAGCGCGATCAGCTTGGCGTTGTTGACGGCGACGTAGTCGCGGGGCGCTTGGAGCGTGAGCACGAGCACACGCGGGACGCCGGACAGGGCGCCGAAGAACTCGGCCATCGTCTGGTCGCCGAGGTTGCCGTTCGTGCCGAGGTGGACGATGACCGTGTCGGGCAGCTGACCCGAGTCGCGCAGCTGCTGCACGTACGGGATCATCGACTTCATCTGGCGGCTCACCTCGGCCGTGACCGTGATGCCCTCCGCGCTGAGCTGGTTCGCCGCCCCGAGCATCACCGAGTCGCCGATCGCGAGCGGTGCGAGTGGGGCCGGTGTCGTCGGTGGTGGGACCGTGGTCGGCGCCGCCGTCGTCGTCGCGGCCGTGGTGCTGGACGGGTCGACCGAGCCCCCCGCCGGGGGCGTGGGCACCGTCGACGTCGTCGAGGCGACGACGCTGTCGGCGACCGACACCGGGGCCGACGCATCCGGGACGAGGTCGCCGATGTCGGTGACCGCGTCCTGGGCCTGGTTCAGTGATTCGGCGATCTCGTTCGGCTTGAGCTCGGCCGTGGCCAGCGTGGCGACGGCGAACACCGACAGGGCCACGACGCCGGCACCGGCGCCCGCGATGACCCGCCGCGGGGCCGGGTCGCGTGCATCCTGCAGCCGCCGCCACCACCGACCGACCTGACCCCTGCGGATCGGTGTCTCGATGAAGCGGTACGAGATCTCGGTGATGACGACGGTGATCGCCATGCCCACCGCGAACTGCGTCAGCGACAGGGGGTTGCCGGCGACCCGTCGCTCGATCTGGAAGATCGGCCAGTGGTACAGGTACAGCCCGTACGAGCGCACGCCGATCCAGAGCAGGAGGGGGTTGCCGAGCAGCGGCCCGGCCATCGAGCGTCGATGGGTGACCGCGGCGATCAGGAACAGGGTGGCGACCGACGTCACGAAGAAGCCACCGCGGAACAGCCACGGGTCGGCCGTTCCGTCGGGCGTCACGACTTGGAGGAACCAGACCAGGGCGCCGAGCGACACGAGGCCGACGACGGCGACGACGTCGAGGATCCGACCCTTGTCGCGCATCGGTCCACGCATCAGCGCGACCGGCCGCCAGACCATCGCGAACGCCGAGCCGAGCAGCAGCCCGGCGAGTCGGAAGAACGTGCCCAGGTACAAGGTGTCGGTCTTCGACAGGCACCGTCCCGCGACCTGCCAGTAGGCCTCGGGCGTCGACGCGCAGCTCTCGATCGGGCCCGGGTAGTAGAGGACGGCCATCAGCACGGTGATCACGACCGCGGCCAGCACGAGCCACCGGCTCATCGACGGCAGGCGACGCCGGCCGAGCCCGATCAGGCCGACCATCACGAGGGGCCAGACGAGGTAGAACTGCTCCTCGACGGCCAGGCTCCACAGGTGCCGCAACGGCGCGAAGTCGCCCGACGCGGTGTACCCCTGTCCGACCCAGATCTGGTACCAGTTCGACACGTACAGGAGCGCGGCGATGACGTCGCCGCGGAGCTGGCCGAGCGGCGTCGCGCCGGAACAGCGCCGTGTAGATGGTGACGCCGATGAGGAGCGTGAACAGCGCCGGGAGGAGCCGGCGGGCTCGGCGCAGCCAGAACTGCCGCAGGCTGACGCGCCCGCTGCGCTCGTGCTCGCCGATGATCAGCAGCGTGATCAGGTAGCCGCTGATCACGAAGAAGACCTCGACGCCGAGGAACCCTCCGGTCAGCCACGACGGGTTGGCGTGGTACACCATCACCGCGACAACCGCGAGGGCCCGCATGCCATCGAGCCCGGGGAGGTACGGGACCCGGCTGATGGCGGTCCGTGGTGGGCTCCACTCGAGCGGCCGCGTGGCCGACTCGGTCACGACCTCAGTCCCCGCCGGCGGCAGCGGCGCCCAGCCCGAGGTTGGCGTAGATCTCGCGGCTCGCGGTGCTGCGGTTCAGCGTGTACAAGTGCAGCCCGGGGGCCCCGGCGGCGAGCAGGTCGGCGCAGAGTCCGCTGGCGACGTCGACCCCGATCCGGCGCACCTCGACCGGGTCGTCGACCCCGTCCAGGCGCTCCAGCAACCAGCGCGGCAGCGCGGCGCCGCTCAGCTTGGCCATCCGCTCCACCTGGCCGGCGTTCGTGATCGGCATGATCCCGGGCAGGACGGGCTTGTCGACGCCGAGCGCGGCGAGCTCGTCGACGAGGCGGAGGTAGTGCTCGGGCTCGAAGAAGAACTGGGTGATCGCGAAGTCGGCCCGCGAGAGCTTGGCGGCGAGGTGACGCCGGTCGGCGTCGCGATCGGCCGAGCGAGGGTGGACCTCGGGGTGGGCGGCGACACCGACGGAGAAGTCGCCGCCGGCGATGTCCTCGACGAGGTCGGACGCGTACGTGTAGTCACTCGGATGATCGGCGGCCATCGCGCCGGGGAGGTCACCGCCGAGCGCGAGGATGTTCTCGATCCCCGCCTGGCGGTAGTCGGCGAGGATCTCGGCGATCTCGGCGCGGCTGTGACCCTGGCAGGTGAGGTGCGCCATCGGGGTGATCGCCGTCTCCTTGCGGACCCACGTCACGACCGCACGGGTCCGCTCGCGGCTGCTGCCGCCGGCGCCGTAGGTGACCGAGACGAAGCTCGGTGTCAGTGGTTCGAGCTCGGCGATCGTGCGACCGAGCGAGAGCTGGGCGCCGTCGGACTGCGGCGGGAAGAACTCGAACGAGAACGTCCGGCCCGCTGCGAGGAGATCGGAGACCCTGGCCATGGCAGCCGCTCAGGCTACCGGCCCCTTCCAGCGCAGGACGTGCACGCGACGGGCGCCGGCGAGACACGCGAGCGCAGCGAGCCGGCAGATTCAGTGCCGGAAGTGGCGTTCGCCGGTGAACACCATCGCGATGCCGTGCTCGTCGGCGGCCTCGATGACCTCGGCGTCCCGGATGCTCCCGCCGGGCTGGATCACGGCGCGCACGCCGGCCGAGGCGGCCACGTCGAGCCCGTCCCGGAACGGGAAGTAGGCGTCGCTCGCGCAGACGCCACCGATGGCCCGGTCGCCGGCCCGCTCGGCGGCGATCCGGGCCGAGTCGACCCGGTTCTGCTGACCGGCCCCGATCCCCACCGCCTGCAGGTCCTGGGCCAACACGATGGCGTTCGAGCTCACCGCCGCGCACACCGTCCACGCGAACTGCAAGTCGTCCCACTGCGACGCGGTCGGCTCGGTCGTCGTCACGACCCACCAGGCACTGCGGTCGGTCGCCACCGGATCCGAGGTCTGCACGAGCAGTCCGCCGTCCACCGGACGCACGTCGAGGCGCGCCGCTCCCGGCGGACGCGCCGAGAGCACGCGCAGGTTCGCCTTGGACGTCAACGTCGCCAGCGCGTCGTCGTCGTAGCTCGGCGCGATGACCACCTCCGTGAAGACCGGGGCGAGTGCCTTGGCGGCGTCGCCCGGCATCGGCCGGTTGACGGCCACGATCCCCCCGAACGCGCTCACCGGATCGCACTCGTGGGCCCGCCGGTAAGCGGTCGTGATGTCGTCGGCCACCGCCACCCCACACGGGTTGGCGTGCTTGACGATGACGCAGGCCGGCTGCTCGAACCGCTGCACCAGCCGCCACGCCGCCTCGGCGTCGAACAGGTTGAGGTAGCTGAGCGCCTTGCCTCCGTGCTGGATGGCGGTGTCCCACCAACCGGTCTCCCCGACCCGGCGGTACCGCGCCGCCGACTGGTGCGGGTTCTCGCCGTAGCGCAGGTCCTGGGCCCGCTCGAGGCGCAGCGTGAGCTCGGCCGGCAGCTCCCCGTCCGAGCCACCTCGTTCGCTCACTCGGGGACTCGCTCGGCTCACGGCGGCGGTGTCCGGCTCCGCCGGGGTGTCCGGGGCCTCGGCGCCGTCCATCCAGGCGACGATGTCGGCGTCGTAGGCGGCGGTGCGGACGAAGGCGTCGCGAGCCAGGCGACGGCGGGTCTGGCCCGACAGGACACCGCCGGTGCGCAGCTCGCCGAGCACCTCGTCGTAGTCCGCGGGGTCGACCACGACACCGACGTGGGCGTGGTTCTTGGCCGCCGCCCGGACCATCGCCGGGCCACCCACGTCGATCATCTCGATCCCCGGATCGCTGGCGAACGGGTAGAGGTTGACGACGACCAGGGCGATTGGCTCGATGCCGTGCTCGTCGAGATCCCGGCGGTGATCGGGGTCGTCGGGGTCGGCGAGGATCCCGCCGTGCACCTTCGGGTGCAGGGTGACGACCCGGTGGCCCAGGATCGCCGGCACACCGGTGACGTCGGCGACGTCGGTGACGGGGACCCCGGCCTCGGCCACGACCCGCGCTGTGCCCCCACTCGACAGGACGGTCCAGCCGAGCTCGTCGAGACCTCGGGCGAGGTCGGCGATCCCGGACTTGTCGTACACGGACAGCAGCGCGGTGGGCACGCGGTGGAGGGTAACGAACGAGAGCGTCCAAAGCTGCAACCACCGTCCGCCCGGGGGACTACGGTCACGGGGGCCGGAGCGGGATTCGAGGGTGCCTGCGCGGATGAGGGAGGCGGGCCAGTGGAGACGTTCGATGACGCCGACGGATTCGAGTCCGAGGGCTTCGGGATCAGCGCATGGCTGCGCTCGGTGGGGGGCGTGCTGTTCTTCGTCGCGGGGTTCCTGGCCTGGTGGCAGATCGAGCTGCCCAACGGCGTGACGTTCACGAACAACGCGTTCGATTACCCCCTCACCGGGACCGTCCCGTACCTCATCTTCGTCGCGATCGCGATCCTCACGATCGTCATCGAGTCAGAGTCGCTCGACCTGCCGCCGATCCTCGTCCACCCGTTCCTCTTGCTCGCGGCTGCGCTGGTCGGCACGGTGCTCGTCGTCATCCGCTCCTTCTCGGCCGGCAGCGAGCTCGACGTCGGCGACGGATCGGCCCTGAGCAGGAGCATGGGCCTCTATCTGGCGATCGTCGCCGCGCTCGTCGTGCTCGCCGGCTGCGTGATCGGGGCCCGCGACGCCTGGGTCGACGAAGAGGACGAGGACACGGACGTGGCCATCGAGGAGTTCTTCGACGATGGGAGCGATGCCCACGTACAACCGCTGCCGCAGCGCGACGAGCCCGGCCCGGGCGACCCGTCGGCGACACCGCCGGTCGGCTGACCGGCCGCCGGTCGCGACCCGCTGCGGGCTACCGTCGACGCAGCACCGCAGGGTTCCGTGTGACGGTGCGTCGCATCGGAGGTGCGCGGTGGATCTCAGCAAGTTCCGGATCGGCGATTGGCTGCTCGTCGGCGCAGGAGCTGTGATGCTGATCTTCGGGCTGGCGCTCGACTGGGTGCAGGCGGACACCCCGATCGGGCAGGTCGCCGGCGGCAACGCCTTCGACTTCTTCTTCACCGGCGGCCTGGCCTACCTCCTCGTGGTCGCCGCCGGCGTGCTGACGTTCCTGCTGGTGGGCGGCTTCGTCCAGCCCGCCGGTCTGCCGTGGCCCTTGCTCTTCCTGGCCGGCACTGCGCTCGCCGCGCTGTTGATGCTGCTCCGGCTCGTGCTCGGGTCGGGCGTGGACGGCGTCGATCGCGGCCCGGGCATGTTCGTCGCGTTCCTGGCCGCCGCGGCCTCGGCGGGCGGCGCGATCCTGAACTTCCGACACGCCGGGGGAAACCTCGGCGACCTCACCGACCTCGGCAAGGTGAAGGACGCCTTCAACCGCCCGGTGTCCACGACCGCACCGCCACCCCCACCACCACCGCCCAGCGCGTCCTCCAGTCCCCCGCCGCCGCCACCACCGACCGCCGGAGCGTCCCCCCCGCCTCCACCGCCTCCGGCGTGAAGGCGGTCACGACGGTGTGATGCCGGCCATCCGACGCACCCGGTCGACGACGTCCACCGGCGGCGGCACCGCATGGCGGGGATCGATCAGCAGCGAGCTCAGCCACGTGTTGGCGTACCCGCGCAGCACCAGGTCCACGGCATCGGCGCGTGGCACCCGGCCGAGCGTGGTCGGCACGACGAGGTCGCCGGGCGTCGTCGCCGCCCGCAGCGCCACCCACGGCGGCTGCACCACGATCTCCTCGAGTGTGCGGCGGTCGAGCACCCCCACTGCCGCGTCGCTGCCGCGCGGCCGCCCCCGCACCGCGCTGAGCACGAGGCCGGCGAGACGCTCCCGATCGACGTCGCCGGGCGCGCCGTCGAGCCCGTCGGCCCACGCTGTGAGGTGCTCCACCAGGTCCTGCCGGTAGGCGTCGTGGACGGCGTCGGAACGCCGCACCGCGGCCCGGTCGCGGCACAGCGCACGAACGGCATCCTCGTGGTGGGCGATGTCGGCCAGGTCGACCACGACGTCGAGCGGGTCCTCAGGGCCGGGGCGCGTGCCGAGCGCGGCACGACGTGCCATGGCGTCCGTGATGGCCCGGACCCGCGGTTGCACGGTGTTCACGTTGAGCACCGTGAGCGTGCGCAGCACGGCGGCGAGCTGGGCGATCACCGGCACCGAATAGACGACCGGGGCGCTCGCCGCTCCCGACGCCGAGGAGTTCACGCACAGCAGCGGGAGCCCGGCGCCGACACCCTCGCGGCCGCGCACGATGCGGTGCTCGCGCAGGACGTGGCTGCCGAGGTTGTTCCACAGACCACCGTCGGCCAGGAACAGCACGCCGGGTCGCGCCGCACCGAGCTCGTCGCCGCCACCCGGCGTCGGCTCGCCACGCGGCCGGCGCTGCGGCGCCCCGAGCTTCGAGTTCGATCGCAGGCGCAGCGGCGGGATGCCGGGGAACGCCGACGACGCCCGGACGATCTCGGCCAGCGTGAGGCTGCCGGCGCCGTAGCGCACGGCGCCCGACCCGAACGGTTGACCGGCCCGTCCCGTGCCCGTCATGCGCCACGCTGTGCCGCCGTCCCAGGTCGAGAACGTGACCGGTTGGCCGAGCACGAGATCCGTCGAGCAGAAGACGTGCTCGACGCCACGGTCGGCGAGATCGCCGAGCCGCCCTCCGGGTCCGCCCGGCGAGAAAAAGCGGCGAGCCAGCAGGCGTTGCACGACGAGGCCCGACGGCAGGAGCGCGGCGAACGTGACGAACAGCCCGACGAGCACGGCGAGCACGGCCGGCGCGCCGAGGAGCCAGAGCCCCGTCCCGGCGACGATCCCGACGGCCGCTGCGGCGCCGACGAGCAACGCGATCCAGGCGCGCGACAGGACGCCGCGCCTGACGATCGTCCCGACGAGCTCGGCGGCGATCGGATCGAGGTCACCGGGCCCGAGCGTCTCGAAGCGGCAGCGCTGGGCGACGAACGCGTTCGCGATCGACCCGCCGGACACCGAGCTGACCTGGACGACGCCCGTGTTGAGCCGCCGATCGACGAGCGCCATCAGCGCCCCGATCGAGAACAGTGTCGCCCGGTGCCCACCGCCGGAGAGGGCCACGGCGAACCCGCCGGGCGCTTCGGGCGGCGGAGGCGGAGGCGTCACGAGGGCATGTTGTCATCGCCCGCCGTGTGCGGAGCGAGTTCCCCCCCTCAGGCCGGCGCGAGCGAGAGGTCCGGCGCGAACCAGCCGTCGGCGGTCACGGCGGCGAGGAGCCCGCCGTCGGGCACGAGCCGGTAGTCCGTCCGCTCGTCGTACGGCATGTCGAACAGGACCACGGCGCCGACCTGTGGCTGCTCGCGCTCGATGGTCCCGAACATGTCGGCGATCCAGGCCGCGGCGTCGCCGCCGATGTCCCCGTTGGCGCCGACCTCCGACAGCATGATCGGCTTGCCGAACGCGCCCAGCTGGGCATAGATCTCGCTGGACATCGTCCGGTAGTCGATCCAGCCGCCGAACTCGGGCCACGCCGAGTTGAGCACCGTGGCACCGACCCAGTCGACGTACTCGTCGCCGGGATAGGTGGGACCAGGGTCGGCGAACCCCCCGATGACCGACCACACCCACGACACGTTCGCCGCTCCGGCTTGCTCGAACAGTCCGTGCACGTGGCGCCAGGCGGCGACGTACAGCTCGGCGGTCTGGCCCTGCACGCCCATCGACCACGGGTACCACGCGCCGTTCATCTCGTGCATGAACCGCAGCAGGATCGGGCCGCGGTGCTCGGCGGCCGCCGTCGCCCACGCAGAGATGTAGGTGTCGAAGTCGCCGGCGACGATCCGCTCGAGGCGGAACTCGGCCTGCTCTGGATCGGCGTACTCGCCTTCCGGTTTGGCCCATGGCTCCCAGGTGATCATCGGCACCGCGCCCTGCGCGGCAACCGCTTGCAGCCAGTCTTCGCGGAACCGGTTCTCGCCGGAACCCCATTGCTGGAACCAGTTGATGATCGCCGGGCGGGCGCCGGCGTGGTCGGTCGACCATGCCGCCAGTGAGTCGGGATCGGCCTGCATGCCCTCGGATGCGACACCCACGTACGCGCCGCGGGCCGGCGCCTCGAGCCGGGCCCGCAACGCGGCCGGCGGTGCCGCCGGCGCAGTCGTCGTGGGTGGCCCGGGGACCGGGTCGGATCGCAACGGGCCGGTCGTCGTCGCGACGACGTCGCGCGCCGCTGTTGGTGCGGGCGTCGCCGGCGTCGCCGGGGCGGCCACGGTGAAGTCGTCGGGCGAGGTGGACAGCGGGTCGGCGAGCGGGAGCGCACCCTGACCGACGGCGACGACGCTGGCGACGACGCCCAGCACGCCGAGCACGGCGACCGCCGACTGCGACGTCCGCGTCGTGCGACGGACGGTGCGCGGCCGTTCCGAGAGCGCAGTCAACGGCCCGATCAGCAAGACGGCGTTGATCGCCGCCCATGCGGCGGCGACGACGGACGCTCCCGGGCGCGTGTCGACGACGGCGACGGCAAGTGACGCGACCAACCCCGCGGCGGCGACGACCTGCACCACGAGGTGCCAGGAGACCCGCCGCTGCCCGGCCTTGCGGGTGACGCCGCCATGACGGACCCCGGCAAGTGCCCGGCCGATCGCCACGACCGTGATCGCCGAGTCGAACACGGTGCTCCGGAACGTGGCGACGGCGCCCCGCACGCCGACCATCGAGGCGAAGAACAGCGCGAGCAGCCCGAGGTACGGCACGGCGTGGGCGAGGTAGTCCGCCCCGCTCGACCCACCGGCGACCTGCACCCGCAGCGCCAGGTAGAGCGGCGGTCCGAACAGGAACAGCGTCTGCGGCACCGCGAGCAGGTAGGCGGTCGTCGTGTGGATGTAGTGCCACCGGACTCGGGGGCGCAGCCCACGCCGCAGGAACGGCGTGTCGAAGAACAGGAGGCGCATCGTGTCGAGGGCCCAGCGACCGTGCTGGTGGGCGTACTCCCCCGCCGTCTGCGGGGCCAGCCCGGTGGTGACGGCCTCGGGCTCGTAGACGCTGCGCCACCCGGCGGCGTGCAGCCGGTACGACGTGTGGAGGTCCTCGACGACGTTCCACTCGCTGAAGCCGCCGATGTCGTCGAGCGCCCGGCGGCGGTAGGCCACGCCGCTGCCGCACGAGATGGCGCACCCCGCCGCATCCTTCGCCGGTTGGAGGAACCGGAAGAAGAACGGCTGGCGGTTGTTGAGCACGTCGGTCTCGGTGTCGAAGCGCTGGGCGGCTGCGACGAACGCCACCTCCGGCTCCGCGAACCAGCGCAGCAGCCGGATGCCGAGGTCGGGATCGGCCCGATGGTCGCCATCGATCGTCGCGACGAACTCGGCCGTCGACAGCGACAGGGCGTGGTTGAGGTTGCCCGACTTGGCGCGGTGGCCGGACGTGCGCGTCACCGGGATCGCGCCGAGTTGCACCGCGAGCCGGTCGACGTGCTCCCACCCTGCCGCGCCGGCGAGCCGCCCGTCGTTGAGCACCAGCGTGCGATGCGGGTAGCGGATGGCCAGCGCCGTGCGGATGGCCCGTTCGACGACGTCGAGGGGCTCGCCGCACACGGTGACGAACACGTCGAGCGTGCCCGTCGCCCGCCCCGGGGCGGTGCGCCGCCCGCGGTCGAGCAACGTCACCAGCGTCATCAGGAAGATGGCGAGCGCCACCGCCTCGCCGATCCAGAACACGTGGGCGATCACGCTCGCCGGCATCAGGGAGGCCTGCCACACGACGTAGCGCACCCCCATCACCGCGGCGACGATCCCGATCAGCGTGCGCCACCACCCCAGGCGGGCGCCGGTGCGGAGCGTGGGCGGCGCGGCGACCGGCGCGACGAGATCGATCCCGCGCGTGACGGCCACGCCCTGCTCGGTGCTCGACTCTCGCGGCGTCATCAGCCCTTCACCCACCCGTCGCCCGACCCGACCGGGCGCAACGTAGTGGCCGAGGTCCCGGAAGGCGCCCGGTTTCCGCGCGACGTCAGCGCTCGACGGCGTAGAACGTCCCGTCGTCGGAGCCGAAGTACACGTGGGTGTCGTCTGCGTTGGCCGTCGTGCCGACGATGGCGCCGGTCCGCACCTGCCACTGCAGCGAGCCGTCGTCGGCTCGCAGGGCGTACATCGACCCGGAGTGGCTGCCGATGTACAGGTCGTCCCCGACGAGCCGGGGCGACGAGAACACGACGTTGCCGGTGTCGAACCGCCAGCGCTCGCCGCCGATGGCCGCGTCGACGGCGTAGACCCGCCCGTCGAAGCTGCCGACGTACACGATCCCGTCGCGCACCGCCGGCGACGACGACACGACGTCGCTGGTCGCGAACCGCCACCGCTCCTCACCGGTCGCCTTGTCCAGGGCGTGGAGGAAGCGGTCGTTGCCCCCGATGTAGACCGTGTCGCCGTCCACCGCCGGCGACGACCAGACCTCGCCGCCGAGCGGGACCTGCCAGATGACGGCTCCCGAGGTGGCGTCCAGGGCGTACACCGAGCCGTCGAAGCTCCCGACGTAGACGATGCCGTCGCTCACCGCGGGTGACGACAGCACGGCACCGCCGAGTGGGGTCTGCCAGCGAACCGCACCCGTGGTCGCGTCGAGCGCGTACAGGTTGGTGTCGTCGCTGCCCACGTAGACCACGTCGTCGACGACCGTCGGCGAGCTGCGCGCCGCCGCCCCGGCGGCCGCGGTCCACCGCGTCGCGCCATCGGCCAGGTCGAGTGCCACGACACCGTCGCTCCCGCCGGTGTAGACGACGCCGTCCGCGACGACCGGGGACGAGAACACGAGGTCCGAGACCTGCTGCTGCCACTCGACCGTGCCATCGGCGGCCGCCACGCGGTACACGCTGCCGTCCTGGCTGCCGAACACGACGCTGCCGTCGGCGATCGCCGGACCCCGCACACTGGCCATCGGCGCGCCGGTCGGGACCCTCCATGCGATCGGTCGCGTGGGCACCTCGGTCGAGCCAGTCGGCACCGAGTCGGCGACCGGCACCACCGACCCACCGGTCACCGTCGTGCCGGTCGCCGTGGTCTCGGGACCGACCGTGGCGGCGGCGGTCGACGACGACGGCGATGCCGTCCCGCCGTCGTCGTCGCGCAGCGCGAACCACCACACGCCGGCCCCGACGACCGCCAGCGCGACCACGGCGGCGAGCGCCTTGGGCAGGATCCCGCCGGACCCATCCCCGTCCCCGTCGTCGGCGTCCGGCGGGGTGGCCGGACGGGACGGAGCCGGCCGGGGGGCCGTGCCGGGGGCGGGCGCCGGCCGCCGGGCGGACGCGGGCGCCCGGGCCAGCCCGCTCCGCCGGGCCGCGCCACGCGCGACGACGAGCTTCGGGTGGGCGTCGACCCGCACCGGCAAGTCGAGCTGCTCGGCCACCATCTGCGGCACGAGCGGGATGCGCGACGACCCACCGACGAGGAGGACGGCGCCGAGGTCGGCCGGGCCCATGCCGGCCCGTTGCAACGTGCTCTCGAGCAGGCGGATCGTCTGATCGACCATCGGTCGGATCATCGACTCGAACTCGGCACGCGTGATCCGCACAGTGGCGGTGTACCCGGGGAGCATGACGGGCACGTCGGCCGTGCTGTCGGACGAGAGCGCCTCCTTGGCGTCGACGCACCGCCGGCGCAGTTGGGCGATGGCGGACTGCCCCTCGGGGTGCTGGCGAGCGGCGTCGAGCACGTCGACCGGCACCGTCGCCCGGACGTACTGGAAGACGGCCTCGTCGAAGTCGATGCCACCGAGCCGTTCGATCCCCGATGGTTCGATCTGGTGCTCGAAGACGTCACCCTCCTTGCGCAGGAGGGCCACGTCGAACGTCCCGCCGCCGAGGTCGTAGACGAGGATCGAGGCACCCGGCGCGACCTGACCCACGGCGCCGAAGTCGAGGGCGGCCGCCGCCGGCTCGGAGATCAGCTCCGTCGATCGCAGCCCGACGTCGGCCAACGCGTTGCGCAGCACCCCGAGCTGGTACTCGGTCCAGTTCGCCGGGTGGGTCATCACGACCTGCGACGGTGCGCTGCCGACCTGCTCGGTCACGGTGTCGAGGACCCAGCGGGCCATCAGCGCCGTCAGACGATCGGCGTGGTATGGCGAACCCGACAGCATGAGCGGCACGGGATCGCCGAGCCGGCGCTTGAACTCGCGGGCCAGGCCGAGGGGCTGCACGGCGCCCCGACGCTCGGCCGGCCCGCCGAACAGGATCTCGTCGCCCTCGGCGAAGATCACCGACGGCACCGCCACCTGGTAGGTGGCGAGCGGGAAGATCTCGAGGTTCCTGTCGCGGAAGATCGCCGCGGCCGTGAACGTCGTTCCCACGTCGATTCCCAGCCCGTAACCCAAGACCGTGACTCCTGCCGGCGGACGAAGGGCCGAGTGTAGGACCGGGCCGCGGGATGCTCTTGATCAATGGGCGGGCGGCGGCACGCCGGAAACCTCAGGTCGGTGCCGCCGCCAGGGCCTCGCAGCTGCGGATCACCCCGTCGACGATCTCCCGGGCCCCCTTGTCGAGCAACGGGTCCTGGGCCGTGTGCCGCCAGCGGCCGATGGTGTCGATGGCGGCGCTGCGGACATCGTCGGGTGACGTCTCGTCGGGCAGGCCGAGACGGATGTTGCCCGCTGCGCCGTCGTCACCGAGGATCCGCCGCGCCTCGGCGGCGGCGGGACCGAGCTCGATCGCGCCGCGCCGCAGCTGCGACAGCAGCCGGATCTCGACGAGCTCGTGGGCGGCCCGCTCGATGTCCCGGATGCGCTCGCGGAGCTGGCGGCCCTCGTTGCCACCGCGCTCGTCGGCCAACGCCCACACCGTCGCCAGCGTGGAGCGGACCTTGAGCACCGAGGCCCGGGAGGCGAACTGGCCGCGCAGGACGTGGCGCAGCTCGTGGATGCCGCTGACCGACTCGAGCGCCGTCGCCAGCTCGGCCGGTGAGTTGACCCCGCCGCCGCCGATCAGCTCCACAGCGAGGCGCACCCCGAAGAGCCCGAACCGCTCCAGAAGGTGGCCGCGCACCGACGGCTCCAGGCCCGCCGGCGCGGCCAGCGTGGTGAACCGCTGCACGGACAGCAGCAACTCGACCGGCGCCGGCGCGTCGAGCAGCGCGATGGCCCGCAGCGCGTCGGCTTCGTCCTGGCGCAGGGTCGTGGCCGCCTCGGCGATCAGCCCGGCGACAGGGATCACGATCTGACACAGGCCGTTGATGCGCGGATCGGCGCGGTAGCGCGCCGCGATCCGCGCCGCCGACGCCATCGCGCCCGGACGGGCGGAACCGATCTCGTCGGCTCGCGACAGCACGCCGATGGCGTTCACGCTCGCCCCCACCGTGGTGATGTCGTCCCGGAACGCCTCGAGGAACGAGACGTCCGTCGGGTGGAGGTGGCGCATCAGGTAGAGCACGGCGTCGGCGCCGCCCGGTCCGTCGCCGTCGGCGCCGAGGAACCGCCGGGTGCGTCCGGAGACGTCGTCGGACACCGACGCCAGCCCTGGGGTGTCGATCAGGTCGAGGTCGCGCAGGCGGGCGGCCGGCCACTCGACGTCGACGAACTGGATGTCAGCGGCACGCCGGTCGCCGAGCGTGAAGTCGAGCTCGCGCTCTGTGCGCCGGAAGCGCAGCTCGACGGGCTCGCCGTCCCAGGGCACCGCAGTGACGCGGTACACGTGGCTGTTGCGGTACTGCGTGACGATCTTCGTCCGCTCGCCGGCGTCGGTCGGCGCGATCCGTTCGCCGACGAGCGCATTGAGGAGCGTCGACTTGCCGGCCTTGACCTTGCCGGCGATGGCCACCCGCAGCGGACCGTCGAGGTGCTCACGCAGGGCGGTGATGCGCCCACCGCCCGGGCCGAGCACCGGCGCGGCGTCGTCGAGCAGCTGGCGCACCGATGCCAACAGCGTGTCGGTGCTCACCGCGACCGGCCCGGCCCGCTCACGCCCGCGCTCCGCTCGCTCACGAGCCGACCAGTCGGCGGGCGGCGGTGGCCACGTCCAGCACCGTCGCCCGGTCGGCCTCGGTGCCGACGGTCGACGGATCCATCGCCCGGGCCCGCTCGGCCGACGCGATCGACAGTTGCAGCGTCCGCTCCAGTTGCTCGGCCCGCGACGCGTAGTGATCACGGATCCGGTGCTGGATGCGTTCGAGCGTGCGTCGCGAGTCCTCGGCGACGATCGCCGCGATCTCGTCGACGTACGTCGCGGCCTGCCGCTTCAGGTCCTCCTGGTGGGCGTCGCGCCGGCGGTCGCGGTCGTCGACGTAGGCCCGCCGGGCCAGCAGCCCCGCGAACGGCAGTGCGAGGAGTGGGATCCACGGCAACGTCGTGGCCACGCCGACGGCCGACGACACGAGCACCATCCCACCGCTGCCGTAGCCCGGCTTGCTTCGCACGACCCGCCGGGCGACGCCGTCGCTCAGCAACGACTGGTCGACGTTCACCCGCACGTCGGCGAGGCGGGCCGTCGGCACGGCGGCGTCGATCTCGAGCGCCGCGGCGCGATCGAGCGTGTGGAACTGCTCGTCGATCTCGCCGACGAGCGCCGTCGCCTGCCGGCCGATCAGCGCGTAGTGGCTGACGACGTGCTCGATGGTCGCCTTGCGCACCCAGGCCTCGAACACGAGGTCGTCGATGAGCTCGTCGTCGTCGATGCGCTCGTCGACGGCGCGGGCGAGGTTGGCGATCGTGGTCGCGCGGTCCTCGTCCACGGCGCCGGCGACCTCCACCATGCCGTCGTGGAGGCGCCGCTGCCACCATGACGTGCTGGCGCGGTACTGGCGGACCCGGGCCAACGCCTCGGTCAACGCGGCGATGGTGGCCGACGCTGCTTCGTCGGAGCCCGTGGCGCGCGCCGCCGCCTCGAGCGGCATCGCGAGGTGATCGGCGAGATCGGCCAGGTCGGCACCGGCCTCGGCGAGGGCCCGGCGCCGAGAGGGCTCCCAGATCGTCGCGCTGCAGGGCGTCGTGCAGCCGACCGAACCCCGACTCCTGCTCGAGGCCGAGGTCGCCCGCCGTCATCGACAGCAGGTGCAACGCCGAGCTGACCGGCACGACCTGGATGTCGGTGAGCCCGGCCGCGGCGAGGTGCTCGAGGTTGCGGGCCGCCAGCTGGTCGGCGGCCAGGTGGAGGTCGAGCTTCGTCATGACGCACACGATCGCCGGGCAGCGCTCGTGGGCCGCCATGAGGTACGTGACCTCTGGTGCCGTGAGCTCCTGGCTGCAATCGGTGACGAACAGGACGCCGTCGGCCTGCTCGAGCGCGGCGAGGTTGAGCACGCCGTTGGCCGACTCGAGGCCGCCGACCCCCGGGGTGTCGACGAGGGCCAGACCGGCTTCGAGGACGCGCCGCGGCAACGTGATGTCGATTCGGGTGACGCCGAGGTGGTTGCCCTCGTTGCCGGCTTCGCTCCCGAAGCGCATGACGTCGGCGATGTCGGCCGCCAGCGGTTCGGCGCCGTCACACTCGATGCGCGCCGTCATCGCCGCGCCGTGGGCCACGCAGATCGGGGCCACCGTGGCGTCGACGGGATCCGACGGGCAGACCTCGGCGTTGACGAGGGCGTTCACGAGGCTCGACTTGCCCTTCTTGAACTCCCCGACGACTGCGACGGTGACGCGCGTCCGCTCGAGCTGATCGCGATTGCTCCGAAGGCGACCGGCCAGGTCGCTGCGCCCGTCGCGCTCGGCCAGCTCGATCGCGGCGTCGACCGGTTCGAGCGGCGGTGCCGTCGGCGGCGGCAGGACCACGGGTGGGGGGGCCTCGGCGTCCGGCGCCGGTTCGTCGGCGGTCGCGGCGCCGGGACGGCGGGCGCCGGCAGGACGCCGACCGCGACCACGGGCGGTGGGAGGCCAACAGATCGTGCGACGACGGGCGGTGGCAGCGGTCGGGCGGCCACCGGCGGCGGGAACGACGGCGTGCTGGGCTCGGCCACCGCCGGCGCCCGGCCCGGCGGCGCGAACGACGGCGGTGCGCCCACCACGGCCCCGCAGGACCCACAGTCGACCGAGGCGTCGTCGTTCATGGCGCCGCACCCGGGACAGACCTTCAGAAGGCCGCCTCCTCACTCCCGTACCAGGGCCGCGAGCGTACCCGTGGGGCGCCGGGCGATCGCCCGAGATCTCCCCGCCGACGGCCCGGCGGGTCAGCGGGTCAGCGGGTCACCGGGTGGCGACGATGCCGGCCATCAGCTCGCCGGCCTCGGTCGGGTTGAGGCCGACCTTGACGCCGGCGGCGGCGAGGGCGTCCATCTTGCCCTGCGCCGTGCCCTTGCCACCCGAGACGATCGCGCCGGCGTGGCCCATCTTGCGCCCGGGTGGCGCGGTGACGCCGGCGATGTAGGCGCTCATCGGTTTGGAGACGTTGGCCGTGATGAACTCGGCAGCTTCCTCCTCGGCCGAGCCGCCGATCTCACCGAACATGATGATGGCGTGGGTCTCGGGGTCCTTCTCGAACTCGGCCAGGCAGTCGACGAAGCTCGTGCCCGGCACCGGGTCACCCCCGATGCCGACGCACGTCGACACGCCGATGCCGTTCTGCTGGAGCTCGTAGAGCGCCTGGTAGGTGAGCGTGCCCGAGCGGCTGACGATCCCGACGTTGGGACCGTCGGAGCTGGGCAGCTGGGCGATGTGGCTCGGCGTGATCCCGATGTTGCACTTCCCGGGGCTGATGATCCCCGGGCAGTTGGGGCCGAGCAGCCGGGTGTTCGGGAAGTCCCGCACCAGCGTGTTGTAGACCAGCGCCTCGTCCTGGGCCGGGATGCCCTCGGTGATGCACACGACGAACCCGATGCCGGCCGCCGCCGCTTCGAGGATCGCCGCCGGGGCGGCCTTCGGCGGCACGGCGACGAACGAGGCGGTGGCGCCGGTGGCGGCGACGGCCTCGGCGACCGAGTCGTAGACCGGGATGCCGTCGACGTCCTGGCCGCCCTTGCCGGGCGTCACGCCGCCGACGACCTTGGTGCCGTAGTCGCGGTTGCGCAGGCCGTGGAACTTGCCCTGGCCGCCGGTGAGGCCCTGGACGATGACCTTGGTGTCGGCGTCGACGAAGATGGCCATCTTCAGCGTTCCCCGGCCATGCCGGCCGCACGCGCACGGTGCGCTGCGCCAGCCACGAACATCACTTCCAACGTGTCGCATCACGCGCCCTCCTTCGCTTCCGTTGGCGATCCGGACGGCCTCGCGGGCTGCCTCCAACATCGTCGGCTTGCTGGTGAGCTTGCTGGCCGGGATCCCGGCGTCGAGGATGATCTGGCGGCCCTCCTCGGCGTTGGTGCCGTCGAGGCGGATCACGATCGGCGCCCGCAGCTCGACGCGACCGAGCCCCTCGACGATGCCGTTGGCGACCTCCTCGCCGCGGGTGATGCCGCCGAAGATGTTGACGAAGATCGACTGCACGTTCTCGTCGTAGTTGATGACGTCGAGGGCGGCGGCCATCACGTCGGCACTGGCGCCACCGCCGATGTCGAGGAAGTTGGCGGCCCGCCCGCCGACCTGGTTGACGACGTCGAGCGTGCTCATCGCCAGCCCGGCGCCGTTGGCGATGATCCCCACCGTGCCGTCGAGGCCGATGTACTGGAGGTCCTTCTCCTTGGCCAGTTGCTCGCGCTCGTCGAGCACCTCGGTGGCGCTGTACTCGGCCCACTCGGGGTGCCGGAACGCGGCGTTGTCGTCGAGGCTCACCTTGGCGTCGAGCGCGTGCACCTCCCCCGTCGGCTTGAGGATCAGCGGGTTGATCTCGGCGAGGTCGCAGTCACCCTTGGTGAAGCACTCGTACAGCTGCACGAGGATCCGGGCAACGCCGTCGAGCGCTGGCTCGGGGATCCTGGCGTCGACGGCGGCTCGGCGGGCCGTCGCCTCGTCGATGCCGTCCACGGGATCGACGTGCAGCTTGACGATGGCGTCGGGATCGGTCTCGGCGACCTCCTCGATCTCGACGCCGCCCTGGGCCGACAGCATCAGGAGGTGCTGCTTGGCCGCCCGGTCGAGCGTGAAGCTGGCGTAGTACTCCTCGGCGATGTCGGAGGCGTTCTCGACCCACACCCGCTCCACGGTGTGGCCCTTGATGTCCATGCCGAGGATGTTCGTGGCGTGGGTGCGCACCTCGTCGGCGTCGGCGGCCAGCTTGATGCCGCCAGCCTTGCCGCGTCCCCCCACCTGGACCTGGGCCTTGACGACGACCGGGTAGCCGGCCCGCTCGGCGACGGCCACCGCCTCGTCGACGGTGACGGCGACCCCGCCCGGGCTCACCGGGATCCCGTAGCGGGCGAAGTACTGCTTGCCCTGGTACTCGAACAGGTCCACGTGCGTGGTCTCCCTTGATCGTCTGACTGGTCGGGTCGACACGTGTCCGTCGTGCGGTCGGTGCAGGTCGGACGGCGGGAAACCCTACGTGCTGCCTGTGGACGGCGACCAAACCGCAGCCAGAATGAGGCCGTGCCGGCGACGAGCAGCAACGGGGCGGGGCCCGCCCCGATGCGAGCGGGCCCCGTGCCTGGATCCCCGGTCACGCCGCCCCGGCTGCGGTCCCCGCTGGCTCGTGCCGTGCTGCCGGTCGTCGGCGGCGCCGCCGTGATCGCGTTGATCTTCCTCGCGACGTGGGGCATCGCCGCCATCATCTCGCGCGGCGGCGCCGAGCAGACCGAGCGGCTGGCCCCGACGACGTTCGAGCTGGGGAGCGTCGACGCCCGGGCGGAGTCGATCGCCGAGGACGGCCCCCTGCTGTTCCCGGGGCTGGACACCACGACGGGCGCCCGCACCCTGGTCGTCGACCACACCGGCGACGACCCGGCCGCAGGGTGGAAGGTGTACTGGGCGTACCCGGCCGATCGGGACGCCACCTGCCACGTCGAGCAGGTCCGGGGCACGGCGTCGTTCACGGACTGCGCGGGCCGGACCTTGGACGTGACCGATCTCGCACTGCCGCCGGGCGTGTTCCCCGTCGTGTCGAACTCCCGGACGCTGTCGATCGACCTCCAGGCCGCCGTCACCGGGGCGACGACGACGTTGCCCGGCTGAGGCGGGCGCGGACGACGCGCTCGGCCGAGCGCCGTCAGCCGACCGCGCCGACGAGCCGCGAGGCGAAGATCTCGCTGTGCTCGTCGAGCTTGGACCGGCTCAGCGCCAGACCACCGACGACGTCGGCCCCGGTCGCCTCGACGGCGCGGGTGAGCTTGTCGAGGCTGTTGGCCGGGCTGAGGGCGAACGTGCAGAACACGGCGGCCCGCTTGCCTCGCATGGCCGGGAGGTTGGAGATCGTCGACACGCCCCACGGCGCCTGGCCGACCACGAAGAAGCCGTGGACCCAGGTGCCGACGAGCACCATGTCGGCGTCCTGGATGGCGGCCAGGTCCGGTTGGCGGACCTTGTTCACCCCGGTGATCGTCCAACGCTCCTGCTCCAGGTCGGCAGCGATCTTCTCGGCGGCCTTCCACGTGTTGCCGGTGAGGCTCTCGACCAGGAGCGCGGCCTTCATGGCGAAGATCTAACCACGCGGCGGGTCACGCGATCCTCAGGAGCGCTTGCGCAGCGGTGCCCATGCCAGCGCCAGGTGCTTCGTGCCGACGCCCGGGAAGTTGACCGTCGCCTCGGCCGACTCGCCCTGCCCGCGCAGGTCGATGATCACGCCTTCGCCGAACGCCGGGTGCTCGACGTCGTCGCCGATCCGCAGACCGATGTCGTGGGCGTCGCTGGGCACCGGCGTGTGGCGCCGCCCGGCGGCCAGCGCGGCGTCGACGACGCGCTCGCGATGGGCCTCGCTGCGCTCCTCCGCCTCCCGGCCGCGCTCGTCACCCCGCCGGCGGTACGGCGGCGGCTGACCCCAGTCCGACCGGGGCCGCAGGCTCTGGCGGCCGTACGCGCTGCGGCCGGTGATGTTGCCCTGCGAATCGACGAGCTCGGTGGGGATCTCCTCGAGGAACCGCGAGGGCGGGTTGTACTGCGTCGACCCGAAGAGGCTGCGGCTCCACGCGTGGGTGACGTACAGGCGCTCCCGGGCCCGGGTGATGCCGACGTAGGCCAGGCGGCGCTCCTCCTCCAGCTCGTCGGGTTCGGTCAGCGCCCTGCTGTGCGGGAACACGCCTTCCTCGACGCCGACCAGGAACACCACCGGGAACTCGAGGCCCTTCGCCGAGTGCAGCGTCATCAGCACGACCTGGTCGTCGTCGCTGATGTCGTCGGTGTCGGCGACGAGCGAGACCTGCTCGAGGAACTCGTCGATCTGGGTGAACTCGCGGGCCGAACCGACGAGCTCACCGAGGTTCTCGATGCGGCCTGCCGACTCGACGGTGTCTTCCGCCTCCAGCTCGGCCAGGTACCCGGAGCGCTCGAGCGCAGCTTGGAGCAGGTCGCCGGGCCCGGTCCCGTCGGCACCGGCCATCGCGTTGAGTTCGTCGAGGAGTGCGACGAACGCCTCGATGCCACGGACCGCCGGGCCGGTCACGGCGGCGTCGTCGGCCCGCCGCAGGGCCTCCAGGAACCCGATGCCCTCGGCCGCCGCCAGCGCGTCGAGCTTGGCGATGCTGGCGTCACCGATGCCCCGCTTGGGCACGTTGAGCACCCGCTTGACGTTGACCTCGTCGACGGGGTTGACCACCGCCCGGAGGTAGGCCATCGCATCCTTGACCTCGCGTCGGTCGTAGAAGCGGGTACCGCCGACGACCTTGTACGGCACGGCGAGGCGCATCATGGCCTCCTCCACGACCCGGCTCTGGGCGTTGGTCCGGTACAGCACGGCGATGTCCCGCCAGTCCATCGCCTCGTCGGTGTGCAGCTGGCGGGCGGTCGACCCGACGAACGTGGCCTCGTCCCCCTCGTCCTCGGCGTGGTAGCGCACGATCCGATCACCGCGACCGGCGTCGGTCCACAGGTTCTTCGGCTTGCGCGCCGCGTTGTTGGAGATGACGGCGTTGGCGGCGTCGAGGATCGTCTGCGTGCTGCGGTAGTTCTGGTCGAGGACGACCGTCGTGACCTCGGGGAACGCTTCCTCGAACTGCAGGATGTTGCGGAAGTCGGCCCCGCGGAACCGGTACACCGACTGGTCGGTGTCACCGACCACGGTCACCGCGTGGTGCCCGCCGGCGAGCAGCAGCACGATCTCGTTCTGGGCCTGGTTCGTGTCCTGGTACTCGTCGACGAGGATGTGCTCGAAGCGCTCGCGGTAGTGCTCGAGCACGTCGGGGTGGTCGCGGAGCAGCCGCACCGTGTTCATCAGCAGGTCGTCGAAGTCCATCGCCCCTGCCTTGTGCAGGCGGGCCTGGTACTCGGCGTACACCTCGGCGTGCTTGCGGTCGAAGATGTTCTGCGCTCGCGCCGCGGCCTCGACGGGTCCGAGGAGCTCGTTCTTCCACAGGCTGATCAGGCCGTGCACGCCGCGCGGCGTGAAGCGCTTGGCATCGAGGTGGAGGTCACGGATCACGTACCCGGTGAGCCGCACGGCGTCGGCCTGGTCGTAGATCGAGAACTGCCGGGGGTAGCCGAGGCGGTCGGCGTTGGCCCGCAGCATCCGCACGCACGCCGAGTGGAACGTGCTGACCCACATCGTGCGGGCGACGGGGCCGACGAGCGCGGCGACCCGCTGGCGCATCTCGTCGGCAGCCTTGTTCGTGAACGTGATGGCGAGGATGCGCGACGGGTGCACGCCCTCGTGGATGAGGTGGGCGATCCGGTGGGTGAGGACGCGGGTCTTCCCCGACCCGGCACCGGCCACGACGAGGAGTGGTCCACCGGTGTGGACCACCGCGTCGAGCTGATCGGGGTTGAGGCCGAGCAGGGCGTCGTCGGCGAGGGGCGGAGGGGCCGGCGGCGAGCCAGCGAGCGGTGCATCCGGCATGTCCCGACCCATCCTACGGAGGGCGTGCGCGCCCGACCGGGAGCACGGGGAGGGCGGGAGGGCGGGAGCAGACAGGCGCGTCAGCGGATGACGGCGACCGGGCAGTGGGCGTGGGCGATGACCTCGAGGCTGGTCGAACCGGTGATCAGCTCGACGAGGCCGCGCCGGCCGCGGGTACCGATGACGATCAGATCGGCCTCCCGCGACGCCTCGATCAGAGCGAACGCTCCGGTGCCGCCGGCGACGACCGGGACGATCTGGGCGCCGTTCGGCGGCACGCCGGTGCCGTCGGTGGCCGCGTCGACAGCCGCCCGCAGCAGGACGTCGTCTTCGTCCACGGCCTCGTTGGACTCGAGCCCGGGCTCGCGGACGGGCCCGGCGGCCACTGCGGGGACGAAGTCGGCGTGCGAGGCCTCGATCCGCTCCACCCCCGGCAGCCGCGTCGCCCACCGGAGGGCGACGATCGAGTGGATGTCGGGCTCGTCGTCGTCGTGGCCCTGGTCGACGCCGACGACGACGTTGCGCACCGGCAGCCGCAGCTCGCCGCGCACGACGATCACCGGGTGGTGCGTGTGGTGGACGATGTAGCTCGCCGTGGAGCCCACGAGCAGCCCCGCCTTGCTCGACCCCCCGTGGCCGACAACCACGGCCACGTCCCCGTCGCCGGCGTCGGCCGTGTCCTCGACGAGGTCGACGATCGCCCGTCCCGCGTTGCCGCTGATGAGCTCGCCGCTGATGCGTGGGTCGTGGCGCTCGTCGAGGGTGTCCTTGACGAAGTCCTCGGCGACGTCCTCGAGCGCGATCGGGTCGATCGGCGCGACGGCGCCGGCGGCCTCGTAGCCGGAGACCACGGGCATGTCCCAGGCGTGGGCGACGATGATCTTGTCGTCGGCCTGCGCGACCGACTGCGCCCAGTCCAGCGCCGCCGCGGCGTGTTGGGACCCGTCCAAGCCGACGATGTACGTGGTCATCGCCGGCGACCCTTGCACATCCGGCGGCGCACACGCCACCCCCAGATGACACCGCCGGGCTCACACCGCTGGCGGCCGTCCTCGCGGCATCGCTCGCCGCCGTCACGATCACGGCACCGGACACGACGGCACCATCGACATGTCGGGCACGCCGGCGGCGCCGGCGGCCGATCTGCTGAGCGGCGGGCTCGGCAACGACCGCCTGCTCGGCGGGACCGGCCTCGACCTCCTGAGCGGCGGCGGCGGCGCCGACGTCCTCAGTCGGGACGGCGACCGCACGCCGTTGATCCGCGTCTGTGATCAGACCGGCGGGAGGCGGAACCCGACGCTGGCCCCACCACCGGGCCGGGACGTGGCGAGGACGGTGCCGCCGTTCCCGACGGCGACCTCCCGCACGATCGACAGCCCGAGGCCCGAACCGGGCAGTGAGCGGGCACCGTCGGCCCGGAAGAACCGGTCGAACACGCGGGCGGCATCGACGTCGGTGATCCCGGGCCCGCGGTCGAGCACGGTCACCGCGCCGTCCTCGACGACGACGTCGATCGGCCCGCCGGTCTGGTCGAACTTGGCCGCGTTGTCGACGAGGTTGGACACCGCCCGTTCGAGCGCCGGCGGCGGCGCCTCGACGACGGACTCGTCGGCGGTCACGACGACGGGTCGGCCGTGGCGGCGCTCGGCCCGCAGGGCGACCTGCTCGACGAGCGGCCGGAGCTCGACCCGCTCGGGTGGTGCGCCGTCGGTGACACCGCGGGCCAGCGCGACGACCTCCTCGACGAGCGTCACGAGCTCCTCGGTCTCGTCGTGCAGGTCGTCGAGGACCTGGGCCCGCGTCTCGGCGTCCAGGTCGGGGTGGCGGCGCAGCACGGCGAGGTTCGTGCGCACGCTCGTCAGGGGTGTGCGCAACTCGTGCCCGGCGTCCTCGACCAGTCGTCGCTGGTCGTCTCGCGACGCGGCGAGCGCGGCGAGCATGCCGTTGAAGGCGTGGCCGAGCCGCCCGACCTCGTCCTTGCCGGCGACCGGGACGGCGACGTCGAGGCGCCCGGATCGCTCGACGTCGGTCGCAGCTCGCGTCAGCCGCATGAGCGGCCCCGTGACCGTCGTCGCGATCAGCCAACCGAGCACGGCGGCGGTCGCCGTGACGACCAGGACGAGGAGGATGGTCCGGTTGCGCAGGTCGTGCAGCACCCGCTCGTTCTCGACGAGGGGTCGGCCGACCTGGAACGTGTACGAGGACGAGGAGACCGACAGCATCCGCACGTCGGCGCCGTCGTTGGTGATCGTGTCGTAGCTGCGGGCACCCACCCGACCCTGGACCTTGGCCGGACCCGGCCCCGGATCGACCCGGGAGTCCTGCTCGCCGCCGAGGACGCGACCGCTGCGGTCGACGGCCTGCACGATGTACACGTCGAGGATGCCCTGCTCGCCCAGCGCGCTGCGGGGCGACGCCTCGATCGCCCGCCATGCCTGATCGAGCGACGAATCGACCTCCTCGCGCAGCCGCGTGCTGGTCGCGCGGTAGGACACGATGCCGACCGACAGCGTCGTGCCGGCGGCGATCGCCGCCAGCGCCAGGGCGATGCGCCAGCGCAGGCTCACGGTGATCTCAGCCGGGGATGCCGGCCGGCGCCTCGCGCGCCGAGTAGCCGACCCCTCGCACGGTCTGGATCAAGCGGGGCTCGCCGTCGGCCTCGGTCTTGCGGCGCAGGTACCCGATGTAGACGGCGAGGTTCTTGGAGTCCGGCCCGAAGTCGTAGTGCCAGATCCGGTCGTAGATCGTCGAGTGGTCCAACACGACGCCTTGGTTGCGCACGAGGAGCTCGAGGAGGTCGAACTCGGTCTTCGACAGCTCGAGCTCGCGGCTGCCCCGCCACGCGCGGCGGGCGGCGGGATCGAGCCGCAGGTCGGCGAGCACGACGAGGTCCTCCGGGCCGCTCTCGGGGGCCGTGCGACGCAGCAACGCCCGCAGGCGGGCCAGGAGCTCGTCGAGCTCGAACGGCTTCGGCAGGTAGTCGTCGGCACCGGCATCGAGCCCGGCGACGCGGTCACGCGTCTCCGTGCGGGCCGTCAGCATCAGGATCGGGACGCGGTTGCCGTCGGCGCGCAGCACCTTGCAGACGGTGAGGCCGTCGACGATCGGCATCGAGACGTCGAGGACGACGACGTCGGGGAGGCCGGACGAGGTCGCATCGAGCGCCTCGGCACCGTTGCCCACCGCGGTGACGGCGTAGCCCTCGAGCTCGAGGGCGCGGACGAGCGAGTCCCGGACCGCCCGGTCGTCCTCGGCGATCAGCAGGCTGTGCGCCGACGGTGTCACCCCGCGGGAGACCATCGCGACAGTGTGCCGCGCGGCGGTAAGAGTGCGGTAGGTCCCCCGAGCCACCTCGTTCAGTCGCTCGGGGACTCGCTCGACTCACGTGGCCGCGCCGCGCCGGCCCGCCGGCGGCCCTGCCCGCCGCTCAACCCAGGTCCAGCGGCCTGACCCAGGTCCGCTCGGCCGACGAGCGGTGCACCGCCTCGATCACGCCTTGCACGTGATGGGCGCGCTCGAAGCTCGGCCGGGGTTCGGCGGCCCCGTGGATCGCGTCGACCATGTTCGTGAACGACAGCGCCATCGCCCGACGCGGATCGATGTGCCACCCCTCGACCGGTTCGATGCCGCAGTCGAGGCGCAGCCGGGCCGGCACGGGGACCGCCTCGAGGGCACCGTGCGCGGCGGGCCACGGCGACCGTCGCCACCTCGGCGGGCATCGTGCCGGACGCGCCGACCGCGATCCGGCCGTGGTTGCCCGCGATCTCGAGGGCGAAGCCGGGCGCCGTCGCCGCCGCCCAGGCCACGTGGAACTGGCCGAGCACACCGGACGCGAAGCGCACGACCCCGGCCGCCGTGTCGTCGCACTCGGGCCGGACCGATCCACCGGTGTCGGTGAAGCGCCACTCGTCGACGAAGCGGGTCGTCACGCCCGACACGTCGGCGACGGGGCCGCCGAGGTGCACGAACAGGTGCAGGAGGTGGGTGCCCAGGTTGCGCAGCGCGCTCGCACCGTGGCGACCGTCGGCGAACCAGTTGTACGGGAACGTGGAGATCGGCCGGTCGAACAGCGACACGTCGAGCCGGCCGGTGATCGACTGGATGTCCCCGCACACGCCGTCCGCGAGCAGCTCCTGGACGAAGCGCAGCGGCGCGAGGAACTCGGAGTACGCGTCGACGACCGCGACGGTGCCGCTCGCCCGTGCCGCATCGCGGAGGGCCACGGAGTCGGCCCAGCAGGCTGCGAACGGCACGCCGTTGTACACGTGCTTCCCGGCGTCCAGCGCGGCGAGGCACATGTCCCGCCGCAGGTCCGGCCGCGTGCCCACGTCGACGATGTCCACGTCGGGGTGGCGGGCCATCGTCGTGGCATCCCAGAAGGGCATCGGGATGTCGTACGTGGTTGCGGCGGCCTCCGCCGTCGCGCGGTGGGCGGTGCACACCGCGACGACCTCCACGCCGGGCACCGCCCGCCACGCCGGCAGGTGGGCCTTGGTCCCCCAGGCCGCACTGATGATCCCGACCCTCATCCCGTCCGCGGCCGCCTGCACCGCGTGTTGCCCATGGGCCGTGGACGGTAGCCGCCGCTGGCGCGACGATCTCACCGCATCTGCGCCGACCCTTCACATCTCCTCCACAACCGGGCCCGAGCCTGGACGTCGAGCCGGCACCGTTCGTCCGGTCGGCTCACACACACGAGGAGGTTCGAGATGAAGCGGAACTGGTTGCTCGGGGTCGGGGTCGGGGTGCTCGTCACTGCCGCCCTCCTGGCCGTCGGCATCGGGGCGTTCAACGCCGGTCAGGCCCACCAGCGCACGGTCGAGGTCGTGACCAGCGGCGGCGAACCCGGGAACGGCACCCTCGTGGTGCCGGTCGACAGCTGGCGCGGCGGGTACGGCGGCTGGCACGGCGGGCCGTGGTTCCTGCTGTTCCCGCTGATCGTGGTCGGCGTCATCCTGCTGGTGAGCTCGGGGCGTCGCCGCGGCTGGGGCGGACCGGGCCCGTACCGCCGCGCCGGGTACGGCCCGTACGGGCCGTGCGGTCCCGATGACGACGCGGCGCTGGCCGACTGGCACCGGCGAGCGCACGCTGAGCCGTCGCCGACGGCGACGCCGTCCACACCGGCACCGCCTCCTCCGCCGGGTCCGGACGTCGGTCCGTGACACCCGCGAAGATCGGGTCATGACCGCGCCGCAGCGTGCGCCCGCCCGGTCGATCCACGTGCTCGTCGTCGACGACGAACCGGACATCGTCACCATCGTGCGGGACTACCTGGCCGATGCCGGGTACCGCGTGTCGACGGCACGATCGGGCGAGGAGGCCGTGCGCCTCCTCCGCTCGGTCGTGCCCGATCTGGTGGTGCTCGACCTCGGCCTGCCCGGGCTCGACGGGCTCGACGTGACCCGGCTGGTGCGGTCGACATCGACCGTCCCGATCATCATGCTGACGGCCCGTGCCGACGAGGCCGACCGGGTCGTCGGCCTCGAGCTCGGCGCCGATGACTACGTCGTCAAGCCGTTCAGCCCGCGAGCTCCTGGCCCGGGTGCGGGCCGTCCTGCGGCGCGGCGCGCCGGTGCCGGCCGGCGACGAGCGGCCGCGCACCGTCGGCGGGCTCGTCGTCGATCCGGCCCGACGGACGCTCACCGTCGACGGTGCGCCGGTCGTGCTGACCGTGTCCGAGTTCGACCTGCTCGCCCACATGGCGACGTCGCCGGACCGGGTGTTCACCCGTGGCCAGCTCCTCGAAGCGCTGCACGGCATCGCCGTCGATGCCGGACACCGGGCGATCGACGCCCACGTGAAGAACCTGCGCCGGAAGATCGAGCCCGATCCGCACCACCGGTGCGCCTCGTGACCGTCCACGGTGTCGGCTACCGGTTGGTCGCGGCGTGAGCGTGGCGCCCGGCGGTCAACCACCGGCGCGGTGCCCGCGGCTGGCGCCGACGGTTCCTGTTCATCGCCATCACGGTGGCCGTGGTGTGGATCGGGTTCGGCGTTGCTGTTCGGCGTCGCCCGTCGCGGCGGACCGGTCGGAGCAGTCCGCGCCGGGGGACGGCAGCGGCGGCGGTCCGTTCCCGATCGTGCCGGCGGTGATCGGGGCCGCGCTGGCGGCGACGTTCATCGCCTACCGGCGCCTGGCCGGTCCGGTGGCCGAGCTGCTCGCCGGGGCCGAGCGCGTCGGCGACGGCGACTACCGGACCCGCGTCGAGCCGGCGGGGCCGCGCTCGGTGCGCAACGCTCGGCCGGTCGTTCAACGACATGGCGGCTCGGCTCGAGGCGTCCGAGGCGGCCCGCCGCCGCTTCCTGGCCGATGTCAGCCACGAGCTGCGCACGCCGCTCAGCGTGATGCGCGCCGAGGTGGAGGCCCAGCTCGACGGCATCCACCCTCGCGACGACGCCCACCTCGCCATCCTCCTCGACCAGGCCAGGACGCTCGACCGACTGGTCGAGGACCTCCGCACGATGGCTCTCGACGACGCCGGCCAGCTCGCGCTGCACCTCGAACCGGTGCCGGTCGGCGTGCTGGTCGCCGATGCGGTGGCGGCGATCGGTCCGACGGCGCAACGGCGGGGGGTGGCCGTGCGCACCGATGTCCCCGCCGATGCCGGCCGGGTCGAGCTCGACGTCGACCCGGTCCGCATCGGTCAGGTGCTCGCCAACCTGCTGGCCAACGCGGTGCGTCACGTCGCCACCGGCGGGCACGTGGTGGTCACGGCCGGCGCCGACCACCGATCGGTGACGATCGGCGTCGCCGACGACGGCCCCGGCATCACCGGCGATCCGGAACGGATCTTCGATCGGTTCGCCCGGTCGTCGGACTCGGTCGGGAGCGGGCTCGGCCTGACGATCGCCCGCCAGCTCGTCGCCGCCCATGCTGGGACGTTGACCGCCGCCAACGCGGCGACCGGTGGTGCGTGCTTCACCATGGTGCTCCCGCGGCCGCGACCGGTCGCCGCGGCCGGCTGAGCGTCGTCAGCTCCCGTCGGCCCGAAGGAGCACGTCGATCTCGTCCATGGTCGCCTGCTGCTGCGCCATCAGGCTCCTGAGCTGCGCGACCTTGGCCGTGGCATCGACCGACGTCTCGACGGCCGCCGGCTGCTCCGACTTCTTCGGTGACAGGAAGATGTTCGCGAGGTAGCCGGTGAACGTGCCGAAGATGCCGACGCCGACGACGATGATGAGGCTGCCGACCACTCGGCCCTCGTTGGTCACCGGGTAGCGATCGCCGTAGCCGACGGTCGAGATGGTGACGATGACGTACCACAGCGCGTCGGAACCGGTCGTGATGTTGGCGCCGGGGGCGTACTGCTCGACATGCAGGATCTCGAGGCTCCCGAACTCGAGCACCAGGATGCCCATCAGCAGCAGCGTGAGGAGCGCGCTGCCGGCCCGGTCCTTGACCAGGCTGCGGGCGACGTTCCGGGCGCCGTAGTCGCGCAGCAGGCGGATCACCCGTGTGAGGCGGAAGACGCGCAGGATCTTGAACTGCGCGAGCGGCACGCTCGCGAGGAGGTCGGCCCAACCGAACCGGCGGAAGAAGTAACGGGACTTCGACTCTGCGGTCAGCAGGCGGAACGTGAAGTCGAGCAGGAAGATCGCGCTGAGCAGCCCGTTCATCACGTACAGGACGACGTCCAGGTTCGGGTCGTTGATCGTGTACAGCAGCACGATGTTCACGATCGACAGGATCGAGAGGATGCCGACGAAGATCTCGTACCCGGTGTTCTTGAGCTCGCTGCGCAGCTTCGTCGCCTCGGCCATCCGTCCTCCTCCTGCCTCGACCGCCTGTCCGCGACAGCCTTGCCGATGACCGCATGGCCGGCCGCTGACCGGTCCCGGCGTGAGCTCGACACCGGCGGTACGTTCCCTCGGTGCACGAGCAACCAGTCGCGCCGGCGGCCGGGCGAGTCCGCGATGGGCCTCGACGGCGGCAGGTCAGGCGGTGGCCAGGATGCGCACGGGGAGGCGGCGCGGGCCGCGGATCTGGCCGACGCTCCAGCGCACGGCATCCGGGTCGGCGAGCTCGAAGTCGGGGAACCGGGCCAGGAACTCCTCGACCGCCACACGCAGCTCGAGGCGGGCCAGGTTGGAGCCGAGGCAGCGGTGGATGCCGAGGCCGAACGCGGCGTGGCGGTTCTCCAACCGGTCGATCACGACCTCGTCGGCACGGTCGAACAGCGCGGGGTCCCGGTTGGCGGCCGGGAACGGCAGCAGGACCCACTCGTCGACCTTCATCGGGCACCCGTGGAAGTCGTGGTCCTTGGCGACCACACGGGCCATCGTCACCGGCGCGTACGCCCGCAGCAGCTCCTCGATGGCGGTGGCCATGAGGTCGGGCTCGGCGACGAGCCGAGCGCGGTCGGCAGGATGGGCCGCGAGGTGCCAGATGCTCGAGCCGATGGCGCTCCACGTGGTGTCGATGCCGGCCAGGAGGAGCAGGACGATCGAGCCCCGCACGTGCTCCATCGACAGCCGAGCTCCGTCGACCTCGAGGTCGAGGAGGTACGAGGTCAGGTCGTCGGCGGGCGCCACGAGGTGGCGTTCGATCTGCTCGTCGATGTAGTCGTCGAAGCGCTGGAACGACGCCTGGCGGGCCTCGGGCGCCAGGTTGACGCCCTCGAGGATGTCGTGGACGAAGCTGCGGAAGAGGTCGTCGTCGTCGGTCGGGAACCCGAGCATGCGGGCGATCACGTTCACCGGGACGTGCTGGGCGTACTGCTCGGCGGCATCCACGACCGTGGCGCCCGGCATGATGTCGCCCATCGCGTCGAGGCGCTCACGGCACAGCGCCACGACGTCGGGCTCCCACGGCTCGATCTGCTTCGGCGTGAACGGCGGGAGCAGGAGGCGCCGGGCGAACGCGTGGAACGGCGGGTCGCTCGTGATCGGCGGAGCGCCCCCGATCGGCGCCTCGGCCTCGATCGTCGAGGTGTTGACGACCACGGCCCGACTCGTGAAGTGCTCGGTGTCGTAGGCGATCTCGCGCACGAGCTCGGCGGTGACAGGCGCCCACATCCCGCCGTAGCGGTTGGTGTGGGCCACCGGGCACCCGGCGGCGCGCAGCTCGGCCCAGATCTCGGGCGCCCTCGGGTTGTACGCGGGATCGACGTGATCGAGATCGGTCGCCCAGTCGGTGACCGGCCCGTAGATGCCGGTCCCGCTGCCGTACTCGACCGTCACGCCCGGTCCTCCTCGATGCTGATGGCGTACTCGGGGCAGTTGGCGACGGCGAGGTGGGCCTTGTCCTCCAGCCCTGACGGCACCGCGCCGTCAGCGAGCTCGGGACGCACGAACGCCTGACCGAAGTCGTCGACGTCGAAGAGCTCCGGTGCGATGGCATAGCACCGGTTGTGTCCCTGGCACCGCTCGGCGTCGACCCGGACCTTCATGCCGGCGACTGTACGCCCGTCGTCGCGCAACCCGACCCGCGCGTACGCTCCGCGCCGGTGGGCACCTTCCTCCCCATCCGCACCACCCGTCTCGTGCTGCGTCCGATGGGAGCGGCCGACGCACCGCCGTTCGCCGGCTACCGGTCGGACCCGGCGATCGCCCGGTACCAATCCTGGACGGCCCCGTTCCCGCTGGCCGACGCCGAGCGGTTGATCGCCGGCCAGGCCCAGCGCGACGGTCCGGCACCCGGCGAGTGGTACCAGATCGCCGTGACGCTCGACGGGCTCCTGGTGGGCGACGTCGCGGTCGGGCCTCGACGCCGACGGCCTCGTGGCGACGATCGGCTACACGCTGGCCGCCCGCGTACCACGGTCGGGGCATCGCCACGGAAGCGGTCGCCGCCGTCGTCGAGGCACTGTTCGACGACGCCCGCGTGGAGCGCGTCGAGGCGACGCTCGATCCGGCCAACGTCGCGTCGGCCCGCCTGCTCGAGCGGCTCGGGTTCGACTTCGAGGGTACGGCGCGCCACGCGGTGCGGACGGCTGACGGTTGGGCTGACGACGACCGGTACGCACTCACGGCACCGGCGCGACGCGCCTGGGCCGACCGACCCCGCGGCCGGCCCGCCGAGGTGCGCCTGGTCGAGCTCTCCCCGGCCAACCGCTACGCCGTCATGCGACTGGCCACGCACCACTCCGAGGAGCGACTCGTCGCGCCGATGGCGGCATCGTTCGTCGACGCCCTGGCGCCCGAGGAGATCGACGGTGCGGCAATCGTCCCGTGGTTCCGGGTGATCGAGGCGGACGGCGAGCTGGTCGGGTTCCTGATGATCGCCGAAGCCACCGCGGCCCACCCCGAGGCGTACCTCTGGAGGTTGCTGGTCGACCGTCGGCACCAGCGGCGCGGCATCGGCGACCGGGCGCTGGCCCTGCTCGTCGAGCGCCTGCGCGCCGAGGGCCACGAGACGCTCCTCGTCTCGTGGATGCCCGGTCCCGGCAGCCCCGAGCCCTTCTACCTGGCACGGGGGTTCGAGCCGACGGGCGAGCGGGACGGGGAGGAGATCGTCGGCCGGCTGCGCCTCTGACCGGTCCGGGCGACGCGGGTCAGCCCGACCCGCGCCACCACCGCACCTCGTCCATCTCGATGCGATACACGGCACCGGACGGCGGCCGGCCGCGATACTGCTCGTACTTGCCGACGAGCGCGTCGAGGGCGGTCGCGGACCATCGGGTCACCCGGCGCGCAGACGGTGGCCCGCCCGCGCACCCTGACCCACCACAGCTGCGCCCAGTCCTCCGCGTAGTGGTCGATCAGGACGGTGGCCTGGCCGCGCTCGGCGATGTCGTCGAGCCGTCGGAGCTGCCCGGTGCGCTTCGGCTTGTGGTCCACCGCGCCGACGATGACGGGACCGACGACAGCGAAGCAGATCGGCACCAGCCGCACGGCACCGTCGGCATCGGCGGTGCCGAGCCGGGCGACCCGCGCCGTCGCGCAGCGCGTCGACGACCCACGTCGGCGGCCGCTCCGTCATCCGGCGCGCCGCGACCGATCGCCCGGCCGTCCGTTCAGAGCGCCCCCATCGGCGCGTTCATCGGCTGCTCCCACGTGACGAGCTCGTCGGGGTGGGTGACGGTCCCCTCGAGGTGCACCTCGAACTCGGCCGTGTCTCCGGCCGGGAATGTCGACGAAGCCCGAGTAGACGTTCCACCCCGCCTCGGACCCGACGGCGAGGCTGCTGGGCTGCCCGTCGAGCGTGACGCCGGTGAGCGCCAGCGGGCTGTAGAACGACACGTAGAGGCGGCTGGTGCCGTTCGGGAGGCCGACGAGGTTGCCGATGATGTAGTTCGGCAGTCCGTCGGCGGGCGCGCCGTTCGTCAGGCGCAGGCGCAACGTGGCCGTCGTCACGCCCGTCGCGAGGTCGTTCGTGGACTCGTAGCTCGCCGACCGTTCCAGGAAGCTGTCGATCTTGTTGCCACCGCCGTTCGTCAACGTCACCGACCACCCGTCGGCACCGTCCAGGGGCGGGATCTCACCGGCCACGCCGACGTCGACCAGCAGCGCCTGCTCCTCGGGCCGCGTGCTCCAGACGAGCAGCCGCCGTTCCGACGTGAGCGGGCCGAGGTCGCGAGCGAGCGTGATCGGCTCGGGCAGTGCGCCGTCGAGCAGCTTGTCGAACGTCAGAGCGGCGGCCTCGGCCAGCGCGTCGGCCCGGCTGTCGACGTCCCCGGCGAACAGGACGTACTGGTCCCGCAGCAGGAACGGCACGGCGTTGTTCTCGTCGAGCTGCTGGTCGAGGCTGACGAGATCGATGGGCCCGGTGTAGTGGATGAGCTTGGCCAGCACGAACGGGTCCATCGCGATCACGCCGTCGACGTCGCGGCCCGTCGTCTGCCGGTAGAGATCGGCCCCGATCGCGCCGACGGTCGGGAAGTCCGGGCTCATCGGCAGGTTGCGGAACGCGGCGCCGCCGACGCGGCCCGTACCGTCGGCGTCGAACCCGAAGTCGCCGTATTCGGCGAGGAACTCGGCCTGGTCCGTGATCTGGGCGCCCGCCGCCTGGGCGGCGGCGTCGAGGTCCTGGGCCCGACCGAAGTTGCTCAGGTCGAGTCGCCCGTCGTCGACCCGCAACTCGCCGTAGTTCCCGATGAAGCCGCCGAGCCCGCGGGACTCCGACGGCGTCGTGAAGAACACCAGGTACGTCCGCGGTCCGTCGGAGCCGAGCATCGCCGGTGCCAACCGGATGGCCTGCAGCGCGTCGTCGAGACCGGGCAGGTGCTCGTCGATGCTCTCGGCGAAGTCGTCGAGCTCGTACGTCGCCCGGTTCACCAGCCACGGCGAGCGCGACTCGACGGTCGCCCCCTGGAGTTCGACCAGGGCATCGCGCACGCGCGTGAGCGGGCCCTCCAGTGCAGCCAGCGCGCCGAGGTCGAAGCGACCGTCCTGGGTCCGCAGCGCGTCGAGGTCGATCTCGTCGAGCGCCTCGGCGACCGTGCGCGCTCCGTCGGCGCCGACCCCGCTCATTTCGACGATCGCGGCGCGGTGCTGGGCCATGACGGGGACGGCGGCCGCACCCAGCCCGAGCGAGCCCCCGACGTGGGCGTGGGCTTCGTCGAGGATGTCGGCCGCCTGCCGGAAGTAGTCGGCGCCGCCGGCGAAGTCTCCCTGCTCGATGCGCACGACGCCCTGCTCGGCGGCGTTCAGCCCCGAACCGAGCGCGTGGCGCGACTGCTGGACCTCGTACAGGAGCCCGGCGGCGGCGGCGCCGATGAAGAGGAGGCACAGCGCGACGGCGCCGACGGCGAGCCAGCGCACGCGTCGTGAACAGCGAGCGATCCCCCCGCAGAAGAGGACGAGCACGACGGCCCCGGACACGACGGCGGAGAGTCCGAGGAACCCCTCGAGCTCGGCGTGCGCGCCAGCACGTTGAGGGCGATGCCGGACGAGAGTGCGATCACGTCGGGGCGGGTGTGCCGCGTCCAACCCGTCCACAGGGCCAGCAGGAGCCCGACGGCGGCGACGACCATCAGGAGGGGATCGAGGGCGATGGCGGTGGCGACCCCGCAGGCGAACGCCGCCGCCCACCACGGGGCGCGTGACGCGATGAGCACGAGCAGGGCGACGCCACCCCCGACGAGGACGGCGTCGATCGCGACGTTGGCCGTCGGCGCGCTCGGCGCGAACACGGCGATGGCCCCGGCGAGCAGCGCGATCGCGTACGGCGGGACGACGTGAGCCGACCTGGTCCTCGCGCGTGGCGACGACGGGGCTGGGGAGAGCCGGGACGGCGCGTCAGGCATCATCGCCCGCTGACCCATGAGACGGGGGCGTCAGACCGCAGCGACGGTGCGGCGCTGCTTGGCGACCACGACCAGGCCGGCGCCCGCGACGAGCGAACCGGCCGCCACCTTGATCAGGACGCCGTTGTCCGATCCGGTGTCGGCCAGGTCGCTCGTCGAGGTGGCGGCCGGGGGCGTCTGCTCGGCGCCCGTGCTCGGCGCGCCGCCAACGGCGACCGTCGTGAGCCCGGGGTCCGACGGCGGGTAGTCCGCGGCGGCGACCGTGCCGCCCACGAGGGTGAGGGCGCCCATCGTCACTCCGGCCACCAATGTGATCATCGTTCGCGCCCGCATGGCTGCCTTCCGCTGCTTCCGCCGCCTGTCGTACGGTTCGAAGATACCGACGGGTAACCACGAGGGACATCGGGGGAACCCCGTGCGTGCGCCCGCCGGCCGTAGCTTCGGCGTCGTGCTGCCCCCGCCCACCCTCGTACGTGCCGGATCGTTCGCTCGCTCGAGGACTCGCTCGGCTCAGCTGACGGCCCACCCGATCAATTGTGCCCCGATGGCGAGCGCGAAGCGATGAGCCACTGGTGGTCACGCGCCGTCGTGTACCAGGTGTACGTGCGGTCCTACGCCGATGCCGGGGGCGACGGCATCGGAGATCTCGACGGGCTGCGCAGCCGCCTCGACCACATCGCCTCGCTCGGCGTCGACGCCATCTGGTTGTGCCCGGTGTACCCGTCGCCCCAGCGCGACCACGGCTACGACGTCGCCGACTACTTCGACGTCGACCCGGCGTTCGGCGACCTCGAGCGGTTCGACCACCTCGTGGCGGACGCCCGGGCGCACGGCCTGCGGGTGGTGCTCGACATCGTCCCCAACCACTGCAGCGACCAGCATCCGTGGTTCCGGGCGGCGCTGGCGGCCGCGCCTGGCAGTGACGAACGGGCCCGCTTCCTGTTCCGCGACGGCCGGGCGGGCGGGCCGCCGAACAACTGGCGGGCGGCGTTCGGCGGATCGGTGTGGACACCGGTCGGTGGCGACGATCCACAGTGGTACGAGGGGACCTTCACGCCGTACCAGCCCGACTTCGACCACACCCACCCCGTGGTCGACGCGATGTTCGCCGATGCGCTGCGCTTCTGGTTCGACCGCGGCGTCGACGGGTTCCGCGTCGACGCGGTCTGGCCGGTCGGCAAGGACCCGGCGATCCCCGACTGCCCGCCGCTGGCGCCCGGCGAGTTCAACCCGCACCTCCGCTTCCGAGCCGAGGGCCACGAGGTGTGGCGACGCTGGCGGCGGGTGCTCGACGACTACATGGCCACCCACCAGGACCGCGAGGTGATGATGATCGCCGAGGCGTACGCGCCGCGCCGGCCCGACATCACGGCCGAATACACGCGTCCCGACGAGTTCGACCAGTGCTTCGCGTTCGACCTGCTCCTCGCACCCTGGCACGCCCCGACGATGCGTCGGGCGATCAGCGACGCATTCGGCCACACCCAGGGCGGCTGGCCGACGTTCACGCTGAACAACCACGACACCCAGCGCACCGTGACCCGGTACGGCCACACGGACTCGACCGACCCGGCGACATGGACGGGCGACAACCTCGTGGCGCCGAGCGGGTCGGTCGACCTCGTGGTCGGCACGCGCCTGCGCCCGCGCCGCCGCCGGGCTCCTGCTGGCCATGCCCGGTGCCGTCTACCTGTACCAGGGCGAGGAGCTCGGGCTGCCGGAGGTGCTCGACCTGCCCGACGAGCTCCGCCAGGACCCGATCTTCGCCCGCACCGGCGGGGCCCGCCTGGGCCGGGACGGCTGTCGCATCCCGATGCCCTGGACGGTCGCGACGGCCGGTGCCCACGGGTTCTCGGCGTCGGGCGAGGCCAGCGCGCCGCCCTGGCTGCCCATCCCCCACGACTGGGGCCGGTACGCCGCCGAGGCCCAGCACGGCGACGACAGCTCGGTCCTCGAGCTCTACCGGCGCCTCGGTGCCGCCCGCCGACGCCTGCTCGACACCAACGACGCCGCCCTGCTCGAGGGCGCCGACGAGCTCGTGGTGCTCCGCCGCGGGAGCGTGGTGATCGTGCTCAACACGGGCCGGGAACCGGTCGACGCAGCGGCGGCGGCCGGCTCGACGGCGGTGCTGACGACCGGCACCGAGCTGGTGACGGGGACAGTCGTACCCCCCGACACCACGGTGTGGTTCGCCCGCTGAGCGCCTGACCGGGTCGGTAGCCTGCGGGCGCAGCATGCTCCTCGCCAACATCTTCACGGACCTGACGGATTGGCTCGAGGACGTCGCTGCCGAACCGTGGTTCCTGCTGATCGTCCTCGGGATCGCGTTCCTCGACTCGGTGATCCCGATCGTGCCCAGCGAGACCACCGTGATCCTCGGCGGTGTGGCCGCCGGTGCCGGCGACCAGAACCTGCTGCTCGTGATCCTGGCCGGGGCCCTCGGCGCCTTCCTCGGCGACAACACCGCCTACCTGATCGGACGCCGCTTCAGCCCGTGGATCCAACGCCGGGCCGAGCACCGCCCGAAGACGGCGAAGCGCCTCGACTGGGCGGGCGACCAGATCCACAAGCGCGGCGGCCTGCTGCTGATCACCGCCCGGTTCATCCCGGGCGGGCGCACCGCCCTGACCATCTCCTCCGGGCTCACCCACCAGCGCTGGCCCTGGTTCGCGGGATGGGTCGCCGTCGCCGCGACGATCTGGGCGACCTACGCGGCGACGCTCGGGTACATCTTCGGGAACCGGTTCAAGGACAACCACACCCTCGCGTTCATCCTCGCGTTCGGCGCCGCGCTCTCGGTCACGATCCTGATCGAGGCCGTGCGCCACGTCCGCAGCCGCGACTCGGCGTCGGACTCGGAATCGGAATCAGCCTCGGCCTGACGATCCGGGCGGCGAGCGTGACAGCCGTCGTCGCTGTCGCCGCCCCGTTCGCCGGACCGGCGCTCACATGCCGTCGATGCGGGCGAGCAGGTCGTGGTCGACGAGGTCGCCGTACTCCGGGTGGCGGTCGATGTAGCGCCGGATGAACGGGCAGAGCGGCACGATCGGCTCGCCGGCGGCGCGGGCGGCGTCGAGCGCGCCGGCAGCCAGCACCGAGCCGAGGCCGTGGCCCTCGTACGACGGGTCGATCTCGGTGTGCACGAAGAACGTGCGACCGCCGCGCTGCTGGTACAGCGCGTACCCGGCCACCGCCCCGTCGACGACGACCTCGAAGCGGTGGGCGTCACGGTCGTCACGCACGGTCGGGGTCGGGCGGCCGCCCTCGGCGGCGACCGGCACGGAGTCGCTCATGAACGCCACGCTACGGCGGCCGGTAGCGTCGAACGATCGTGGACCGTGATCTCGTGCTGCAGGAAGCCCGCCGCCGGCGGACGTTCGCGATCATCAGCCACCCCGACGTGGGCAAGACCACCCTCACGGAGAAGTTCCTGCTGTACGCCGGTGCCGTCCAGCGCGCCGGGTCCGTCAAGGCCCGCGACGGCCGGCGATCGGCGACGTCGGACTGGATGGAGCTCGAACGCCAGCGTGGCATCTCGATCAGCTCGACGGTCCTCCAGTTCCCGTACCGCGACCACGTCGTCAACCTCCTCGACACGCCCGGTCACCGGGACTTCTCGGAGGACACGTACCGCGTCCTGGCCGGCGTGGATGCCGTCGTGATGGTGCTCGACACGGCCAAGGGCATCGAGTCCCAGACGCTCAAGCTGTTCGAGGTGTGCCGGGCCCGGCGGCTCCCGGTGCTCACGTTCCTCAACAAGTACGACCGGCCGGGGCGCGAGCCGCTCGAGCTGCTCGACGAGATCGAATCACGGATCGGTCTGCGGCCGACGCCCGCCACCTGGCCGGTCGGGATCGCCGGCGACCTGCGCGGCGTCGTCGACCGGCGCACGGGTGAGTACACCCGCTTCACCCGCACCGAGCGCGGCGCCTCGCTGTCTCCGGAGGTCCTGGTCCCGGCCGACGTGGCCGCCGTCGAGGAAGGCGCGGCATGGCAGGCCGCCCAGGACGAGATCGGTCTGCTGGACGCCATCGGCGCCGACGTCGACGAGCCGTCCTTCCTGGCCGGTGACTCGACGCCGCTGTTCGTCGGCTCGGCGCTCACCAACTTCGGCGTCCGCATGCTCCTCGACGCCGTCATCGACCTGGCCCCGTCACCGTCGCCCCGCGTCGACGTGAAGGACGAGCCGCGCCCGCTCGACGGTGCGTTCTCGGCCTTCGTGTTCAAGGTCCAGGCCAACATGGACCCGTCGCACCGCGACCGGTTGGCGTTCGCGCGGATCTGTTCGGGCCGGTTCGAGCGGGGCATGACCGTCGAGTGCGATCGGACGGGTCGCGAGCTGACGACGAAGTATGCGACGACCGCGTTCGGCGCCGATCGCGAGACGGTGGAGGAAGCGTTCCCCGGCGACGTCGTCGGGCTCGTCAACGCCACCGGCCTGCAGCTCGGCGACACGATCTATGCCGCCGGACCCGACGGCGTCGCGGTGACCTTCCCGCCGATCCCCCGCTTCTCGCCCGAGGTCTTCGCCACCGCCCGCCCCCTCGACACCGCCCGCGCCAAGCAGTTCCGTCGTGGTCTCGAGCAGCTCGACGAGGAGGGCGTCGTCCAGGTGCTGCGCGACGTCGACACCGGCAGCGCGAGCACGATCCTCGCCGCCGTGGGAGCGCTCCAGTTCGAGGTCTTCGGTCACCGGTTGGCCAGCGAGTTCAACGCGCCGGCCGAGATCCTCACCGCCGGCTACCAAGCGATCCGGCGCACCGACCAGCAGTCGGTGCCCCGGCTGCGCGAGATCGGCGGCATCAGGATCCTGCACCGCTCCGACGGCGCGCTCGTCGCCCTGTTCGAGAACCGCTACCGCCTGGCCCGGCTCGAGGCCGACGAGCCCGAGCTGCTGCTGGAGCCGCTCGTCGCCGGCGCCATCCCCGTCGCCTGACCTCGGCGACGACCGAGCCTCGCCCCGATTCGCTCACGCCACCTGGGCGGCGTCGCCCCCCTCGGCCGACGCGTCGATCAGCACGTCCCACAGCTCGGTGCGCAGTCGTGTGGCCCGCGGCGGCGTCAGGTCGTTGACGACCACGACGCCCTCGATCATGTCGCCGAGCACGGCCGGCCACGGCCGACCCCGCAACCGGACGGAGACCACGCCGCCGCCCGGCCGCCGCCGCAACGTGCGGTCGGCGCCGCCCACCCGCGGCGGGCACCGGAAGCTCGGCGCCACCAGGCCCCGCCGGCGCGCCTCTCGCGCCAACGTGCGGGCGGCGTGGGCGAAGCGGGCGGTCGACGACACGGGGGCGGGCGACTCCATGAGGGCATCATGCGCCGGGGCGGTGTCCGTCGAACCATGTGAGCCGAGCGAGTCCCCGCCAGCGAGCGGCCGCGAGTCGCGGCGACGACGTCCCGGCCGCACTGACACCCCTTCGGTACCGTCACCTCCGTGCTCACCCCGGCGCAGCAGCGCACCCTGGCCGCACTCCGGCGCACGGACGAGGAGGCCGTCGTGTTCGAGCCGGCGTTCGTCGCCGAGCTCCGCTGCGACGCCGTCGACGCGCTGGCCGAGCTGGCCGAGCGGCTCGGCGGCCAGGAGCTCAGCGTCAACAAGCGCACCATCGGCGAGGTGCTGACGTGCGAAGCCCACTTCCTCGATGCCGACCCGTTCGCGTGGAACCCGGCGATCGCCACCGGTCAGGTCGCGCACAAGGCGATCCAGCTCCTCCTCAACTGGCGCGGCGAGCCGACGCCGATCGAGCTCGTCGACGAGGCGATCGCCCGACTGGCCGACGAGGAACGGGGCGCCGGGGAGTGGATCGCCGGCATCGGGCCGGGTGACGAGGCCGACCTGCGCGGGCGGGCCGTGGAGCGCGTCACGCAGTTCATGGAGTGCTTCCCGCCCATGCGGCCGCAGTGGCGGCCGATGACCGAGTCGCAGGTCCGCTGGCCCCTCGACGGGGCGATCCTGCTGCGGGCCAAGGCCGACATCGTCATCGGCCAGCCGCGGGGCGCCGAGAGCACGAAGGTGCTGATCGATCTCAAGTCCGGTCGGATCATCGACCGCCACCGTGAGGACCTGCGGTTCTACGCGCTCGTCGAGACGCTCGTGCGGGAGGTGCCGCCGCGAACCGTCGCCTCGTTCTCGCTGCAGGCCGGGGACGCCGTCGTCGACCAGGTCACCACGGCCATGCTGCGTTCGTCGCTGCGCCGCACGCTCGACGCCGTGTCCCGCATCATCGAGCTCACGATCGAGGGCGCGCCGCCCAAGCCCGGCCCGAGCGCCGGCTGCTACCGCTGCCGCGCGTCAGCTGATCACGCTGACCTCGTCGCCGACGGCGAGGAAGTCGAAGACGAATGACGCGTCGTCGGGGCGCAGCCGGATGCACCCCGCCGACTCCCCGAACCGGTCCGGGGCCCCGACCGTCTCGAGCGGTTGGGCCAGCGTGTCGTCGGCGTACCGCGGGACGGCGTGGAACCCGATGCGGGCGCCCCGGTTCTCACCGCGGCTGAACGCGACGAAGTGGTCCAGCACGCTCGGTCGGGGACCGAGCGAGGACGTCGTCCAGGGATCCTCGGCGTACACCGCGTACACACCGGGGTCGGGCTGGCTCACCGCCGACGTCATCGGCATCACCCGCACGACGGTCCCCGCGTCGCACAGCCAGGCCCGCTGCACCGCCCGGTCGACGACGGCGCCGTGCACCGTGGCCGGGCACGTCGACGCATCGGGCAGGGGCATCGCCCCCCGGGTCGCGCCGGCGACACCGGCGACACCGATCAGCAAGGGTCCGTCGAGCCGCACCACCTCGGCCGACGCCTCGACCCGGACGGACGTCACGCCGAGCGCCACCAGCGCGGCGACGGTCGCCACGACGAGCCGGATGTGGGACGAGCGAGCGAACGAAGCGGCTCGGGGGGTGACCGTCACGGGCCACCAGCCTGCCAGGGAGGCCCGCCGGTGGGGCGCATGCTCACTCCGGCGACATGAGGGCCAGCGGCACGCCGTGCCCGGCCGACTCGCGCACGGTGGCGATGGACCGACCGGGCTGCACGGCGGGGGTTGCCACGCCGATCGCATCCGGCCCGATGCGCCCGACCGCGCCCTCGAGGTCCTCGACGAGCACGACGAAACCCCACAGCGACGCCGGGCCGGACGCCAACCTCGCGTGAGCCGAGCGAGTCTTCGAGCGAGCGAGCGATGTAGCTCGGTGCTCGACGACCTCCACGATCAGCCCACCGCCGCCGACGCGGTGGAACCCCTGGCGGATGTCGCCGACCTCACGGGTCCGCCGCAACGGCGCACCCGTCGCCACCTCCACCGCCGTGCACGTGCGCTCCAGGGAATCGGTGGCGACGACGACGTGGTCCAGGCCGATGGCGCCGATCGGGTGCTCGACGAGGATGGGCGAGGCCGCCGGGACCGATGTGGTCGGCACGCCGTCGATCGAGACCAGGTCGTCGGCCACCCCCGAGAGCGACCATCCGCACAGCCCGGGCGGGGCGGCCGGGTCGATGCGGATCCCGGTGCCGAACAGCGGGATCAGACCGTCGACGACCACGAAGCCGAGGCGCTCCCACGGACCGACCGGGCCACCGACGGTGAGCCATTCGACGCGCGCCGTCACCGAGCCACTTCGTTCGCACGCTCGAGGACTCGCTCGCTCACGGCGCGGTCAGCGGGTCGAGACCGAGCTGCCAGGCGAGGAACGTCAGGCCGTCGGCCAGCTCGTCGGCCCGCTTGGCGACCGGCTTGCCGACCCCGTGACCGGCCCGGCCCTCCTGGAACATGAGGATCGGACGGTCGGCGACGCAGGCCGTGGCGGCCTGGACGAGCGCCGCCATCTTGCGGGCGTGCAGCGGGTCGACGCGGGTGTCGCCCTCGGCCGTCGTGAACAGCGTCGCCGGGTAGCGCGTGCCGGGGACGACGTGGTGGTACGGCGAGTAGGCGTGGAGCCACCCGAACTCGTCGGCGACCTGCGGGTCGCCGTACTCGCTCGTCCAGAGCTTGGCGATGAGGAACTCGGGGAAGCGGATCATGTCGAGCAGCGGCACGCGGCACCAGACGGCTCGACACAGGTCGGGTCGCTGGGTCATCCCGACGCCGACGAGCAGACCACCGTTGGAGCCGCCGTAGATCGCCAGTCGATCGCGACCGGCGAGGCCGCCGGCCACGAGCCAGTCGGCGGCGGCGTGGAAGTCGTCGAACACGTTCTGCTTGTGCTCGCGCCGCCCGGCGTGGTGCCAGGCCTCGCCGCGTTCGAGCCCGCCCCGCAACCCGGCGATCGCGAACGCCCCGCCGCCCGCGCACCACGCGCCGATGTGGGGCGACCAGACCGGCGTCTCGGTGATTGCGAACCCGCCGTACCCGTTGAGGATCATCGGCACGTCCGGTCCGGGCGCCACGTCGTCGCGGTGGATGAGGAACATCCCGATGCTCGTGCCGTCGAGCGACGGGTAGGCGACCTGGCTGACGGTGAGTGCCGGGAGCCCGCCGGCGGCCGTCGTCGACCACGGCACGGCCGGGCCACCGTCGGCCGACCGGAAGAGCGACGTCGGTGCGTCGAACGAGTCGACGACCACGAACGCCGTCCCGACCGTGCGGTCGGCGGCGAGACCGCTGACGGCGATCAAGCCGCCGAGGCCGGCCACCGTGCCGAGCGGCCGGCCATCCGCGGTGTAGCGCCGCACGGTGTCGACGGCGTCGGCGGTGGCGACCACGAGCAGTTCAGCGCCGGACACCCGGGCGCCGCCGAGCACGGACTCGTCCTCCGGGACGATCGTCTCCCACCCCTCGACGCCGGGAGCGGCGAGCGCGGCTCGCACGACCCGTCCGTGCGGGGCGTCGAGCGTCGTCACGCCGACCATCGTCGTGCCGTCCGCGGCGACGTCGAACGACGATGTGGCATCGACGCCGGCGATCGCCGTCGTCCACGTGCCCGTTCGGCGGTCGAGCACATGGACGTCCACCCGCGCCCAGCCCACCTGCACGTGGACGAGCAGCCACGCCCCGTCTGGGGACAGCACCACGCTCGGCCACGCCTGGGGGTTCGGGTGCTCGGCCCAGAGCACCGGATCGTCGGGCCAGGGCCGTCCGAGTACGTGGTGGTGCACCGTCCGGCGGTAGTGCTCCCCGGCCGGGTACCGGGTGTAGACGAACCCCGAACCGTCGGGCTCCCAGGCCACGCTGCAGGCGCGCGTGTCCGGGATGGCATCACCCAGGACGTCGCCGGCCCCGTCGCCGGTGCCGCGCACGACGCGCAGGACGGACTCCTCGGTGCCGCCATCACTCGTCCCGACGGCCACGAGCGTGCCGTCGTCGGATGCCTCGAACCAGTCGATCGCCGTCGTCGCGTCGCGCGTGCCCGCCGCCGGGTCGACCAGGACCTGCGGCGGGGCGTCCCGATCGAGCGCCGAGCGCCGGGTCAGCACGAACTGCTCGGCACCGGCCGGACGCTCGAGGCAGAACAGGTGCTCGCCACGCACCTGGACCGCGGCCACCACCGGCAACTGCATCAACGCGACGAGGCGCTCGTGCCACCACCCCCGATCGGGGCGGGCATCGAGCGCCTGGCGGGTGTGGGCGTTCTGGCCGGCGACCCATTGTCGGACCTCCGGGTCGTCGCCGTCCTCCAACCACCGGAAGGGGTCGGGGACGTCGACACCGTGGAGGGTGTCGACGACGTCGTCGCGCCTCGTCGGCGGGACGGTCATCGGCTCAGGGGTCAGCGCCCCATGTTCGGTCGCTTGCCGTGGTTGGCCTTGGAACGGCGCAGCCGGGCCTTGCGCTTCTTGGTCTTCTTCGACATGGCGGGCCAGCCTACGGTGCGCGTGCGGGCATCAAACCTGGGCCGGCGCGGCGCTCAGGTTCGATCCGTCCGGCGCGGCGACGGTTCGCCGCCTGCTTCGCGTCGGCGTCGGTCGGCGAGCTCGTGGAGCAGCTCGATCAGCTCTTGGCGGGCGCTGTCGGTCAGCGACGCCGACATGGCGATGCTGTGGGCGAGCGTTCTCGGGTCGGTCGGCGGCATGCCGCCAGGATGCGCGCGGGAACACCTGTTCGGTCAAGTGCGACGCGGCGCGACGGAGCTCGCCATCACGGTGTCGCGAGGTCCTCGCGCGTGAGCGCCGGTGAGTCGTCGATCTGACCCGGGATCGGTTCTCGGTGACCGAGTCCAACTCGCTCGGCTCACCTCAGGCCGGCAGTGCATCCTCGATCGCGGCGACGAGCGCCGGGTCGTCCGGGGTGACCCGCGGACCGAACCGGGTGATCGTGCCGTCCGGCGCGACGAGGAACTTCTCGAAGTTCCAGCGGATGTCACCGTCGTGTCCCTCGCCGTCGGCGACCACGGTCAGCTCCTCGTAGATCGGATGGCGTCCGCCCCCGTTGACGTCCACCTTCTCGTACATCGGGAACGTCACGCCGTACGTCGTCGAGCAGAACGTGGCGATCTCCTCGGCGCTGCCGGGCTCCTGGCCGCCGAACTGGTTGCACGGGAACCCGAGCACGCTGAAGCCGCGCTCGCCGTAGGTCCGCTGCAGCTCCTCGAGCCCCGCGTACTGCGGGGTCAGACCGCACTTCGATGCGACGTTGACGACCAGCAGGACGTCGCCCTCGTGCTCGGCGAGGCTCGACGGCTCGCCGTCGAGGGTGCGGACCTGGTGCTCGAAGATCGACATGCAGCTCAGCATGCCCGGCCCGGACGGCCACCGCACCCGGGCGCCGTCCCGGCGACGCTCCGGACGCCCAGCCCATGACAACGGGACGCGTGACCTGCGCATCCTGACCCGAACGGACGCGGACTGCCAGCTTCGTCATCGGGCCGATCGACGGCGCCGACTGGGCCACGGCGGCAGGCGCGTCGCTCCCGGCAATGACGACAACCGGCGGCGCTACGGTCACCGCGATGGGCGACGAACTGGAGATCCACGGCACCTGCGACGACCGCTTCGAGCCCGTGCAGGAGGCGTTCGCCGCCAACTTCCGCGAGCGGCCGCACGGCCCCGTCGACGAGGGCGCCTCGGTCGCCGTCACGTTGGAGGGCGAACTGGTCGTCGACCTGTGGGCCGGCACCACCCACCGCGACACCGCTGACGCGATGCCGTGGGAGCGGGACACGATCATCAACGTCTGGTCGACGACGAAGACCCTCACGGCGTTGGCCGCCCTGCTGCTGGTCGACGCCGGCGAGCTCGACGTCGACGCACCGGTCGCCAAGGTGTGGCCGGCGTTCGCCGCCAACGGGAAGCAGGACGTCCTCGTCCGCCACGTCATGAGCCACACGTCGGGCGTCGCCGGTTGGGACGAGCCGATCACGCACTCCGACCTCTACGACTGGGACAAGGCCTGCGGGATGTTGGCTTCCCAGGCGCCATGGTGGGAACCGGGCACGGCGTCGGGCTACCACACGTTGACCCAGGGCTACCTCGTGGGGGAGCTCGTGCGGCGGATCACGGGGCAGACGATCGGTCAGTTCGTCGCCGAGCAGATCACCGGTCCGCTCGGCGCCGACTTCCACATCGGCACCGGGCCCGAGTGCGACAGCCGCGTCGCCCACGTCGTCCCGCCACCCTCGGCGGACGCGCCCGCGGCCGGATCACTCAACGCCAAGGTGTTCACCAACCCGGTGCTCGACGCGTCGCGCTCCTGGGACCTCGACTGGCGGCGGGCCGAGATCCCCGCCGCCGGCGGTCACGCCAACGCCCGTGGGGTCGCGACGGTCCACGCGCCGATGGCGTGCGAGGGCGAGGCGAACGGGGTGCGCATGCTCAAGCCGTCCACCGTCGAGCTCGCGTTGACCGAGCAGTGCAACGGCGTCGACCTCGTGCTGTCGTTCCCGTTCCGCCACGGCATCGGGTTCGGCCTGCCGCTGCCCGAGCAGCCCATCGGCCCCAACCCGCGGACGTTGTCGTGGGGCGGCTGGGGCGGCTCCCTGGCCCTCATCGACGTCGACGCCCGGATCAGCATCGGCTACGTGATGAGCATCATGGCCTCGGGTGACGTCGTCGACGCCCGCGCCGACAGCATCGTCGGTGTCGTCTACGCCTGCCTGGCCGGCCAGCCCTGAGCGGGCTCAGCCAGCGGCGGTCCAGGCCAGCAGGTCGTCGGCCGACATGGTGTTGATGATCTTGTCGATCGGCACGTCCCGCTCGGCGGCCCGGTCGCAGCCGTGCGGTTGCCACTCGAGCTGGCCGGTGGCGTGGGCGTCGGTGTCGATCGAGAACCAGCAGTCGTAGGCGATCGCCAGGTCGAGCAGCTCGCGCGGCGGGTCGAGGCGCTCCGGGCGGCAGTTGATCTCGACCGCGGTGCCGAACTGCTTGCACGCCGCGAACACGTAGTCGGCATCGAACGTCGAGGGCGGACGCCTGCCGATCATGCGGCCGGTGCAGTGCCCGAGGATGTCGACGTGGGGGTTGGCGACGGCCAGGACCATCCGCTCGGTCATCTGGTGGCGCTCCATGCGCAGCTTCGAGTGGACGCTGGCGACGACGACGTCGAGCTCGGCGAGGAGGTCGTCGTCGAGGTCGAGCGCGCCGTCCTCGAAGATGTCGACCTCCATCCCGGTGAGGATGCGGAAGTCGTCGTACGCATCGTTGATCGCCGCGATGTCCTGCAACTGGCGCTCCAGGCGCTCCCGGTCCAGCCCGTGGGCGATCGTCAGGCGGGCCGAGTGGTCGGTGAGCACCATGTACTCGTGCCCGAGTTGTCGAGCAGTGGCGGCCATCTCCTCGATCTCGGCGCCGCCGTCGCTCCACGTCGAGTGCAGGTGGCAGTCGCCGCGCAGGGCGTCGCGGTAGCGCTGGCCCTCCGGCGTGATCGGGACCTGTGTCTCGGCCTCGAGCTTCAACAGGTAGCTCGGGACCTCGCCGGCCAGCGCCTCGCGGATCACCCGGGCGCTGGAGTCGCCGATGCCGTCGAGCTTGGTGAGCGTGCCCGCCTCCGCCCGCTCGGCGATCTCCGCCGGGTCGGTGGTCTTCACGACGTCACGAGCCCGCACGAACGCCTTGGCCCGGAACCCCTTGTCGTGGGCCCGGTCGAGGCAGTGCACCACCCGGTCGAGGGCGGTCTCCGGCGTCATGCGTCCGAGGGTACCCGCCTCACGAAGCTCGTTCCGGTCCGGATCTTGGTCGCACGGGGGACCAGGATCCGGACCACGACCGGCCGCCGGGGTCAGTCCGTGAGGAGGCCGTGGCGGCGGCGGACCCACTTGTCGAGGGTGCCGAAGACCAGCGAGTCGACGATGATGCCGAGGACGAGGATCACGATCATGATCGCGATCAGTCCGGGGTAGTCCTGCACGTTGCGGAATTGCGCCAGGAGGAACCCGACCGAGAAGACGCCCAACGTCACCAGCAGCTCGCCCGCCATCAGGCTGCGCCAGGCGAACGCCCAGCCCTGCTTGAGGCCACCGACGAACGACGGCAGCGACGCCGGCAGCACGACGTGGCGGAACTTGGCGAAGCCTCTGGCGCCCATCATGTGCCCGGCCCGCAACAGCACCGGCGGGACGTGGTCGACGCCGGTGATCAGGCCGTTCGCGATCGATGGCGCGGCGCCGAGGACGACGACGAACGTGATCGCCCCTTCGGACAGCTTGAACAGCACGATCGCCAGCGGGAACCAGGCGATCGACGGCATCGTCTGGATGCCGGTGATCATCGAGCCGACGGCCGAGCGGGCGATCTTCGACGACGACACGATCCCGCCGACGACGACCCCGATCACGACGGCGATGCTGAACCCGATGACGGCCCGGCGCATCGTGACGGAGATGGCCTCCCACACCGTGCCGTCGGCGATCAGCTCGCGCAGCCGGCTGAACACCTTCGCCGGGCCGGGCAGGATGTACTCCGGTCGCCAACCCGTCCAGACCACGATCTGCCACAGCAGCAGGGCGAGCGCGACGGCGACGACCTTCGGCCACGTCGCCAGCCACAGCCGCTTGCCGAGCTCGGCCCGGTCGCGGCCGCGACGCTCGGCGTCGCCGGCCGTCGCACTGTCGTCGAGCATCGCCATGGCGACGTCATCCTGGCTGGTCCCGGGCTCCGGTTCAACGACGAGCATGGACGAGCGCCTCTTCTCTCAGCTGGTCGGTGACGGTGGCGGCGAGCGCACTGACCTCGGGCGAGTCGATGCGCCGGGGCCGCTGGATCGGCACGTCGAACATCGCCGTGACACGGCCCGGGCGGGGCGACAGCACGACGATGCGGTCAGCGAGCCGCGCCGCCTCGCGGACGTTGTGGGTCACGAACAGCACCGTCAGGCCGCGCTCGCGCACGAGTGTGTCGAGCTCCTCGTGGAGCGCGTCGCGGGTCATCGCGTCCAGCGCACCGAACGGCTCGTCCATCAGCAGCACGTCGGCGTCCTGGGCGAAGGCCCGCGCCAGCGCACCGCGCTGGCGCATCCCACCCGAGAGCTGGTGCGGACGCTTGTCGGCGAAGCCGTCGAGATGCACCGCGGCCAGCAGCTGGGCGACCCGCTCCTTGCGCACCGCCCTCGGAACGCCGGCCAGCCGCATCGGCAGGTCGATGTTGGCCGCTGCCGTGAGCCACGGGAACAGCGCCGACTCCTGGAACATCAGCACGGTGCGTCCGGCGACCTCGATCGACCCCTCGGTGGGCTCGTCCAATCCTGCGACGAGGTTGAGGATCGTCGACTTGCCGCAGCCCGATGCGCCGATGAGGCAGACGAACTCCCCCTGCGCGATCTCGAGGTCGACGCCCTGCAGCGCGGTGACGGCGTTGCGGCGCGAACCGAACGACTTGCCGACACCGTCGAGCCGCACCACGCTCACGGCGCCAGACCCGTCACCTCGGGCTCGCCCCGCTCGGCCAGGACCTCGTTGAGCAGCGTGAGGTCGTAGATGCCGGGATCGGCGAGGTCGACCTCGTCGAGGAGGTCGGCGGCGATGGCGTCGTCCGCCGAGCCCTGCAGGGACGAGGCGATCGGGTCGAGCGTGAACTCGAGGTTCTCCCACGCGCCGGCGATGACGGCATCGGCGAGCGGCTTGCTCGTGATCCGCTCGATGCCGGCGTTGACCTCGGCCTGCGCGGTCGGGGCGTCGTCGTTGGCCTCGTCGATCGCGTCACCGAGCCCGCTGATGAGGTCCCGGATCGTGTCGGGGTGCTCGTCGAGGAAGGTCTTGGACACGATCAGGTGGGTGGTGACGAACTGGCCATCGGGCCAGAGGTCCTCCTCGTTGACGAGGACCTTGCCGCCGCCGTCCTGCACGAGGCGCGTCGCCCACGGCTCGGGCACCCAGGCGCCGGCGATCTGGCCGGCCTGGAACGCGGTGAGGGTGTCGGCGTTCTCCTGGGGGGTGATCGACACGTCGCCGCCGCCGCTGGTGTCGGTCGTGAACCCCTCGTCCTTCAGCCACGCCCGCAGCGCGACGTCCTGGGTGTTGCCGAGCGACGGGGTGGCCAGCGTCTTGCCCCGCAGGTCCTCGGGCGTGTTGATGTCCTGGCTGACGACCAGCGAGGCGCCGCCCGACGTCGTGCCGGCGACGATGCGCAGCGCCTCGCCGTCGGATCGGGCATAGCCGGAGATGGCCGGGTTCGGGCCGATGAACGACGCGTCGATGGCGTCGGAGAACAGCGCCTCGATCGCCTCGGTCCCCGAGTTGAACGTCTGGAGCTCGAGCGTCACGTTCGGACCGAGCGCCTCCTGGAACAGGCCGTTCTCGGCACCGATGATGGCCGGCGCGTGCGTCACGTTGGGGAAGTAGGCGAGCCGCAGCGTGACCGGCTCGCCGGACTCGGTGTCCTCGGCGGCGGTGCCGGCGGGCGCATCGGTCGCCGCGCGGCGCCTCCGTGCCAGCGGGCGGCGTCGTCGCCCCGGCGTCATCGTCATCATCACCACCGCACGCCGAGAGGGCGACGGCACCGACCACGAGTCCGGCCACGACGGTGCGCAGGCGGCGATTCTTCATAAAACCGATCGACATGGTCGACTTTCTACATGGTGGGATCGTCTCCCGCAACGTGGAACAATCATGACATGCCAGCCGGTGGAGGTGAACACCACGACGAGCCAGGCGGCACACGGTCGGGCGCCCAGGCCGTCGAGCGGGCGATGGCCGTGCTGCGAGCCATGGCCGCTGCCGACGACGACCTCGGGGTGAGCGACGTCGCGGTGCGGTGCGGGCTGTCGAACAGCACGGCCCACCGCCTGCTGCAGGCCCTGCGGGGCGACGGACTCGTCGCCCAGGACCCCCGCACGGAGCGCTACCACCTCGGCCCGGGCCTCGTCGCGCTCGGCCGCCGGGCCGAGGCGCGGCGTGCAGTTCGACCGGCTGCTCCCCCGGCTGCGGACGCTGGCCGATCGCTCCGGCGAGTCGGTCAGCCTCGGCACGCGGCTCGGTGACGAGGTCCTCATCGTGCTCCACGTCGACTCGCCCCAACCACTGCGCTTCGACCAGGCCCCGGGCACCCACGTGCCCGTCCACGCGTCGGGCATCGGCAAGGCCCTGCTCGCGTTCGCCGACGACCCGGCCGCCGAGGTCGCCGCCCTGGGCCCGCTGGTCGCGTTCACCGGCGCCACGCTCACCAACCCGACCGATCTCCTCGCCGACCTCCAGCGGGCCCGCCGGCGAGGCTGGGCGCTGAACGACGGCGAGCGCCATCTCGGCGTGCGCACGATGGCCGCGCCGGTGCCCGATCACGACGGGCGCCCCTGGGCCGGCATCGCCATCCAGGGACCGACGGCGCGACTGACCGACCGCCGAGTCGGCGACCTCGCCGACGACCTGCTGGCCACCGCCGCATCGCTGGGACGCGACGCCGTAGGGTCGTGATCATGACGGACCGGCCCTTCGACGCGTCGCCGGTCCCCGCGTTCCACCTCGCCGAGCTCAACATCGGGCGCCTGCGACAGCCGCTCGACCACCCGGACACGAAGGAGTTCCTCGACGCGCTGGACGACATCAACGCACTGGCCGAGGCGTCACCAGGGTTCGTCTGGCGGCTCAAGGACGTCGAGACCGGGCGATCGTCGAGCTACGTGCGCGCCGACGACGATCCGCTGGTGATCGTCAACCTGTCGGTCTGGGAGACGGCCGAGCAGCTCCACGACTTCGTGTACCGGACCGCGCACACGCCGTTCCTGCGCCGCCGCCGCCAGTGGTTCGAGAAGGTCGACGCGTACCTCGTGTGCTGGTGGGTGCCGACCGGTCACGAGCCGTCCGTCGACGAGGCCATGGCCAAGCTCGCCCAGCTCGGTCGTGATGGTCCGGGTGACGAGGCGTTCACACTGCGCGACCACCGTCCGGCGCCGACCGCGCCGGCGGTCACGGCCGGCTCGCCGCCCGGCTGAGCGCCTCGGCCGCGGTCGTACCGGGGAGGACCTCGGGCACGCACCACGTCACACCCGCCGCGGCCAGCGCGTCCGGGTCCGGGTGGGTGCCGCCGACGAGCGCGACATCGATCGACCCGGCCGCCAACCCACCGGCCTCGAGCGCCCGGGCCACGTCGCCCGGCGACCACGACTCGATGTCGACGAGCGCGAGGCCCTCGACGCGGTGGCGGGCGACCCGGCGCGGACCGGCGCCGGATCCGGCGCGGCCGGCGATCCAGATCGGGCAGCGCGGTTGTTGGACGCCCGCCGGCGTCGTCACACGCCCACCGGCCTGGGGCACCGGGCCGCCCGTGAGCATCGCCACCAGCAGCTCGATCCCAGCGTCGAGGACGGCGGCGCGGGACCGGTCGTCGACCGCCGGCTCGTCGAACACGGAGTACTCGCCGTAGCTGTCCACGCCGAGACCGAGGCCGAGCACCATCCGCCCGCCCGAGAGGTGGTCGAGCGAGCTCGTGGCCTGGGCCACGAGCTGCGGGCGCCGCCGCGGCAACGCCGTGACGAGCGTCCCGATCCTGACCCGTTCGGTGGACACGCCGATCGCCGCCAGCGTCACCCACGGATCGGCGAACGGCACGTACGTGCGGTTCCAGAGGTGGTCCCACACGAACACCCCGTCCCAGCCGGCCGCCTCGGCAGTCGCCGCCACCTCGGCGAGCAGTCGCGGGTCGGCGAGCTCGCCGGCCAGTGCGATCGACAGTCCCCAGCGCATGGTCGGCATCTCCTCTCGCTCGCTCGCAGGGACCGTAGCGAGTGGTGCCGGTAGCGTCGTCGGCCGCATGGAACGCTTCGGCCTCGTCGGCCTCCCCAACGCCGGGAAGAGCTCGCTGTACAACGCCCTGACGGGCGGCGGTGCGCTCGCTGCGCCGTACCCGTTCGCCACCAAGGACCCCAACATCGGCGTCGCCAAGGTCCCCGACGACCGCCTCGACCGGCTGGCCGCGATGTCCAAGAGCCGCAACGTCGTGCACGCCGCGGTGCAGGTCGTCGACATCGGCGGGCTCGTGGAGGGCGCCAGCAAGGGCGAGGGCCTCGGCAACAAGTTCCTGGCCAACATCCGCGAGGTGGACGCCATCGTCTTCGTCCTGCGGGCATTCGTCGACGACGACGTGATGGGCCCATCGGACCCGATCGAGCACCTCCGCGTCGTCGAGATCGAGCTCGCCCTCGCCGACCTCGAGACGGTCGAGAAGCGGCTCAACCAGGCGACCCGCCAGTCGAAGCTCGACAAGACGCTCGGCGACGAGATCGCGGCCCTGCAGGCCGCGTACGACGCGCTGTCGGCAGGCCGGCCGCTCTATCGGGCGGGGCTGCCGCCGGACCACCGCGAGCTGCTCGCCCCGTACTTCTTGCTGACGAACCGGCGCGTCCTTGCCGTCGTCAACGTCGGTGAGGATGCGCTCGACGAGATCCCGGCGGCCGAGGCCCGCGTCGCCGCGGAGCTCAACGACGCCGGCGACAACGTCGAGGTGATCGGGATGTGCGTGCAGCTCGAGGCCGAGGCCGCCGCCATCGAGGACCCCGCCGAGCGGGCCGAGATGCTCGAGGGCTTCGGGCTCGGCGAGGGCGCGCTGTTCCGCATGGTCCGCAGCGCCTACCACCTGCTCGGACTGCGCACGTTCCTGACGACCGGGGACAAGGAGTCGCGGGCCTGGACGTTCTACGAGGGCTCGACGGCGCCGCAGTGCGCCGGGCGCATCCACACCGATTTCCAGCGCGGCTTCATCCGGGCCGAGGTCGTGCAATGGGACGAGCTGCTCGACATCGGCTCGTGGACGAGGGCCAAGGAACTGGGCAAGATCCGCGTCGAGGGCAAGGACTACTTCGCCCACGATGGCGACGTGATGGAGTTCCGCTTCAACGTGTAGTCGGGGTTTCTGGACCTGCACGTTCTCACTGAAGTGTCTGTGACCAGGTCTTTCGTGTCGGCTCCCGTCCACCGAGTGGGCCCGAGTCCGTCAGGATCGCGGACTTTTCACGGACTTGGCTCGGCACGCGACGGCGGACGGCCGTCCACCTGCGCAGCGGACGAGGTCCTGGAAACCGTTCGATTGGTAGCGTTTCCCGATGCTCAGGGAGCGAGGGGCCCGGGAAGTGCAGGGGCCGGCGTCGGGCCCCGGCTCGTGCTGGTCGACGTGGCCGAACCGGACCGCCAGTTCGTCAAGGATCGGGCGGTGCGGTTCGTCGCCGACGAGCTCGCCGACTTCGCGCCCCGCCCGCCCTCCGATGCCGAGCTGCGGCGCTTGATGGAGGCGTTGCGAGAGGAGCCGATCTCGGACCGCTCCTTCCTCAGCCGCCGCGACAGCCTGGGGTTCGACCCGCACCCGCGCGCCGCAGACTGGACGCACGGCCGGCCCGAGCTCCCCGAGGGCTTCCACGTGGCGATCGTCGGTGCCGGGTTCAACGGCATCTGCATCGCCGTGCAGCTCGAGAACCTCGCCATCCCGTACCGGATCTACGAGCGCCGGCACGAGATCGGCGGCACCTGGAGCGTCAACCGCTATCCGGATGTCCGCGTCGACATCACCAACTTCATCTACCAGTACAGCTTCGAGCGGGGCTACCCGTGGCAGCAGTACTACGCGCCGGGTGCCGAGATCCGCAGGTACCTCGAGCACGTGGCCCAGTCGCGGGGCGTCTACGACAAGATCGAGTTCGACAGCGACGTCGAGTCCGCGGTGTTCGACGAGGACAGCGTCGACGTGGTCGCTGGTGGTGGCCGGCCCGGCCGGCACGACCCGTGTCACGGCGAACGTCGTGATCAGCGCCACGGGCCTGTTCAACGCACCGAAGACGCTCGAGATCGATGGCGTGGACGACTTCCGCGGTGAGATCATCCACACCGCCCAGATGACGGGGGAGGAAGACTTCTGCGGCCAGCGCGTGGCCGTCATCACGCCGTCATCCCGGAGCTCGGCGACCACGTGCCGTACGTGATCACGATCGTCGAGCTCGCCGGCGCCGGCGGCGCCCGCCTGATGACCAACATCGTCACCGACGACCCGGGATCGTTGCGCATCGGCCAACCGGTCCAGCGTCGCATGGGACGACGTCGACGACGAGACCACGATCCCCCGGTTCGTCCCGGTCTGACACCGCACCAGCCGTCGATGGCGGCCGATCCCCGCCTCCAAGAGCGCCGCGTCAGGAGCCGGCGAGCTCGCCGATCACCGCGCTCGGCCCCCCACGCGAGCTCCTCGTTGAGCGTGAAGTACGAGATGCCGTACCGCTCGCTGATCTCCTGGACGTGATCGCGCACGGCGACGGGGTCACCGACGAGACCGTACGGCGACGTCAGCACGTCGTCGACGTCCATGCTCCACGCCGCGGCCACCCGTTCGGCGACGGCCCGGCGCGGTTCGCCGGCCTCGGCGATCTCACCGAAGAACACGCGCACGCCGATCGCCAGGTCGTCGCGATCGCGGCCACCGGCGTCGGCGATCCACTGCAGCTGTTGCTCCAACGTGGAGCTCCGGCGATCCGTCGATCCGCCGATCCGGGCGATCAAGCTGATGATCTGCGCCCGTTGGACCGCCATCGTGAGCATCCGCTTGCCGCCCGCGCCGATCATCACCGGCACCGGCTGCTGGACCGGGTCGGGGTTGGCGCGGAACCGGTCGAGCTGGTAGTTGGTGCCGCGGTGGGTCACCTCCTCACCGGCGAGCAGGCGCCCCACGACATCGAGCGACTCGATCAGCCGGTCGACGCGCTCGCGCGGTGAGTCGAACGTGCCGATGCCGGTACGGGTGTAGTCCTCCTCCACCCAGCCGGCGCCGATCCCGAGGTCGACGCGTCCGTCCGACAACACGTCGAGCGTCGCCACCTCCTTGGCCAGCATCACCGGGTGGCGGAAGTCGTTGTCGATGACCGTCGTCGCCAGCCGGATGCGCGTCGTCGCCGCCGCCGCGGCGCCGAGCGCGACGAATGGTGCCAGCTGCGGGAGCGAGGACCCGAGGTGGTCGGGCACCGACACCGAGTCGCAACCGATGTCTTCTGCCCGCTTCACCTTGTCGAGCCACGTCTTGGCGTCGGGCGCGTTCGGGATCTGGACCGAGAACCGCAGCGGCATCACGGCGATCGTAGACACCCGGCGCGGCCACGCCCGACCGAGGGTGGACGGTCACCCGACGATGCCGCGCTGGCGCAGGTCGGCGATCGCCGCCGCGTCGTGCCCGAGCTCGGTGAGGATGTCGTCGGTGTGCTGACCGGCGAGGATGCCCGCCTTGGCCTGCGTCGCCGAGCGCGAGAAGCGGATCAGCGGCGCGATCCGTGGCATCTCGTCGAACGAAGGGTGCACGACGTCGGCGAGGTAACCACTGTCACGACCGAACGTCGTGTCCATCAGGAGGGCCTCGATCCCGTCCGTGTTGACGGCCACGCAGCCCACGTCGACGGCGAGCAGGTCACGCTCCCACTGGTCGGCCGGGGCCGTGGCGAACACGGCGCCGAGCGCGGCGACCAACTCGGTGTCGTGCGACGCTCGTGCCAGCGGATCGGCGAACTGCGTGTCGTCGGTCAGGAAGGCGAACGCGGTGGTCGCGACGAGTCGGTCCCACGCTCGTGTCGTCGGCGCGGCCAGGAAGACGTGGCCGACGGCAGCGTCATAGACGCGGTACAACGCGTGGAAGCCGCGCAGCTCGGCGTCGACGGACGGTTCGGCCGTGCTACCGGGCCAGTCGACGGTCTGCGCCGACATCGCGTGGGCCCCAGTGTTCAGCATCGAGGTGAACAGCGTCTGCCCGCCGTGCCCCCGGTCGCGAGCGACGATCCCGACCATGATCACGGTCGCCACGCCGAGTGCGGCGATCCCATCGGGTTGCGCGTTGGCCATCGCCCCGGCACCCGACAGGCGCCGGGCGCCGTCGCGGATCTGGGCGATCGTCAGGTCTCTGCCCGCCGGAGCCGTCGGCCCGAGGTTGGTGTGGGGCACGCCGGTCGCGGCGGCGATGCTCGGGGCATACGCCGGCTTGCGGCCGTACGGCCCGGCGACGCCGTAGCCGTTGGCGTTGACATAGATGACGTCGGGGTTGACGGCGCGGATCGACCCCGCGTCGAGGCCGAGTCGCTCGACGACACCCGCTCGGAAGCCCTGCACCACGACATCGACCCGTGACGCCAGCTCGACGGTCATCGCTCTTCCCTCGTCGGTCTGCACGTCGATGCAGATGCTCTCCTTGCCCTGCGTCACCCGGACACCGCCCGCCTCCGGGAAGGGGAGCATGACCCTGACCTGGTCGCCGTCGAGCGACTCGACCTTGATGACTCGAGCGCCGAGGTCAGCCAGCAGCATCAGGCCCTGCGGGGCGGCGAACTGCGTGGCCAGCTCGAGGATCGTGACACCGGCCAGGGGGAGCCGGCCCGCCGGTGCGTCCGCCTGGTGTGCTGCTGCCGTCGCCGAGCCGGCCCGCGCCGCGATCTCGGCGACGATCTCGTCGCGGTGCTCGTCGAGACGCGGGGCGCGGCGCGTCGGGATCGGCCGGCGTGGCGGACGCCTTCACCAGCGCGCCCGGCTGGCGCACCGGCCCACGCTCGTCATCTTCGATGACGACCACGCTGGCGTCGTGGTCCAACTGCGGGTGGTCGAGGACCTCGGGGCCCTGCCGGTACTGCTCGGCGAACACGTTCGGGTCCGCGTCGAAGACGGCCTCCCACTCGGCCAGCGACTTGGCGTTGACCGCGCCCAGCATCCGCTCCCACAACTCGAGGCGCTGGTCGACGTCGTCCAGCGCCGGCACGCCCTTCCACGCCTCGTCCTCGAACATCCAGTCCAGCCCGAGCGCCTTCATCTTGGCCTCGAACAGACGCTGCGCGGTCGCCGCGAACTGCAACCACGACCCGTCGCGGGTCAGTGCGGTCAACAGCCTGAACATCACCAAGCTGAGCGGACGGCCCTCCGCGTCGAACGCTTCGGACGGAACGAACGCCCCCGGCCACCTCGTGGCGATCAGGTGCTCCATCCACGCCCACGTGTCGAGCGCCAGGAACGACTGGGCCAGGTTGACCTCGACGTGCTGTCCGTGACCGCTCCGGTGGCGCTCGTGCAGGGCCGCCAGCGTGCCGTGGACGGCGAGCTGGCTCGCCGAGAACGACGCGAACGGTGCGGTGACGAACGGTGGCACGTCCGGCGTCGGGCTCATCCGTCGGAACGTGCGGAACACCCCCAGCTTGGCCATCACCAACCCCTCGTATCCGGGCACGCCGGCGTACGGGCCGAGCCGCCCGAACCCGGTGATCGACGCGTACACGAGGCCCGGGTTGACCACCGCGAGCGACGCATAGTCGAGCCCATGACGATCGAGCACCCCCGGCCGCCACGACTCCACCAAGACGTCGGCGGTGCGAGCGAGATCACGCACCACCTCGCCATCAGCGCCGAGATCGACCTCGATGCTGCGCGTGCCGCGAGCCCAGAACGGAAACGCCGGCTGACGACGCGACACCGCACCGCCCGGCGGCTCGACCATGACGACGTCGGCGCCGAAGTCGGCAAAGACCTGGCACGCCTGCTGGCCGACACGTGTCGACGAGAAGTCGATCACCCGCAGACCCTCGAACGGCAACAACAGCAACCAACCCCCTCGGCCAGTGGACGGCCGTCGCCGGACACCGTCATGCGATGGTACTGCGACCACAGCACAGCAGACCGGCCTGACCCCTGTCGAACGTCGCCCTCATGATGACCTGCCGCGGGGTCGATCCAACCGCCGTCGCGTCGATGGCGTCAAGACTCCAACCGGCCACCGTCAGATCACGGCCCGCTGACGGCCGTTCGATCGAGGATCGTCGACAGGTGTCCACGTCGACGGCGTGACGGTCGACATTGCCGCACGTTCGCGCCGATGATTAGCGTCCCCGTCGATGGGTGCGCGCCCGCTCCGGGATGCCGGCGTCGAGGGAGACCGCTCGCTGACAGACGAGCGAGATGGCTGACCTGCCGGTCGTCGTTCGCGCCTTGTCGCATGTCGGCATGACGGTCGGTGACCTCGACCGCTCCGTCGCCTTCTACCGTGAGGTGCTCGGCTTCGAGGTCCTGTTCGAGACCCGTGGCGAGTCGTGGTCGCGGGTGGGGCTCGCCGTCGATGAGCTGATGCTCGAACTCTTCAGCGCCCACCCCGGCGCGTCAGCGGCGGCGGCGGCGGACATGATGTACCCCGGCTCATACGGACGGCCGAAGCTGGCACTGACCGTCGCCGACGTCGACGCCGCACACACCACGCTGGTCGCCGCCGGCGTACCCGTGATCGGCCCGGTATCGACGACACCGGTGTCGAAGCTGATCTTCGTGCTCGACCCCGACGGCACGATGGTCCAGCTGCACCAGTTCCACGACGGCTTCCTGCGGGTCGGGGACTACCAGCGCTCCAAGCGCCGCGCGCCGGGATGACCGCCGACGAGGTGCCCGACAGCGGCACAGGACGAGCCGGGATGCTCGAGTTGACCCGGCACGTCGCCGAGCGCGTCGCAGATCGACCGTGGATCGACTGCGCCGACGGACGAACGCGCTCGAAACTGCACCATCGGCTGGTTGGCGGCCGCCGTCGCCGGTGCCAACGGCCACCCCGCCGAGACGGTGCGGGCCCCACTCCGGCCTACCGGCGTGACGACCGGCCCGCTCGTTCGGCGATCCGGACGACGACCTCCAAGCCAAGTTCAGCATCGCGAACGCAGCCGCCGTCGCACTCACGGGCGACGACACCGGCCCGGGAGGGTTCTCCGCCGTCGGAGCGCGCCGGGCGGCGACCAGCACGCTCCGAGCAGTCGTCCAGGTCAGCCAGCACCAGGGCCGCGCCACGAACGTCGCGGTCCGGTCGCAAAGTGGCGAGGTGCTGCGGAACCTCGGAGCTCCCGTCCCTACCCGCGGCTGACGACGACCTTCCCAGCCAGCTCGACCACCTCCGCCAGAAGTTCACCGGCCTCGTGACACCCGTCGTGGGCGCGCGCCGCGGCCGGGGCCCTCCTCGGCGCCGCCGAACGACTCGGAGCTGGCACCTCGACCCGCCAGTTGCTCGCGCTCGCCCGATCCGGACCCTGAGCGGCTCGCGCGTCCAGGACGGACGATCGACCATCACCACACCTCGTTATGTACCTCCCCGGTCGTCACAACTAGTCGAGCCGGACCCGGGGGTCGGTTGCGGCCGGCCGTGACGATGACGGCTCGCGTCGCGGTGTTGACGGTCAGGAGGCGCGCTTGGTGACGTAGCGCATGTCGTACACGACCAGTTCACCGTCCACTTCGCAGGCGGCAACATGACGAACCGGATGCGATGGGCCGGCGAGCCTGGACCCGCCTGTCGCTGCGCGTTCGTCACCGGTCGGACCGCACCGAGGACGAGGCGCCCAAGATCCGAGGACCCTTGGTCCCGTCGCCGCTCGACACGCACATCACGCCGCAAGAATTACGGATCGCCCACCTCGCCGCGCAGCGGGCGACGAGTCGCGAGATGCGTAGCCGGGTGCGACCGTCGCCGCAAGCGCGACGCGCACGGTGGCACGCGCCTCTTCGCTCTTGCCCTGCCAGCCGCGATCGCGATCGGAACGGTGCTTCTACTGGATCGCGATGAAGCTGCCGTAGCGAGGGCGTACGGGTGCGAGGCCGAGCCGTGCCGCGGTCCATTCGGGCGGTCGGCGCCGACGGGTTCCGCCGGTTGCAGTCGGCCTACCCGGGCGCCATCGTGCAAATGCCCGATCGACTCCTGGCGCCGCTGGTGGTGCGGCACCGAGACGAGCTCGGGCGGTGCTGGCGATGTCAGCCGGCCGGGGGATCAGCCGGTTCTCGGCAGCCTGGGGCCGAGAAAGCACCGCCGACTTCACTTCCCGCAGTGGAACGATCATGGGCGGGCCTCGGGTGAGAACCGGCGATACCACCCCTGCGAAGCGCAAGCGACAATGGCTGGCTAAAGACGGTGTGCGCCCCGCGACGCGCTCATCGATCGAGTGCAAGACAACGTCGAGCGCTCTCCTGCGATGGCCCATGCGGCCTGGTGCCACTGGCCTACGGGAAGATGGCGATCGAGGCGGTGAAGCCGTGGACAGCGTTGCGGCCGCCGACCGGACCGAGCTCTCCGGCACAGAACATTCCCGCCACCGCAGAGGTGCCGAGCAGGTCGCCGACAACAATGGCGTCGTGGTCGGGCGTGCCGAACAGCCGCCGACCGCGCCCGTTGCACGTGAACACGAGCGCGCCGCGGGCGGCGCGCCCGGTCAACAAGGCGTGCAAGTCCTCGTCGGCGCTGGCCGCATCCCGCACCTGGAACTGCACGGTCGAACCCACCGCCGGGCTGTCGCCCACCGCGACGGCGCCGGTGGCACGATCGACGCCCAGCACGCCCCGGATGAGGAAGTCGCCGCGCTCGAACTCGTCTGCGGTTTCGTCGATGACGAACACCGCAGTGCAGGCCCTGTTCGGCGAGTTGACGGTCGCTGGGTGGCATACGCTCGAGCATGGTGAGTAGCCGTTCGAGGGCCGGTCGTCCGCCGAGTTCGTAGATCATGTGGCCGTCGGCGCGGGTGACGATGTAGGGGCGCCCGATCGGCCGGCATCCCTGTGACACGACGGCTTGCGGGGAAACGTCCTCGGCGAGCAGCGCCCCGACCGCCCCGTCGGTGAACGACGAGTCGTCGACGAGCAGCCGGTTGTCCCCCGGTGCGTCGGCCGCCGACGCCATGCCGCCCACGACCGCCAGGCCTGGCTGCGTCCTTGCGAGCTCGGCCAGCAGGACGTCGACAGGAAACGTGAACGGATCGGCGATCAGGAGCAGCGACCGGGTGCCAACGACAGCGGTCGGGAATCCGCTGATCTGCCAGCCTTGGCTCGTCCGCACGGCTTCGAGGCGGACGGGGAGCGCCGGCGAGCCAAGTCGGGCAGCGAACAGCGAGACACCCGGCGTTTCTTCGACTTCGCGTCGGGGGCCGAGCACGGCCACCGCCGCCACGCCCAGCAGAGTGATCGGCTGCAGCACCGAACGGACGACGTCAGCGATGTCGTCCACGGCGTCCCGATGCGGCGGCGTCACGAAGAAGACAGCCAGCTCCGGCATGGCGCCGAGCTGCGCGAGGACCGAGGCGGTCACTTCCGCCGCCGCTCGCGCCGAGTCTGGATGCTGCGACAGCGCCGACACGTAGCAGCGCCCTCTCTCACCGCCCGGCTCGGTGTCCATGACAGCCATGATGGCCCCGATCGGGCCGAGTCGCCACCACCCCTAGGTCCCCGGTGCGGAGCGGCGATGAGGAGGGTCACCCCGACGGCGATGGTGCGGCGTGCTGCCGTTGCGGTGCAGGACGCCGCCTCTCCAGTCCTCACGGGCGACCTCGGCGATCGACCCGCTCGGCGGTCCCACCGGGGAAGACATCGGCGAGGGCCACGACATCTCGGCCGGCGTCGTCGAGATCGCACCGGTAGCCCGGGCTCGAGCGGTTCTCCCTACCTGACACCCGCCGGGAACATCGTGAGGAGATGCACGGGACGTGCCAAGGCGCAGCCGACGTGCCGCACAAAGGGTGTCGTTCACCCAGCTCGACCACGGACGATGGGCCGGATCCCGCTCAGTCCGACCCAGCGTCCATGACCTGACCGCCAGCGCAATGGCCCCGCCCACAGACGGCATCGTCATGATGTCGTCGAGCGTCACCGGGCTCGCGGTGCGGGTCAGTGCAATCGCCGTGTCGGCCAGTGTCACCCGCCGACTCATACCCTGGTCACTCGCCCGACGCCGCCCGATGACGAAGTTGAGCGCCCAACCCGGCCGGCGGGCGATCTCGGCGATCAGACGCGGCCGGGTGCCGGCCAGATCGGCGCCGAACACCGAGGGGTGTAGCTGGAACCACCTCGGGCCACTGGACGCGTCTGCCAGGGCCGAGAACTCGTAGCTGCTGATCGTGCTCAGCGCGAACGCCTGCCCGCGGCACCCGCAGCGTGGGCGACGGCACGCTCGGCGTCTCGGTGGGCGACCCGAGGCAAGCCCGTGGGCGCCAGCAGCAACGGCATGGCGCCCGCTTGACCGAGCACCGTCGTCGAGAGGTCGCGGTCGCTGACGTCGGGTCAGGGCGTGGGGCAGCAGGGTCATGCCGTCGTACGCGCTGCGGATGTGCGGCTGCTCGGTCGCTCCTGCATCCATCATCGGTCGAACATGAGCAACCAGCGGACCCCAGATGTCGTGGTCGACGCCGTCAGACGCGTTCGCACGGCCGCCGCAACCGACTCGCTTCCGTGTTGCGACGTGACCGGGGCTCCGGCTCACCGGTGTCCACGCTCCGGGTGAAGATGCCCAAGAGTGAGATCTCCTCACACCCTCCGAGCCGCGGCCACGATCTCACGGGCGCCTTGCATCGCTCGGCGCGTGCGGTCCGCTGTGGATTCCCCGGCCTCCGCTCTCGACTGCATCGGCACTTCGACGCCGATCACGGTGTCCGCGGGTAGGGCGGCCACGATGTCCCGCAATGGCAGCTCACCCTCGCCGGGCACCATCCGATTGCTTGCATCGTCCCAGTAGGTGGCCACGCGCTGTTCGAGCATGTGGTCGCTGAGGTGCGCGTAGCCGATCAGCGCGGGATCGAGGGCGGCCAGGTCCGACGGCGCTCGAGCCGGATCGCACGAGGTGCATGGTGTCGATGAGCAGGCGAAAGTCCGGTCGGGCGACATGTCGCACCGCCGCCAGCGCAGTGCCGAGGTCCGGGACCGTCAGCATCAGCGCGAACTCGAGCGTCGTCTCGATCCCTCGTGAGGCGGCCATCTCAGCAAGCACGCCGAACTCGTCGAAGCTGCGGCTGAGATCCGGATCCAGGCTGACGGTGTTGATCCTCGTCACCCCGAGTTCGGCCACCGTGTCGAGATCGGTGTTGCGATCGCGGATCTCGCTCTCGGGACGGACGATGAATCCGTCGCCGAGCGAGATGGAGACATCGTGATCGCGCAGTGCCGTCACCATCTGGCGCCGCAGCTCCGCGTCGTCCCGGATGGAGAACGGTTCGTACCCATGTGGGTTGTACATCCGCTCGTTGATCGAAATGGAGATGTATCGGCAATCGAGACTCGCCGCGAGGCGCACGAACTCCACGGGCGGTAGGCCCATCACGGTCTGGTTCTCGATCGCCAACCGGTCCATGGCCATGGTCATGTGTCCTCGCGACCTGACCCGCGGGTCCTGGCGGCGACGATACCGCCGTCGACGCGCACGTCAGAGCCGGTGATGTAGCTCGCAAGATCAGAGGACAGGAAGTCGACGGCCGCGGCGATGTCGGTCGGCATCCCCCAACGCCGCAGCGGCGTGATGTTCACCGTCGCCGCGGCGCGTGGGTTGGCTGCGTTCTCGCGCGCGCCATCGGGGTGATCACCGTGCCGGGGGAGATCGAGACGATCCGAGCGCCGCGCTCGGCCCAGTCCCCGACGCGACCCTCGACCAGCCGGATGACCCCGCGTTTGGACGCTCCGTACGCACGGGTGCCGAACGAGAGCTCCGACTTCTCGACATCGAGCGGGCGCAGCAGCGGTTCGAGCAGCTGGATGAGGTCGTCCGCGTAGGGTTCGTCGAGGACGGCGTCGATCTCGGGCGATGCGGGGAACGTGTAGGCCGCCGAGGACGCGAAACAGATCGCAGAGCTCCCTGGTCCGGCGAGCGGGAGGAACGCATCGAGGATGTGAACGGTGCCCACCAGGTTGACGTGGATGATCGTCGCCCAGTCCGCCAAGGAAGGTGAGACTCCCGCCGTGTGCACGATCGTCCCCAACGTGCCCGCTGTGCGGACGGCATCGGCAAATGCCTCGACGCTCACCTTGCTGCCGACGTCGACAGCGGTCGCAAGCGCCACGTCGTAGCCCTCCTCCGTCAGTGACTCGCCGAGCGCAGCGACGAGGTCCTCTCGAAGGTCGGCCAGGACGAGGCGATATCGCCCGCCGAGCCGGCGGGCGAGCGCGCGGCCGATGCCCCCAGCCGAACCGGTGATCACCGCGAGCGGCCGTTCCCACGTACCGATCAGATCCAGACCCATGACTTCCATCCTCCTGCGTGCAGTCTGGATCGCCAACCGACCAGGACCACCCAACGAGACGCTGAACTGCGGAGCGTCGGAGGAGATGACACGCCCTTCACGTCGAGCGGGAGTGCTCGGCGCTGACGTCAACGGCCTGTGTACCGTCGAGCGATGCCATTGCGAGCGGACATCGATCACGGAGTCTCCGACGAGGCTCGTCTTCACGGGCGCAGGTTTGCGACAGCGACGCGGCCCATCGGCGCGCCGTTGGCCACCAAGTAAGGCGCCCGCCGTGAGGTCGCCCGGCTCAAAGCCCTGCCTGAGATCGTTGGGAACGTGTGGCCACAGGCGATCGTGCAGACCTCATCATCCACCTGATCCGCAACACCTTCCGGCTCAGCTCACGTCGCGCCTGGGATGCGTTGAAACGCGATGTCCGCCCGAGCTACACCGCCGTCAACGCCGCCGCCGCCCGTGACGCCTTCGAGCAGCTCGCCGATCGTCGGGGACCGCGCTACCCAGCGATCGTCCGCTTGTGGGACGACGCCCGGAGCGAGTTCGTGCCGTGCCTCGACGACGACATCGAGATCCGCCGGGTCCTGTGGTCGACCAACGCCATCTGGGTGTTTCGATGGAGGCGCCGCGGCGGATTGTGTGGCTCGTGACGGTCCGCCGGGGTGACCGGCCCTGACTCTGAATGCGCCTCGCGCTTGGCGTCTTTGATCTCGAGGTGTCGGGCCGGTGACCGGGCCAACGCGGCAGCGCGGCGATGGCCGGAGCATCCGTCCATGCCGCCGCGACAGACGACGGCGCTACATTCGAACCGCCGACGGAGTGCACCCCGGGGACGGTGGATCCGGCGAGGAGACATAGTCATGCAGATTCGACCCATCACCGGATTCTTCGGTGCCCGGATCCTGGACTTCGACGTCGATCGAGCGGGCTCGGAAAACTGCCGGGAGGAGCTCGGCGACCTGCTGACGCGCCACAAGGTCCTCGTCTTCCCGCTCGAAGACGAGCTGTCACCTGCCGCGTTCAAAGAGTTCGCCGGCCTCTTCGGGCCGTTGCAGGTCCACGCGCTGAACCGCCACCTCCCCGACCACCCGGAGATCGATCTGCTGCTCTCCGACGGCGTGAAGACGAGCGAGGGGTTCCACTCGGACCTGTCGTACACGACGGCGCCGGCACTCGCGACGGCGCTGCGAGCCGTCGACGTCCCGGCGTACGGGCGGGACACGATCTTCGTCGACACCGAAGCGGTCTACAACGGCTTCTCGCCGGTGATGCAGCAGATGCTGGGCGAGCTCACCGCGATCCACGACTGGCGGGCGATCTACGCGTCGAACGGGCACAACGCCGACGACGAGAAGCGATCGCAGGCGATGGATTCGCTCCCACCGGTCGAACACCCGGTGGTGCGGACCCACCCCGTGAGCGGCCGACGCTCCATCTACGTGAGCCCGGTTTTCACATCGCGCATCGTCCAGCTGAACGAACAGGAGAGCTCGACCATCCTGCGGATGATCTTCGACGCCCTGAAGACGCCCGAGTACCAGCTCCGGGTCAGTTGGGAACCGCACACCATCGCCGTCTGGGACAACCGCTCGGTCGAGCACGCGCTGATCTTCGACTTCTCGTACCCACGCGTGATGCACCGGGTCACGATCGCCGGCGATCGACCGTTCTGAGTCCTGACGAGCGCGAGTCGTGAGGAGGCCGAGATGCACGACGTGGTGATCCGAGGTGGCACCGTCATCGACGGGACCGGCGGCGCCGCACGAAGCGGCGACGTCGCCATCGCCGGGGGACGCATCGTCGAGGTCGGACGAGTCACCGGACGCGCCCGGCGCGAGGTTGCCGCCGACGGAGCCGTCGTGGCGCCCGGGTTCGTCGACGTCCACACGCACTACGACGGCCAGGCCACGTGGGACCAGGACCTCCAGCCGTCGTGCTGGCACGGCGTGACCACCGTCGTGATGGGCAACTGCGGAGTCGGGTTCGCGCCGGTCGAAGCCTCCCGCCGCACGTGGCTGATCGAGCTCATGGAAGGCGTCGAGGACATCCCCGGGACGGCCCTCCACGAGGGGATCGCCTGGGGCTGGGAGTCGTTCCCGGAGTACCTCGACTGCCTGGCTCGGCTCCCGCACGTCCTCGATGTCGCGGCGTACGTCCCCCACTCGCCGATCCGGGGGTACGTGATGGGCGATCGTGGCGCCGACCACCTCGCCGTCCCGACCGAGCGTGAGGTGGCCGCGATGGCCGCGCTCGTCGCCCAGGGTGTCGACGCCGGCGCGATCGGGTTCAGCACGTCGAGGACGGTGGTGCACAAGAGCGCCGACGGCCGCTCCATCCCGACGCTGAGCGCGTCCAGCGACGAGCTGCTCGGGATCACGGCCGCGCTCCGCACGAAGCACGGCGTGCTCCAGGTCATCTCGGACTTCTCCGATGTGGGCGCAGAGCTCGAACTGCTGTGGCGCATGGCCGAGACCAGCGGCATGACGCTGTTCACCACGACCCAGCAGCGCCACGACCAGGGCGCCGACGACTACCGGGAGCTGCTCGCGGGCATGGAGCGAGCCGAGGATGCCGGCGTCCGCATCCGCGGGCAGGTCGCACCGCGTCCGACCGGGGTGCTGCTCAGCATCGAGGGGAGCTGGAACCCGCTCGACCACGCATCCAGCTACCGGCGGATCCAGCACCTACCGCTCACCGAGCAGGTCGCCGCGCTGGCCGCACCCGAGCTGCGCCGTCAGGTCGTCGACGAGCTCGAGCACGGACTGGGGGACCACTACCTCACCCGGGCCCGATACGCCTTCGTCATGGAGGACCCGCCTCGGTACGACTACCGCCCCGAGGACTCCGTGGCCTCGACTGCCGAGCGCCGGGGTGTGTCGAGCATCGAGGTGATCGTCGACGCGCTCCTCCAGGACGGCGGCACGGGCATGGTGTACATCCCGGCCACGAACTTCGTCGACGGAAACCTGGACGCGGTCCGCGAGATGCTGGTGCATCCCCTGACGATCCCGGGCCTCGGCGACGGCGGCGCCCACTGCAGCATCATCGCCGACGCCGGCTTCCCGACGTTCCTGTTGACGTACTGGGGTCGCGACGCCCCGGCTGACCAGCGTCTGCCGCTGCCGTGGCTCGTGCAGCGGCAGACGGCGACGGTCGCATCCATGGTCGGGATGCACGATCGCGGGGTCATCGCGCGCGGGTACAAGGCCGATGTCAACGTGATCGACATGGAGCGCCTCTCGCTGCAGCGCCCCCGCATGGTCCGCGACCTGCCTCTCGGTGGTCGCCGCCTGGACCAGCGCGCGGCCGGCTACGTCGCGACGTTCGTGGCAGGGGAGGTCATCCAGGAGCACGGCGAGCTCACCGGCGCGACGCCGGGGAGCCTGGTCCGCGGCGGCCGGGCACGCTGACCCCCGCTCGCGGACCTGCTCCATGGGCCCGTGACAGACGCCAGCCCGACCAGGCCTGCGCCGGGTGCGACAATGGAACGACGCCGCTGACGGAAGGGACCGCGTGGCCACCACGAAGAAGAGGAGCGCTGCGTCGAAGCAGCCAGCAGCGAAGCCGGCGGCCACGGAGTCGGCGGCCACGAAGCAGGCCGCAGCGAAGAAGGCTCCGCCGAAGCGAGCGGCGAGGCGCCCCGACTACGGCGCGCCGATCGGGCCGTGGTTCGAGCAGTGGCCGCCCGAGAAGCGGGCGCCGCTCGAGGAGCTGCGGCGCCTCGTCGAGGCCACCGTGCCGAAGGCGGAGTCCGGCCTGAAGTGGCAGACCCCGTTCTGGACGTTGGACGACAAGATCCTGTGCAACGTCGTCGCTTTGAAGCACGAGGTCGCGCTCGGCATCTACGCACCCCCGGAGACCTTCGACGATCCGAAGGGACAGCTCTCGGGCCGGAGCAACGAGTACCGCGTCCTCAAGGTGAAGGACGGGAGCGCGATCGACGCCGCGAGCGTGAAGCGCTGGCTGCGGGCGGCGGTCGCGTCACGGTGAGCCGAGCGAGTCCCCGAGCGAGCGCACGAAGTCGCTCGGACGTGATCGAGGCCGGGTCGGGGGGTGCGCCTCGCCCGGCGCGGGCCAGTCGCCGAGGTCCTCGATCCGTTGGTCGATCAGCTCGGACGGAGACTTGCTGTCCTGCGGCGTGTTCTTCGGCATCCCCAACTCCTTGTCAGCTCCGAGCTCCCCACAGTCCGACGTGACGACGTGACCGTCGAGGCGCGGGACACGCGCCAGCCGGTCTGACAGGTCGTCGGGGCTCACGATGTACCCGCCCCCGTCCTCGTCCCGGAGTGACGTGAACCCGGTGGCTTCAGCGAGCAGGGCGACCGCGGCATCGGTGACATCGCGACCGGTGCCGAACAGGTCGCACAGGTGACCGGGACCGGCGAAGTCGCAGCGGGCATCGTCGCCCGGTTCGCTGTATGGAAGGCGGCCCGCCGAGCGGGTCACGAGATCGACCGCGACCACGTCGCCCGACTGATGCGGCAGATGGCGATCGAAGGGATCAGCCGGGTCGTCACCGCTCCACCATCACGCGGTGGTGGACGCGCCGGAACTTGAAGTCGCGCACGAGGTAGTGGATGGTCGATTCGTTGTCCCACATGACGAGGGTGCCGGGCTCCCACGTCACGCGGAGCTGGACCTCGGGGATCCATGCCAGCCGGAACAGGTACTGCAGGAGCAGGTCACTCTCCTCCGGGTGCAGCCCGATGATCCCGACGGTGTACTCGTGGTTCACGTAGACCCGCCGGCGGCCCGTCACCGGGTTCGTGGTGACCATCGGGTGGGCGATCGGCGGGGCATCGGGCTTCTGCGCGCCCCAGGCATGGAGCGCCGAGTGGGCGGCGAGGAAGTCCTGGAGATCGCTCGAGAGGTGGTCGTAGATCGCCTCGGCATCCGCGAAGAGGGTGTCCCGGCCGTACGGCGGCAGCGACACGGCGTGGAGGAACGTCGTCCACGACGGCGAGGTGCGGGTGGCGCCGTCGGTGTGCCAGCTGTCCCGCGGGCGGTCGGCGAGGCCGATGTCGCTCACCAGCACCTGGACGCCGGGCACACCCGGGTACCCCGGGTTCGTCGGGTGCTCGGCGGTCTCGGGCGTGCCGAAGCAGGCGGCGAACCGGACCAGATCAGCCGGGTCGAGATCGGCCTGATCCCGGAAGACCAGCACCTTGTACTCGCCCAGCGCGCGGGCGATCTCGTCCACGGCCGACGAGTCCCGGGAGACGTCGAAGCCGTCGACACGAGCGCCGAACGTCCCGGTGAGCGGTGTGATGTCGAGCACGATCGCTCCTTTCGACCGGGGGTCCGGACGCCTCAGGTCTTGTTGACGTAGCGCATGTCGAAGACACCGACGTAGTACGCGATGCCCTGCATATCGGCGTTGACGACGTCATCGGTGTGGATGAACGTCGTCGCGGTGGCGCAGATCCAGATGTCGAGGGCCTGCTCGGTCACCAACGAGTTGGCGTCCTCGAGCAGCGCCGTGCGGTCGTCGCCGGTCACGGTCGGGTCGAGGGTGGCGTTGATGGCCTCGGTCACCTCCGGCGCCAGCGTGCCCGGGAACCGTGAGCCCTGGGTGTAGTTGTTGCGCAGCGCCACCCCGGGGTCGACATCGGCCAGCCGGGTGCTCGACAGGGCGTCGAGCTCGCCTTGCCCGAACCGCGGGTTGATGTCGATCGAGTCGCCCTCGGTCACCGTGACGTTGACACCGATCTCGCCCAGTTGGGCCTGGACGATCTGGGCGAAGTCGACCTGCGGGGTCAGACCGGCGCCGACGCCGATCTCGAAGGAGAACCCGTCGCCGACGCCGGCCTCGGCCAACAGCTCCTTGGCCTTGTCCGGGTCGTAGGGGTAGCGCTCGTCGAGCTCGTCGACGTGGCCCGGGTACACGGGCTGCAGCAGCTGCGTCGTCGCCGGGCACTCGCCGAACATGATCGCCTCGTTGATCTCGTCGCGGTTGATCGCGTGGTTCAGGGCCTGGCGGACCAACTGGTTGTCGAGCGGCGGGCGATCGGTGTTGAGGAAGATCTCGTAGGTCCCGCCGTAGGGATACTTCGCGATCGACACCCCGTCGGTGCTCTCGGCGTAGTCGTTGAAGTCACCCCATCCGGCCAGCGAGAAGAACGCGATGTCTCCGTCGCCGGCCTGGAACGCGGCGAGTCGGCTCGCGGTGTTGGGGACGGCGATGTACACGAGCGTCTTGGCCTTCCCGGCTGTCGACTCGTTCCAGTAGTCATCGCGCCGGGTGTACGTCGCCCGGTCGTCGATGACGATGTCGGTCAGCTCGTAGGGACCCGATCCGGCCGGGCTCGCTGCCAGGGCGGCTGGGTCGGCGAATCCCGTGGGATTCACAATGGATCCGACCAGGCTCGCAAGAACGGACGGGATGTCGGCGGCCGGACGGTTGGCCACGATGGCCACGGTCTGCGGGTCGACGACGTCGACCGACGCGACCATGCTCAGGAACGACTTGACCGTCGACTCGGGCAGCTCCCGGGCCCGGTCCAGGTTCGCCTTCACCGCCGTGGCGTCGATCGGTGTCCCGTCCCAGAAGACGGCATCCGGGTCGAGGTGCAACGTGAGCTCGGTGCCGTCGTCGTTGAACTCCCATGACTCGGCGATCATCGGGCACAGCACCGGACCGGCGCGCACCTCGATGAGGCGGTCGTACACCACCGACAGCGGCGAGAAGTCGGCGTAGATGCTCGGCGACTTGTGGGGATCGAACTGCCGCGGTGGTGGGACCGCCAGGAACCGCATCTCGGCGTTCGGGTCACCATCCTCGAGGGGCACGTCGCAGTCCGCCGCGCTCCCCGCCGGCGCGCCACCACCGCCGGCCGGCTCGGTCCCGGTCGACTCGGTCGACGCGCTCGGTTCGGTCTCGGCCGTCGCGGGCGACGTCGGCTCCGTCAGCGACGGGGCGTCCGTCGCCTCCGTCCCGGCATCCCCCGACGTCACCGCGGCGGGCTCGGTGCCCGACGGGGACGCTGTCGTCGTCGTCGTCACCACACCCCGCGGCCACCAACGACAGCGCCAGCAGCACGCTGGCGGCCATTCCCAGCCGTCGACTCCTCGGCCGATCCCTCATCGGACCACTCCCCCTCCGTGTAGGCCATTCCGGTCGACGCGACAGCTCGTCCACGTTCACCTCCGTCGAGCCCTTCGGGTGGGCTCGATCCATGTTGTCACCGCGTTGCGGTCAGTCCTGCACGGCGAGGACCCGCTCATCGACCGGGGCGGTGACCGGCTCGATCTCGATCGGGACGGCCGAGTAGTGGGCCATGCCGCCGAGGGGGTCCATGTCCATGTGGCTGGTGAGCTCGTTGACGTTGCCTTCGGCGTGACCGTGGGAGATCGACCCGACGCCCTTCATGATGGCGTCGTCGACCTTGGCGACCAGGATGATCGAACCGGCCTTGGTGCGCACCCGCACGTCTTGTCCGTCGACGATGCCGTGCTCGGCCGCGGTGTCGGGGTGGAGGATGATGTTCGCCGGCTCGCCGAGGATGTCGAGGTTGCCGTTGAAGTGCTTGTTCTGGCGGCGCGACGTGTACACCAGCGGCCGGGGCTGACCGAGCGTGGCCTCGTCGCGCTCGACGGAACTGCTGCCACTGGGCGACGATCTCGGGCGGGTCGAGCTTCCAGCCGCCGACCCGCTCGAAGTGCTCCTCGACCCACTGCGCCGGGTGGTCGTGGGGCCACTCCATGTACCGCTTCGCCTTCAGCTCCTCGTAGGTGCAGCGGGCGGTCTCGGTGAAGAGCGTCGAGATCATGAAGTCGTCGGTCTCGTCGTTGTCGATGTCGGGCACGTAGTCGGGCACCGGGAGGTCGGCCCGACGCATGATCTCCGCGACCACCCACCAGCCCGAGCGGCGCTCACCCATCGGCTTCACCAACGGCGGGTTGTACTGCATGTTGACGCTCCACCCGAGGCTGTCCCAGCGGGTGACCTCGGCCCGCTCCAAGACATCCTTGGTCGGCAGCACGTGCGACGACAGCTCGGTCACCGCGTTGTGGCGGATCTCGGTGACCACGTTGAACTCCAGCGTCGGCAACCACTTCTTCTGCGCGTTCGCGTCAGGGAACGAACGGATGATGTTGCCGCCGAAGTTGAAGAACCCGCGGATGTTCCCGGCCTCGATCTCCGGTGTCAGCGTCGCGCACGGCCACTCCGGACCACCACCCGGGCCGATGATCCCCATGATGTCAGGACGCGTCTTGGACGCCGGGTAGAACGTCTGCGTCGGCGCCCACCCCTCGTACTTGTCCTTCGGCCGGAAGAACCCGGGATGGAACCAGGCACCACCGACCTCGTTCGTCGAACCGGTCAGGATCATGATCAACCAGCAGAACCACGCCGTCAGGTTGGCCCCCGGACCCATGCCGATACCGGTGCCCGTCTCGGTCGACACGATGCCGGCCCGACGGATCGCGTCGAGCAGATCCAAGATCTCCTGCTCCGACACCCCAGCGACCTCGGCGGCGACCGCCAGCGTCCACCCCTCCAGCGACGCCCGCAACACCTCGAGCCCCTCCACCTGCTGCTTGGGCTTCAACGGACCGTTGTCGATGATCTCCTTGACGACGTAAGCCAGGATCGCGTAGTCCTTGCCCGGCGTAGCAGCGATCCACCGAGTCCCCAGCTTCGCCGTCGCCGTCTCGATCGGATCGATCACCCAGATCTCACCGCCCCGCTTGGTGATCGAACGCAACCACACCGCCGGGTCCCACATCCCGTTGTTGTCACCGTGGCTGACCATCGGGTTGATCCCCACGTACAGCACCATCATCGTGTGGTGGTAGTCGACCTTCGGGCCCAACCCCCGACCGACCGCCGACGTCAGCATCGACCCGCACGAACTGTCATTCGTCAGCGGTGAGAACTTCGGGATGCCCTTGCCGAGCGTGTTGTAGAGGTGATCCTCCATCGTGTAGCCCGACGAATCGATCCCGAACCCGCTCCCGAAGTAGATCCCGACCTTGTCCTGGCCGTAGGTGTCGATCACATAGCGCAACTTGGCCGCCACATCGTCGAGCGCCTCGTCCCACGACACCTCGACCAACTCGCCGTCCTTGCGCATCATCGGCCGCGTGATCAACTCCCCCGGCGTGCGATGGTGCAACCTGCCCGTGGCCCGACCCTTCGGGCACGTGTAGCCCTCGGTCAACGGATGGTCCTTGTCACCGCGGACCTTCAAGATCTGATCGCCCTGCACCTCGGCCACGATCCCGCACTGCGTCATGCAGATCTTGCAGTACGTCCTCTTCAGCTCGATCGGCGCATCGGTCAGTTCATCGGTCATGCCTGTATCCCCTCGATTCGACGGCGACGCCCCACGACGAGGTTACGAGACCCAATGTTGGAACGCAAGCCGCGTTCAGACGCTACGCGAATACATGACGCAGTGACTTGCATCTGGAACTCAGATCCACCTATAGTCACTCGCGCCGCAGCCTGGAGCGACGTGCTGTTCGCCGTGGCAAGGGGGACGTGAACGAATGGGAACTCATCGCCCGACGCGCGCCAGGTCGCTCGGGATCTGCCTCAGCGCGACGCTCCTCGTCGCAGCGGCGGCGTGCGGAGGTGACGACGATGACGAGGCCGGGGGCAGCGCCACCGTGGCGCCGTCGGCGTCCGTGGCCGAACCGGCGACCGATACTCCGGCGACGGACGCGCCTCGCAGCACCGAAGTGACGGAGCCGACCGACGCCCCGGTGGCAGCCACGACCGGTGGCAGCGGACCGGCGGGCCCGGACGGTGCAGCAGCGAACCCGTTCGGCGGGGCGGACTGTCCGGCCGATCAGATCATCCCCGAGCTGCGCGTCGTCAACCAGCGGCCCCCACAGGGTCTCAACCCGGCGTCCGGTCAGCCGAGTGGCACCGAGGGAGGCAACGAGATCGGGACGATGTTCCACACCCTGATGCAGTTCGACCCGAAGACCGGCGACGTGCTGCCCCGGCTGGCCGAGTCCCTGGAGCCGAACGACGACCTGACGGAGTGGACGCTGACGCTGCGCGATGGTGTGACGTTCGGGAGCGGTGCCCCGCTCAACACCGAGGCCGTGGCGTTCACCGTCGACCTGTTCCGCGCCGACGACTCGCGCTCGGCGCTGCACGGCGAGGCCCTGGTGATCGAGGACATGACCATCGAGGACGATCAGGTCATGGTCTTCCACCTCACCGAACCCCGCGGTGGCTTCCCGGTCCTTCTCGCCTCGGCCCTCGGGACGCCGGTCGATCCCGCCGTCTACCAGAGCCTGGGAGCCGACGGGTTCGCCGCCGATCCCCAGGGCGGCGGCACCGGCGCCTACGTGCTGGAGTCTTGGGAACGCGGCGTCGCGCTCTCCGTGGTCCTGCGCGACGACTACTGGGGTCCGACGCCGTGCGTGCAGCGCATCGTGTTCACCCCCGTCGTCGACAACCAGACCCGCGTGGACGCGTTCGCCAGGGACGAGTTCGACGCCATCTTCCTGCGGGCACCCGCCCAGCACCGGGTGTTCAGGGAGGCCGACCTCGACGTCGAAGGCTTCACCCAGTACGTGTACCAAGGCCAGGCGGTGTACATCAACCACGGCGCCAACGGCGTGGCCCGACCGGGCGCCGACGAGCGGGTCCGCAAGGCGATCATGCTCGCGCTCGACCCGACGGTGGTCGACGAGCGCGTCTACCTCGGCTCCGGTCGGCCGAGCAAGGCCTTCCTCGACGACACCTCGCTGCTATGGACCGACGAGATCAGTGACGTCGCGGTCGACCCCGAGGAGGCCCGCAGGCTGCTCGACGAGGCCAAGGCCGAGACCGGCTACGACGGGAAGCTCCGGTTCCCGGTCGGCAACGAACCAGACGGCATCAACGCCGCCCTCATCATGGAGGCCCAGCTCGAGGCCGTCGGCTTCGACGTCGAGATCGACGACTCGTTCGACTCGTCGAGCGTGATCACAATGCTCATCACCACGCAGGACTACGACATCATGAACGCCGGCCTCTCGCTCTACGACGCCGACCTCGTGGCCGGTCTGACGCAGGGGTTCCGGTTCATGGGCTACGACCTGGCCCAACATCCCGAGATGCAAGCGGCGATCGCCCAATACCGCGCTGCGGCGTCGCTCGAGGAGCAACAGCAAGCGGCGGCCGCCATCGCCGCGGTCTACGACGACGAAGCACCGTGGGTCGGCAGCCAGCACAACGAAGTGAGCCTGTTCTGGCACCCCGAGTTCGAAGGGTTCGACTTCAACCGCGACGCCATCGTCCTGTTCGACAAGGTCCATCCCGCGTCATGACCACCTCGAGCTTCTCCATCTGAAGTCGCTTCCGTTCTTTGCGGCTCAGACAATCTATCGATAAAAGGGACATGTCGACCCATATCGACATATACGAGCGCGCTCGCGATCCGATTAGCCCCAGGTAGATCGACATCTGGGTGCGCCACCGCACTTCATTCGATCTGCGACAATGGATGAAAATGGTCCGAACCACTCCATGGGACGATCAGCGCTCGAGATCTGGAGTCGTTGATGTATTCGTGGTTAGTTGGTGGGGTCCGACATCGATCCTGGGGGGTAGCGATGGACAGGAATAGAGGTCGCAGCCGCGTTGTGCGCTTCGGCGCGTACATGTCGAGCGTGTTGCTGGCGTTGACGGTGGCGGCGTGCGGAGGTGACGACGACGACGACTCGACGAGCTCGGAGGCTCCGCCGACCTCGCCGGTCGCCGGCACCGAGCCGGCGACCGAGGCGACGGCGCAAGGGCCGACCGAGACGTCGACAGGAGCATCGACGGCGAGCACGTCGGGCGGGTCGGAGACGACCGCGGCCAGCGACGCCGGCGAGGCGACGCAGGGCGGGGAGATCACCTGGCTGGTCTACGTGCCGCAGACGAGTTACGACCCGAAGATGATGAGCGGCGGCGGGTCGATCTCGCAGGGCCAGCCGTACGCGGTGTACGACTCGTTGGTCCGGATGGACCCGGACGGCACGATCACGCCGCGGTTGGCGGAGTCGGTGACGCCTGACGACGACTTCTCGACGTGGACGATCGAGATGCGGCCGGATCTGGTGTTCACCGACGACACGCCGTTGGACGCCGCGGCGGTGAAGTTCAACTGGGACCGTCACGCTGATCCGGCGAACGCGTCGCAGTGCACGTTGCAGGCGTCGGCCATCGCGTCGTCGGCTGCTGACGGGACCACCTTGACCGTCGAGTTGAAGCAGCCCAACAGCCAGTTCCCGTTCCTGCTCGACGGCTGCTTGGGGTTCATCGCGTCGCCGACGGCGCTGCAGGAGCACGGCGACCAGTACGGGACGTCGGCCGAGACGGTCGCCGCGGCCGGGACCGTTCATGCTCGAGGAGTTCACTCCGACGACGAGCCAGACGCTGGTGCGCAACCCGAACTACTGGGACGCCCCGCGGCCCTATCTCGACACGGTGAAGATCATCGGTGTGCCATCGGACCCGGGATCGGCGGCCCAGGGCCTGATCACCGATCAGGCCCAGATGATCAGCTTCGGCGTGCCGAACCCGGCGATGCAGATCGTCGAGGACGCCGGCTTCGAGCCGTATCAGGTGGCCTTCTTCGGTGGGTCGGGGTTGTCGTTCAATACCCGCCGGCCACCGTTCGACGACGTGCGGGTGCGGCAGGCGTTCGCGCTGGCCGTGGACCGGGATCTGGTCAGCGAGCAGGCGTTCGCCGGCGAGGGCAAGCTCCCCGCGACGTTCTTCCCGGAGGACTCGCCGTACTACGACCCGTCCCTGACGTACGCCGAGCACGACCCCGTCGCGGCGCAGGCGCTGATCGACGAGTACCTCGCCGAGAAGGGCCTGGACTCGATCGACGTCAGTCTGATCGGGCTCGCCGGGCAGACCGAGGCGCTCGGCACATCGGTCCAGCAGCAGCTCGCCCAGCTCGACGGCGTCAACCTCGAGGTCAAGCCGCTGCCGATCCTGGCCATGCGCGACGCGTTCTACCAGGGTGATTTCGACATCGCCGTGTACATCATGTCGGGCGTCTCCGCTTACCCGGAGATCGTGGACCGCACTGGCACCGGGAGCTTCCTCAACTTCATGGGCTACTCGAACCCCGAGCTCGACGCCCTGTTCACGCAGATCAAGGCGACCGACGACCAGGACGAGATCATCGACCTGTGGAAGCAGGTCGGCCGCATCGAGCTCGACGAGGTGCCGATCTCGATCACGTTCGGCAGCGACGTGCGGACCTACGCCCAGGACAACGTCCAGAACGTCACCTTGTACCGCGACCACGTCGTGGTGCTCGAGGACATCTCCCTCGGCTGAGCCCTGGTCCGAGCGCCGACCAGTTGACAGGAGCCACATGTCGAACACGACGATCGGGATCAGGTGCATCGATGGCACGGTCGGAGACGCCCTCGCCGGAGAGATCGTGGACTCCGACCAGGCAATCACGTGCGTCGAGACCTCGAGTTGCGTCGTGACGGCTTCTGTCGACAATCCCCTGCACCAGAAGCGTTACCGGGTGGCCCAATGGGCCACCGGCAACGTCGGGTTGCGCTCGTTGCAGGCGGTCATCGAGCACCCGCAGTTCGACCTCGTCGGCGTGTTCGTCTACAACCCTGACAAGGTGGGACGTGACGCCGGCGACCTGTGTGGGATCGCGCCGACCGGCGTCATCGCCACCAACGACATCGAGGACATCCTGTCGGCCAAGCCCGACTGCGTGCTGTACATGGCCGACCGCCTGGAGCTCGATGTCGTGTGCCGGCTGCTCGAGAACGGCATCAACATCTCGAGCACCCGCACCGAGTTCCACCACCCGGCCAGCCTCGAGCCCGACGTGCGCGCCCGCATCGAGGCCGCCTGCCAGCAGGGCGGCACCTCGATCCACAGCAACGGCTCCAGCCCCGGCTTCGCGACCGAACTGATGCCGTTCGCGTTCGCCACGATGCAACGCCGCCTCGACTGCATCACGAAGGAGGAGTTCGCCGACATGTCCAAGCGCGACTCCCCCGACATGATCTTCAACCTGATGGGGTTCGGCAAGGACCCGGCCACGATGCCCACCGTGTTACCGGCGCGCAGCCTGACTGCGGCCGGGACGATGCGGATGACCATGGAGGCACTGGGTCTGCCGCTCGACGACTTCACCGGCACGGCCGAGTACGCGGTCGCCACCCAGCGCACCGAGATCGCCGCCGGCGTCATCGAAGCCGGCACGGTCGCCGCGATCCGGTCCCGGATCATCGGGTGGCGCAACGGCAAGGAGACGTTCCGCCGGCTCACGACCTACTACGCCACCAGGGACATCGACCCGGCGTGGGAGCTCCACGAGACCGGATGGCACTACCTCGTCGAAGGGTCCACGCCACTCGAGATCCTCATCACCTACCCCGTGTCCGACGACGACTGGGCCGCGTTCACGCCCGGGCTCACCGCCCACCCACCAGTCAACGACATCCCCTACGTCTGCGAGGCCGCACCCGGGTTCCAGACCTCCGCCGACCTCCCAGTCATCATCGCCAACCTCAGCCAGTAGGAGCCGGGGTTGCGGCATTGACGGGCGATCATCCGACCGACGTCCGTCGGCAGCGTTTGACCGTCGGCCCCGCGCAACGAGTCCTTGCGATCCCGCGCGGGAACTCGTAGGCGACCGGCTCAGCTCGGCGCGTGCCGCCGCTTGAGCAACTGCTCGAGAGCCGGTCCGGTCGCCGCTCGGAGCCGAGGAGGGCGCGGCGGCCATCGTGAGTTGCATCGTCCGGCGTCGCGCGCAGCGTGACGAACACCTATGGCGTGGGCGGCCCGTCTGCCGACGCCGCCGGCGGGGCCGGGGCCTCGGCGCCCTCGAGGCTCTGCAACTCCTCGAGCAGGATCGGCACACCCATCGTGCAGGCGTGGATGCCGAGGACGCTGACCAGTTCGAGCACCTCCATGACCTCTTCCTTCGTTGCGCCGAGCGCCAGTGCGTTGCGGACGTGCTGGCGGAGGCCCGGTTCGTAGAGGTGGGTGGTGGCCGCGTCGACGGCGATGTAGATGAGCTCCTTGAACTTGGGCTCCAGCGGCCCGGACTGCCAGGGCACCGACGAGAACGACAGGTAGGCGTGGAAGAACGCCGGGTCCAGCTGCAGGAGCCCGTCCCAGAACGGGTTCCAGTAGCCGCGGGCGGCGATGAAGGCGTCCCGCAGGTCCCGTCGCTCCGCCTCGGCGTCGGTCGGTCGGGTCGTCTCGGGCTCAGCGGTCATCTCGCTCCTCGATCGGTCGGGCCTCGGCCGGACCGCAGGCATGGTGCGACGGCCGGCTCGGTCATGCGATCGGCTCGTCGCCGAGGAGGGTCGTGCGGTGCATGTCGCGCGGGGACGAGTCGTCGTAGGGCAGGGCGCGGTGGAGGACGCCTCGGTTGTCCCAGATGACGGTGTCGCCCACCGTCCACGTGTGGCGGTAGACGAGCTCGGGTCGTGTCGCCCGGTCGAGCAGGTCGTCGAGCAGCCGCTCGCCGTCGTCGCGGTCCATGCCGACGATGTGCGATGCCGTCGCGCCGAGCACCAACGAGTGCCGGCCGGAGCGATGGCGCCACACCAGCGGGTGCTCGGCGCTCGGCGAGCGCAGCCACTGCTCTTCCTGCTCGGGTGTCGGGTTCGGGTGGACCCGCCGCAGGGTGGCGGCGACGCTGTGCACGACGCGCCGCGAGGCGCACTGTCTGCCGCTCGTCGTCCGACAGGTCGTCGTAGGCCCGATAGGTGCTGGCGAACTCGGTGTCGCCGCCCTCGGCGGCGACGGCGTGGGCGGTCAGCAGCGTGGCCTTCACCGGCGGGTCGGCGGTCGTGGTGCCGTCGATGTGCCAGCTGAACGTTCCCCGCAGGTATGCCGCCGACGACGACCTCGCCGGGTCCAGGGAGACGTGGAAGATCCCCGGGACCGGATCGTTCGGGTTCACGGCGACGTCGCCGAGGCGTCGGCAGAACGCGAGCTGTCTGTCGTCGTCGAGCATGAGGCGCCGGAACACGACGACGCCGTAGCGCTCGAGCGCATCCAGCACGACTCCGGGGAGCTCCTCGTCGTGCGCGAGGCGGTCCCGGTCGACGCCGCTGATCTCCGCACCGATCGTCGGGAACCCGCTGATCGAGATCGTGTTCGTCATGTCTGCTCAGCCGCCGATCTGGCTCATGGTCCGTGCCGGTCGCACGAAGTTGACCTGGTTGATCTGATGCCCGGCCCACTTCGCGCCGACCGCCCGCTCGATGATCGCGGCGACGTCGTCGTCGGACGAGCCGCCACGCAGCGCGGCGCGCAGGTCGAACTCGTCGGTGGCGAACAGGCAGGTCCGGAACTGGCCGTCGGCGGTGAGCCGCACCCGGTCGCAGTCGCCGCAGAACGGCTTGGTCACCGACGGGATCACGCCGACCGTCCCCCGGCCGTCGAGGTACCGCCAACGGTCCGCCGGTGCCGCGCCCCGGGCCGGCATCGGCGCTCAGCGGGTACACCTCGCCGATCGCCGCCACGATCTCGTCCTGACCGACGACCGTTGCCTTGGTCCACCCGCCGCTGGCATCGAGCGGCATGAACTCGATGAACCGCATCTCGACTCCGCGCTCACGACCGAACGAGGCCAGATCGACGACCTCGTCGTCGTTCACGCCGCGCTCGATCACGGCGTTGATCTTCACTGGGTCGAACCCGGCCTCCAGGGCGGCGTCGATGCCGTCGAGGACGCGATCGAAGTCGTCGCGACGGGTGATCGTGGCGAACCTCGCCCGGTCCAGCGTGTCCAGGCTGATGTTGACCCGACGCAACCCGGCGCGCCGCAACGGCCCGGCCAGCGACCGCAACGTGGCGCCGTTCGTCGTCATCGCCAGGTCGACACCGAGCGCGGCCAACTTGGCCACCAGCCCCGGGAGGTGGGCCCGCACCGTCGGTTCGCCTCCGGTCAGGCGGATGCCGGTGACGCCGTAGCGCTCGACGAACAGGCGGGCGACGCGCTCGATCTCGTCGTCGCTGAGCACCTCCTCCCGGGGCAGCCACGCCAAGCCCTCCTCGGGCATGCAATACACGCAACGGAAGTTGCAGCGGTCGGTCACCGAGATCCGCAGATCCCGGATCACCCGCCCGAACGAGTCGACCAGGTCCGCAGCCACCGGCACGCCCCGACGCGGCAGGCCGCCACGCGGGTCCTCGGTCGGCGGGTCGGTGCGGTCGGGCGGCGCCACGTGGTGTGCCTCGACGACGCTCATGGTCCGAGGTTGGCGATGATGAGCGGGAGGTCGGCGCTCGTCTGGACGCCCGGCGGCGCTTCGCACACGTACGGCACCGCGTTGACCGGCGGGTGGGCGGTGAAGTTCGGCGAGACCGACGGGTAGTCGGCCTCCGACACCGGGAACGAGATGAACACCTCCATCGGCGTGTCACCCTCGACGAGGTAGTGCCAACCGGTGTCGTGGAGCTCCCACGCCGGATCGATGTCCCGCGTGACGTAGTACGTCGCCAAACGCCGGTACAAGGGCTTGCCCTGATGGAGACCGGTGATCTCGGTCCGGCGGGCGGCAACCGTGCCGGCCTCGATCCGGCCGACGGCGATGTCCACCGGCTTGGTCGCCACCGCGTACTCGACGGACCCGGTGAAGTCGTCGATCGGCAGCTCCAAGGCCTCCGCGACCATCCGCATCGACCGCCCCGCGCTGAAGATGCTGGCCTGCTGCACCGTGGTGTCCAGCGACGCCACCTCCCGCCCGAAGCCCAGGTTGTACATCATCTCCGGGGAGTTGCGCGACGACATGTCCGCCGACTCCTCCTTGGTCAGGCAATCGAGTCGGCGCACCATCGTCGCGAACGCGAACGGCAACAGCTCTGTCGCGAAACCGGGGCTCGACCCGGCGCTGTGGATCGACGTGCCACCCTGCTGGCAAGCGGCCTCGACGCGCTCGAGCACGTCCGGCTCGATGCTGCCGCGATGGTGGAACTCGGCCCGGGTGGTGACGATGTTGACGCCGGACCCCAGCAACCGGCAGATCACGTCGATCTCCGCCCGATCCGGCATGTACAACACGCAATCCGGCTCCGCGGCCAAGATGACCTCGATGTCGTCGGTGGCGATGACACCGGTCGGATCCGTACCGCACAGCTCCCCGCGTCTCGCCCGAGCTTGTCTGGGTTGTAGACGAACAGACCCACGAGGTCCATCTGCGGGTGCTCGATCACGGCCCGCAGCGACCGCAGACCGATGTTGCCCGTCGCCCACTCCGCGACCCGGTAACGGTGCTGGTGGATGTCGTTCATGGCTGCCGTCCTTCCCCCTGGCATCGGCGCCGCGAGCCCGACACGTCCCCAATCGGATGAGTGCGGTGACCGAGCCTGACAATGTGCCCCATTTCTGATACTCTACCTCATGGATGCCCGCCGGAACCACCTTGGGTTAGGATGACGGACATGCAGGGAGCGACAGCCGGGACCACGCGTGACATCGCCCGCGCCGCCGTTCGGGCCCAGCTCGGTCAGGTCGCCTTCGAGGTCTTCCTGCGTGAAGGCTTCGACAGCGTCACGGTGAACGACGTGGCGGCCGCCGCCGGGGTGTCGCGCAGCACGTTCCTGCGCTACTTCGCCACCAAGGAAGACGCCGTGCTCAACGGCTACGACGCCACCGGCGAGCTCGTCGCCGACGCACTTCGCGCCGAACCGGCGGACGTCGACGACTGGACCGCCTTGCGGCGCTGCCTCGAGCCGATGCTCGACATCTACCGCCACGACCCGGCCTACGCGTTGGAGACGACCCGGCTCATCCACAACAGCCCCGCGTTGATCGCCCGGCAGGTCGAGATGCAGCGCCGCTGGCGTCCCGTGCTCACGAAGGCGCTGGCGGCGCGCCGCCAGGCGCCCGACCCGCCACCCCTGGCCCTCGCCGTCGTCGTCGCCGCCGCCCTCGACTGCTTGAGCATCGCGGTGGACCATTGGACGGCGGGCGACGGGCGGTCCGACCTCGTCGGGCACGTCGACGAGGCGTTCGCCGCGCTCCGCACCGCCATCACCACGACCAGCTGAGCGCCCCGGCTGGTTCAGCCGTCGCTGACGGTTGCGGTCGGTCCCATCCGACGGTTTGGCGGTCGGCGCAGTGGTGGTGATCCAGCCGGGTGGGCCGCCGACGCTCGGGTGGCGGCCGGCGTGTTCAGGCGACGTCGGCGGTGGGGCCGGCGAACTGGGCGTGGTAGAGGGTGGCGTAGGCGCCGCCGCGGGTGAGCAGTTCGGTGTGGTTGCCCTGTTCGACGATCTGGCCGCCGTCCATCACGAGGATGACGTCGGCGTCGCGGATGGTGGACAGGCGGTGGGCGATCACGAAGCTGGTGCGTTCGCTGCGCAGGGCGGCCATCGCTCGTTGGATGAGGACCTCGGTGCGGGTGTCGACCGAGCTGGTCGCTTCGTCGAGGATGAGGATGGTGGGGTCGGAGAGGAAGGCCCGGGCGATGGTCAGGAGTTGCTTCTCACCGGCGCTGATGGTGGTGCCTTCGTCGTCGACGACGGTGTCGTAGCCGTGGGGCAGGGAGTGCACGAAGCGGTCGACGTAGGTGGCCTTGGCGGCGGCGATGATCTGGTCGTCGGTGGCGTCGGGGTTGCCGTAGGCGATGTTGTCGCGGATCGTGCCGTTGAACAGCCAGGTGTCTTGCAGGACCATGCCGATGTGGTCGCGTAGCTCGTCGCGGGACATCTCGGCGATGTCGCGGCCGTCGAGGCGGATGGCGCCGGCGTCGAGCTCGTAGAAGCGCATGATCAGGTTGACGAGGGTGGTCTTGCCGGCCCCGGTGGGTCCGACGATGGCCACGGTGCGGCCCGGTTCGGCGATCAGGGAGAGGTCGTGGATGAGGGGCTTGGCCGGGTCGTAGGCGAACGAGACGTGGTCGAACTCGACCCGCCCGGCGCGCGGCGGGGCGGCGTCGACGACGTCGGGGTCGGGTGACTGCTCGTCGGCGTCGAGCAGTTCGAACACCCGCTCGGCCGATGCCACGCCGGACTGCAGCACGTTGGCCATCGACGCCACCTGGGTCAGCGGCATGCTGTAGGCCCGCGAGTACTGCATGAACGCCTGGATGCCGCCGATCGTCATCGCCCCGGCCGACACTTGCACGCCGCCGATGACGGCGACGGCGACGAAGTTCAAGTTGCCGAGGAACGTCATCGCCGGCTGGATCGTGCCGGCCACGAACTGGGCGGCGAAGCTCGCCTGGTACAGCTCCTCGTTCGCCGCTTCGAACCGCCGCTCCACGTCGTCCTGGCGGTTGAACGCGGTCACGATCGAGTGGCCGGTGATGGCCTCGTCGACGTGGGCGTTGAGCGTGCCGGTGTGGCGCCACTGCTCCACGAACCGGGGCTGGCTGCGACGGGCGATCGCCTTGGTGATGAACAGCACGAGCGGGATCGTGACCACGACAACGAGGGTCAGCAGCCACGAGATGCGTCAGCATCATCACGAGCACACCCGCCAACATCAGGGTCGAGGACACCAATTGGCTGAGCGTCTGCTGGAGGCTCTGGGCGATGTTGTCGATGTCGTTGGTGACCCGGCTCAACAGGTCCCCGCGGGGTTGGCGGTCCACGTAGCGCAGCGGGAGGGCGTTGAGCTTGTCCTCCACGTCGGCCCGCAGCCGGTGCATCGTCCGCTGCACGACACCGGCCAGCAGGTAGGCCTGCAGCCAGGCCAGCACCGCGGCGACCGCGTACACGGTGAGGGCGAACGCGAGCGTGCGGTGCAGCGCACCGAAGTCGATCCCGTCGCTGCTCGCGAGCCCGTCCACGATGATGTCGGTGGCGTGACCGAGGATCTTCGGACCGGTGACGAGGATCCCGGTGCCGACGACGCCCACGGTCAGCACCACGACGATTCGTCGTCGCTCGGGCCGCATCCGTCGCAGCAGGCGCGTCGCCGTGGCGGCGAAGTCCGTCGACTGCTCGGCCGGCATCCCGGCGGCGCCGATGCCACGACGCTCCTGGGCGGCCGGCCGATGACCGTTGCCGTCGACCGTGGGCGGCTCACCGTTGGACACTGGCGCGTCGCCGTTGCCGCTCACGGCCGCCGCCTTCTGAGCGCGCTCGGTTTCGAATCTGAGACCCGGCGCGCCCAGATGGGGCGGTGAGACCGGCCGCGCCCAGATCGGAGGGGCCACGACGGGCGCTCGCCGCGCCGCCGGTCGCTCGCTCGAAGACTCGCTCGCCGCGCCGCGGTCGCTCGCTCGCTCATGCCGCGCCCGTCGACGTGAACTGGGAGTCGACGATCTCCCGGTAGGTCGGGCAGGTGGCGACCAGTTCGTCGTGCGTGCCGAGCCCGACGGTACGCCCGTCCTCGAGCACGAGGATCTGGTCGGCGGTGGCGATGGTGGAGACCCGTTGGGCGACGACGATCACGGTCGCGTCGGCGATGTGCGGCGCGAGCGCGGCGCGCAGACGGGCGTCCGTCGCCAGGTCGAGCGCCGAGAACGAGTCGTCGAACAGGTAGACCTCGGGCTTGCGCACCAGCGCCCGGGCGATGGCCAGCCGTTGGCGCTGGCCACCCGAGACGTTCGTCCCGCCCTGCTGGATGGCCGCCTCCAGCCCGCCGGGCATCGCCGACACGAAGCCGGCGGCCTGGGCGATGCTGCAACGCCTCCCACAGCTCCTCGTCGGTCGCGTCCTCCTTGCCGTAGCGGAGGTTGCTGGCGACCGTCCCCGAGAACAGGTAGGGCCGCTGCGGCACGAGCCCGATGCGGCGGCGCAGGTCCTCGGCCGCGATGGTCGCGGACGTCGACACCGTCGACGACGACCGCGCCACCGGTGGCGTCGAACAACCGCGGGATCAAGTTGAGCAGGGTCGTCTTCCCGGCGCCGGTGCTGCCGATGATCGCCGTCGTCATCCCGGCGCCCGATCGCAGCGAGATCTCCGACAGCACGGACTCGTCCGCACCCGGATACCTGAACGACACGTCCCGCAACTCGACGTCACCGCGTCCCGCGTCGGTGGGGCGGGGCGCGGCGACATCCACGACCGACGACTCGATGTCGAGCACCTCCTGGATGCGGTCCGCCGACACCGCGGCCCGGGGGGCCATCATCGCCATCATCGTGCCCATCATCACGGCGATCAGGATCTGCGTGAGGTAGCTGAGGAACGCCACGAGCGCCCCGATGGACAGCGAGCCGGCGGCCACCCGGTCGGCCCCAAGCCAGATCAGGACCGCGGTCGAGCAGTTCAGGATCAGGGTGACCGAAGCGCCGGGCAGTGCCATCAGCCGACCGGCGCGCAGCGACGTGTCGGTGAGCTCATCGTTGACGACCGCGAACCGGCGCACCTCGTGGCGCTCACGCACGAACGCCCGCACGACGCGGATGCCGGCGATCTGCTCGCGCAACACTCGGTTCATGCCGTCGAGGCGCTGCTGCATCCGCCGGAACTGCGGGACCATGCGGACCACGGCCAGCCCGACGGCGAGGAGGAGCAAGGGCACGCAGACGGCCAGCAACCACGACAAGCCAGCGTCCTCCCGGACGGCCATCACGACGCCACCGACGACCATGATCGGCGCCGCCACGAGCAACGTGCACGACACCAGCACCAGCATCTGAACCTGCTGGACGTCGTTCGTGATCCGGGTGATCAACGTCGGCGCGCCGAGGACGGCCACGTCCTGCGCCGAGTAGCGGGTGACCCGATGGAACAAGGTGGCCCGCACGTCGCGCCCGATCGCCATCGCGACTCGCGACCCGTAGTACACCGCCGCGACCGCACAGGTCAACTGGCCCAGCGAGACGAGCACCATCACTGCGCCGACGCGCCAGATGTAGGCCGTGTCGCCGGTGGCGACACCGTTGTCGATGATGTCGGCGCTCAGCCGCGGCAGGTACAGCATCCCCGCTGTCTGGGCGACCTGCAGCGCCACCACACCGAGCAGGGCGGCGCGATGCGGGCGGGCGAACGTCCGCAGCAGACCTATCAGCACCGGTCACCGTCCGACGCCGGCTCGGCTGACGTCGCCGGCGGCCCGGCAGCGGCTCGAACGTTGGTGATCAGCATCGAGGCCCTCCGTCCCCCACCGGTCAGGCGACCGGTGTCGATGTCCGGCAACCGGCACCGATGAGCGATTGTGTCATACGAGAGATCCAGGCTCAGACCTGGACGACGGTGTCACACGGGTCGTCCACGTCGGTCAGGGGTCGAGGCGCAGGACCTTCACCTCGTCGCCGGGTTCGATGACCGCACCAGCGGCCACGACGGCCAGCGCGTTCGACAATGCCATGGCGTGCAACTGGTGCGCGCCCTGGCCGCCGGCGGCTCGAACGTGCAACCGACCGTCGTCGGCGAATTCGGTCCGCACCCGCACGTAGCTGGTCCGTCCGTCCCGGCCACCTCGCAGGGCGACGTCGGTGACGCCGTTGATCGCCGGCCGCTCGAGGTCGTCGGCACCACGCCCCGCCAGCTTGCGCAACCCGGGACGGGCCAGCAGCTCGTAGCTGACCATCGACGACACCGGGTTGCCCGGCAGGCCGAACACCGGCACCGCGCCGATCGTGCCGAACGCGAACGGCTTGGCCGGTCGGATCGCCAGCTGCATCCAACGCATCTCGGCGATCCGGTCGAGCACTGTCTTCACGTAGTCGAAGTCGCCCATGCTCACCCCGCCGCTCGTCACCACCGCGTCGCAACGTCGCGACGCGTCGTGCAGACGTCGTTCGATCTCGCCCTCGTCGTCGGGCGCGATGCCCAAGTCCACACTCTCGTAGCCGTCGCGGGTGAGCAACGCCAGCAGCGTCGGCCGGTTCGACTCGCGGATCTGGCCGGTTCGCAACGGTCGACCATCGGCCACCAGCTCGTCCCCGGTCGCCAGCACCCCGACCACCGGTGCCGGCACCACGGCGACCTCCAACCGGCCGACGTTGCACAGCGTCCCGATGTGACCGGGGCCGAGCACGGTGCCTGCTGCGAAGACCTCGTCGCCGGCCTCGACGTCCTCGCCCGCCCGGCGGATGTGGGCACCGGGGATCGCCCGAGCGCGGACCAGCACCCGGTCGCCCTCGCAGGTCGTCGTCTCCACGGGGGCGATGGCGTCTGCGCCGTCCGGCACGACGGCGCCGGTCATGATCCGCAGCGCCTGGCCCCGGCCCACCCGCCCGACGGGGACGTGGCCGGCGGCCACGGTGCCCACCACCTGCAACCGCGCCGGCTGCTCGACGCACGCGTCCGCCACATCGTCGGCGCGCACCGCGTAGCCGTCCATCGCGCTGTTCACGAAGGGCGGGACCGGCTCCGGCGCCACGACCGCCTCGGCCAGGACGAGACCCAGCGCCGCACCGACAGGGACCGACCGAGGCGCGAGCACCCCGCACGACCCGGCCACGTACGCGACCGCGTCGGCCAGCGGGATCACACCGGCGGCCCCGCCGGCACCGACGACGTAGCCCCACGAACCGCCGCGACGCCGTCGCGGGCGAGCCGTACGTCTCGCCTCCGGGGGCCGCGCAGGGGGAACCGCGCGCCCCCGGAGACGAGAACGACATAACGATCGACATCCCCATGAATCACTGAATCGCACATGAAACAGTACTTCATACGTGACACGTTAGCTCACGGCAACCCCGCTTCGGCACTCCACGTCAGGCGGGGCTGATGTCGACCGGCGGCAGAGCCGTCCTCGGCGTCGAGAGCCGCTCGTCCCGCCGTGTACACGTGACTGAGACCCGTCCTGTGCCCATAGTGCGCCGCCGCGCCTCGCCGCGTGTATCGGACGCCTACTCAGCGGTGATCTGATCGGAGAGCCGCCGATCGTTGGACAGGACCTGAAGCTGTGGATCGGCGGCTCGTCGGGAGGCGCGGCGTACCTTCCGCGTGAACCCGAACGAGCTCAGCCGGCGTTCGTGCGCAACGGGCGGGTCCGAGCCACGCACGATCACCACGGCGGCCGGGCCGATCGAGGGGACCGCTGCCGCCGAGACCCGGGCCGGGGACGCAACTCGTCGACCGCGAGCTCGTGACGACGACGCCTTCTACCGCGACCGCTGGGCATCGACGATCAGCTCAACCCTCTCGGCGACGAGCCAGCCGAACGTCGCAGCGCACAGCACGGGCAGTGGCAGCACCTGAACGGCCGGATCGGACCGACCGGCACGCTGGCCGAGCTTGCCGCCCGGCGCATCCGTAGCCAAGATCCGATCGAGCATGCCGGCATCGATGCTGCGATGGCTCGTCGTCGCGACGCGGTCGTCTCGACAATGGTCCGCACCGCACATCCTCCGCGGTGGGCGCACCGGCTGCTCGACCACCCGAAGGCGGGGGTTGGGGTGAGGCAGGATTCTCCCGGCGCCGTCTCCGAGCAGGACAGGGATGACGCTGACGAGCGGGGCCCGAAACGCGAATCCACCAGGCTGAGCGGGCCGATCTCGGCCCGAATTGGGTCCGAATGCGCCACTTCGTTCGCTCGCTCGAGTACTCGGTCGACTCCGCCTCCAGGGTGTCGACGTCGACGACATCGGCTTCGGGTTGTTCGGCACGTACGTCATCGCCGGGCCCGGCTCGAGACTCGACCTGCCGGCCCTGATCGAGCACTTCCGCGACGCCGGGGTGGCCAAGCAGACGACACCCGAGCGGCTCGTCGTCGTCGACGACCTCCCGCGCACGCCCTCGGGAAGGTCAAGAAGTTCGAGCTGGACAGCAACGGCGCGAGGAGCACCGCGCGGCGACGGCCACCGGGCGCGGGTGATCCGACGGCCCCCACGCGATGTGGATTCGCGGAAAGGAGTGCGGGGTCGAATTCGAGTGCGGCCGCGCTCCCCTTGGCAACAGGCCGCTCAGCGGCTCGCTTCGGCTGCGACCTGGGGCTCGGAGCCCACTGCGGTCCCGGAGTTGCCACGGTCGGTATAGATGCCGACGATGCCCGAGTGGATCTCAAGCCATTCGGCACCATCGTCTCCGGCCCGCCACGAGTACAGCGCGTCCGGGGTGAAATAGCCCATACCGGCGGTGACCTTCTGGCTGCCGAAGTACAGCTCACCGCGCAGGATGTAGTTGACCTGGTACGTGCCGTGGCGGTGCGGCTTGACGCGTTCACCCGGCTTCGCCGTCTCGTGGTAGACGCTGAGCTTCGGGGTCTGCACGATCATCCTCGTGACGAGGTCACGACCGAGCAACTCGAGGAACGGTTGCGACTGCTCGGTGTCGCCCATCATCTCGACGTTGGTGAGACCGGGGATCTCGGCGACGTCGAAGACGAACGGCCGGTGCGGTTCCGGGGTGTTGGGCACGGGCATGACCAAAAGTTAGCGTCCAACGGCGAGGCGGGAGCCGTCCGCCTACGACACTGCGGTCAGCAGGTCGCGAGGAAGGGATTCCGGATTTGACGACGACTTGCCCGTTTCGCCCGCAATGCTGACAAGCGGCCGTGCCGTCTCGAGTGGAGGCCGACGAGCCGCGGTGTCTCGACTTGCCTGAGTCGACCAGGCCATAGGGCCGGGGCCAGGTCACCGGCCGGTCGGTTCGCCACCACGGTCACCGTCTGCGGATCGACCACCGCGACCGCCGTGACCCTGCTCAGGAACGACGTCACCGTCGACTCGGGCAGCTCCCGGGCCCGGTCCACGTTGGCCTTCACCGCCGCCGCCTGCTTTCGGTCGACGTCTCGCCGATCCGCCCCAGGTGAGACTCGACCGTCGTCGATGTCCGCCTCGGTCTCCCCTCGGACGTCCCATCCACGTGGTCCCGGCCCGGGGTCCAACAGAGTGTTCTGTGGCGACCGATCAAGAACCGTGATGTCTGACCGGGGTCGTATGGTCTGGTGGTGGACCTCCAGGAGTTGGCGTTGTGGTCGCGGTCGCCGAGAGGCTCCCTGCACATGACGCAGCCGGCGCTCTCGTATCACGTCGCGAAGGTCGAGCGTGAGCTCGATACGGTCTTGTTCGAGCGCCTGGCCCGGGGGGTGCGGATCACGGATGCTGGGCGGGCTATGCTCGAGCCGGCTCGTTCGACACTCGCTGAAGCAGCGCGTGCGGTGTCGGCCGTGCAGGCGGTGCGCGGGCTCCTTTCCGGCCGCTTGAGGATCGCACTCATCCGCACGGCGACCGATCGGGTCAGCCGGATCGTCGCCGAGTTCCATCGGCGCTATCCAGACGTCGTCATCGAGATCCTTGACCCTGCCGATGACGCCGATGTCGCCGAGCACGTCCGCAGCGCACGCGCCGATGTCGGCATCATGCACGTCCGGGCTTCGTCGGAAGGGCTTTGTTCCATTGTCATCGGGACCCAGGAGCTCGTGCCGTGCTGCCGGCCACGATGACTGCCTACGACAAGATCTCGCTGTCCGAGCTGGCCGCGTTGCCGTTGATCGCCCCAGCGGGCGGCACGATCGCCCGGGAGCGTTGGGATCAGGTGTTCGCCGCGGCTGGCGCCGAGCCCCACGTGCGCTCGACGCCGCGCACGCCATCGACCTCACCGTTGGCCTCGTCCGATCGGGAGTTGGCGCTGCACTGGTGAACCGATCGAGCGACATGACGAACGCAGAGGTCTGGGAAGGTGTGACGGTGGTGCCGCTCGATCCGCCGTTCATCGGCGGCGTGATCGCCGTGCACCGCCCCCGGGCGCTCTCACCGCAGCGGAGCGATTCCTCACCCTCGTTCGTCGAGACGCGAGCGACGGCGACGACGAGGCGAGCCTGTGATGCGTCCCCGTCGTATCGGCGCTCACTGATCAAGGTTGTTGATGGCTGACCGGCAAACGTTCTGTTGGACGCCACGCCCGGCGTCACATTGGATGGGTGAGGTCCACGACGTGAACCGGGGGTGACAACGATGATCGAGCTGGAGCCGCTGAGCCCGACGATCGGCGCGATGGTGACCGGTGTCGACCTGGCCGCCGACCTCGACGACGCACAGGTCGACGAGATCGGCAAGGCGCTGAACGAATGGAAGGTGCTGTTCTTCAGGGACCAGCACATCACCAGCGAGCAGCACGTGGCGTTCGCTCGCCGTTTCGGCGAGTTGGAGATCCACCCCTTCGTCGACCCGAACGACGGGCTTCCCGAGGTGATGACGCTCGCCTACGGCGCCGAGCCGCGACCGGTCGGCGCCAACAAGGAGAACGTCTGGCACTCCGACGTGTCCTGGCGAGCAGTCCCATCGAAGGCATCGGTGCTGCGATGCCGCGAGACACCGGCCATCGGCGGCGACACCATCTGGGCGGACATGGCCGCCGTGTACACATCCCTCAACCCGGCGCTACGACAGTTCCTCGAGGGGCTGACCGCGCTCCATGACTTCTACCCCGCGTTCGGCGCCAACCTGGCTCCCGAGCGCCTGACCCAGATGCGCGCCGACTACCCCGTCGTCGAGCACCCGGTCGTGCGGACCCATCCCGAGACGGGCGAGAAGATCCTGTACGTCAACGAGTCGTTCACGACCACGCTGACGGGGTTCGAACGCAAGGAGGGTCAGGAACTCTTGCGCTTCTTGACCAGCCGGGCGGCGACACCCGAGTACCACGTCCGGTTCCGCTGGGAGCCGGACTCGATCGCCATGTGGGACAACCGCTCGACCCAGCACTACACGACCCAGAACTACTGGCCGCAACGACGCTACATGGAACGCGTCACCATCATCGGCGACCGGCCCACCTGAGCCCCGCAGCGTCGACGGCGTGACGGTCGCGCCGAGGCGCCACTCTCCGTCATCCCGTGCGGTCGTCCGCGTGCTGCGCAGGCTGACCCTGTAGGACCCACCACGAGGCCGTACCACCATCGCGGTCGCCAGTCCGGCGCGAAGGCCACGCTCACCGCCCGAACGCGCAGTACATCCGATGCAGAGGTGAACGATGTCGTCCGAAGAACCTGCCGGCTACCCCGCCTTCGACGGGGTCATCCGGCGCACCCGTGCCGACAGCACGCCCGTGTTCGCGCCGCGCCGACACATCCCCCCGCATGCACCGAACGTGATCGTCATCTTGGTGGACGACCTCGGTTTCTCGGACCTCGCCGGTTACGGCTCGGAGATCGACACACCCGAACTGGATCGGTTGGCCGCCGCCGGCGTCCGGCTGACCAACTACCACTCGACGCCGCTTTGTTCGCCGACCAGAGCTGCACTGCTCACGGGCCTGAACCCGCATCATGCAGGCGTGAGAGGCCTCGTCGGTGAGACAGGTTTCCCGAACAACCAAGGTGGGATCGACCCGCTCGCTGTCACCACGGCGGAGCTCTTCCGAGCGAACGGATGCGCCACCCTGATGGTCGGCAAGTGGCACCTGACGCCGTCGTGGGATCTGTCCGACGCCGGCGACAAGCGCACCTGGCCCTTGCAGCGCGGGTTCGACCGGTTCTACGGGTTCCTCACCGGCTTCACGAATCTGCATCAGCCGCACCGCATCCACGTCGACAACCACGTGTTGGACGTCGACGCCTACCCCGACGGGTACTACTTCACCGACGACATCACTGACCAGGCAATCAGGATGATCGAAGGGGTGAAGGCGTCGGATGCCCGGCGACCGTTCTTCCTGTACCTCGCCCATGGCGCAGTGCACGCCCCGTTGATGGCCAAGCCGGACGACATCGCCAAGTATCGCGGCCGCTATGACGCCGGATGGGATGTCGTGCGCGAAGAGCGCTACGAACGTCAGCGCCAAATCGGGATTCTCCCGCCGCACGCTCAGCTCCCATCACGGAACCACGAGCGGTTGTTCGATGCCCCGCCATGGGACTCGTTGTCGCAGGCCGAGCGCACGCTGTTCGCCCGGTACATGGAGGTCTACGCAGCGATGGTCGACAATGTCGACCAGAACTTCGGCCGGCTCCGCAACGCGCTCGTCGAGCTCGGCGAGCTCGACAACACGCTGATCGTGTTCACGTCCGACAACGGCGCCTCCCGCGAAGGCGCCTCGCACGGCACCACCGAGTACTACCGCAGCGTTGGCCTGGTGCCCGACCGGCTCCCCACCGCCGGGCACGCCATCGAAGTAGTCGACACGAGGTCGCTCGCTCGGGACATGTCCCGGCTCGACCTCATCGGCGGCCCGCAGCTGATGTGTCAGTACCCGTGTGGTTGGGCGACGGTCTCGAACACGCCGTTCCGGCTCTACAAAGGCTCGACGTTCGCCGGTGGGCACCATGTCCCCTGCATCATGTCGTGGCCCACGCGGCTGCCGCGAGACGTGCTGCGACGACACTACGTGCACGTGAGTGACATCCTGCCGACGTTGACCGAGCTCGCCGGGCTCGTCCCGGTGCTCACCCGCGACGGCACGCCTGTCCTCGCGCCCACCGGAAACTCCTTCACGACGGTCCTCGACGACCACACCGCCCCACCGACCCGCACCGAGCGGTACCTCGAGATCTTCGGCAACCGCAGCTACTACCGGGACGGGTGGGAAGCCGTCACCCTCCATTACGCCGGCACGCCATTCACCGACGACGTGTGGCAGCTGTTTCGCCTCGTCGACGACCCAACCCAGACCACGGACCTCGCCACCAGCGAACCCGACGTGATCCGCAACCTCATCGACGGCTGGGAACAGGCGGCGCAGCGGTACCGGGTCTTCCCCCTCGATGACCTTCTCCGAGGCGGCGGGGTCCACCCCGACGTCGTCTCCGAACCCGAACCGATCACATTGCGTCGTCGCACACCAACGCTCGACGCCGGTCAATCGTCGCGCCTCATCGCCGGAGGATCCTTTGCGATCCGCATCGTCGTGAGCCACGCCGCCGACGACCATGGCGTCCTCGTCGCCCACGGGGACCAAGGAGGCGGTTACGTCCTGTACGTCGAAGACGGCGCGATGGCATTCGACTACAACCACTACGGCGAACACACGACCCTGCAATGCGGTCCGCTCAGACCAGGACACCACACCATCGACCTGACCTTCGACGCGCCCGGCGGCGCTCAATGGCACCTCGCGGTCGCCCTTGACCAGACGCCCATCGCCCGAGCCCGATCGCTGCCGATGCTGACCACCCTGGCACCCCACGAAGGAATCGACATCGGGATCGACCGACGCTCACCCGTCTCCTGGCCGCTCTATCAACGACATCGCGAGTTCCCCTACACCGGCACCCTGCATCACGTCACCTACACACCGGGCGACGTCGCGCCCGATGCGCGCAACAGCTCGCCGCAGCCCAGGCTGCCGCCCGGACGAAGGCACAATGACCCCACTGGGCATCCCCCCGTTCTGTGGAGACGGGTCCATGAGGAGACGCCATGTCAGATACGGAGGAAGTACGACCGGGAGCGGCTGGAAGGGGCCGTGACGATCGTCCGTGAGATCGCGAGACCGATCGTCCAGGTCGCCCGCGACCTCGACATCGGCGCCGGCACCTTGGATAACCGGTGAAGAAGGATCGCTTGACTCGCGGCGAGGATCCCGACCGCACGAAGGTCGATCCGGCCTACGGCCGCCGGCCCGAGCTGGCCGACCGGCGGACGGAGCGTGATGTCCTCATTGGATGAGAATCGCGGGTGCAGGTCCGTCGGCCGTCACCGTGACCGCCCGAACCCAAGGCCAGCGGCGCCAGTTGGACAACGACGCCGCTGAGCCCGCAGGGCGGATCGACCTCGACGATCGTCCGGGCGGCAATGTGCTCGCCCGATGTGGCGTCCGTGGTGAGTCACGAGCAGACTCGTCAGATCTGCCGCTCCAGCGGGTTCATTCGGGTGAGTGCGCTGGAGGTGACAGCCGGTGCGGACCCGAGCTGTGCATCGTCGTGCCCTTCCGTCGTGCGGCCCGACCGGTCGTGCGCCACGACCGACCACGAGCAAAGGACGCCCGAGCCGACCAGGTCACATCGCGCGCCGGACCCCTCCGTTGACCTCGATGTGCTGACCCGTGACGTAGGACGCCGCCGGCGACACGAGGTAGCTGACCACGGCGCCGATGTCGTCGGGCTCGCCGACACGCCCCATCGCAGTCCCGGCACCGACGCGCTCGACCATCTCTGCGGTCATGCCCGGAGGAACCATCCCCGTACCGGGCACAAACCCTGGCAGTACCACGTTCACCGTGATCCCGTCGGCTCCGAACGAGGGGACCATGTGCGCCACCCAGCCGTAGAACGTCGACTTCATCGCCCCATAGGCAGCGTCACTGCCGCCGGTGCGCGCCGCAAGCGATCCGATCAAGACGATGCGGCCGCCGGGCCGGCGCAGCAACGACGCCAACCCATGCGTCAGCAGCACCGCGGTCAAGCAGTTCTGGTCGAAGCTGCGTCGCCAGTGGGCGGCGACGTCCTCGAGCGTCGGCGTCGCTTCGCGGATCGGGCCACCAGCGTTGCTGACGATCGCGTCAATGCTCGGGAACATGTCTGCGATCGACCCCGCGAGGGCCTCGACGTCCGCCGGGATTGACACGTCGGCGCGAACGAAGCTGACGGATCCCGCCTCGGCCTCGGCCCGCAACGCACGTGCTCCATCGGCGAGGACGTCCGCCCGGCGACCGGTGATGACCACGTGCATCCCGTTGTCCATGAGATGCCGGGCGATCGACCGGCCGATCCCAGTCCCTCCACCGGAGATCACAGCGACTCGCTCGGTCTCTGACATCCCGCCCTCCTTCGAGAACCACGACCCTACTGTTGGGGTGGAAGGGACCGTCAGGGGCGAATGACGACCCGGGCGTGCGGCGGCCACGACGATGCGTCTCGACATCGCTCCCGGAACCGCAGAGCCTCCGACCCAACGGAATCGATCATGGTGCCGGTGCCGCGTGCATGGCGGTGTCGATAGCAGTCCGATGAACCACCCCAGATTCCGATGATTGGCCGCGCGCGCAGCCAGTTCGCAGCCCCAGCGCGCGGTCCGCTGCGATGTCGTCGATCGCGCGCCGAACGCTTCGAGCGTCCGACGGACTTCGACCTGGCCACCAACCGGGCCATACGCCTCGAAAATGGGATGGTCGGCACCATCCACCGGGTGCGTCGCGACGGCCGCATCGACCTCACGCTGGTCAACGGACGGCGCCCACGCATCGCCGTTCTCGTCGGCGCACTCTGCGCCGACGACCACACCCGAGCGCACCCATCCTCACGCACCGATGGGAACAACACGCGCACTGATCACCAACGGAACCGCCGCCACCGGCCCTACTCCTTCCGGGCAAACAAGCGAGCCTGGCTCGAACGGGTCGGGCGCGTCGAAGCACCGATGGTCGACGCCCCGAGCCCGTGCGGTCGCTATGCAACTCCCGCTGGGCGAGGAGCCGGCTCCGTCGCTTCGACGACGACGATGACCGGGTCGCAGCCGTCGGACGCGGCACGAACCTCGATCGGCCCGCACCCGGTCGGACGAACGATGGCGAGTGCGCGGCCGTCGAAGGTCGTGCACTCCGACCCGCCGAACGGCTCGTCCGTGCGCGGACGTCCGGACCCGAGACCGGCCAGCACCCCCGGGCCGCTCACCGAGACGGAGACGCAGCGGTCGTCGTCGCTGGCCAGGTTGCCGTGTTCGTCCTCGATGGTCAGGGCGACGTAGGCGAGGTCGCCGGCGTCCGCGCTGACGACCGCCCGATCGGCAGCAGCGACGAGTCGACGGGCGCCGGCCGCGGTCTGCAGCGCTCCGCGCGCCTGCTCCTCTCCGTCGGAGTAGGCGACCGCGACCAGCTCCCCCGGTTCGTAGGCCACCTCGAAGCGGGCCAGGAACGCCTTGTGCTGGCCGACCTCGGAACGGCCGGCCGGACGTCCGTTGAGGAGCAGCTCGACCTCGTCGGCGGTGCTGTACACGTCGACGGTCGTCAGCGATCCGGCCGGCACGTTCCAGGTCCATGTCGACACCGAGTCCGTCCAAGCCCACGGCGTCGACCAGCGCTCGCGTCCGTGGAACTCCGGCCGATGAACCGCGATGTACGGGACGTCTCGCAGCCCATAGACGGTCTCTCGGTAGTACGACAGAGGACGGCGGTGGCCCGTGATGTCGATGTCGCCGACCCACGCGGTCAGCCAGGGGTAGCCCGCCGAGATCCCGGTCGCGACGAAGTGCTCGTCGGGGTACTCGACGCGGCCGATGCCGACCTCGCCGAGGTAGTCCCACCCGGTCCAGGTGAAGTCGCCGATGATGTGCGAGTTCGCCCGGACCAGCCGCCACAGCTCGTCGATGTGTCCAGGGAAGGTCTCCGTCCCCACGATGACCCGATGAGGGAACAGGTCGCGGTCCATCTCGTATCGCGAGTCTGCGTAGTTGATCCCGACGACGTCGAGGACTGCAGCGGACTCCTCCGTGGCGGTGGTCACGACGTCCGAGGCTCCGAGCTGACCCATCACGTCGCCGAGCGAGGCGATCATGGCGTTGACGTCGACGTTCCCGTTCGCGCGGTCAGCGAGCATCGTCGGCAGCTGATCGAGGACAGCGACCATGCCGTTGATGGCATTCGTGACGAACCGGGTGTCGTCGAGGGACCGGATCTTCTCAGCCAGCCGTCGTCCCCAGGTCGATCCGATCGGTGTCCCGACCTCGAAGATCTCGTTGCCGACGGAGTACATCACGACGCTGGGATGGTTGAAGTCCTTGGCGACCATCGCCGTGACGTCACGTTCCCACCACTCGGCGAACGCGAGCGAGTAATCGAACGTCGACTTTGGCTTCGTCCAGACGTCGAACGTCTCGTCCATGACCAGCATCCCGACGCGGTCGCAAGCGTCGAGCGCCGCCCGGCTGATCGGGTTGTGGGCACTGCGGACCGCCGTGAACCCCGCTGCCTTGAGGATCTCGATGCGCCGTTCCTCGGCACGGGCGATGGCGGCAGATCCGAGGAGCCCGGCGTCATGGTGGATGCATGCGCCGCGCAGGTCGACCGGCTGGCCGTTGATGCGCAGGCCGCGCACCGGGTCGAGCTGCAGCGTGCGGATGCCGAACGTCGTCAGGTCCTCGTCGATGACGCGGTCGCCGTCGCTCACGACCGTCTCGACCTCGTACAGGTTCGGTGTGTCGACGCTCCACAGCGCCGGTGATGTCACCAGCAGCCGGGCTCGTGTCACCTCGCGACAGCCCGGCTTCAGCGTGACCGGCGCCGACGTGCTCGCCACCACGGCACCTGAGCTGTCGACGAGGCGCGTCGTCACCCGGATCGTCCGAGTGTGGCGCCCGTCGTTCTCCAGCGTGGTGGCCACGGCCACCACGGCCCGCTCGGGGTCGACGTCGCGCGTCGTGACGCGGACACCGTCGAGCGCGACGTGGACGAGGTCGGCGACGAGGATGTGCACATCGCGATAGATGCCCGCGCCGGTGTACCACCGGCTGTCCTGGTGCGCGCGGCACTCGACGCGGACGGTGTTGGGCTGGCCGTAGCGCAGGAGGGGGCCGGCCTGGACGGCAAACGCCGCGTAGCCGTTCGGGCGCTGGGCTGCGAACTCGCCGTTGAGGTACACCATCGCGTCGCGGTAGACGCCTTCGAACTCGATGATGACCGACTTGTCCCGATGGTCATCCGGGACGTCGAACGTCTTGACGTACTCGAAGTACCCGCCGGGGAAGTACGCGCCGTGCGCACCCTGTGCGCTCTCCGCCGAGCGGCGGAGGTCGCGGACCGCGTCGTGCGGGAGGGTCACGGCCCTGCGCTCCGCGCTCCCGAAGATGCTGGCGAACCCGGACACCGCTGGTCCGGCGGCCCAGCCCTGGTTGAAGGATCGACGGATCATTCGTTCTCCTCGCCGCGCGTTCGTGTTCGCGGCCAGCGTCGGCGCGGCAGGCTCGAGCAGACGGCCCGATCAGTCGACGAGCGCGTGCGTCGCGAGCGTACGGCGATGGCCGGGCCGCCCGCGCTCTCCGGCCGACGGTAACGAGCACCTCGAAGCGCCGACGGCCGGCGGTCCAGGACGCGGTCGCCCGCCCTGTTCCTTGCTCCCATGTCAAGCAGCCAGCGCTGAGGAGCGCGGCGCGGCGTTGGACGCGTCGTGAAGCAGTCGCGATAGACGAGATCGGAGAGTCGTCGTTTGAGGGCTCGTCGCGCTTCGCTGGGTACTGCCGCGGGCGATGCGTCGTTCGATGAACGCGCGGGCGTCGGGATGGCAGCGTCCCTTGGGCACGGCGATGCGGTGGATGGCGCAGCTCAGTTGTCGGTTGCCGGTGCGGGCGAGGCGGTGACGCGTTCGGTTGCCTGACCCCACCGGCAGCGGCCGTGCCGGTGTGGCGGGCGTAGGCGTCCTTCCCGAGCCGGAGACCTCCACGTCCACATCCGCGAGGAGGGACGTGCAAACCAGCGCTATGCACTGCTGTTCAGGGACCACCTCCGGGCCGATTCGTTGGCGGCTCGTTCGCATGCGGCCGTGAAACGGACCGTCGTCGCCGCTGCGCCGGGTGACTGGGATACGTACTACGAGGTGAAGGATCCGCGCACCGAGCTGCGCGGGTTGCGCACAAGCCAACAGATCGCCCGCTGCTTGCGGTTCCGTGACCGGGCTCACTGCGCCGTCGAGCGACGAAGCACTCGGCGCGCCCTCGCTCGACGCATCGAGCACCTCACCGACGAGATCGATGACCACGACCGAGCCCTCAAGGCACTGCTCGACTCGGCCGCCCCGCAGCTGCTCGCCGAGCGCGGCGTCGGCTACATCACCGCAGCCGAGTTCTACCTGGCGTCGTCTCACCCGGGCCGCTGCCGCCGCGATGCCGCCTTCGCTCGCCTCGGCGGCAGCACCCGTCGAGGCCACCTCCGGCCAACGCCAAGCCCGTCACCGACTCGACCGCGGCGGCGATCGGCAACTCAATCGCGCCTCTACCTCGTCGCGATCACACGCCGCCGCTGCGAACCGGCAACCAGGCACACAGCGCTCGACGCGCCGCTGACGGAGTCTCCGAACGATTCGCCATCCGCTGCGTCAAGCGCCACCTCGCCCGACGCCGCTGGCGCCTCCTCGAGCACCCCGAATCAGCCCTTGACGCGACATAGGAGCATCACACTTGCTGCTCGGCTGATCCTCAGGTCAGCTCGTCGGATCGGCCAGCTTCGATTCGGGACCACTGGGCGATGGGGCGTCCGTTGGTACGCCAGACCTCGGGGTTCGTGGGATCACCCCACGACTGGGGCCAGCCGTCGGGTGAGTCCTCCCACGTCTCCTGGCGTCCGTAGACGGTCATGTCCAGCAGCCCGTGGGTGGGGGCCATGATCTCGACGCCGCGACCGCCGGTGTAGTAGGTCTCGAACATCCGCTCGCCGTCGCGGACGTAGCAGACGAGGTGGTGGCTTTGCCAGTCACGACCCTCCAGGAGTTGTGGCGCCGTCTTCTCGACCGAGTACCACGGCATGTCCAGGGCCAGGAAGTCCCGGTAGCGGATGCTCTCCTCGTACGGGCCCTTGCAGAGCGTGGCGTACGTGGCGTCGCGGGAGTGGATGTAGGAGAGCTCGCGGACCTGGCTGTTGAAGAATGTGCAGCCTTCGCATTGCTCGGCGGCTGGTCGGCCGGGCCACCAGGCGTGGAAGTAGGCGATGAGCTGCTTGCGGCCTTCGAAGACGTCGAGGATCGTCATCGGTCCGTTAGGACCGATGACCTCGATGGCGGCGTCGACCTCCACCATCGGTAATCGCCGCCGCGCCGCCGCAATCTTGTCGCCCTCGCGGGTGTGCGCCTTCTCCCGTGCGAACAGTGCTTCCCGCCCTTCAGCCAGGTCCTTCTGTCGACCACATGCGGGAGGGCCGGGCTGGATGCTGGGTCGTTCATGATCGCCTCCATGCGTTCGTTGCGGTTTGCCCACCGACGAAGGGGACCATACGGGTTTCGCCGAACCGCCGAACAGGTGCCCTCGCGGCGCCTGAACCGGAGAACGAGATGTCACGAACACCCCGATCCCGGCTTGGCCGGCGCGAGTTTCGGTCCCGTCCCTAGATCGCATCCCGGCGGGCGCCACCCGGCGCCCCCCGGCGACCAGCGTCCACGACGCTCTCGCACACATGGAACCGTCCGATCCGGCGATCGAGGGCGCGCCGCCGGAGTGCCAATCGGCTTTGTTACCGGATGGTCGTCCTCCGGGGTGTGGGAAGTCGTTCACGACTCCGCCGAGGGCCTCTCGAACCGGTCGAGGCAACGTCGACCAGGACGACCGTGGACCGATCCGACCGGCCTACCCGGCCGCTGCGGGGGCGGTTCGTCACCAACTCCCGATGCCGCCGCGCTTTTCCTCGACGAGCAGCGTGGCCCACGGGATCGCTTCCAGGCGGTCGTGCGGGATGGCACGTCCCGACTGGACGGAGTAGCCGTAGGTGCCGGCTGCGACCCGGGCGTCCGGCTCGGCCGCGACGTTCTCGAGCTCGTCCGGATCGGCGTCGCCGCTCGTCACGACCCCGACGCTAGGGGCCCGCCCCCGCCGAAGGCCGGACTGCACATCTTCTTTGCAAAGATGTTCTGCAGTGATAGTGTGGGGTCATGGCCGACGACGTGCCCGCACCACTCCCCGTCCTCCACCCCGACGCCACGCAGCTGCGGGCCCTCGCCCACCCGCTCCGATCACGTCTGCTCGGCGCCCTGCGCTTCCACGGTCCGGCAACGGCGACGCAGCTCGCCGCCCGGCTCGGCACGAACAGCGGTGCGACCAGCTACCACCTGCGGGAGCTCGCCGCGGTCGGGTTGGTCGAGGACGACGAGGCGCGCTCGACGGGGCGCGACCGCGTGTGGCGCTCGGCCCACGGCAGCACGTCGTGGCGCTCGACCGACTTCGACGACGATCCCGACGCCAAAGCCGCCGACGAGTGGCTGATGCGCCACCACGCCAGCATGATGGGGCGCTGGCTGGACGACTGGTTGGACGCCCGCCAGGAGTGGCCGCGGGAGTGGCGGGAGGCGGCCGACCAGTCCGACTACCACCTGACGCTGACCGCCCCCCGGTTGAACGCGTTGATGGCCGAGCTGCACGCGGTGGTCGGTCGGTACACCGCTCACGAGGACGACATCGACGATCCGGGCACCGAGCGGGTGACGTTGCTCGTGCAGGCGTTCCCCTCGACCGGGCGAACGGCATGAACGCGCCACCAATCCGGGCGCCGCACCGGTCGGAGGACGAACGGTGACCGCCGCCGGCGTCCGGTCGCTGCGCTGGCGCTACTGGTTGCTCCTGGCGCTGCGGTTCGTCCCGACCGGCATGTTCGTCACGGTGTTCGTCCTGCTGATGCAGGAGCGCGGGCTGTCGCTGGCCGACATCGGCATCGCCACCGCGGCGCAGGGCATCGTGATGCTCGTCCTCGAGCTGCCCAGCGGCGGGCTCGCCGACGCGCTCGGGCGAAAGCCGGTCCTGCTGCTCGCCGGTGCCTTCGGCATCGCCGCCGGGTGTGTGCTGCTGGCCGCCGGTTCGGTGGCCGTGCTGGCCCTCGTGTCGACGCTGAACGGCATCTTCCGGGCCCTCGACAGCGGTCCCTTGCAGGCGTGGTTCATCGATGCCGTGCTGGCCGCCGACCCGGCCGACGAGATCGAGCGCGACCTGGCCCACGCCGACGTCGTCATCTGCGCCTCGATCGGTGCCGGCGCCCTGGTCGCCAGCGTGATCACCCGGACCGACGGCCTCCTCGGCGCGTCGCCGCTCGTCGCGCCGTTGGTGGTCGGCATCGTCATCCAGGTCCTCGGTCTCGTCGCCGTGGCCGCCCTCATGCACGAGCACCGCGCCGGTGCAGGATGGGCGGCGGCCCGCCGATCGATCGGCGCCGTCCCCACCGTGGTGCGCGACGCCGTGGCGATCATCCGGGCCGACCGGCTGCTGATCGCCCTCGTGACCGCCGAGTTGCTGTGGGGCTTCGGGATGGTGACGTTCGAGATCTTCTTCCCCCCTCGGCTGGCGGAGGTGCGCGGCGGCATCGAGGAGGCCGCCGGCCTCGTCGGGCCGACGATCACCGCGGCGTGGATCCTGTCGGCGCTCGGCGCCGCCGCGGCCCCGCTGATCGTGCGGCGACTCGGGTCGGGCTGGGCCGGGTGCACGCTGCGGGTGGTGCACGGCGTCACGATCGTCGGCATGGCCGTCGCCGCCGGTCCGGCCGGCGTGATCGTCGCCTACCTGGCCAACTACTGGGCCCACGGTGCCACGGCGCCGGTGCACTACGGGATGGTCCACCGGGCCGTCGACAGTGCCCACCGGGCCACCGTCGTGTCCGCCAACTCCCTGACGTCCCAGGTCGGCGGGGCCGCCGGCGGCATCGCGCTCGGTGTGCTGGCCGACGCCACCAGCCTGTCGACGGCGATCATCACCGGTGCGGCCGTCATCGCCGCCGCCGGTCCGCTGTACCTGGTGGGGCGATCGGCCTCGACGCGTGCCGTGTTCGACGAGCCCGCCCCGCTCAACCTGTGACCGCCTCGCTCCACGCCGGCCGCAAGCGGCCTTCATGTCGCTTCGCCGACGATGCTCGACATGAACGCCGTGCCCGTCATCGCGCTGGACCACCCGGCCGCGCTCGACGTGGCGCGGGTCGGACGGAAGGCAGCCGCGCTGGCCGCCGCCCGCGCTGCCGGCCTCCCCGTTCGCCGCGGGGTCGTGCTGACCTCCGATTGGAACGACGACGACCGCGACACCGCGCTCGCCGTGTGGCGGATCATCTCCCAGGACGGCGCGCTGCCGCTCGTCGTGCGCCGATCGCCGATCCGTCGGGACCAGCGCCCGATGGAGGACACCCCGGGTGCCGGCGCGGCGCGCATCGTGACCGATGGCACGTCGCTGCTCGCCGCGCTCGCTGCGAGCCGACGTCGTGGCGACGGTGCGCCGGTGCTCGTGCACCCCGTCGTGTGCGGGCCATGGCACGGCGAGCTGCTGGCCGACTCGTCGCGGCGGCGTCGGCCCGTCGTCGTCGCCCACCGCGCCGGCAGTCCGGACTGGGTGGCCGAGCTCGACGCGGCCGGCCGGGTGCGTGACGTGTTCAGCGCGGCGTGGCCAGATCAGCCCCTCGATCACCCCCCGGTCGAGGTGCTGGCCCGGATCGTCCGGCTGGCGGCACGGGTCGACGAGACGTTCGGCGGCGCCCACGACCTCGAGTGGGTGGTGGACGACACCGGTCGGCCCCACCTCCTGCGCTTCCGCCCGGTGGCCGACCTGGACGCCGGCGGCGCGCCGGCAAAGTCCGACGAGCCGGCCGACGACGAACCTCGGGCCATGGTGGCCGCCGCTTGACGCCCGTCCGGTGACCACCCACCCGGCCCGTCCGGTGACCACCCACCCGGCCCGTCCGGTGACCACCCACCCGGCCCGTCCCTTGACCACCCACCCGGCCCGTCCCTTGACCTGCCGGCGGCGAGGGTGGAACATTGGGGGTGACAGGTCTCGAGGCCTGCCGTACGAACCGATCGAACATCATCGGAGGAGGTACGGAACATGGGGTACGCCGAGCATGTGGAGCGATCGCCTCCGGCGTGACACGGCTGACCAGCCTGATTCGGACGACGTCGTCTGACCCGTTTCGATCACGGACCACGGATGCGCAGCACGGATCTCCGATCCGTCACGCTCGCCACCGGGCCCGGCCGCCATCCGGCGGGCGGGCGTACGATCGCCGGTCGGGAACCACGGACATCCCGCAGGGAGCGCTCACGGCAGCACCCTGCGGGATGTTTCGCGCCCGGGCCCGCTCGTGCGCCTGGCCGGACGCGCCCGGCGCCGTCGTAGTGTCGTCGACGATGCACATCGGGGCCCTCCTCTTCCCAACCGACCGGTCGATCCGCCCGGACGACCTCGCCGTCGAGCTCGAGCAGCGTGGCTTCGAGTCGCTGTGGGTGACCGAGCACACCCACATCCCGACCGACCGCGCGACACCGTGGCCGGGCGGCGCACCCCTGCCCGAGGAGTACAAGCGGACGCTGGACCCGTACGTCGCGCTCACCGCCGCCGCGTCGGCGACCGAGCGGCTGCGGCTCGGCACCGGCATCTCGCTCGTCGCCCAGCACGACCCGATCGTGCTGGCCAAGACGATCGCCTCCCTCGACCTGCTCTCGGACGGGCGGCTCTCCATCGGCATCGGCGTGGGGTGGAACATCGAGGAGATGGCGAACCACGGCGTCGACCCGTCCCGACGCCGCTCCATCATCCGCGAGAAGGTGCTCGCCATGCAGGAGCTGTGGACCAAGGACGAGGCATCGTTCGACGGTGAGTTCGTGCGCTTCACGCCGTCGTGGAGCTGGCCCAAGCCGGTCAGCACGCCGTACCCGCCGATCGTGATGGGCGGGGCCGGCGGCCCGATCACGTTCCGCCACGTCGTCGAGTACTGCGACGGCTGGATGCCGATCCACGGCCGGCGCGGGATCACCGAGCGGCTGCCCCAGCTGTGGGCGGCCGCCGACGAGGCCGGGCGCGACCGCTCGACGATCTCCCTCGGGGTGTTCGGCGTCCCGCCCAAGGCCGAGGCCATCGACCAGTACGCCGAGCTCGGCTTCGAGCGCTGCCTGCTGTCGATCCCGCCGACGGACAAGGACGACGCGCTCGCGGACCCTCGACGCCGTCTCCGACCTCGTCGCTGCCTACGCCGGCTGAGGCGTCGGGCCGCGTGCTGGTCCTCGGCATCGACCTCGCGTGGGGCGAGGGGACGCCGACCCGGCCGGCCAACGAGACGGGCGTCGTCGCCGCCGACCGGCGTGGTCGGGTGCTCGACGCCGGGTGGACCCGCGGCATCGACGCGACCGTCGCCTGGGTGGAGACCTGGGCCACGGCGGACACGCTGGCGATGGTCGACGTGCCGCTCGTGGTGCGGAACGCATCGGGCATGCGGGAGTGCGAGCGGCAGGTGGCCCGGCACTTCGGGCGATGGAAGGTGGCGGCCAACGCGTCCAACACCGCCCTCGCCTCGCTGGCCGGCGTGACGCTCACCGCTCGGCTGGCCGCGACCGGGTGGCGGGTCGCCGACGGCCGTCGCGGCCCGCCGACCGCCGGGCGCTGGCTCTACGAGACGTTTCCCTACGCCACGCTCGTCGGGGCCGCCGAGCTCGGCTACGACGTCGCTCGCCCGATCTACAAGCGACGCCCACCGCAGCTGACGCCTGACGACTTCCGGGCCCTGCGGGCGGCCAACGTCGACGACCTGGTGCGGCGCCTCGACACGCTCCGCGGCGCCGACCCGCCGATCGACCTCCGCACCCATCCGGTCACGGCCGCGTTGCCGTGCGAGCCGAGCCCGCTCGCCGACCGACCGGCCAAGCACCGCGAGGACCTCGTCGACGCCGTGATCCTCGCCTGGTCGGGACTCCTGTGGCTGCGCCACGGGCTGACTCGCAGCATCGCCCTCGGCGATCCGACCGACACCGACGATCCACCGGCCCAGATCCTCGCCGCAGTCCGACCCGAGCAACGCCGCTGAGCCGCCCATCCGCGTGTGTTGGCGACCCACCAGTCCGGCCGCGCGACACTCGGTCGCCCGCTGACGCTCGGACGGGCATGGCTGTCAGCGGCGTCGGCGGGCTGGTGGCACGATGGGCCTGTGCTGCACGGTCTTCGACGGCGTCTCCCGGCACGCTGTCGTCTGGACCCCCGGGCTCAACCGCCTCGCCGAGGCCCAGGCCCTGGGCGCCGCCGCCGACGCCCTCGTCGCCGTGTCCCTGGCCGGCTCGCTGTTCTTCAGCCTGAGCCCCGACGCGTCACGCGAACAGGTCCTGCTGTACCTCATCATCAACATGGCGCCGTTCGCCCTGCTGGCGCCCCTCATCGGCCCTGCGATCGACCGCTTCAAGATGGGCCACCGGCTGATCGCCACGTTCCTCTTCGCGCTCCGCGCCTTGTGCGCCCTCGCCCTCGCGTTCACCCTCCTCGACCTGGCGCTGTACTTCTTCGCACTCGCCCTCCTGGTCTCGGCCAAGGCCTCGGGCGTGGTGCGCCAGGCCCTCGTCCCGGCCCTCGTCGACGAGCCCGACCAGCTCGTCGGCGCCAACTCGCGACTGGCCCGCCTGAACGTCCTCGCCGGCACGGTCGGCGGCATCGTCGGCGCCACCGTGCTGGCCGTCACCGACTCACCGGCGGCGACGCTGGGGATCGCGTGCGCGACGTTCGTCGCGGCGGCGATCGCGACGCTGCGCCTGCCCCAGGTCACGAAGTCGGAGGAGAGCGCCGGTCCGAGCATCGAGTACTTGGAGCTCCACGCGCCGACGATCGTCGCCAGCGCGTGGGCGTTCACGATCGTGCGCGGCGCGGTGGGCTTCTTCGTCTTCGGCCTCGCGTTCGCGCTCCGCCGCGAGAGCGCGCCGGCATGGATGTACGGCGCCGCGGTCGCCGCGTACGGCGTCGGCACGTTCGCCGGCAGTGCGCTCGCCCCGCTGCTGCGGCGCCGTTCGGGCGAGGACCGCATCATGGCCGGGTCGCTCGGCGCGCTCGGCGTCGTCGCCATCTTCGGCGCGCTCGGTCCGTCGCGACCGCTCGTCCTGCTCGTCTCACTCGTCCTTGGCGCGACGGCGTCCGTCGGCCGCCAGGCGTTCGACGCGCTCGTCCAGGCGACGGCGCCGGGGGCCTCGCACGGCCGGGCGTTCGCCCGCTTCGAGACCCGCTTCCAGCTCGGTTGGGTCATCGGGGCGATCGGTGCCGTCGCCATCGTCATCCCGACGGCCTACAGCCTGGCCATCGTCGCGTTGGCCCTCGTGCCCGCCGCGCTGCTGTACATGCGGGCGGTGCGCGAGGCCCACCGGGCCCACGTCGACGACCCGTTCGATCCGATCGAGCTGGGCCGGCGCCGCATCGAGCACGCCCTGGAGTGGCACCGCCGCCACCTCGACCGGCTCGCCGTCACCGAGGTCGCCGGCGTCGTCGACCTGGCCCGGGCGACCGGCGTCGAGATCGACGACGCCACGGTCGCCCGCTTCGCCGCGCTCCGCGACGTCGCCGTGTCCACGTGGCCGGTCGACGAGCGTGAGGTCACCTGGGCCATGGAACGGGCCGGCGAGCTCGTCGAGCTCCTCGGGGCGACCGAATCCGAGCGGCGCAGCACGCCCGGCTCGGCCGCGCCGACCGACGACCGGGCGGCCGCGTCGGATCAGGCGTCGGGCGGCAGCACCGACGACGACGTCACGGTCCACTGCGACGAGCGCTGGCCGACCGTGAGCACCATCTTCGACGAGTCGTCCACCGAGCGGTAGACCTCGACGGCGATGTCCACCTGATCTCCCTCGGGCGGTTCGATCGCGCCGACGGCGATCAGCACGCCGTCGTCGCGGACGGGTTCGTCGTCCTCGTCCTCGAGGAGCACCTCCGACCGGGCGTCGGCAAAGTGCACCTTGGCGTCGTCCTTCAGCTCGACGGCGACCTCGGCCTGCACGTTCGCGGAGATGTCGTGCTCGCCGACGGCGACGACGAAGACGACGGGCAGGACGTCGGCATCGTCGCCCGACGGCTGCTCGGACAGCACCTCACGCACGGTCGCCACGTACACCTGGGCGTCACGGGAGAGCTCATCGCGCGTCGGACCATCGCAGCCCGCACCCGCCCCGGCCACGAGGACGACGGCCATCGCGGCCCACGACCTCATCGACGGCAGGCTAGTTGGCACCCGCCCCCGCACTCGGGACGGTTGTCACGATCCAAGGCGGAGCCGGATGATCTGCTCGGCCGGACCGTACGGCCAGCCGTCGGGGAGGTCGGTCGGCACGTCGGGCATGTTGACCACTGTCTCGCGGCGCTCGCCGTACCTGATCAGGCCGAGCTCCTCGCGTGCCGCCTCCATGATCCCGTCGTCCGTCTGCAACCGGTCCACCTCACGCTGCAGATCGGCGTTGACGTCCTGCAGCTCGGCGTACTGACGGTCCAGGTTGTCCAGCTCGCGATCCTGGCCGAACCACGTGCGCACGGGCAGGCCGAAGAGGGCGGCCCCGATGGCCACGGCGACGACGAGGCCGATCGAGCCGAGGAGGATCGCCGGCCGCCGGTTCGGCGTGATCCGCTGCTCGCGGGCGATCGGCCGGGTGAGGTCGGGCAGTCGCGACCGGCCGGCGTCCGAGGCGCGGCGCCCCGGCGCCTTGCGCACCAGCGTCGTCGTCCTCGCCTCGGTCATCGCCGACATCATCGCAGGACGAACGCGCCGATCGGCGTCATCGGGCGAACGGGCGCGCGCCCGCCCAGCCGTGACCCTCTCAGCGGTGCGACTTCAGCGCGCCGTGACCGCGGAACGCCGCCGCGTCGCCGAGATCGGCCTCCAGCCGGAGCAGCTGGTTGTACTTCGCCACCCGATCGCTGCGGGCCGGGGCGCCGGTCTTGATCTGGCCGCAGTTCGTGGCGACCGCGAGGTCGGCGATCGTCGTGTCCTCGGTCTCACCACTGCGATGGCTCATCACGGACGTGTAGCCGTGCCGTGTCGCCAGCTCGACAGTGTCGAGGGTCTCGGTGAGGCTGCCGATCTGGTTGACCTTGATCAGCACCGAGTTGGCGACCGAGCGCTCGATGCCCCGCTGCAGACGCCGGGCGTTGGTCACGAACAGGTCGTCGCCGACGAGCTGGACGCGATCACCGACGGCCTCGGTGAGCGCTTCCCAGCCGTCCCAGTCGTCCTCAGCCATGCCGTCCTCGATGGACACGATCGGGTACGTGTCGACGAGGCGCGTCCAGTACTCCACCATCTCGTCTGGGCCGAGCACCTTGCCCTCGCCGGTGAGGTGGTAGCGCCCGTCGCGGAAGACCTCGCTCGTCGCCGGGTCCATGGCGATCGCGATGTCGTCCCCGGGCACGAACCCGGCAGCGTCGATCGCCTCGACGAGGAAGCGGATGGCGTCCTCGTTGCTCGGCAGGTCGGGCGCGAAGCCGCCCTCGTCACCGACCGCCGTCGAGAGCTTGCGGTCGTGGAGCACGGTCTTGAGGACGTGGTAGGTCTCCACGCCCCAGCGCAGCGCCTCGGAGAAGCTCGCCGCGCCGACCGGCATGATCATGAACTCCTGGAAGTCGATCGAGTTGTCGGCGTGCACCCCGCCGTTGACGACGTTCATCATCGGCACCGGCAGCACGTGTGCGTTGGCCCCGCCGACGTAGCGGTACAGCGGCAGCTCCAGCTCGTCGGCCGAGGCCCGGGCGATGGCCAAGCTGGCGCCGAGGATGGCGTTGGCACCGAGGCGGGCCTTGTTGTCGGTGCCGTCCAGCTCGTTCAGCGCGGTGTCGACGAGGCGCTGTGACAGCGACTCCATCCCCCGCAGCTCGTCGGCGATCTCGCCGTTGACGTAGGCGACGGCGTCGGCCACGCCCTTGCCCCCGTAGCGTTCGCCGCCGTCGCGCAGCTCGACGGCCTCGTGCTCGCCGGTGGATGCGCCGCTGGGAACCGCGGCCCGACCGGTGGCGCCCGTCGCCAGCACGACCTCGACCTCGACCGTCGGGTTCCCGCGGGAATCCAGGATCTCCCGTCCCTGCACGTGCACGATCTCGCTCACGACGTCTCCTGTTCGCTCGCACTGTTCGTCGGACGCGACACGATCTGCCTCGCACGCTCGCTCACGACGTCTCCTGTTCGCTCGCACGCTCGCTCACGCACGGGCACCGTAGTGGGCGCGCGCACGCGCGAACCTGAGTGCCATGGATCTGCAACTGGAGGGCAAGCGGGCGATCGTGACCGGCGGGAGCCGCGGGATCGGCAAGGCCGTGGCACGGACCTTGGCGGCCGAGGGATGCACGGTGGTCGTCGCCGCTCGCGGCGTCGAGCTGCTCGAGGAGACGGCCGACGAGCTGTCGGCGGAGACGGGCCGCGACGTCGCCGCGATCACGGTCGACACCGGCGAGGACGCGTCGGTGCGGGCACTCGTGGCGGCCGCCGCCGAGCGGATGGGTGGGGTCGACATCCTGGTGAACAGCGCGGCGCGACCCCTCGGGCAGTCGGCGCCGCCCAAGCTGGCCGAGATCACCGGGCACCTGTTCTGGGAGGACATGAACGTGAAGGTCCTCGGCTACCTGCGGATGGCCCAAGCGGTGGCGCCGGGCATGATCGAGCAGGGGTGGGGGCGGATCATCAACATCTCCGGCCTCGGCGCCCGCAGCACGGGCGCGGTCATCGGCTCGATGCGCAACGTCGCCGTCGCCGCCATGACGAAGAACCTCGCCGACGAGCTCGGCCCGAGCGGCATCAACGTCACGGTCGTGCACCCCGGCACGACCCGCACCGAGGCCACGCCCGGCGTCATCGCGCGGATCGCGACGGGACGCGGGATCTCGACCGAGGAGGCCGAGACGGCGCTCGTCCACAACGCCGTGCGACGGCTCGTGGACGCGACGGAGGTCGCCGACGTCGTCGCGTTCCTCGCCTCGCCCAGGTCGGTCTCGATCACCGGCGACGCCATCGCCTGCGGCGGCGGCCAGGTCGGGCCGATCTACTACTGACCGGAACCGGCCGCTACGTTGCCGGAGGAGTCGCGCGTCGCGACGCCGGGTCCCGGGAGAATGCGATGCCGTTGCAACGGAGGGTCGGCGAGGGCGGCTCACGGCCGATCGCGCTCGGACACAACCAGCCCGAGCGGGTGGTCGCCAACGACGAGCTGGCCCTCGTCGTCGAGACCACCGACGAGTGGATCCGCTCGCGGACCGGGATCATCACGCGTCGAGTCGCCGGTGACGACGAGACGGTGCCCACGATGGCGCTCGCCGCGGCCCGCCACGCGCTGGAGACCGGCGAGGTCGACCCGGCGACCATCGACTTCGTGGTGGTTGCGACGATGACGACCGACCAGCGCTCGCCGAACGTGGCCGGCGTGGTCGCGGCGGCCGTCGGCATCCCCGGAGCCACGGTCATCGACGTGAACGTGGCCTGCTCCGGCTTCGTGCACGGGCTGGCGCTGGCCGACATGGCCATCCGGTGCGGGTCGGCCACCCGGGCCCTCGTCATCGGGGCCGAGAAGTTCACCGCCTTCACCGACATGACCGACCGCTCGACGTGCGTGCTGACCGCCGATGGCGCCGGGGCGATGGTGATCGACGCCGCTCCCGAGCCCGGCGTCGGTCCCGTGGCCTGGGGCTCGTCGCCCGACATGGTGCAGGCCGTGCGCCTGCAGCCTCCGTCGACGATGTTCGAGCAGGACGGTCGCGCCGTGTACCGCTGGGCGCTGACGCACGGCGCGACGCACGCCCGGCGGGCCATCGAGCTGGCCGAGGTCGAACCGGCGCGGATCGACGTGCTGGTGACCCACCAGGCGAACCTGCGGATCATCGAGCCGCTGGCCGAGCAGCTCGGGATGACCGGGCGGATCGTCGTCACCGACGTGGTCGACTCCGGCAACACGTCGGCGGCGAGCATCCCGCTCGGCCTGTCGCGCTCGGTGGCACGAGGGCCGGATCCCGACCGACGCGCTCGCCCTGCTCTTCGGCTTCGGCGGCGGCTTCGCGTACGCGTCGACCGTGATCCGCACGCCGGCGCGGCGCTGATCAGCGCTCCCGGACCTCGGAGCCGACCGGCTCGTCGGCCTCGTCGAGACCTCCCAGATCGCCGAGGAACAGCTCGGCCGTCGGGCGGTCGAGCTCCAGGTGCTCGTCGGGTGCCGGCGCGAGCACGTCGGGGATGTAGGTCTCGAGCGCCTCGTCGAGGGTGACGTCGCGGCCCTGACGCTCGGACTCGAACCAGCGGTGCTCGAGGATCTGGTGGTAGATCTCGGCCGCCTGCAGCTTGCCGCGGATGGACGGCGGGATGGCCCCGATCAGCGGCTCGAACCGCTGGTCGAGCCAGCGCACCGCCGTGATGTTCTCCGACGGCGACAGGCCGCTGCGGGCCTGCAGCTCGGCCCCGAAGCTGCGGATGTCGTCGAGCAGGCGGCGGGCCTGGTTCTCGCCCGCCCACAGCCCGGTGAGGGCGAACAGGCGGTCCTGGTGGTACCCGGGCTCGACGACGCGCGGCGCGAACCGCAAGCGGGTCCCCTCCTCGTCGGTGAGCACCTCCATCTCGCCGACGTCGAAGCCCAGCTCGTGCAGGTGTTGGATGCGCTGCTCGACCTTCCACATCTCCGAGAGCGTGAACTCCTCGGTGGCCGTCAGCTCGGCCCACAGGTCGCGGTAGCGCGCCTCGAGGTTGGCGGCGATCGCGAAGGGGTCGATGTCCTCGATGAGTCGGCCGCCGACCTGCAGGTCGAGGAGTCCTCCGGCGAGGTTCTCGGTGGCGATGTCGAGATCCATCTGGCGTTGCCCGTCGGTCAGCGACTCGTACCGCTCGCTGGTCTCGACGTCGATGATGTACGCCTGCAGCGCGCCGGCGTCGCGGCGGAACAACGTGTTCGACAGCGAGCAGTCGCCCCAGAAGAACCCGGCGAGGTGGAGCCGCACGAGGAGCCCGACGAGGGCGTCCAGGAGCCGCTCCCCGAGGTACGGGATGGCCATGCCGCGTCCAGCCAGCAGTGTGCGGTACGGCAGGGAGTAGTCGAGGTGCCGGGTGAGCAGGAGGCCGTCGCGGTCGCCGGAGCGGCCGGTGACGACGCCGACCACGGTGACGGTGGGGACGCGGTCGTCGACCAGCGTCCGCAACAGGCGGTACTCCCGCAGAGCGAGGTGGTCGGGGAGCTCCTTGACGACGTACGAGGTCCGTTGACCGTGCTCGCCCAGCTCGACGAGCCGCACGACGTGGCGGTGCAGGCCGAGCACGCCGTGCATGTGCGGGAGGTCCCACTGCTCGAGGTCCGTGCCGAACGGCAACGCACCGAGGTGGGGGTGGTCGGCCGGGTCGGCGAACTGCAGTCGCACGGCCGCCATCATGGCCCGCCCCGCCCGCTGGCCGCGCGGCGGTCGGCGCGGCGCCCGCTCCCGGGCCTGCGACCGACCAGAACGAGGGCGCCCGGCCGCGGTCACTCGGCGTGCAGGACCTCGAAGCGTTCGAAGATCGTCGGCATGTCAGGGTCGAAGGCGACACCGATCGACGGCAGGACGCGGGCGAAGTAGCCCTCGTGCGAGCGGAGCCAATCGGCCCGGGTCCGGTCGCCCTCACCCTCGTCCCACGCGAACGCCTCGTCGACGGACGACAGCGGCCCGATGCGGACCTCGGTCGTGCGGATCAGCGCCCGGGGCCGGCCGCGACCGTCGGTGCAGATCCACAGTCCCCCGGCCTGCGGGAACGGGGACCTGTCGTGCTCGTACTCGGCGACCGACCCGGCGGTCGCCCGCTTCGGTCCGCTCACGACGAGCTCGACCAGCGAGTCGGCCATCGCCGGGCTGTCACCGAACGCGCCCACGTCGGCCGGACGGGCCGTGCCCGGCTCGACGGCACCGGCGGCGAGGACCCGCTGCCAGAACGCCGACAGCGTCGGCTCGTCCGGCGTCGGCACCGCCGTCACGCCGGCTCGCTCGATCGCTTGACCTCGTCCCACAGCGCGTCCAGCGTCGCCAGGTCGGCCGCCCGGAGGTCGACGCCGCGCTCGCTGGCCAGCGCCTCCACGCCCTCGAACCGGCGACGGAACTTCGCCGCCGCCGCCCGCACCGCGAGCTCGGCGTCGGTGCCGGTGTGTCGGGCCACGTTCACCAGGGCGATGGCGACGTCCCCGAGCTCGTCGGCCACCGCATCGGCGTCGCCGGCGGCGATCGCGTCGCGCAGCTCGGCGACCTCCTCGTCGACCTTCGCCAGCGGGCCGTCGGCGGCGGGCCAGTCGAACCCGACCTTGGCCGCCTTGCCCGTCAGGTCCTGGGCGTAGGCCAGCGCCGGCAGCGACCTCGCGACGCCGTCGAAGACGGAGGTGCGCCCCTTCTCGTCTCGCTTGATGTCGTCCCAATTGGCCTTGACGGTCGGGACGTCGGTGGCGTCGACCGAGCCGAACACGTGCGGGTGGCGGCGCACGAGCTTGTCGTGGACGCCCTGGGTGACGTCGGCGATCGAGAAGCGGCCCGCCTGCTCGGCGATCGTGGCGTGGAACTCGACCTGGTACAGCACGTCACCGAGCTCTTCGACGAGCGCGTCGTCGGTCGCCGGGTCGTCGGGGTCCAGTGACTGCAGCGCGTCCACGAGCTCGTAGGTCTCCTCGACGAGGTACCGGGTCAGCGACTGGTGGGTCTGTTCGCGGTCCCACGGGCACTGCTCGCGCAACGTGCGGGCGAGCTGGTGGAACCGCACGTAGCCGGCACCGACCGGCGAGCCCAGCGAGGGCACGAACACGCAGGTGAGGTGATCGGCCTCGACGGCGCGGTCGAGCTCGCTCCACGTCGTCGTCGTGATCAGCTCGTCGGGCGTGCCGAGGCGCTGGAGGATGACGACCGGCTCGTCGCCCGACGCCTCCTCGGCGGCCAGCTTCACGTCGGACAGCACCCAGTCGGCGTGGGTGTGGGCGATCAACATCGGCCCGGACACGCCCGCGGCGGCGGTCGCGAACTCGTGGCCGTCGACGAGGCGGACGCCGGCTTCCACCGGATCGATCCCGAGGCGGGCCCACGCGACGTCGAGGAAGGACATCGCCGGACGCACGTCGCAGCGGACCCGGGCGTCGCCGGCCAGCAGCCGCACCGTGCGCTCCAGGACCAGAGGCGAGCCGGGCACGGCGTAGAGCACCTCGCCGCAGTCGGTGGCCGCCGCGACCAGGTCGTCGACGATCGCCTCGTACACGTCCTCGAACCGGTCCGCCTCGTCGTAGCGGCCGTCGAACGCCACCGCGCCCGGCACCAGGTCGGCGCTCGGGTGGCGGGCCGTGCGGAGGTAGCGGTGCGGGATGCGGGCGACGAGCGCGAGCGTCTCGGCCGTCACGTGCTCGTGCCCGCCGGGCCCGAGCCCGACGACGAGGATGGAAGGCCGGTCGGGCCCTCGGGCGGTGAGCAGGGGGAGCCCTCGAACGAGCGGACGAGGACGCTCGGTCACAGCGCGACGACGGACGACGTGACGTGGTCCCACCGGCCGTAGCGCGGATCGACCTGCACGTCCGCCTCGCGGCGGAACACGTCGTAGAGCACTGTCCCGGCGTCCTCGGCGAACAGGGCGTCGAGCGCGTCGGCGACCTCGTCGTACGGGCGCGCGACCAGCACGTGCCAGCCCTGGGAGCTCTCGACCGGTTGGGTCGGCACACCGATGCCGGCCTCCTCCATGGCGGTCGAGAACTCGGGGACCTGGCCGAGCGTGGACAGCGGGAGGCAGTCGCCGGTGCCGTCGGTGAGGACACCGCCGTTGTCGGCGGCGCTCGGATCGAGCGAACGGTCGGCGGCCAGCTCGGCGAAGTCGGCACCGGCGTCGAGCTCGGCGAGGACGTCCTCGGCCTCGGCCTCCGTGGCCACCACGATGTGCCGTGCGCACACGACGCCGATCCCGGCCGGCGACTCGTTGTAGCCGGCCTCGACGTCGAACGTCGGAGGCACCTCGACGCGCGCCCGCGCCGAGCCGCCGCCTGCGCCTCGACGTAGATGTCCCGCACCTCGGGGGCGTCGTTGATCGCGTCGTCCTCGGGGATGTTGTCGATCACCTGCTGACGATCGGCATCGGTCACCTCGACCCCGGACTCGGCGAGGAACGCGTCGCCGAGCCGGATGTTCACGAGCGTGCTCAGCCACAGCCGACCGTCGGCGCCGGCGACGGTGTCGGTCTCCTCGTCGACGGCGAGTTGGGTGACGTCGGGCGCGCCGGCCACCACACCGAGGAAGTCCTGGTACTCGTCACGGGTGATCGGCGTGCCCTCGACCACGGCCGCGTCGTCGTTCTCGTCGAACGTGGCGCACCCGGTGAGGGCGAGCAGCCCGCACAGCGGCACCAGGACACCTACGGCTCGGCGGCGGATCACGGCCGTGAAGCTATCGCCCCGGCCCGGACCACAAGGGTTCGCTCGGATCAGGCGGCGCCGACGGGCGCCAGCTCCGGCGGCACGAGCTCGCGCAGGAACCCGACGAGGAACGTGGCCGGCTCGACGCGCCGCGGGATCGGCACGACGAGCTGACGGGCGTCCTCCTTGTACTTGGCGTCGCGCGACAACCGCCGCAACCGCGTCGCCTGGCTCAGCTTGAGCTCGATCGGCCCGAGCCGAGCCTGGTCCGACGAGATCGTGAGCTCCGTCAGGCCGAGGCGGTGGCACTCGGCCCGCAGGTCGCCGACGGTCAGCAGGGCCTCGGCCGCCGCCGGCAGCGGTCCGTAGCGGTCGAGCCACTCGGCGCGGATGTCGGCCACCTCGGCCGGCGTCGTGACCGCCGCCAGCCGGCGGTACGCCTCCAGCCGCAGCTCCTCCTTGCCGACGTAGTCGACCGGGAGGAACGCGTCGGTCGGCACGTCGAGCTTGATCTCGGCCGGTGGGCGGATCGGCTCGCCCTTCATCTCGGCCACGGCCTCGGTGACCATCTGGCAGTAGAGGTCGTACCCGACGGCGGCGATGTGGCCCGACTGGGCCTGACCGAGGAGGTTGCCCGCGCCGCGGATCTCGAGGTCACGCATGGCGATCTTGAAGCCGCTGCCGAGCTCGGTCGACTCGCCGATCGTCTTCAGCCGCTCGTAGGCCTCTTCGGTGAGCGTCACCTCCGTCGGGTGGAACAGGTACGCGTAGGCCCGCTGGCCGCTGCGCCCGACCCGCCCCCGGAGCTGGTGCATCTGCCCGAGACCGAGCAGGTCGGCCCGCTCGACCACGAGCGTGTTGACGGTCGGCATGTCGATGCCCGACTCGATGATGGTGGTGCAGACGAGCACGTCGAACCGGCCGTCCCAGAAGTCGACCACGACCTGCTCGAGCGTGCCCTCGTCCATCTGCCCGTGGGCGACGGCGATGCGGGCCTCGGGGACGAGCTCGCGCAGCCGGGCCGCGGCGTGCTCGATCGAACGGACCCGGTTGTGGACCCAGAAGACCTGTCCCTCGCGGAGCAGCTCGCGCCGGATCGCCTCGACGGCGACGCGCTCGTCGTACCCGCCGACGAACGTCAGGATCGGCTGGCGGTCGGCCGGCGGCGTCTGCAGCAACGACAGGTCGCGGATGCCGACCAGGCTCATCTCGAGCGTCCGCGGGATCGGTGTCGCCGTCAGCGTCAGCACGTCGACGTTCGTCTTGAGCTGCTTCATCGCCTCCTTGTGCTGGACGCCGAAGCGCTGCTCCTCGTCGACCACGAGCAGGCCGAGGTCCTTGAACCGGACCCGGTCGCCGAGCAGGCGGTGGGTCCCGATGACGCAGTCGACGTCGCCCGACTCGATGCCCTTGACGACGTCGCGGGCCTGGGACGGGGTCAGGAACCGGCTCAGCGTCTCGACGCGGATCGGGTACCCGGCGAAGCGGTCGGCGAACGTGTTGCCGTGCTGACTGGCCAGCAGCGTCGTCGGCGCCAGCACGGCCACCTGCTTGCCGTCCTGGATCGACTTGAACGCGGCACGGATCGCGACCTCGGTCTTGCCGAACCCGACGTCGCCGCACAGCAGGCGGTCCATGGGGTACGGCCGCTCCATGTCGGCCTTGATGTCGACGATGGCGACGCGTTGATCGGGCGTCTCGACGAACGGGAACTGCTCCTCCATCTCGGCCTGCCACGGCGTGTCGTGGCCGAACGCGTACCCCTCGGCGTTGACCCGCTTCTGGTAGAGGACGACGAGCTCCTGGGCGATCTCGCGGACTGCCGACCGGACGCGGTTCTTGGCCTTGGCGAAGTCGCTGCCGCCGAGGCGGTGCAGCGTCGGTGCCTCACCGCCCACGTACTGGCGCAGCACGTCGATCTGGTCCGACGGGACGTACAGCTTGTCGTCACCCTTGTACGCCACGAGCAAGTAGTCGCGCTCGATGCCGCCGATCGTGCGCTTGACCATCCCCTCGTAGCGGCCGACGCCGTGCTGCACGTGGACGACGTAGTTGCTCGGCTTGAGGTCCTCGAAGAAGCCGCTGCTGTCGCGCCGGCGCGGGCGCGGGCGTCGGTGGGCGCGGCGCCGGCCGGTGAGATCGGCCTCGGCGACGATGGCCAGCTTGGCCGACGGCAGCGTCACCCCCATCTGGAGCGGCGCGGTGACGACGTGCCCGCCCGGCCGGGTGAGGTCGCCGGCGCCGGCGCGGTGCACGGGGAGGTCGAGGCCCTGGTCGCGGAGCAGCGCGGCGAGCCGGTCGGCCGATCCGTCGCCGTCGGCCGCGACCACGACGCGGTAGCCGTCGGCGAGGAGCTGGGTCAGACGGGCGACGAGCCCAGCGCCGTCACCGACGACCGGACCCCAGCCCGACGCCTGCACGACGGGCGTCTCCGGCGACTCCGGCGACGAGTCGACCGTCCACACACCGATGCCGCCGGCGGAACGCCTGACGGCTCCGCCGTGCCGAACCGGTTCGTCGCCTCCGGGTTCGGTCGTTCGCCCAGCAGGGAGACCGCTCAACATCCGGGACGGGTCGGCGTGGAGCCGCGGGAACGGCTTGTCGGGGTCCCGCTCCCACGTCGAGGCCAGCGCGCTCGCCAGGTCGTCCTCCTCGGCCAGGAGGTCGACGGCACGGTCGCGCATCCGGCGCGGCTCGACGAGCAGGACCTTGGCCGTGCTCGGCAGCACATCGGTGAGGAGCTGCTCGTCGTCGGTCAGCCACGGCAGCCAGCTCTCCATGCCGTCGAACAGCGCCCCTTCGGCCAGGCGCTCCCACTGCTCGCGACCCACGGCTCGGAGCCGACGAGCTTGGAGGCCCGGGCCCGGACCTCGTCGCTCGGGATCAGCTCGCGAGCCGGGAAGATGAGGGCCTCGTCCAGGTCGGCATCGGAGCGCTGGTCGCTGACGCCGAAGCGGGTCAGCCGGTCGACCTCGTCACCCCACAGGTCGATGCGCACCGGCGCATCAGCGGTGGACGGGAACACGTCGATGATGGCGCCCCGCCGGGCGACCTCGCCGCGGTGCTCGACGAGTTGCTCGCGCCGGTAGCCGAACGACACGAGGTGGGCGACGAGGTCGTCGGGGTCGATGACGTCGGCAGGGCGCACCACGATCGGGTCGGTCGCCGTGGCCTCGGGCCCGAGCCGCTGGAGCAGGCCCCGCACGCCGGTGACCACGACGGCCGGGCAGCGCTCTGGGTCGCGCAAGCGCCACAGCACCTCGAGGCGGCGGCCCATGGTCTCGACCGACGGGCTGACCCGTTCGAACGGCAGCGTCTCCCACGCCGGGAACACGGCGACCTGATCGGCCGGGAGGAACTGGGCCAGGTCGTCACCGAGCTGGGCGGCCATCGTGCTGGTCGGAGTGGCGACGACCAGCGGGCGCTTGTTCGACAACGTCGCCAGCGCGGCGATGGCGATCGGTCGGGCGACCTCGACGACGGCGAGCCGGGCGCCGGGCTCGCCGAGGGCACGCGTGAGGGCCGGCTCGTCGCGGAGCAGCGGGGGGAGATCAGCCAGTCGCACGGGCGATCCAGGGTACCGACGGCATCCCGCCGCCGTGCCCCGCCTCGGCCGCAGGAGCGGTCACAGGAAGGCGGCCCCGGCTCTGGCCTGGTCGACCCACCAGTCCAGCTCGTCCTGCTCGCCGTACGCCTTCTCCCAGCCGAACTGCACGACCGCGCCGAGGAGGCACAGACCGACCTGGCGCTCCCACCACCCGGCGGTCGCGACCCCGTGACGCTCGAGCGCCGCCCCCAACGCGTCGATGGTCGACGCCTTGGTGTGGCCGGGCGGCAGCCGGGACCGGTTGAGCGCCAGGTACCAGGCCAGCTCGTGGGCCACCGGACCCTCGCCGCCGTACGTCCAGTCGATGAGCACGGTGCGACCGTCGGCGGCCCGCCCCAGGTTGCCGAACTTCCAGTCGCCGTGGATGAACGTCGAGGGCGTCGTGGCGATCGCCGCCGCCAGCGGGGTGACGTCGGCGTGCAGCTCGCCAACCACACTCCGCACGTCGGCGGGCGAGCGGGCGGCGAACCGCTCCCAGCCGTCGAGGGCGATCCGCGGCACGGGCTCGGGGAAGGCGAGACCCCGCTCGCTGTCCAGCGTGTCCGGCGCGAAGTACGTCCAGCGGCGCGGCTGGGCCAGCAGGCCGATGTCGTCGCGCCACCCCCACATGCCGGCCGACATCGCCGCGAGGTGCTCGATGCACGCGACATGGAGCTCCTCGGGCACCGGGCCGTCGCCCACCGGCACGAGGTCGGCGGCGACGTCGCGCATCAGGATCGCCGCACCCCACCCGTGTCGCCCCCACGGCGCCACGCCGAGCACGGCGTGGTCGATGACGTCCGGTGCGACGTCCAGCAGACCGCAGGCCCACAGCCGCAACGGCAGGCAGCCGATGTCGCCGGCGCCGCGCATCATGAAGTCGTGGTCCACATGGACGTACTTCACGACGCAGCGCTCGCCGGCCAGCTCCAAGCGCTCGAACGTGGAGGGCGAGCGGGCGTCGGCGGGCGTGAACGGCCGGCGATCGCGGGCGCCGGCGAGCAGCTCGATCACGCTGGCGGACACCGGGCGCGGGGTGAGGCCCACGCCGGCAGTCTCGCGTGGCGGCAACGGCGCACCGGCACGCGGTCAGCCGCCGTCATCCGGCGGCATCGAGCAACGCGTCGGCTTCCGCCCGCAGCCGCTCGCCCTGATCACGCCGACCAGCGCGCTCGAACTCGGCGGCCAGCTCGCGCCGCTCGGAGACATGGCGTCGCACGATCTCCCGGACGTCGTCCTCGCTGAGCGCCCGGCGGGGCACGTCACCGGCGCCCAGACCGGCGACGGCACCGGCGATCGGGCCATCGAAGAGCGCCGCCGCATCGGTCGGACCGACCTGGACGGCCTCGGCGTTGGCGATCGCACCCAGCGCCGTGCGCAGGGCGCTGACGGCCACGACGTCGCGCGCCCGCATCGCCACCGTCAGCGCGGCCTGCAACCGCTCGCGCACCGTCATCTCCGTCGTCACCCGCGACACGGTAGGGCCGGGCGAACGAGGTAGCTCGGGCGGGCAGACTGGTTCGCATCGAGGCGACGCGGGTCGATCAGTGGCTGTGGGCGGTGCGGGTGTACAAGACGCGCTCGGCGGCCGCGGCAGCGTGCAAGGGCGGCCACGTGCGGGTCAACGGCAACCCCGCCAAGCCGGCCAGCGCGGTCCGGATCGGCGATCGGGTCGAGGCCAGGGACGCCGATCGGCACCGGATCGTCGAGGTCGTCCGCCTGATCGACAAGCGGGTGGGCGCACCGATCGCCGCCGAGTGCATCGTCGACCACAGTCCGGCGCCACCACCACGCGAGCACGTTCCGCGGCCGCTGTTCCAGCGCGACGCGGGGACGGGGCGGCCGACGAAGAAGGACCGCCGGCGCCTGGACCGCTTCCGCGAACGCGGTCGGCGGTGACCGCCGCACCACGCCGCCCTGGCCGAGGGCTTCTCGGCCCGGATCCCGGTCGCACGGGCGACCAGGATCCGGACCCGAAACCGTCGTTCGCCTAGGAGGTGGAGCTCTCGGTCGTCGACGGCGCCTCGGTCGGCGCCGCCGGTGCCTCGGTCGGTGCCGAGCCGTCCGTGGCCGCGCCCGGCCCGCCGCCACGGCCCGGGCCACCGCCGCCCTCGCAGCCCTCCGTCGTCGTGCTGTCGTCGGTGGTGGTGCTGTCGTCGGCGGTGGTGCTGTCGTCGGTGGTCGTGCCGTCGTCGGTCGCCGTCGTGGTGTCCTCGGACGGCGTGGTGACGGTCGTCGACGAGCCGTCGTCGGTCTGGGCGGCGGCGATGCCGGCGCCGCCGACGCCGACGGCGGCCATCGCGGCGATCGCCGCCACGGCCAGGTGCTTGCGTTGCATCAGGATCCTCCTTCGGAGGGTGTTCGCTCGGTAGGGGCAACACCCATCGAACGCCCCGCACCTCACAGGAGCCGTTGGATCACCTGGGAATCGGCTGGCGGCCACCAGCCCTACGATCGCCGACGTGGGCTACGACGAGCACCTCGCCGACCGCATCCGCGAGCTGGTCGGGGACGAACCAGGGCTCAGCGAGCAACGGATGTTCGGGGGGCTGGCGTTCCTGGTCGACGGCAACATGGCGGTCGCCGCGAGCGGGCGCGGCGGGCTGCTTGTCCGGATCGATCCCGCCCAGGCCGACCGCTTCCTGGCCCGGCCCGGTGCCGAGCCGATGGAGATGCGGGGTCGGCCCATGAAGGGGTGGTTGCTCGTCGACCTGGCCGAGATCGGCACGAAGCGGCAGCTCACCACGTGGGTGCGGACCGGCGTCGGCCACGCCCGCTCGCTGCCGCCGAAGCGGCGCTGAGACCAGCACCCGCCCGGCGCGGCCACTCGCTGTTGCGCACCGGCGCCCGGGCGGCACGGCCGCGGCGAACGTTCGTCGTCACGACGGTGGCCCTCACCGCGATCTCGCTGATCCCGGACGCGCTCGTCGAAGCCTCGACCGGCTCGAAGACCGTGCTGATGCTGACCCATCTCGTCGCCGCCGCGATCATCGTCCCGGCCTACGCCCGTCGCCTCGAGCGCTGACCGGAGGCGCCCGAGGAAGCGCCATGGAACGCGGGCCGCCCCGAGCGGTGGGCCACGATGTCCGGATGTCCGACACCGAGAAGCCAGCCGTGACCATCCCCGACGGCGACCCGCCGCCCGACCTCGTGATCGAGGACCTGGCAGCGGGCGACGGCGACGAGGCCTCGGCCGGTCAGCGGGTCACCGTGCACTACGTCGGCGTGGCGTGGTCGACCGGTAAGGAGTTCGACGCATCGTGGAACCGAGGCGAGACGTTCGGCTTCCAGCTCGGTGCCGGCCAGGTCATCCAGGGCTGGGACCGGGGCGTCGCCGGGATGAAGGTCGGTGGGCGGCGCCGGCTGACGATCCCGCCCGACCTCGGGTACGGCAACCGTGGCGCCGGCGGTGTGATCAGCGGTGGCGAGACACTGGTGTTCGTCGTCGATCTCCTCGGCCTCGACTGACGTCGCGGCCCACGCCGCGGGCAGCGACGGGTGGACGACACTCCCCGAGCAGGGCAGCACGACGGTCTGAACGCCCGGACGGGCGCCGCCGCGGGAGGATCCGCCCGGGCGCGGCACCCGTACGATGCCGTCCGGGACGACAGGAGGACGCACGATGGGACGGCTGGACGGACGGGTGGCGGTCGTGACGGGTGCCAGCCGCGGCCTCGGGAAGGCGATCGCCAAGGCCCTGGCTGCCGAGGGCGCGGCGGTCGCGGTCGTCGCCCGGACCGAGCAGGTCTGGGACGACCGGCTGCCCGGGACGATCGGTGAGACGGTCGGCGAGATCGCGGACGCCGGCGGGAGGGCGGTCGCCGTGCGCGCCGACCTCCTGGTGCGCGAGGACCGCGCCCGCCTGGTCGACGAGGCGCGAGCGGCGCTCGGTCCGATCACGCTGCTCGTCAACAACGCCGCGTTCACAGCGCCCGGCCGTCCACCGACAGCCGGCGGCGCGGTGAGCCGAGCGAGTCCTCGAGCGAGCGAACAAGGCGGCGCGGTGAGCCGAGCGAGTCCTCGAGCGAGCGAACAAGGCGGCGCGGTGAGCCGAGCGAGTCCTCGAGCGAGCGAAACAAAGCGGGCGCGGCGCGAGCCGACTGGCCGACGTTCCTCACGACGCCGCTCGGCGCGTACGAGCGGCACTTCACGATCGGTCCGATGGCGGCGTACGAGCTGATGCAGCTGGTCGTGCCGGACATGGTCGCCGCGGGATACGGCTCGATCGTCAACGTCACCTCCGGCGCGTCGAGGATGCCGGGCGACGGCCCGTTCGCCGATCGGCGCCAGGGTGTGCTGGCCGGCTACGGCGGCTCCAAGATCGCGCTCGAGCACCTCACCCGCTGCGCCGCCTACGACCTGGCGGGCGTCGGGATCGCCGTGAACGCACTGTCGCCGTCGCTGCCGATCATGACCCCCGGCGTCGCCTTCTACGCCAAGGACTTCGACACGTACGGATCCGACGAAGACTTCGCCCGCGCCGTCGTCGTGCTCGCCGACGCCGACCCGCAGGTCGTCACCGGCAAGGTGATCGGGCACCTCGACGTCCTGGACGGCAGCTACCGCCCGTACGTCCAGCGCACCACGGGATGACACCGATCAGGTCATCGCGCCCGCTCACCCGGTGACGACGCGGCCCTGATCGTGGTGGCGATCAGGTGCGGCCGCGGCCGCGTCGTCACGGGCGGTGGGGACCTCCTCGGCGTGCGATGCGTCGGGATCGCTCCACCGGCGCATCTCGCGCATCGCCTCGCCGAGGGATCGGCCGAGCTTGGGGAGGCGGCTCGAGCCGAAGATCAACAGGACGACCACCAGCACCACCATGAGCTCGCCCGGTCCGATGTCCACGGCGACCATCGTGCCGATCGCCAGATGAGCGCCCGGTGAACGCGGCGCCGCGTCGGCGCGATCATGGGGTCGGGAACGACGGTTCTCGCCGGGCCGGGTGGAGGGCCAGCAACCTGCGGGCCCGCGCCACGTCGACGGCTCGCCGGTCGTCGAGCCGTTGGCACTCCGGGCACCACGCCGCCACCCGCCGCCACGGGCTGTCACGCTCGCTCCAGCCGTCGAGCCTCGTGCCGCAGAGCGGGCAGGCCCGGCCCCGACGGGCGTAGATCCAGTGGTCGTCGCTCGCCAACCGCCGGCCGGTGGTGTTCTGGGGGCCACGAGCGGCGTTGGTCCGGATCACCGCGGCACCGAGACCGATGAGGGCGCGCAGGCCGTCCACGGTGCCGACCGGCTGGTTGGGCGAGACGCCGACCACGAAGGGCAGCTCGACCGCGTACACGTTCCCGAACCCGGCCACGTTGCGTTGGTCGAGGAGGGCCCCGGCGAGCGGCTGCGCGGGTTGCTCGGCCATCCGCTGGAGCACGACGTCGAGATCGGGGACCTCCGGACCGCAGAGGTCGGGACCGAGGTGGCCGACGACACCGTCCTCGGCCGCCGTGGCCACGACGCCCAGCACCGGCACGTCGACCACGGTCAACCGACCCGACGCGAACCACAGCTCGATCCGCCGCTTCCACTCGGCGTCGCGAGAAGCCGGCCCGACGACGAACGAGCCGTCCATGCGCAGGTGGGCGAACAGCGTGCGCCCGTCGTCGAACCGGATCAGCAGGTGCTTGCCGCGGGCGTCGGCCTCGACCAGCACGGCGCCGGCGAAGTCGACGTGGACGAGACGGGGATCGCGGGTGACCGTGCGCTCGACGCGCTCACCGGCGAATCGGCGGTTGATCCGCTCGGCCAGGCGGCGGATGGTGTCACCCTCCGGCATCCCGCCCGTTGTAGTCGCGCATGGCAGCATCGACGCCGTCGGTGACGATCACCTCGACCGCGTCGGCGGCTTCCTGGACGGCGACGTCGAACAGTTCTCGCTGCTTGGACGGTAGCCGGGACAGGACGTGGTCGGCCCCGCGCTCCTTCGACTGCGGTTTGCCCACGCCGATGCGGACGCGCAGGAAGTCCTGCGTGCCGAGGTGCTGGACGATGCTGCGCAACCCGTTGTGACCAGCCAGTCCCCCGCCGGCCTTGACGCGGATCGTCGTCGGCGGCAGGTCCAGCTCGTCGTGCACGACCACGATGTGATCGACCTCGTCGATGCCGTAGCGGCGCACGAGCGCCCGTACGGCCTGACCGGAGTCGTTCATGTACGTCAGCGGGAAGGCCAGCACGCACCGTTGCTCGCCGATGCGCGACTCGGCGACGAGCGAGTTGTCCCGTCCGCTCCTCATGGTGTCGCCGCGGCGCGTGGCCAGTTCGGCGACGACCTCCTCACCGACGTTGTGCCGGGTCCGGGCGTACTCCTTGCCCGGGTTGCCCAGTCCGACGATCAACCAGTCGAACGGGGTCTTGCGCCTCACTCGGCGGCGTCGTCGCCCGCCGAGTCGCCGTCACCACTGGCCTCGGCGGTCTCCTCGGACACCTCGGCCTGCTCGTCGGCGACCTCGGCGTCGGCGGCCTCGATCTCGGCCACCTCGGCCCGCATCGTGAGGACGGTGACGACCGGCATCTCCGGGTCGCCGGTCGCGGTGACGCCGGCGGGCATCGGGATGTCGGCGAGGCGGATGACGGAGTCCATCTCCATCTCGCTGACGTCGACGACGAACTCGTCGGGGATGCTGCGCGGCGTCGTCGACACCTCGATCGAGTCGACGGCCGGGTCGACCAGGCCCCCGCCGTTGGCGACCGCCGTGGCCTCGCCCTCGAGTCGCAGGGGCACCGAGATCGTGATCTGCTCGTCCAGGTTGACCTGGATGAAGTCCACGTGGGACACGGTGCGGCGGACCGGGTGGCGCTGGAGGTCCTTGACGATGGCCGGGTACACCGTCCCGTCGACCGTGAGGTCGAGCACGGTGTTGGCACCGGCGGCGCCGGAGAGTGCGAGGCGCAGGTCACGGCGCCCGACGGCGACCGAGAGCGGCGTCATGCCGTGCCCGTAGAGCACGGCGGGGATGACGTCGTCGTTGCGCATGCGACGGGACGCGGCGCTGCCCGTCGGGCGGCCGGTGTTGGCGACGAGCACGGTGGAAGCCATGGTGCAAACCTTCGGAGTTCGGTGGTCCGGAGACCTTGAAAGACCAGCGCACGATGCTACCGCCCGCCTCCCCCACCCCCACCGCCCGCCCCCGCCACCGACCCGTGAGGCCGACCGGCGGCTCCGCCGAGCGACGAGTCTGCGGGGAGCGAGCCGACTAAGCGAGGTTCTCGCCGTCGAAGATCTCGCTGACGCTGGTGTCGTCGAAGACGGCGCCGAGGGCCTCGGCGATCAGCGGGGCGATCGACAGGACCTCGATCTGGGGGATCTGCTTCTCGGGCGGCAGCGGCAGGGTGTTCGTCAGCACGACGCGGCTGATCGCCCCGTTCTTGAGGCGGTCGATCGCCGGGCCCGACAGCACGCCGTGCGTCGCCATCGCCCACACCTCGGTCGCGCCCCGCGAGAGCAGGAGCTCGGCCGCCGAGCTGATCGTCCCGGCGGTGTCGATCATGTCGTCGGTCAGCACGCACAGCCGTCCGGCGACCTCACCGATGACGTCCGTGGCCTCGGCCACGTTGGCCGTGCCCTTCGGACGGCGCTTGTAGCAGAACGCCAGGTCGGCACCGCAGTCGCCCAGGTGCTGGGCCATCCGCTCGGCGACCTTGATGCGCCCGGCGTCGGGCGAGACGATCACCGGTGCGGAGCAGTGGTCGCGCAGGTACCCCTCGAGCACGGGCATCGCCGTCAGGTGGTCGACCGGCCCGTCGAAGAAGCCCTGGATCTGTCCGGCGTGCAGGTCGATCGAGATCATCCGCTTGACCCCGGCCGCCTTGAACATGTCGGCGACCAGGCGGGCGGTGATCGGCTCACGCCCCTCGGCCTTGCGGTCCTGGCGGGCGTAGCCGTAGAACGGGCAGACGGCGGTGATCCGCTTGGCCGACGCCCGGTAGGCGGCGTCGCACATGATCAGCTGCTCCATGATCGAGTCGTTCACCGACCGGCCGTCGACCCCGTAGTGGCTCTGGAGGATGAACACGTCGTTGCCGCGGACGCTCTCGGCGAACCGCGGGCGGACCTCGCCGTTGGCGAACTCGACGATGTTCGGGTGACCCAGTTCGATGCCGAGGTGGCTGGCGACCTCGGTGGCGAGATCCGGATGCGTCCGCCCCGAGTACAGCGCCAACTTCTTGGTCGTGACCTTCTCCATCGGGGTCCCCTCGTGGTCGTGTCGGGTTCGTGTCAGTGCAAGGCGTCGTTGGCAGGCGGCATCAGTCGACAGGTGCAGTGTAGAAGGCGCCGGTCACGGCGGCCTCGGCGACGTGCGAGCCGGCCGGCAGGTGGGCGTAGGGGCCGACGACGGCGCGGCGCCCGATCTCGGCCTCGGTGCCGACGGTGTGCTGGACGCGTGACTCGCGCCCGACGACGCAGTCGTCGAGGCGGGTGTCCGGACCGATCTCGCAGCCGTCCCCGACGACGGTGTTGCCCTCGAGCAGGGTGCCCGGGTACAGCGTCACGTCACGCCCGAGCTTGACGGTCACGTCGATGAACGTCTGGCGGGGGTCGAGCATGGTCACGCCGTTGAGCAGCCAGTGGCGGCTGATGCGTGACCGCAATTCGCGCTCGGCGAGCGCCAGCTGCCAGCGGTCGTTGACGCCTTGCGTCTCCTCGGCGGGTGCCTGCACCCGGCCGACCCGGTGCCCCATGCCGCCGAGCACGCCGACGACGTCGGTCAGGTAGTACTCGCCCTGGGCGTTGTCGGGGGACACGTGGCGCAGTGCCGGCCCGAGCAGGTCGCGACGGAACGCGTAGATGCTCGTGGCGATCTCGTGCTCGTCACGCTCCTCGGCCGTGGCGTCGCGGTGTTCGACGATCCGCAGCACCCGGCCGTCGGGCGCCTTGATGACCCGCCCGTACCCCGTCGGGTCGTCGACGACGCTCGTGAGCAGCGTGGCCGCGCTGCCGCTGGCGACGTGGGCGGCGACGAGCGCATCGATCGTGTCCGGCTCGAGGAGCGGCGTGTCACCGGGGACCACGACGACGGTCGAGTCGTCGTCGAGGTCGTCGCCGGGGAAGGCCGTCATCCCGTGGAGGGCGGCGTCGCCCGTGCCCCGCTGCTCGTGCTGCTCGACGAAGACGACGTTGGCCCACGCCGGGGCGTGCTCCTGGACCTTCTTCGTGACGACCTCGGCGCCGTGGCCGACGACGAGCGCGGTGCGCTCCGGGCGTACCTTCTCGAGGGCGTGGATCACGTGCAGGACCATCGCCCGACCGCAGATCATGTGCAGGGGCTTGGGACGCGCCGAGCGCATCCGCGTCCCCTCGCCGGCGGCGAGGACGATCGCCGAGACGCTCATCGGCGCCTCATCGCAGCCGGCTCGCCGTGGGTGGTGGATGCGGTGTGGAGGGGGGTTTCCATCGCTCCGGGGGGAGGACTCGAACCCCCATACTCTGAACCAAAATCAGATGTCCTACCATTGAACGACCCCGGAATCAGTCGTCAACGCTCGTGTCGCCGTCGTGAGCTGCACGGTATCGCGCAGGTCCTCGATCCGCCGGTAGCCTCGCCGCCCGTATGGGTTCCCTGATCAAGAAGCGCCGCAAGCGGATGCGCAAGAAGAAGCACAAGAAGATGCTCCGGCGCACCCGCCACCAGCGCCGCAAGTAGCGCCGAGCACGTCAGCCCGCCCGAGCCGGGCTCGTGCGGGCTACCAGCACCACAGCGCCCTCGCTGCGCAACGCGGCGAGGGCGTCGTCGCGCTCGCCAAGCAGGAACCAGGTGGCTCCGCTGCCGGCCAGCGTCGGCGCCGCACCGGCCAGCTCACCGATCCGATCGCGCCACACGGCGAGCGCCGGTTCGACGCACACCGCAGCCGGCTCGAGGTCGTTGGCGCCGGCCGCGGTCGGGCCGCCCATGTCGTCCCACGCCCGGTAGACGGCCGGGGTGCTGACGGACAGCGGCGGCACGACGAGCGTGAACGTGAGCCGCTCGTCGGGCAGCCGATCGACGACCTCGCCGATCCCCCGCACCCGCGCCCGCCCGCCTACGAGGCAGAACGGCACGTCGGCGCCCACGCCGACGGCCACGTCCAGGTCGTCGACCCCGGCCCAGCGCAGGACCGCTGCGGCATCGGCCGATCCCCCACCCAATCCGCCACCGGCGGGGATCTGCTTGTCGACGTGGACCGCCGCCGACCGTCCGACGGCGGCGAGGGCCCGCGCCACCAGGTTGCGCCCGTCGGTGGGCACGCCGCGCCCGAACGGCCCGCCGACGGTCAACCCGGAGCCATCGGGTGTGATCGTCAGCACGTCGCCGACGTCGAGCGTGACCATCTCGGCATCGATGAGGTGGTAGCCGTCGTCGCGCACGCCGGTGACCCGCAGCGAGCGGGTCAGCTTGGCCGGGGCGTGGACCGTGATCTGCGCCCTCATGCCGGGTGGACGACCTGCGTGAGGCGCACCCAGTCACCCAGGTCGAGCTCCTCGGGCCGGGCCGTCTCCGCCACGCCGGCGGCGGCGAACTGCTCGCCGGTCACGGCACCGGCCAGCGAGCGCCGCAGCATCTTGCGGCGCTGCCCGAACGCGGTGCGCACGAGCGCGAACAGCTCGCCGGGTGCGACCGCCGGCGGCGGGCGGCGGACGATCTCGACCAGTGCCGACTCGACGTTCGGCGTGGGCATGAACACCGCCGCGGGCACGAGCCCGGCGATGCGGGCCGAGGCCCAGTAGGCGACCTTCACGCTGACCGCGCCGTAGGCCCTCGACCCTGGCGCGGCGACGAGGCGCTCGCCGACCTCGCGCTGCACCATCACCAGCATCCGGGCGACGGCCGGGACACCGTCGAGGACGTCGGCCACCAACGGCGTGGCGACGTTGTACGGCAGGTTGGCCACGAGCACCCAGCCGCCGTGCCCGCCCAGCACCGCGTCCCAGTCGAGCGTCATCGCGTCGGCCTCCACGATGGTGACGTTCGCGAGGTCGGCCACGACGTCGCGCACGGCGGCGACGAGTCCCCGGTCCACCTCGACGGCCGTGACCGACGCCCCGGTCTCGGCCAGGGCCAGGGTCAGCGATCCGAGGCCGGCCCCGATCTCGACGACCCGGTCGGCCGGTCCCACAGCGGCCAGGTGGGCGATGCGCCGCACGGTGTTGGGGTCGGCGACGAAGTTCTGGCCGAGGTCACGGCGCGGCGCGAGGCCCCGGGCGGTGAGCAGGTCGCGCACCGCGGGCCGCGAGTGCGTCATGCGTGTCGCCTTGTTCGGTCGCTCGAGGACTCGCTCGGCTCACGGGGTCGCCTCGTTCGCTCGCTGCGATCGGACCCGGTCTCGGCGCGGCGGGCGGCGCGGCCGGTACGCGCCACGGGCGTCACCGACGGATCTCGACGTCGATCGGTGCGCTGGTCAGGTCGGCGATCTCGGCGAACTGCTCGGAAGTCATCACCAGCTCGTCCTGGGGCTGGTCGATCGGTCGCAGCCGCGTCGTGCACTCGATCGAGCGGTCGTTGTCGACGTTGACGACGCGGACGGTCGAGCCGGCCTCCACGCCGCTGTACACGCACGTGTGCCAGCCCACGCCGGACCGGTAGGTCGCCTTCGCCACGGCGACCAGCACGTCGGGCGAGGTGCCGACGGCGATCGTCGCCGTCCCGGCGCCCACCACAGGGAGGTCGGCCGGACGGAGGTAGCGGGCGTCGACGTCGCCCATCGGGTCAACCGGTCCGGTGTCCGCGGACGGCGGGATCGTGCCGCCGTCGTCGGCCGGCAGACCGACGGCAGCGACGTTCGGGCGGGTCGACGAGGCGCCGGTCTCGGAGCGGTTCACGAGCCACACCGCCGGGAGCGCAACGATCGTCAACGCGCTGGCGAGGGCCAGCCGCCGTCGGTCGTTGTCGTCGAATCTCAGGGTCCGCTCCCGGTCCGGAGGTCGAGCTCGGGTCCCGACCGCGTGAAGGAAGGAAAACGCTAGGTACCTGGGGCGCCGAACGCAAACCGGACGGGCCCGATGCGGGTCGGCGGCGCCGGCCCGGGCGATCAGGCTGGGAGGCCGAAGACGGCGGTCGCGGCGGCCCGCGTGGCCACTCGGACGACGTCGGGGTCGACGCCGTGCACGGCGGCCACGCCGGCGCCGACGAGCGGGACCCACGCCGGGCGGTTGCGCCGGCCGCGGTTCGGGACGGGCGCCAGGTACGGGCTGTCGGTCTCGACGAGCGTCCGCGCCAGGGGCACGAGCGTCGCGGCCTCGCGCACCTCGGGCGCGCCCGGGAACGTGACGATGCCGCTGAAGCTCACGTACGCGCCCCGGTCCAGGCACCGGCGGGCCTCGTCGGGCCCGCCGGTGAAGCAGTGGAAGACGATCCTCGACGGCACCCCCTCGGCGTCGAGGATGTCGAACGTGTCGTCCCACGCCTCGCGGGTGTGGATGACGATCGGCAGCGATCGCGCATGGGCGATCGCGACCTGGGCGGCGAAGGCCTCCCGTTGGACGTCCCGGGGGGAGTGGTCGTAGTGGTAGTCGAGCCCGCACTCCCCGACCGCCACCGGGCGCACCGGGCCGTCGAACAGGTCGGCGACGGTGTCGACGCCGAGGCGGGCGTCGTGGGGATGGAGCCCGACCGTGGCGTGCACGTCGGGGTGCACCGCGGCGATCGCCAGGCCGGCTTGCGACGATGGGCGGTCGCACCCGACGGTGACCATCGCGGTGACGCCGGCAGCTCGCGCCTCGCCGACGACCTCGTCGGCCGACTCGAGCGGGATGTGGCAGTGCGAATCGAGCCAGCCCGGGGCGACAGTGCCGGTCACGGCTTGATGCGGGGGAACAGCGGGGCGGCCTTCGTCACGACCAGGCCGCCGGGGTACCCGCCCCACGCCACGTCCCCGGGCACGCGCCGGTCGGTGACCGCGCCGGGCAGGCCGATGCGCTCCCAGATCGCCTGGGCCGTGGACGGGATCGCCGGTGACGTCAGCACCACGACGATCCGCAGCGCCTCGAGGGCGTCGCCGAGGATCGCGTCGAGCTCCGGGCCCGGATCGAGCTTCCACGGCTGGTTGGCCTCGAGGTAGGCGTTGGTCTCCCGGATCAGCCGCCACGTCGCGTCGAGGGCGATCGACGGCTCGACCCGCTCCCACGCCTCGGTGGTCGCGGTCACGACCTCGGCGGCGATCGGCGCCAGCGGGCTCGACGCGCGTGGCGGGGGCCCGATGCCGCCGCACGACCTGTCGACGACGGTGGCGACGCGCGACAGGAGGTTCCCGAGGTTGTTGGCCAGGTCGGCGTTGTACCGATCGACCATCCGCTCGTAGCTGAAGTCGCCGTCGGGCCCGAACGGCGCGTCGCGCAGGAAGTGGTACCGGAAACCGTCGACGCCGAAGTCCTCGACGAGGCGGACCGGCGCGATGTCAGTGAGCCTGGCCGCGCCGTGGACGGTCTTCGACAACTTCTCGCCGCCGAGGAGCAGCCATCCGTGCACGTGCACCCGGTGCGGCGGCGCCAGGCCGGCCGCCATCAGCATCGCCGGCCAGTACACGCAGTGGAACCGGATGATCTCCTTGCCGATGAGGTGGTGGACCGCCGGCCACCAGGTGTCGAAGCGCGCTTGATCGGTGCCGAACCCGACCGCGGTGGCGTAGTTGATCAGCGCGTCGTACCAGACGTAGAACACGTGCCCCTCGGCCCACGGCACCGGCACCCCCCAGTCCAGCGAGGTGCGCGTGATCGAGACGTCGTCGAGGCCCTGGCGGAGGAACCCGAGGACCTCGTTGCGCTTCGACTCGGGCTGGATCACGTCGGGGTCGGCGGCGATCCAGTCGATCAGGCGTTGCTGGTACCGGCTCAGGCGGAAGAAGTAGTTCTCCTCCTTCAGCCGGATGACCGGTCGTTGGTGGATCGGGCACAGGCCGCCGACGCCGTCGATCTCGACCAGCTCGCTCTCCTGGTAGTACGCCTCGCACGAGACGCAGTACGGCCCCTCGTACGTGTCGAGCTCGATGTCGCCGTTGTCGCGGATGCGCGACAGCAGGGCCTGCACGGTGACGTGGTGGCGGGGCTCGGTGGTGCGGATGAAGTCGTCGTAGGAGATGTCGAGCAGGTCCCAGGCCTCGTGGAACCGCGCCGAGTTGCGGTCGGCCTGCTCCTGCGGTGTGATCCCGGCCTCGATCGCCGACTGGGCCACCTTGAGCCCGTGCTCGTCGGTGCCGGTGAGGAAGAACGTCTCGTCGCCGGCGAGGCGGTGCCAGCGGGCCAAGGCGTCGGCGATGACGGTCGTGTAGGCGTGGCCGACATGGGGGGCGTCGTTGACGTAGTAGATCGGCGTCGTGACGTAGAACCGGCTCACGAGCCACCTCGTTCGCTCGCGCGATCCGCTCGCGCGGTGGATGTGCACGTGGAACGCTCGCTCACGAGCCACCTCGTTCGCTCGCGCGATCCGCTCGCGCGGTGGATGTGCACGTGGAACGCTCGCTCACGAACCACCTCGTTCGCTCGCGCGATCCGCTCGCGCGGTGGATGTGCACGTGGAACGCTCGCTCACACCGGCCCACGCTAGCGATCACCCCGCGAGCCGGCTGTGGGCGTTCGCCCGTCGCGTTCCGAGCATTCCGGGCGACCTCGATCCCGGGAACCGGGATGTCTGCCACCCAGATCGGCGATCGGGACGGAGACGCGCGAGCAGTTGGTCGTCCGGCTAGGCCGGGCGGCGGGCGTACCTCGTGCCGGCGGCGAAGCTGACGCCGGCGATCGCGGTCGCGCCGGCGGCGGTGAACGACCGGCGGATGACCGACTTGGTGCGCTGGCTGAAGTTGACCATCGGCCAGCCGTAGGCGCGGGCGTGGCGGGCCAGCTTGCTGTCCGGGTTGACGGCGACGGGGTGGCCCACGGCCTGGAGCATCGGGAGGTCGCTCGAGGAGTCCGAGTAGGCGTAGCACTGGGCCAGGTCGAGGCCGTCCCAGCGGGCGATCTCCTCCATCGCGGTGACCTTCCCGGGTCCGTAGCAGAACGGTCCGTCGAGCTGGCCGGTGTACATGCCGTCGACGATCTCGCCACGCGTGCCGATGCCGGCGGTCATGCCGAGCGAGTGGGCCAGCGGCTCGACGATCTCGACCGGCGCGGCGGACACGATGTACGTGTTGCGCCCGGCGTGACGGTGCAGGTCGAGCAACCGGCGGGCCTCCGGGCGGATCTTGGCCAGCAGCTTCGGGAGGACCTCGGCGTTGAGCGCGATCAGGTCGTCCTGGCGCATCCCCCTGACCGCGCCGAGGATGCGGTCGCGCACGCCGTCGGTCGTGGGGTCGTCGGCGCCTCGCAGCTTGAACGCCACCGCCGAACCGGCATCGCGCAGGAACTGGCGGGTCGGCACCAGACCGTTCGAGCGGGCCGCCCTGGCCATGATGAACGCCGAGGAACCGGCGATCAGCGTGCGGTCGAGGTCGAAGAAGGCGGCGCTCGGGCCCGAGCCGATCATCTCGCTGTAGGTTCCAGCGGCATCGTGCTCGTCGAGCACGAACCCGTGCTGCTCGGTCATCGCCGGCCTTCTCTCACGCTTGCGCCGCGATGCTCGTTCGGAGACTCGCTCGCTCACGGGTCGCGGTCGGATCCGTCGGACGCCGGTCGATGCGCCGCGACGCCGGCCACGGTAGCCCCCGGTCGGGCGACGGCAACCGCACTTCCGGCGTGGCGTGACCGATCGCACCTCCGACCCGTGCTGGTCACCGCAGGTTCACCGACAGTTCGTACGCCGTGCGCCGAGGGACCCCGAGCCGGGCGGACACGGCAGCCGCCGCGTCGCGACGGGACGCCCCCGCGGCGAGCTCCTCGCGCAGCGCGGCGCGCACGGCGTCGTCGTCGGGCACCTCGGTCGAGACCGGCGCCCCCGCGAGCACGACGACGTACTCCCCCCGCGGGTCGCCGAGCTCGACGTCACCGAGCGTGCCGCGCACGACCGTCTCGTAGAGCTTGGTGAGCTCTCGCGAGACGGTGACCGGGCGGTCGGCGCCGACGAGCTCGACGAGGTCGGCGATCGTGCGAGCGATCCGGTGCGGCGCCTCGTACAGGATGATCGTGCGGCGTTCGGCGGCCAGCTCGTCGAGCCGCTCGCGGCGTGCCCGGCCCGTGCGGGGCAGGAACCCTTCGAACACGAACCGGCCCGTCGCCTGGCCCGACGTCACGAGGGCCTGCACGAACGCGGCCGGACCGGGCACCGCGGTCACCTCGTAGCCAGCGTCGAGCACGGCGGCCACCAGCCGCTCCCCTGGGTCGCTGATCCCCGGCGTCCCGGCATCGGTGACGACGGCGACGTCACCTCCCGCGGCGAGGACGCCGAGCACCTCACCCACGCGCGCCAGCTCGGTGTGCTCGTTGCACACAGCCAGGCGCGCCCCGCTGACCCCGGCGTGCTGGAGCAACCGGCCGGTGCGGCGCGTGTCCTCGCAGCACACCAGGGCCGCCCGGGCGAGCACGTCGACGGCACGCGGCGCGAGGTCGCCGAGGTTGCCGATCGGCGTGGCGACGAGGACGAGCCGACCGGCCCGGGCGTCGTCGAGGTCGTCCATCGACCGTCAGGCGTCGGCCGTGTCGCCGGCCGGATCGGCCGTGCGCAGCTCGACGACGTCGCCGACGTGCAGTCCCCATCGCTCGAACGCGCCGGCCTCGGCCTCGATGACCCATGTCGCCTTCGACACGGGCACGCCGACCCGGTGGCGAGCCATCCGGGCCAACTTGACGACCGTCCCGGACCCGTCGAGGTACGCGACGTCGAGGTCGAAGCGCATCCCGATCGTGTGCACCCAGCGACACGACGGGAGCACCATCGCGCCGTCCAACCCATCCCTGTGGAGCAAGCCGCGCCGCCGCGCCGAGCCGGTCTCGGCGACCTCGGCCGCGGCGAGCACGCGTGCATCACTCACCAGCCAGGCCACGCCCTGAGCATGGCACGCGACGAGGGGGCGCCTCCTGCGTCCGCCACGCTGCGTCGGTACAGTCCAACCTCCCCGTCATCACACAGGAGCCCCGTTGCTCGGCAGCACCCTCGGCACCCGCACCCACGTCCTCGTCGACCTGGACGGCACGATCACCGACTCGCTCCCGGCGATCACCGGCTCACTGAAGCTGGCGTTGCGCGAGCTCGGCCTGCCGGTCCCCGCGGATGACGTGCTGCGATCGGTGGTCGGCCCGCCCTTCGAGCTCGGCCTGCCGATGATCGGGGTGCCCGGCGACCGGCTGTGGGCCGTCATCGACCGCTATCGCACCCACTACGAGGCCGGTGGTCTGTTCGAGTGCGCGCTCTACGACGGCGCGACCGCCATGCTCGACGACCTGCGCGCCGCCGGGTGCACGCTGGCCCTGGCCACCGCGAAGCCCGAGCCCACGGCCGTGCGGATCATCGAGCACTTCGGTCTCGCCGATCGCTTCGCGGTCCTCGCCGGCGCCACGTTCGAACCCGGGCGCCGCACCAAGGACGAGGTGATCACGCACGCGCTGCGGGAGCTCGCCATCACGTCCGGGCCTCACGTCGTGATGGTCGGCGACCGTGACCACGACATCCACGGCGCCCACGTCCACGGCATCGAATGCATCGGCGTCCGCTGGGGCTACGCCGCGCCCGGCGAGCTCGAGCTGGCGGGTGCAGTGGCCATCGCCGAGGTGCCGGCCGACGTCATCGGGCTCGTCGCAGCCGTCGCGCCGACGGATGTGCCGGCGGGTGGCCCGAGCCTCTAGCGTGACGTCTCGCATGGCGACCGGGCTGGATCCCACCACCACGTCGACCTCTGGGGCGAAGCACCGCCGGTCGGCGCCGACCGAGCGCACCGCCGCCGACCGCGTGATGCGCCGCATCCTGCTGCTGCCGCTCGACGCCCCGCCCGGATCGGCCGAGGGCGCCCGCAAGGCCTTCCAGACGTCGCTGGTCGTCGCCACGTTCCGTTGCCTGCTGATGTACATCGTGTTCCCGTTCGTGCTGCCCGCCATCGGGCTGGCCAAGGGCGTGGGCCCGGCGATCGGCCTCGTCATCAACCTGGCGGCGATGGTCTGCATCGTCATGAGCATGCGCCGCTTCTGGCGGGCCGATCACCCGAAGCGGTGGTGGTACGGGGCCCTCGGCGGCACCGTCCTGCTGTTCCTCGTGGTGCTCGCCGTCCAGGACTTCGTCAGCGTCGTCACCTGACGCCGCCGAGCGCGACGAACACTGGAACCCGGGGTTGCGCGGTAGGCCCTGTTAGGGCTACCTTACGATCCTGATGGCGCTGGTGTGTCTGTGTCATGGGGTCGGGGAGCGTCGCGTCCGTCGCGAGATCGAGCACGGCGCGTCGACGATCGAGGAGGTCGCGGCGCGCTGCCACGCCGGCAGCTGCTGCTTGGGGTGCCACCCGACGATCGATGCGATGCTCGCCGAGCACGCCCGCGCCGTTCCGGCCGGTGTGCCGCGGCGCCGCCTGCGCATCGCCTGAACCGCCGTCTTCGGACCGCTCCGCGCCTGCATATCAGGGCTGCCTGACGCCGAAGATCATGGCGCCCATGGCGGCGAGACGTCCTAGGGTGTGTCCCATGCGAGGTGACGCCGACATCATCGAAGTGCTCAACGACGTGCTGACGGCCGAGCTGACCGCCATCAACCAGTACTTCATCCACGCCAAGATGTGCGGCAACTGGGGCTACGACCGCCTCGCCGAGCACGGCCGTGACGAGTCGATCGACGAGATGAAGCACGCCGACCGCGTCATCGAGCGCATCCTCTACTTCGAAGGTGTCCCGAACATGCAGCGGCTGTTCCCGGTGCGCGTCGGCGAGACGGTCGAGGAGCAGCTGCAACTCGACCTCGAGCTCGAGTACACCGCCGTCGAGCGCCTGAACCGCGGCATCGCCACCGTCGGTCGCCAAGGGCGACAACGGCACCCGCGAGCTCTTCGCCGAGATCCTCGTGTCCGAGGAGGAGCACATCGACTGGATCGAGACCCAGCAGGAGACGATCCGCCAGGTCGGCATCCAGGGCTACCTCGCCCAGCAGATGCACGAGTGACCCTGGCGCCGACCCCGACGGGCGGGGCGGCGCACCAACGTCCGGGCAACCTGGGCGGGCTTTGTCTGGCGTGACGCGCGTCGTGGTTAGATGGCGCGGGGACAACACTTCAGCTCGAAGGGGGCCATTGCCGTGGAGATCAACGTCACCGTCAACGGCGCGCCGCACCAGCACGACGTCGAACCGCGCACGCTGCTGGTCCACTACATCCGTGACGTCCTCGGCCTGACCGGCACGAACGTCGGCTGCGACACCACGTCGTGCGGGGCCTGCACCATCCACCTCGACGGGGAGTCGGTGAAGAGCTGCACGGTGCTCGCTGTGCAGGCCGACGGCACGTCGATGACCACGATCGAGGGACTGGCGACCGACGGCGAGCTGCACCCGATGCAGCAGGCGTTCATGGAGAACCACGGCTTGCAGTGCGGGTACTGCACGCCTGGCATGGTGATGGCCGCGACGAGCCTCCTCGAGGAGAACCCCCACCCCACCGAGCGCGAGGTGCGGTTGGGGTTGGAGGGCAACCTCTGTCGCTGCACCGGCTACCACAACATCGTGCTGGCGGTGCTCGCCCGCCGCCGACGCCTGATCGGCGCCGGGACCATGACGCTCACTGCGCTCCCCGGCCACCCAGCCACCTCGTTCGCTCGCTCGAAGGATCCCTCGGCGCACACAGGCCGCGTACGACCGCTCCGTCGCTGGCGCTCCGTCGCTCGCACCTCCGGCGGTGCCCGATGACGGTGACCGACACCGCAGCGGCAGCCGGGGTCATCGGGCAGCGCCGGCTGCGCCGCGAGGATCCGGCCCTCCTGACGGGCGAAGCCCGCTTCACCACCGACTTGGACATCCCGGGTGCGCTGCACATGGCCGTCGTCCGCAGCCCGTACGCCCACGCCCGCATCGTCGGCATCGACACGTCGGCGGCCGAGGCCATCCCGGGCGTCGTCGCCGTGCACACCGGCGCCGACCTCGCCGATGCCTGGGCGGCGCCGATGCCGTGCGCCTGGCCGGTGACCGAGGACATGAAGAACCCGGCCCACTACCCGCTGGCGACGGGCAAGGTCTGCTACGCCGGAGACGGCATCGTCGCCGTGCTGGCGACGAGTGACGCCGTCGCCCGCGACGCCGTCGAGGCGGTGGACGTCACGTTCGAGCCGCTCGACGCCGTGGTCGACCTCGAGGACGCGCTGTCGGACCGGGTCGTGATCCACGACGACCTCGGCACGAACACCAGCTACACGTGGGCCCTCAAGGTCGAGGGCACCGAGGGCCAGATCGACCGGGCGTTCGCCGACGCCGCGTTCACGGTGCCGCGAGCGCTACGTCCAGCAGCGCCTGATCCCGATGGCGATGGAGGCCCGGGCCGTCGTCGCCGTCCCCCAGCCGTTCGGCGGGTCCATCACGCTGTACTCGACGACCCAGGTCCCGCACATCCTCAAGATCATGTCGGCGATCACGCTCGGCATCCCCGAGCACCAGGTGCGCGTCGTCGTGCCGGCCGTCGGCGGCGGGTTCGGCTCCAAGCTCAACGTCTACGCCGAAGAGCTGCTCTGCCTGGCGCTGTCGCGGCGCCACAAGGTGCCCGTGCGCTGGAACGAGTCACGTACCGAGAACGCCCAGGCGACGATCCAGGGCCGGGGCCAGATCCAGCACATCGAGCTGGCCGCCGACGCCGACGGCCGGCTGACCGCGCTGCGGGTCCGGTTGCTCGCCGACATGGGTGCGTACCTGCAGCTGGTCACGCCGGGCATCCCGCTGCTCGGCGCCTTCCTGTACGCCGGGGTGTACGACCTGCCCGCGGCGTACGACTTCGAGTGCACGTCGGTGTTCACCACCATGACCCCGACGGACGCGTACCGGGGCGCCGGGCGCCCTGAGGCGACGTACGCCATCGAGCGGACCATGGACTCCCTGGCGGCCGACATGGGCATCGATCCGCTCGAGCTCCGGCGACGCAACTTCATCGCCAAGGAGGCGTACCCGTACACGGCGTGGAGCGGGCTCACCTACGACTCCGGTGACCACGACGCAGCGGCGACGAAGGCGGCCGGGCTCGTCGACTACGACGCGCTGCGGGCCCGCCAGCGGTCGCAGAACGTCGAGGGCGCGACGAAGCGCCTCGGCATCGGCGTGTCGTCGTACTTCGAGATGTGCGGCCTGGCCCCGTCGAGGGTGCTGGCCTCGTTGAACTACTCGGCCGGTGGCTGGGAGGCGGCGACGGTGCGGGTGCTGCCGACGGCCAAGGTCCAGGTCGTCACCGGCACCGCGCCGCACGGCCAGGGCCACGAGACGGCGTGGTCGATGATCGTCGCCGAGAAGCTGGGCATCAGCCCCGACGACGTCGACGTCCTGCACAGCGACACCGTCGATCGCGCCGCTCGGGCATGGACACGTACGGGTCACGGTCGCTCCCGGTCGGTGGCGTCGCCATCGCCATGGCGTGCGACAAGGTGATCGACAAGGCGGCGCAGATCGCCGCCCACCAGCTGGAGGCCAGCGCCGACGACCTCGAGTACGCCGGCGGAGCGTTCACGGTCAAGGGCTCGCCCGGACAAGACGATGCCGCTGGCGACGATCGCGTTCGAGGCGTTCAGCGCCCACAACCTGCCCGACGGGTTGGAGCCGAACCTCGAGGCGGCGTCACCTACGACCCTCCGAACTTCTCGTGGCCGTTCGGGACGCACATGTGCGTCGTCGAGGTCGACACCGAGACGGGCGCCGTCGAGGTGCTGCAGTACGTCAGCCGTCGACGACTGCGGCGTGCAGATCAACCCGCTCATCGTCGATGGTCAGGTCCACGGTGGCGTCGTGCAGGGGCTGGCCCAGGCGCTGTTCGAGGAGGCGGTGTACGACTCCGACGGCAACCTCAAGACGAGCACGCTCGCCGAGTACCTCGTGCCGGCGGCGAGCGACGTGCCGTCGATCACGCTCGGGCACACCGTCACGCCGTCGCCGACGAACCAGCTCGGCGTCAAGGGCGTCGGCGAGGCCGGCACGATCGGCGCTGCCCCGGCCGTCATCAACGCCATCGTCGACGCGCTCGCCGGACTCGGCGTCCGCGACGTGCCGATGCCGGCGAGCCCGAACACGGTGTGGAGCGCGATCCGCGGCACCGCCCCCACCCCGACCGACACCGCCGGCACCGACGTCGGCGACCACCCCGACGCGACGGCTCGAACCACCGTCGCCGCTCCCGATGGAGGCGCATCATGATCCCGGCCGCGTTCGACTACGTCAGGGCCGGCTCGGCCGAGGAGGCGATCAGCCTGATCGGCGAGCACGGCGACGAGGCCAAGTTCCTCGCCGGCGGCCACAGCCTGCTGCCGTTGATGAAGCTGCGCCTGGCCCAGCCGAGCGTCCTCGTCGACATCGGCCGGCTCAGCGACCTCTCGTACATCCGCGACGCCGGCGACCACATCGCCATCGGCGCCCTCACCCGTCACCACGACGTCGAGCACTCCGACGTCCTCGCCGAGCACGTGCCGCTGCTCGCCCATGCGGCGAGCCAGGTCGGCGATCCCCAGGTGCGCCACCGCGGCACGATCGGTGGCTCGATCGCCCACGCCGATCCGGCATCGGACCTCCCGGCGACGACGCTGGCGCTCGGAGCGACCTACGTCGCCCAGGGTCCGAACGGGACCCGGGAGATCGCCGCCGCCGACTTCTACGAGGGCTTCCTGACGTCGACCCTCGAGGCCGACGAGCTGCTGACGGAGATCCGCATCCCGAAGATGCAGGGCGCCGGGTGGAGCTTCCAGAAGTTCAACCGGCGGGCCCAGGACTGGGCCATCGTCGGGGTCGCCGCCTGGCGCCGCAACGGCGACTCGGGTGTGGCGCTGGTCAACATGGGTTCGACGCCGATCCTCGCCGCCGGCGTCAGCGCCGCGCTCGCCGGCGGCGCGTCGATCGAGGACGCCGCCCAGCAGGCCGCTGCGGAGGCCGATCCCCCGGCCGATCTCAACGCCAGCGTCGAGTACCGCACCCACCTGGCCAAGGTCCTCACCCGCCGCGCCCTCGAGGCCGCCTCCGCCTGACACGTCGCTGGTCCGGCGCAGCCGGACGACTCAGAGCAGCGCGAGGTAGCGGCCGCCGTCGACGTGGAGCTGGGCGCCGGTGAGGAACTTGGACTGCTCGCTGCAGACGAAGGCGACGATGGCGCCGAAGTCGTCGGGGTCGCCCATGGGGACGCTGTCGTCGTACAGCGCGGCGCCCCGCGGCGTGCGGTGGGTGCCGGGCTGCACGGAGTTGACGGTGATGCCGCGGCCGGCGACCTCGAGGGCCAGCGTCTTGAGGAACCCGGTGGCGCCGGCCCGCGCCGTGTTGGACAGGATCAGGTCGGGCATCGGTTGGCGGACGGCGACCGATGTGATGGCCACCACCCGGCCCCAGCCGCGATCGAGCATCGGGTCGACGGCCGCCTTGCACATCCCGACGACCGACATCAAGTTGAGCTCGATGGCGGTGGCGTAGCGGTCGACGTCGGTCGACACGAACGTCCCGCGGCGGGCCGCCGGCGTTCGTGACGAGGATGTCGACGCCGCCGAGGGCCTCGACCGCTGCGTGGACGAACGCCGCCCCGCCCGCCGCGCCCGACACGTCCTGCGCGATTCCCACGCAGTCGTGGCCGACCGCGGCCACGGCCTCGTCGACGCGCCCGCGGTCACGGCTGCAGATCGCCACCGCGACGCCCTCGGCGGCGAGGGCCTTCGCCGTGCCGAGGCCGAGGCCGCTCGTCCCCGCCGCCACCGCGGCCCGTCGTCCCGAGATCCCGAGATCCATCGTCGGCACCGTAGAGGACGCCCCGGGGCCGCCCGGGATCGTCGCGGCTAGCGTCGCCGTGGATGGTCCGGGAGGGAACGTCCGGCGTCTCGGGCGAGCGACGCCCGGTGACGATCATGTTCTGTGACCTGGTCGGCTCGACGGTGCTGAGCGAACGGCTCGACGACGAGGACTACGCCGAGGTCGTGTTCGAGTACCAGGAGCGCGGGCGGCGCGTCATCGAGCGCCACGGCGGCGACGTCGTCGACTTCGCCGGCGACGGGATCGTCGCCTGCTTCGGGCACCCGGTCGCCCACGAGGACGACGCCGAGCGGGCCGCCGAGGCCGCGTTGGCGCTCGTCGCCGCCGTCGCCGACCTGCACCGGACGACCGGTGCCGAGCTGGGCGTCGAGCTCCACTGCCGCATCGGGCTCCACGCCGACATCGCCGTCATCGGCCGGCGCGGCGGACGCCACGACGTGTCGGTGTTCGGCGTCGCCGCCAACGTGGCCGCCCGTGTCCAGGGCGAGGCGGGCGTCGACGAGGTGCTCGTCACCGAGCCCGTGCTCGACCTCCTCGCCGGTCGCCACGCCGTCGCCGACCGTCGCGCCGCGTCGCTGAAGGGGATCGCCGAACCGGTCGTCGTCGCTCGACTGACGGGCCGCCCGGGCCCGCGGCGGACGCTGGGCGCACCGATGGTCGGGCGGGCGGCGGAGGCCGAGGCGCTGGCCGAGCGGCGCCGGCGGGCCGCTCGCGGCGGGGGTGGCGCGGTGGTCATCGCCGGACCGGCCGGCATCGGCAAGTCCACGCTGCTCGCCGACCTCGTGGCCGCCGAGCCGGCGGGATCCGTGATCGAGGTGCGGGTGCGCGAGTTGTCGGCCCTGATCCCGTTCGCCCCGCTGGCCGAGCTGGCTGCCGCCGCGCTCACCGTTGCCGCAGGCAGCCGCACCGACGACGACCTTGCCGTTGCCGCCGGGGACCTCGCGGCCACGCTCGGGGCGACGGTCGACCGTGCGTCGACGAGTGCCGAGCACGCCTGGCAACTCGTGATCGAGGCCAGCGGCCGCGTCGGCGCAGCGGCCGGTGATCGACTGATCGTCGTCGAGGACGGTCATTGGCTCGATGCGTCCAGCCGGGCCGGGCTCGAGGCGCTGTTCGCGGGACTCGCCGGATCCCCGACCCTGGCCGTCGTGACCACCCGACCCCCGTCGCCGTTCCCCGGGCTCGACGCCATCGAACTGGGCCCACTGGCCCCCGGGGACATCGCTGCGCTCGTCAGCGCCACCGTGGGCGGTCCCCCCGACCGGGTGGCCGAGATCGTGGCCCGCTCCGACGGGATCCCGCTCTACGCCGCCGAGCTCTCGCGCCGCCGCCGACGGACGCACGAGCCTCCCCCACTCCCTGCACGCGTCGCTGCTGGCCCGCCTGGACCGCGTGCCCACCCTGGTCGGGCCGGCGCGCGCAGCCAGCGTCCTCGGCGACGAGATCGAGGTCGACCTGTTGGCCGCCGTGCTCGACATCGACCCCCCGTCCGCTGAACTGGTCGTCGACGACCTGGTCGCCGGCCACCTGGTTCGTCGCGCGCCCGCCCGGACACCGACGTTCGATCACGCGCTCCTGCGGGACGCGATCTACGGATCGCTCCTCCAGAAGGAGCGCCGCCGCCTGCACGCGAAGGTCGCCGACGCGTTGCGCAGCGGCGGGGCCGATGCCGATGATCGCGCCGCGCTGCTCGCCCACCACTTCGAGCAGGCCGGCGCGTCGGCCGACGCCGCCTCGTGCTTCGCAGTTGCCGCCCGGCGCAGCGCTCACCGCGGCGCCGTCGCCGAGGCCCTGGAGCTGGCCGGTCGCGGCCTCGCGCTCGTCGGTGACGACGATGTGGCGTTGACGTTGCAGCTGACGATGACCGAGGGCAACGCCCGCCTCGCCGTCGAGGGCTACGGGGCACCCGGTCTGGACGCGCTGTGGCAGCGGGCGGAGGGCCTGGCGAAGCGGGCCGGCGATCGCCTCGAGCTCTCCTCGGCGATGAACGGTCGGTCGGTGGCCGCGCTGTTCGACGGTGACTACCAGGCAGCGATCGAGCGGGCCGAGCGCATCGTCGCCCTTGTCCCGTCGGCCAGCCGAGCGAGCGACCACGGCGGCTCGGACCATCCCGTCGACGAGGCCGACCGCGCCGCACTCGTGCGGGCCCACTGCAGCCTGGCCGTCCCGCAGCTCTTCACCGGTCAGACCAGGGCCGCGGTCTGACCAATGCCCGGCGGGCGATCGCGCTGTACCGGCCGGGCGACGACCAGGTCCTGACGTACGGCTTCGGGACCGATCACGGGGTGATCGCCCGGACGTTCGGCGGGATGGCGGCGTGGTTCGCCGGCGCGCCTGACGCCTCCGAGCTGCTGGCGGCCGCGATCGCGCTCGCCGAGGAGATCCAGAGCCCGATCTCGCTCTGCCTGGCCCTCCATCAGGCGGCGACCATCGACCTGGTCGCAGAGCACCATGGAGCGGCCCGCGACCGCGCCGCGCAGGTCGAGGACGTCGCCGAGCGCTACGGGTTGCCGTTCTACGTCGGGCTCGGGCGCTTGACCCGCGCCGCCGCCGAGGCCTGCCTGGGCGAGCCCGGCGCCGTCGCGCTCGCCAACCTCGCGCTCGGCGACCTGCTGGTCGGTCCGTCGTCGATGGGCACCACGCTCGGGATGCTGCAGCTCGCGCTGTGCCAGGCCGGGGCCGGCGACGCGGGCGGGGCGGCGACCACCGCCCAGCACGGCCTGCGCCTGGCCCGCGGCACGGGCGAGCTGATCTTCGAGGTCGAGCTGGCCCTGCTGGTGGCGTCGACGACCGGTGCCGAAGCGGCCTGGGCCGAGGTCGCAGCGGCCGCCGCCTCGGCCGAGGTCCGAGGCGCGTCGGCGTCGGCGGCCCGGGCCCGGGTCGCGCTGTCCTCCATCGACGGCGCGTTCGGCGCGCCGGCGAACCGGGCAACCTGACGCCCGTGACGACCCGCATCGGCTTCCTCCGGGCCGTCAACCTCGGCCGGCGCAGGGTCGCGATGGCCGGCCTCGTCGAGCTGTGCGAGGGGCTCGGCTACGACGACGTCTGGACCCACGCCAACAGCGGCAACGTGGTGTTCGACACCGGCGGCCGTCGCGCCGACATCGAGGCGGCGATGGAACGGGCCCTGGCGTCGGCGTTCGGGTTCGAGGTCACGACGTTCGTGCGCACGGCCCGCGAGCTCGCCACCGCCCTCGCCCTGGATCCCTTCCCCATCGCCGCCGGCGACACGTACTTCGTCACGTTCCTGAAGGAGGCCCCCTCGGCTGCCGTGCGCACGGCGTTGGAGGCGGCGTCGAACGACTTCGACACGCTCGTGGTCGCCGGCCGGGACGTGCACTGGCGGATGCGCGGCAAGTCCACGGACACGACGCTGAAGAAGGCGACATGGGACCTCGTCGGCGAGCACGCCAGCACGAGCCGCAACGTCAACCTCCTCCGCGCGTTGTCCGAGAAGCTGGAAACGTCGGCGCCACGCTGACCACCCGACCCGACTCGAACCCCGGTGACCGCATTCGCGAACTCTTTGGCCGGGCGGACGTTTCGTGACCGCCTGGGCGAAGAGTTCGCCGATCCGCACACCGGGCGGGGGTGTGTACTGTCGGCGGCGGCGGGCCGTCCGAGGGAGCGCGATGACCACCATCTTCTTGTCCGGCCCGATGTTCGACGGCGCCGACCTGTGGGAGCAGGGCCAGATCAAGGACGTCCTGGTGAAGGCGGGCTACGACACGTACCTGGCGTCCGAGGACGGCATCGAGGACAGCGAGCTGATCGCCAACCTGAAGTCGCCGCTGCTGGAGCTCACCGACTACCAGAAGATCGCCCTGCTCGTGCAGAAGCTGGGCTGGACCCTCGACATCTACATGGCCACGTACGGCTGCGACGCCATGGTGTTCAACATGAACGGCCGGGTCCCCGACGAGGGCAGCGTCGCCGAGGTGGCCAACGCGTACGCCGCCGGGATGCCGATCGTGACGTTCAAGTCGACGTCGATCACGATGTGGGGGCCGTTCGACAACCCGATGGTCGCCGCCCTCGACCGCACGTGGCAACCGGTGACGACGTACGAGGAGATCCCGGCGGCGATGGCCACCGCGCTGGCCAACAAGGCGCAGGACTACCAGTACGTCGCGCCGAAGTACTTCGCCGACGCGCTCGAGATCGGCAAGTTCGTGCGCGAGCACCGCGACACGGTGATGAAGGTGCTCCTCGACATCTCGTCGCTCCTCAGCGCCGGCAAGGACGTCCACTGGCTCTGGACAGCGCTGCTCGGCAAGCTCGGGCTCGACCACCTCGACACCAGCGTGATCGCCCCGGCGCCGCCTGCGGCGACGCCCTGACCACCCGGGTGTATCGGCCGGGCTGGCCGTGCTGGTTCACTGCGACTGCGGATCTCAACCCGGTCGAGTACGTGATCAGGACGGCGCGGCGACGGCCCGTGTCCGGAAGGGTGGCGGCCGGGCAGCAGGCGAAGGCGCAGCAGGCGGCGCGGCCGGGCGATCAGGACGAGGAGGCGACGAGCGTGGCGTCCTCGTTGGTGATGGTGAGCGTCGTGCCCTCGAGCGTGATCGCCGACTCCGCCTCCAGGAACGAGGTCAACCACGCGTCCTGGTCCATCAGGTCGGGGTCACAGGCCATCGTCGTCGACGCCATCGTGCCGACCTGCAGCTGGCCGTCGGTGATCGCCACCGACCCCCGCAGCGTGTTGCAACCGGCGTTCGCGGCCAGCCCGTCGGCGTCGAACGTCAGCGCCACCTCCGTGCCGTCGACCAACGTCCAGCCCTCGACCGACGTCGACGTGAACGTGGTGCCAGCGAGCTCCTCGACGGTCGGCGCGGCGCCGGCCGCGCCCTCGTCATCGTCGTCGTCACCGCACGCAGCGACGACGAGCACGGCAGCGCACGCCGCAGCCAGTCCCCGAGGTGTCCTCATGACCACGGAGCCTGCCCGGGTCCGGCGGGACGTCGATACACCTGAAGCGGGTGCAATCGTTGGATGGGCCGAGGGAGTACTCGAGCGAGCGAACAGGGCGGCCGGTGACCGGGCCGGTCAGATCAGCCCGGCGGCCCGGCCGGCCAGCACGGCGTCGGATCGCGTGCCGACGCCCAGCTTGCGGTACACCGCCTTGAGGTTCGACTTCACCGTGTTGACGCTGAGGTAGAGGCGTTCGGCGATCTGCGCGTAGGAGAGGTGGGTCGGTAGCAGCTCGAGGATGGTGAGCTCCCGCGACGTGAGGTGCTCGACGAGCGGCGCCGTCGCATCAGGGACGCCGCCGGCGGGGGCGAGGAGGCGGGCGACCACCGGGTGCAGCTCGTCGAGCGGCAGGGCCCGCAGCCCCTCCTCGAAGCGCGGCCCGTGGCCGAGGAAGGGGCTCGCCCAGCGGGCATCGGAGACGTCGGCGACGATGGCCCGCAGCGTGCTGAACCGACCGCTCGCCAGCGCCGTGACGGCGTCGGCCGTGATGCGCAGCCCGGTCGGCCACGCCACCGAACCCTCCAGCGCGATGTGGCCGTCGGCGTCGCTCGTCCGACCCTCCATCAGATCGAGGATCGCCCACAGGGAGTGGACCCGGAGCCGCGTCGCCACGGCGTGCTCGTCGTTCGAAGCGGCGAGCGCGATCAGGTCGTCGGCCCGCTCGGCCCACCTCGTCGCCGCCGCGCCGGCCCGGGCGAAGAAGGACGCGATCGCCATGTCGATCGCCAGGTCGGCGTCGTCGACGGCGGCGACGTCGGGGTGGTCGAGCTGGAGGAGGCGCAACCCCTCGTGGTCACCGCGGTCGACGCGCTCGAGCACGTCGCCGACGACGAGGTCGTGCGCCGTCAGCTCGCCGCCGGCGACCAGGTGGCGGTACGCCGCCGGGACGTCGCCGCGGCGCCGCCACATCGCCGCCGCCCTGCGGTGGACGGCGTGGTGACGGGTCGGGTCGCGCCAGCGCAGCTCGGCCTCGAGCAGCTCCCGGAACAACGGGTGGAAGCGCATGCCGTGCGACCGCCCCGGCACGTCGGTGATCAGCAGGCGCCGCCGGCGCAGCTCGACGAGCGCCGCCCCGGCCCGCGGACCCGCCAGCTCGACGGCGGCGTCCGGGTCGAACCACTCGACCACGGAGAGGTCGAGCACGACCTCGCGCTCGTCGACCGGCAGGTGGTCGAGGATCTCGGCGACGACGAAGTCGCTCAGCTCCCGGTCCGAGCTGGCCAGTGAGCGCAACCCGACCTCGGGATCCGCGGCCTGCTGCGCCGAGACCAGCGCGAGGTGGAAGGCGATCGGCCAGCCGTCGGCCCGGCGGTTGACCCGCAGATACACGTCGTCGGCCAGCCCGAGGTTGCGGAACGTCGAAGCCACGCCGAGGGCCTCCTGGTCGCTGAACCGCAGATCGCGTTCACGGATCTCGGCCAGCCAGCCCTGGGTCCGCCAGCGCACCAGCGGCAGCGGCGGATCGACGCGCGTCGTGAGCACGAACTGCAGGCGGTCGCCGACGCGCTCGGCGAGCAGGCCCAGACCCTCGGCCACCGACCGCACCGCCTGGTCCGACCAGCTGTCGAGCACGACCACGGCGCGGCCCTCGAAGCGCTCCAGCTGGGCGATCAGGATGTTCAGGAACAGTTGGCTGGCCGGGTTCTCGGCCAGGGCCCTGCCCGGCTCGTCGTCGACATCGGGTACGACGGACCGGACGGCCTCGATCACGTGGCACCAGAAGCTCTCCGGCGACTCGTCCAGCAGGTCGACCGAGATCCACGCCAGCGGATCAGGGGCGGACTCCGCCCACTGGGCGACGAGCGTGGTCTTCCCGAAGCCCGGCGGCGCCACGACGAGGACGACGCGCGCGTGTGGATCGAAGCGGGCCAGCAGGCGCGGCCGTTCCACCATCCCGTCGGGAAGTGGGGGCTTGGTCAACTTGGTCTGCAACACCCGGACGCGCACCAGCGCGGGCGACTCGCTCATGTGTCGTCCTGTCACCGCTCGAGACGGGGGTCACCCTAGGTCGTCACCTGGTCGCGGGACGGCGATCGTCTGAGCCGCCTCGTTCGCTCGCTCGGGGACTCACGCCGGCGCGACGCGGGGAGAACGTTCCCTGACGCCACCGTCGCCGAGCGCCGCCCCCATCACGGCGAGATCACGGGCGCTCACCCGCAGGCTGCTCTGACGGGCGTACAGATCGAGCGCGGCCGCCGGTCGCCCTCGGCCCGCCCGACCGAGTCGAGCAACTGGACGATCGCGCGGTTGCGCCGGTTCGTCGCCGACGCCGACGCGTCCGAAGGCGCCGGGCGCGGCGCCGGCGTCGCGCTCAGGTCGCAGCGGAGCGGGAAGGATCGGTCGGCAGGTCGGTGGGCGTGTCGGCCGTGCGCTCGATTCGCTCGATGTCGAGTCCGAGGTCGTTGAGGCGGTGCAGCAACCCGATCATCGCCGCCTGGTCGCCCGCCGACACGACGACGTGCCCGCTCCGGTCGCGCACCGCGTCGTCGCCGACGATGTCCGACAGCCGGCGCCGAACGGTTCGCTGCAACGTGCCGGCAACCTCGATGTCGAAGGCCATGCCCCCTCCTCGCCGCCGTTGTACGTCGCGGCCGGGCGTCCGCACCACCCCCGCGACGGGTGATTGCGACGCAGGCAGGGCGGTGGCAACCACGTCACCCGATGCGGGTGTGGCTCGTCGCTACGCCCCGCGACATCATCGGTGGGCATGCGGTCCGGTCTGCGCGTCTTCGTGGTCGCAGCGGTGCTGCTGACCGCTGCCTGCTCCGGTGACGACGACGATGACGAGAGCGCCGAGACCACGGTGCCGGCGACGACGGCGGCACCGGGTCCGGACGAGACCACGCCGCCCGCCGAACCGACGTACGTGTTCGGCTTCCTCGCGCCCGGCGAGGGCCAGCTGGCGACGTTCGAGCCGGCCCAGGAGCTGGCGCTGCAGCTCGCCATCGAGGACATCAACGCCGCCGGCGGCCTGCTCGGCGGCGAGGTCGGATCGGTCCGCCAGGACGAGACGACGGACGTGCCCGTCGAGACCGACCTCGACGCCCTGCTCGAACAGGGCGCCAACGCCATCGTCGGACCCGTCGGGTCCGGGACAGCCAGCCTGCTCGTCCCGATGCTCGCCGAGCGCCACCTGCTCGGCTGCGCGGCATCGACCACGGCCGTGTCGGTGACGAACGACAGCACGGCCACGACGTTCTTCCGGACCGCTCTGCGCGACGACGCCACGTCGTCGGTGCTGGCCCAACGGATCTTGACGCCGCCCGACGACGAGGCCCCGCCGCCGGCGACGGTCACCGTGCTCGGCCGCGACGGCATCTACGGCGGCGAGCTCGTCGGCGAGCTCGCGGCCCAACTGACGGCTCGCGGCGCGAACGTCGACACCATGCTGTACCCCTCCTATCGCGAGAACTTCGAGGAGGAGGTGGCGGCGATCGTCGCCGCCCCGCCCGACCGCGTCGTCCTGGCGTCGTACGGCGAGGGCCCGGCGATCGTGACCCAGCTCGTCGATGCCGGGTACCCGGTCGAGCAGATCGTCGGCCTCGAAGGGCTCTCGGTGCCCGACATCGCGGCGAGGGCGTTCCCCGAGGATCCGACCCGGGCGACGGGCCTGACCGTGATCGCCCCGACGGGGACCCATGCATTCACCGACCGGCTGGCGACGACGCTCGGACCCGACGAGACGACCCTGTACGGCGCCGAGATGTACGACTCCGCGATCACGATCGCCCTCGCCGTGCTGGCCGCCGGGTCGAGCGACCCGACCCAGGTCGGCGGCCAGATCCTCGCCGTGACGTCGGGTGGGAGCTCGTGCTCCACGTTCGCCCACTGCGCGTCCCTGCTCGCCGCCGGCGACGAGATCGACTACGCCGGCTCCAGCGGACCGCTCGACATCGACGCCCAGGGCGAGGTGGCTCGGGGCCGCCTCACGACGTCGGTCGTCGACGCCGGCGAACTGGTCGCGGTCGCGACCGACGAGGTCGACCTGCTTGCCGAGCGGGCCCAGCAGCTGCTCGCTGCTGCCGTGTTCACCACCCAGCTGCAGCAGGCGTTGAAGGTCCTGGGCTTCTACGACGGCGACGTCACGGGGGTCTACGACGAGGCCACCACCGACGCCGTGCGAGCGCTGCAACAGGCGCTCGGGGTGCCGGAGACCGGCACCTGGGACGAAGCCACCGACACCGCGTTCCGGGAGCGCTACGGCGCAGCGACGTCGGCGTTGTCACTGAGCATCAGCCAGCTGCAGGTCGAACTGCAGGAGCTCGGGTACTACACCGGACCGATCGACGGTCGCTACTCGGCCGAGACGATCGCCGCCGTCCGGGCCTTCCAGGCCCGCCTCGGCGTGCCCCAGACCGGGGTGCTCGACTCGACGACGCTGCGCGCCATCTTCGTCGCCGGACAGCAGAGCGTGCCGCCCCTCGAGCCGCCACCACCGCCCGACACCGAGCCGCCGCCGGCCACGACGGCCCCGCCGCCACCGGTCACCGATCCCCCGCCCGCGGCGCCGCCCGTCACTGCGCCACCTCCGCCGGCGCCGCCGCCGACCGCACCGCCGCCGACCGCACCGCCGCCCACCGCACCGCCGCCCACCGCACCGCCGCCCACCGCACCGACCACGACCGCGCCGCCGCCGCCGGCCCTCCCGACGATGCTCGAGGCGCTGGACGCCGATCCGCAGTTCTCGACGTTCGTCACGCTCGTCACGTCCGTGGGCTTCGACAGCGAGCTCAGCGCGCCGCCCCGGCCGTACACGCTGTTCGCGCCGACGAACGCCGCCTTCGACGCCATGACCGCCGAGCAGCGCGACGAATGGGTCGACGACCTCACGCGTCTGCCGTCGCTGCTCGCCTACCACGCCGTCGATCCCGACGCCGGGCTCCTCACCGCAACCGATCTGCAGCCCGGTCCGCTGCGCAGCCAACAGGGCTCGCTGCTCACCGTCGCCGACAACGGTGGGATCACCGTCGACGGCGGCCGCCTCGGCATCCAGATCGAGGCGTCGAACGGGATCGTCCACGCCATCGACACCGTGCTCGTCCCGCCGGGCTGACCGACCCGAAGGGCCGCACGAGCCCCTGGCACCACCGCCACGCCGAGGCAGGAAGCGGTCGCGGCGTGGCGCCGCTCACTCGGCGCCGGTGATGAGCACCGGGCACGGGGCGTTGCGCACGACGTGGTCGGACACCGACCCGAGCACGGCGCGCCGCAGGCCGCCGAGGCCCCGCGTGCCGAGGACGATCACCGACGCCGGCAGCGTCTCGGCGAGGTCGCACAGCGCGCCACCCGGGCTGCCGCTGAGCACGAACGTCTCGGCCCCGGTGAGCCCGAGACGGGTGCACGTGTCGTCGAGCGTACGTCGCCCGGCGCCGAGGCGCTCGTCGTCGATGCGTTGGGCGTCGGCGGCGCTGATCACGCCGCCGGCCATGCCGGTGCCGACGACGTCGACCGGGTGCACGAGCTCGACGACCGTCGCGACGACGACGCGGTCGGGCGCGGTCACCACCGCCAGACCACGGCCCAGGGCCGAGATCGCCAGGTCGGAGCCGTCGGAGCACAGGAGCACGGTGGTCGTCACATCGGTGATGCTCGCACGCGATGACGGGCCACGGGCGCCACTCGGCACGCTGGACGGCCAGACATCCACGGGGTGGGCACCACTAGGTTGCGTCTCGTGCCCGGCCCGTTCGACGACCTCCTGGCGGCCAACCGCTCGTTCGCCGAGGATTTCCACTTCGGTGGCTTCGACGGCGTCGCCCACGCCGGCGTCGCCCTCGTCACGTGCATGGACTCGCGCATCGAGCCGCTGCCCATGCTCGGACTGCGGGCCGGCGACGCCAAGATCTTCCGCAACCCCGGGGGGCGTGTCACCCAGGCCGCGCTCGAGGCGCTCGTCCTCGGGGTGCACCTGCTCGGGGTGGAGCGCATCCTCATCGTTCCCCACACCCGCTGCGCGATGGCCACGAACACCGAGGCCGAGCTGCGCGAGAAGGTCAGCGCCTCCAGCGGTCAGGACGCGTCGTGGCAGCACTTCGGCGTCGTGCCCGACCAGATCGCCGCCCTCCACGAGGACGTGAGGAGCGTGCGCAGCCACCCGCTGATCCCCGACCGCGTCGCCATCGGCGGGTTCGTCTACGACGTGGACACGGGCCTGCTCGCCGAGGTCGTGACGGTCGCCCCGGTCACGTGAGCGAGCGAACACGGGGTTCGCGTGAGCGAGCGTGTCTCCGATCACGTGGCGACGGCTCACATGGATGACGACCGCCTCGACCGCCGGCACCTCGAGGCCATCGCCGACGCCGACCTGTTCCCGTACTGGTACGACGACGCCGACGAGCCCGAATCGAACCCGACGCTGGTGCGCAGCGAGAGCTGCGACCTGTGCGTCGTGGGCGGCGGCTACACGGGGCTGTGGACGGCCATCATCGCCAAGGAGCGCGACCCCTCCCGCGACGTCGTCCTGATCGACGGCGCCGAGATCGGGTCGGCGGCCAGCGGCCGCAACGGAGGGTTCATGGAGTCGAGCCTCACCCATGGGATCGCCAACGGCCAGGAGCGGTTCCCGGACGAGATCGAGCTGCTCGAGCAGCTCGGCCTCGAGAACCTGGACGCCATCGAGAACGCGATCCACCGCTACGACATCGACTGCGACTTCGAGCGCACCGGGGTGATCGACGTGGCCACCACGACCCATCCTCCGAGCTACGTCGACGAGCTGCGCGACGACGCCCTCCAGCTGCGCCGGCTCGGCCAGGACGCCCGCCTGCTGGACGCCGACGCGATGCGCGCCGAGGTCGATTCGCCCACGTACCTCGGGGGGCTGTGGCGGATCGGTCGGGCCGCCCTCGTCGACCCGGCCCGGCTCGCCTGGGGACTGAAGTCGGCCGCCGAGCAGCTCGGCGTACGGATCTACGAGGACACCAAGGCCACCGACCTGCGGCGCGACGGCGTCGGCGTGCTCGTCACGACGCCCGCTGGGATCGATCCGGGCCGCCCGCGTGGCGCTCGGCACCAACGCGTTCAAGCCGCTGCTGCGCCGCATCGGCCACTACATCGCGCCGGTCTACGACTACTGCATGGTGACGGAGCCGCTGACCGAGTCGCAGCTGGCGTCGATCGGCTGGCGCAACCGGCAGGGCCTGTCCGACATCCCCAACCAGTTCCACTACTACCGGCTGACCGAGGACAACCGGGTGCTGTGGGGTGGATACGACACGATCTACTACTGGCGGGGCAAGGTGGCGCGGGAGCTGGAGAGCCGCCCGGAGACCTGGGCCAAGCTGAGCCAGCACTTCTTCGCCGCGTTCCCGCAGCTCGACGGCGTGCGCTTCAGCCACATCTGGGGCGGCGCCATCGACACGTGCAGCCGGTTCTGCGTGTTCTGGGGGACGGCCATGTCGGGTCGGGTCGCCTATGCCGTCGGCTACACCGGTCTCGGCGTGGCGTCGACCAGGTTCGGCGCCGCGGTCATGCTCGACCTGCTCGACGGTCGCCGCAGCGTCGCCACGTCGACGGCGTTCGTGCACGACAAACCGCTCCCGTTCCCGCCCGAGCCGTTCCGCTTCGCCGGCATCCAGGCGACGCGCTGGTCCCTCGACCGCGAGGACCGCACCGGAAAGCGCAACCTCTGGTTGCGCACCCTGGATCGCCTCGGCCTCGGCTTCGACAGCTGACCCCGCTGATCCCATCCGAGTGCTTGCGTTCGACCGGGTGCTTCCGGAGCACCCGGGTGGGCGGAAACACTCCGACGGCGCCAGCCGTGACCGTGCCAGGCTCGGGGCATGGGCGACGTCTACACCCACGGGCACCACGAGTCGGTGCTGCGCAGCCACACCTGGCGCACGGCGGAGAACTCGGCCGGCTACCTCATCGCCCACCTGCACCCCGGCATGGACCTCCTCGACGTCGGGTGCGGGCCCGGCACGATCACGCGCGACCTTGCCACCCGGGTGGCGCCGGGACGGGTGCTCGGCATCGACGTGGCGTCCGACGTCATCGAGCAGGCCGCTGCGGCCGGTGCCGGCACCGGGTGGGCCGAGTTCGCCGTCGCCGACACGTACCACCTCGACCTGCCCGACGCATCGTTCGATGTCGTGCATGCCCACCAGGTCCTGCAGCACCTGACCGACCCGGTCGGGGCGCTCCGCGAGATCGGTCGGGTGCTGCGGCCGGGAGGTCTGCTCGCGGTGCGCGACAGCGACTACGCCGGGTTCTTCTGGTCACCTCCTGATCCCCGGCTCGACCGCTGGCTGCGCCTGTACCACGAGCTGACCGCCCACAACGGTGCCGAGGCCGATGCCGGTCGCCGCCTGCCGGCCTGGGTGCGGGCGGCCGGCTTCGACGACCTCACCGTCACGAGCACGTCGTGGACGTTCGCCGACGACGACACGCGGGCGTGGTGGGGCGGGCTCTGGGCCGACCGTGTCCGCCAGTCGTCCTTCGCCACCCAGGCCGTGGCGTACGGCCTGTCCGACGACGCCGAGCTGGCGGAGCTGGCCGCGGCGTGGCGGGCGTGGGCCGCCGCCCCCGACGGCATGTTCGTCGTCCCCCATGTCGAGGTGCTGGCTCGCCGGACCGAGCCACGTCCCTCGGATCGGCTCAGCGGGGGCGTTCGAGGATGACGACGCTGCGGGCGCCGACCTCGTACGTGGCGCCGTCGAGCGGGATGCCGCCGGGCTCGACGTCGGCCGGCGCAGGGAGCGAGGTGTCGACGATCCGGCTCCACGGCCCGGGTCGCTGGACGAAGAACTCGAGGGGCTCCCACCACACGTTGGCGATCACGTAGAGCTCGCCGATCGACCAGGCCAGCGACCGCGACGACGACGCCAGGTCGGGCGGGCCGTGCGTGCCGAAGAACTCGACCGCGTCGCCCCACCAATCGGGTTGGACCAGCACCGGGTGGCGATGGCGCAGCGCCAGCAGCTCGCGCACGAAGCGCTCGAGGTCGGCGAACCGCCCGGCCCGCTCCCAGTCCAGCCACGACGTCTCGTTGTCCTGGTTGTACGCGTTGTTGTTGCCGCCCTGGGTCCGGCCGAGCTCGTCGCCCATCGTCGCCATCGGCACGCCGTGGGACATCGCCAGCAGGCACCACGCGTTGCGCAGCTGGCGCCCCCGCAGCTCGACGACCTCGGCCGGCACGTCGCGCTCCCCTCCCAGCCGCAGTTCCACGACCTGTTGCTGCCCGCGCCGTCGCTGTTGTGCCAGCCGTTGGCGTCGTTGTGCTTGCGGTCGTAGGCGACGAGGTCGTAGAGCGTGAAGCCGTCGTGACAGGTCAGGAAGTTGACGCTCTCGAGCGGCGTGTCGAAGATGTCGGGGCTGCCCTGCACCCGGAGCATCAAGGCGCCCACGAGGCCCTCCTCACCACGCAGGAACCCGCGCCCGTCCTCCCGGAAGCGGTCGTTCCACTGCTTCCAGCCGCGGCCCGGCCAGGCCCGCCCCAGCCGGTGGGTGCCAATGGCGTCCCACGGCTCGGCGATCAGCACGACGTCTCGGCGCGCCGCCCATGCGTCGAGGCGGGCGACGAACCCGTCGTCGCGGGCGAGGACGGCGGCGAGGTCGAACCGGAAGCCGTCGATCCCGAGGTCGGCGAATCGGTCGAGTGCCCATTCGACGACGTCCTGGGCCACCGGTGACCACGCGTCGAGGTCGTTGCCGCACCCGGTCGTCTCCACGTACGTCCCGTCGGCCCGCAGCCGGTAGTAGGAGCCGTCCGACAGGCCCCGCATGCTGTACGTCGGCCCCGCCGCGTCGACCTCGGTCGTGTGGTTGAACACGACGTCCAACCAGACCTCGATGTCGTGGTCGTGGGCCGTCGCGACGAGCGCGGCGAGCTCGGCCGCCGCGTCGTCGCCGGCCGCGTGCTGCCGGTGCACGGCGCCGAAGGCCAGCGGCATGTACCCCCAGTAGCTGCCCTCCTGCGGGTCGTTCTGGTGCAGCGGGAGCAGTTCCAGGACCGTGATCCCCAGGTCGGCGAGGCGCGGGATCTCCTCGCCCAGCGCGGCGTAGGTGCCCGGCGCGGTCGTGTCCCGCCGCTTCGTCAGCCCGCGGACGTGCGCTTCGTAGACGACCAGCCCGCGTGACGAGCGACGTGGCGGGCGCGCCCGGGCAGCTCGCGGGCGACGGCCAGCGGCGCCCTCCCGGTGTTGCCGACACCGGGGCGCTTGGCCACGTTGCGGTCGAGCGCCGGCGGGAACCAGACCTCCACGGCGCGCGGGTCGAGCAGGATCTTCGACGAGTCGAAGCGCGGACCCTCGCCTTCGGCGATCAGGCCGTAGCGGGTGCCGGCGCCGACCTCGCCGACCCAGTCGTCGCCGTCGCGCCGCAACGGGAGGCGCTCGACCTCGGAACCGTCGTCGTCGCACACGACGAGGTCGATCGCCGTCGCGAGGGGTGCTGCGAACCGGACCTCGATCACGAGTCGACGGACAATCCCCTGATCAGCGCGTCGACCGCGAGCGGGGCGATCGTGTCCCAGTCGAAGACGTCGCGCTTGTGGCCCATCTGCGACTCGAGGGAGGCGATCCCATGCTCGCAGGCCCACAGCGCGGCGGCCACGCTGAACGCATCACCGGGCCGCAGCACGCCGGCGTCCATCGCCCGCTGCACGCGATCGGCGACCCGGCCCAGGGTGGCCTGAGCGGCCGCTTTGGCCTGCTCGGAGGGCTCGAACTCCGGCACGACCCGGTCGAACATGAGCGAGTAGTAGGTGGCGTTGTCGCGGGCGAAGCGCCGATAGCTGGCTCCGCAGGCCCGCAGGTCGGCGAGCGGATCGGCGGTGCTCGGCGCGCCATCCATCGTCGCCGCGAGGCGGCGGAAGCCGTCGAGGAACAGCTCCTCGAGAACGCCGTCCTTGCCCCCGAACCGGGAGTACACGTTCATCGTGCTCATGCCGGCCGCGGCGGCGATGCGGCGCACCGTCAGCGCCCCGGGGCCCTCGGTGGCGAGCAGGTCGTGGGCGGCCGCGAGCAGGGCCTCCCGGATGTCGTCGAGCCGCGTGGGACCGGCGGCCGGACGCACGGGCGGGGCGCTCATCAGGGGGCCACCGTACCCGGCGGTGCTGTGCCGGGCGTCATGTCGACCATCCTATCGCATTGTGATAACGATGTGATAGCAGTGTTTATCCCGCCCAGGAGGAGGCCGCCGTGGCCGTCATCGCCGCCCACCGTGACACCGAACACAAGATCGAGGCACCTGTCGGACGCACGACCGGATCGAGCCCGTCCGCAGTCGCGCCGCGGCGCTGGCTGGTCCTCGTCGTGCTGTGCGCCTCGGTGTTCGTCGTCGTCCTCGACGGCACGATCGTCAACGTCGCCCTGCCCACGCTCGCCACCGAGCTCGGGGCATCGACCAGCGAGCTCCAGTGGATCGTGGATGCCTACGTCCTCGTCTTCGCCGGGTTGCTGATGGCCGCCGGCAGCCTCGGCGACCGCTTCGGTCGCAAGGGACTGATGCAGATCGGCCTCGTGCTGTTCGCGGTGTTCTCCGCCCTCGCCGCGTGGTCGGGCAGCCCGGGCGAGCTGATCGGTTGGCGGGCGGCGATGGGGATCGGCGCCGCGCTCATGTTCCCGGCCACGCTGGCCATCCTCGTCAACGTCTTCACGGCGCCCCGGGAGCGGGCGACCGCGATCGCCGTCTGGGCCGCCACCGCCGGGCTTGCCGTGGCCCTCGGGCCGGTGACCGGCGGGTTCCTCCTCGAGCACTTCTGGTGGGGCTCGGTGTTCATGATCAACGTGCCCGTGATCGCCGTCGCGCTCGTCGCCATCGCCCGGTTCGTGCCCACCTCGCGCGATCCCGAGATCAAGCGCTTCGATCCGCTCGGCACCGTGTTGTCGATCGCCGGCATCGGGACCCTCGTGTGGGCGGTCATCGAAGGACCCGAGCACGGCTGGGGCTCGGTGACGAGCGTCGTCGCCTTCGGCGTGGCGGCCGCGCTGCTCGCCGGGTTCGTGGCCTGGGAGCGGCGCAGTGACCACCCGATGCTCGACGTGTCGGTCTTCGCCGACCTCCGCTTCACCGCCGGCAGCCTGGCCGTCACGTTCGCTTTCTTCGCCCTCTTCGGCTTCGTGTTCGTCGTCACCCAGTACTTCCAGTTCGTCCGGGGCTACGGCACGCTCGAGGCCGGCGTGCGCACCGTGCCGTTCGCCGTGTTCACGGCATCGACGGCACCGCTGGCCGCCAGGCTGGCCGAGCGCATCGGCACCAAGGCGGTGGTGACCGGCGGGCTGCTCTCGATGGCGGTCGGCTTCGCCGTCGCGACGACGACCCAGGTCGACACGTCGTACGGGATCATCGTGCTGACGATGTTCTTCCTCGGCGCCGGGCTCGGCCTGGTGCAGGCCCCGGCCACGGAGGCCATCATGGGCTCGCTGCCGCCGGCCAAGGCCGGCGTCGGCTCGGCCGTCAACGACACGGCCCGGGAGCTCGGCGGCACGCTCGGGGTGGCGATCATCGGCAGCGTCTTCTCGTCGATCTACGCGGGCCGGCTCGGCGATGCCCTCGCCGGCACACCGGTCCCCTCCGCCGCGGTGGAGATCGCCCAGCAGTCCGTCGGCGCGGCCAGCGTCGTGGCGCACGACGCCGGCACGACCGCCGGGCCGCAGGCGCGGGAACTCGTCCAGGGCGCCGTCGATTCGGCGTTCGTGCACGGTTGGCACGCCGGCTCGTGGGTGTCGTTCGGCGTCGTCGTGGCGGGCGCCCTCGTGGCCTGGCGCTTCCTCCCCGCCCGTGCGACCGCCGAGCAGCCGGCAGCCGTGCCGGCCGGCGTCCACGGCGACGAGTGACCGCGGACCCCGGTCCCGGCCGGCGCGGACCGTAGGATCGAGTCGTGAGCCCCTTCGCCGGCGCCTGGTCGCCACCGACCACCGTCGACGAGGTCGCCGCCGCCCTCACGACCAACGGCTACCTCCCCGACGAGGGGCTGGCCACCGCGGTGTACCTCGCCGTCGTCCTGCGGCGGCCTTTGCTGCTCGAGGGTGAGGCCGGCGTCGGCAAGACCGAGCTGGCCAAGGTCCTGTCGGCATGGACGGGCGGTGAGCTGATCCGGTTGCAGTGCTACGAGGGCATCGACGCCGCCCAGGCCGTGTACGACTGGGACTACGGCCGCCAGCTGCTGCACCTGCGGGCCGCCGAGGCCAGCGGAGAGTCGGCCGCCCGCTCGACCGAGTCGCTGGAGGCCGACCTCTACCACGAGCGGTTCCTGGTCAAGCGGGCGCTCCTGCGGGCGATCGAGCCTCGCGAGGGTCCACCGCCGGTCCTGCTGATCGACGAGATCGACCGGGCCGACGACGAGTTCGAGGCCTACCTGCTCGAGGTGCTGTCCGACTGGCAGATCACCGTCCCGGAGCTCGGCCTGTTCCACACCGACGAGCCACCGCTCGTCGTCCTGACGAGCAACCGCACCCGGGACGTCCACGACGCCCTGAAGCGCCGCTGCCTGTACCACTGGGTCGAGCACCCGGACTTCGAGCGGGAGGTGGCGATCGTCCGCCTGCGGGTGCCCGACGTCGGGCCGGCGCTCGCCCGGCAGGTCGCGGCTGCCGTCGCGACGTTGCGGGAGCTGCCGCTGTACAAGCCGCCCGGCGTCGCCGAGACGATCGACTGGGCGGCGGCACTCGGGCGCCTTGGCGTCACCGAGCTCGACGAGCGATCGGTCGCCGCGTCGTTGGGCACCGTGCTCAAGTACCGCGAGGACCACGAGCGCGTGGAGCAGCACGGCTTCGCCGACGTCGTGAAGCATGCCGTGTCCCGCGCCGGGCGGTGACCACGTGCCGGGCACGAGATGACCACCGAGGGTGACATGCGCGAGCGAACGGGCACGGCCGGTGAGCCGAGCGAGCGAACGAGTGGCGCGGCCTCGCCACCATGCGGTCCGGGCCCGAAGCCATGGCGGTGGCGTTCGCCCGTGTGCTGCGTGGTGCCGGGCTGGCGGTGCCGACGAGCACCGTCCTGACGTTCGCCGAGGCCCTCGGCGCCGTCGGCCTGGCCGAGCGCCACGACGTGTACTGGGCGGCGCGGACCACGCTCGTGCGCACCCCCGAGGACCTCGACCTGTTCGACCGGGCGTTCGGTGCGTTCTGGGACCACGTCGAGCCCCCCACCGGCCCGCTGGAAGACGTCGAGGAGCTGGCGATCACCCTCGCCGTCGACGCCGACGATGACGACGGGGACGACCCCGAGTCGGCCGGCGACACGGACGACGACGAGACGATCGAGCTGCGCTTCAGCGCCACCGAGGTGCTGCGCCAGAAGGACTTCGCCGCCTACGACGACGCCGAGCTGGCCGAGGCCCACCGCATGATGCACCGGATGCGACTGACGGGGTCCCCGCGCCAGTCGCTGCGGCTCACCGGCGACGAATCGCCGTACGGACCGACCCGACCTGCGTCGCACCGTGCGGGCCGCGCTGCGCACCGAGGGCGAGACGTTGCGGCGCTACCACCGCCGGTCGGCGACCCGCCAACGCCGCCTCGTGCTGCTGCTCGACGTCAGCGGGTCGATGGAGCCCTACGCCCGCGCCCTGCTCCGCTTCGTCCAGGCCGCGGTGGCCGGGCGCCGGCGGGTCGAGGCGTTCGCGCTCGGCACGCGGCTGACGCGGATCACCCGCGAGCTCGGGTCGCGCGATCCCGACATCGCGCTGCGGCGGGCGGCCGACAGCGTCGTCGACTGGTCGAGCGGCACGCGCCTCGGTGACGGGCTGCGCCGGTTCAACGACGACTGGGGCGTCCGCGGGATGGCCCGCGGCGCCGTCGTCGTCATCCTGTCCGACGGGTGGGATCGGGGCGACCCCGCCGATCTGGCCGAGCAGATGACGCGGCTGTCAGCGCGTCGCCCACCGCGTCGTGTGGGTCAACCCGCTCAAGGTCACCCCGGGCTACGCGCCGCTGGCGCGCGGAATGGCGGCCGCCCTCCCGTACGTTGACCGCTTCGTGGAGGGGCACTCCCTGGCATCGATGGAGCAGTTGACCGAGGTGCTGAACGAACGATGAGCACGGAGCACGACGATGCGTGAGATCCTCGACGACCTCGACCGGTGGCGGGCCTCGGGCGCCCGCGTCGCGCTCGCCCGAGTGGTCGACGTCGAGGGCTCGGGACCGCGCGGCCCCGGCGCGGCGATGGCCGTGAGCGAGCGGGGCGAGGTCGCCGGCAGCGTCAGCGGCGGGTGCGTCGAGGGGGCCGTCGTGACCGAAGCCCTGGCCATCCTGGCCGGGGAGGCCGAGCCGCGCATCGTGACGTTCGGCTACAGCGACGACGAGGCGTTCGCAGTCGGGCTGACGTGCGGCGGCACGATCCGGTTGTTCATCGAGCCGCTCGACTGGTGACGGCACCCCGATGACGTCGTCGATCTTCGAGCTCCTGCGGGACCGCATCCGCGAACAGCTCCCGGTGGCGCTGGCCACCGTCATCGACGGCCCGGCCGTCGGCGCCAAGCTCCTCGTCGCGCCGGGCGAGGCACCGGTCGGGTCGCTCGGTGACCCCGACCTCGATCGCGTCGTGGGCCGGGATGCGGTGGCCGAGCTCGAGGCGGCCCGCTCGGGTGTCCGCCACTACGGCCCGCAGGGCCAGACCACGCCGGAGGACCTCGAGGACTCACCGATCATCCGGGTCTTCGTCGAGTCCTACGCGCCGCCGCCACAGATGTGGGTCTTCGGCGCCGTCGACTTCACCGCCGCGCTGGCCAAGGTCGCCAAGGTGCTCGGGTACCGCGTGACCGTCTGCGACGCCCGCGAGATCTTCGCCACCCGACGCCGCTTCCCGATGGCCGACGAGGTGATCGTGTCGTGGCCGATGGCGCTGTTCGAGCGGCGCGGCGAGTCGCTCGGTCCGCGCGACGCGGTGTGCATCCTCACCCACGACCCGAAGTTCGACGTGCCCGCCGTCCAGGGGGCGGTGGCGACCGACGTCGGCTACATCGGCGTCATGGGCAGCCGCACCACCCACGACAAGCGCATCGAGCGGCTGCGCGAGGCCGGCCTGACCGAGGCGCAGCTCGCCCGGCTGATGTCACCGATCGGGCTCGACCTCGGTGCCCGCACACCGGAGGAGACGGCGATCTCTATCTGCGCCGAGATCATCGCCACCCACACCGGGCGGGCGGCGCCGTCGCTGAAGGACTCGGTGGGCCCGATCCACGCCTGACCGGCGGTGAGCGGAACGAGTCCTCGAGCGGCGATCGGCGCGGCTCGGATGCCTGCGCTCAGCCGGTCGGGTCGCCCCACCGGACCGAGCGGTCGGTGAAGCCCAGCTCGACGTCGGTCGACGGGTTCGACGCGTGGACGATCGCCTGACCGACGCCGAGGTACATCATCACGTGCCCCGGGTACTGCATGAGGTCGCCGGCGACGGCCGACGCGCTGTCGCGGCGGGCGGCAGCACTGATCTGCGCACCGCTCTGGTGGGCGATCTGGACGCCGGCCTGGGCCCAGGCCCACGACGTCAACCCGGAGCAGTCGAAGCCGACTCCTGCCGTCGACATGTACCCGCGGTAGGCGACGCCGAGCTGGGTCAGCGCGGCGAGCAGCGCCTTCTGGTGCTGCAGGTCGGGCCGGGCCCAGGCGTCGCGCAGCACCACCGGGTCGAGGGCCATCTCGGCGGCCACCGCATCCGCGGTCGCGTTGCGGCCGGCCACGTAGGTGACGAAGTCGCCCGGCGTGCGCGTCACGGCGAACATGTTCTGGGCGGCCAGCGCCTCGGCGGCGCGGGCGGCGACGGTCGGCGAGTGGTGGTCACCGTTGACACGCGCCGGGACGGCGGCGTCGGCCGGAGCGGCCATGAAGCAGGTCGTGGCGATCGCGCCGGCCAGGCCGGCGACCACGCGGTACCGGAGGCGGGGCGAGCAGCGACGCTGTGATCTGGTGGGAAAGGGCATCTCAGTCCGTGGTCTCGGCCGTCACACCCACCGATTGGGGGTGTCCGACGACCGGGCTGTGTTGTGCGATGCGCAAACATATCGACACAGAATCGCAATGTTCAACCGGGACGGACATCTTTTCGTCAACTCTTCGTCAAGTCGTCGTCATCGCACGGTCACGGTTTCGAAAGGTCCGCGGGTCCGAGCCCGCCGACCTCGCCGGGCCCACCACCCGCGTCGCGCGGGTGGTGCGATCGCGGCGAGACTCGCGGCCGTGACCTCCCCCCGGTCCACTCACCCGTCGAACGGGCACCGCGCCGATGCCGTCGCCGTCGTGTTGGCGGCCGGCGCCGGCACCCGGTTCCATGGACCGGGCCACAAGCTCGACGCGCGGCTCGGCGGACGCAGCATCGTCGAGCGGGCGATCGACACGGCGCTCACCGCCGGCATCGGCCCGGTCGTCGTCGTGACCGCCCGACAGCTCGAGACGACCATCCACCCCGCGGTCGTGCACGTCGTCAACGACAGGTGGGCCGAGGGGCAGATCACGTCGCTGCGGGCCGGTATCGCGGCCGCCGGCGAGCTCGGCGCCGCGGCCATCGTGGTCGGCCTCGGTGACCAACCGTTCGTCACGGTCGACGCGTGGCGCCTCGTGGCGGCGAGCGACGCGATGATCGCCGTCGCGACCTACGACGGGCGGCGCGGGCACCCGGTGCGGCTGGCCGCGTCGACGTGGCCGCTCCTGCCCGAGCAGGGAGACGAGGGCGCGCGCTCGTTGATGCGTCTACGACCCGAACTCGTCGCTGAAGTACCGTGCGATGGTTCACCGATCGACATCGACACCGTGGAGGATCTCCGGCGATGGCAGAGCAACTCGTCAACGAGTTCACCGTGAACCGCCCCATCGACGAGGCGTGGGCGGTGATCACCGATGTCGAGCGGATCGCGCCCTGCCTGCCCGGTGCCCAACTGCAGGAGATCGAAGGGGACATCTTCCGCGGGATCGTCAAGATCAAGCTCGGGTCGATCACTCCGCAGTTCAAGGGCCAGGCGTCGTTCATCGAGCGTGACGACGACGCCCACCGCGCCGTGCTGAAGGCGGAAGGTCGCGACACCGGTGGGCGCGGCAACGCGAGCGCCGAGATCCTCGCCAACGCCGAAAGCCTGTCCCCGACGAGCACGCGCGTCGTCGTGACGACCGACCTGCACATCACCGGCAAGGTCGCCCAGTTCGGGCGGGGCATCATCGGCGACGTCTCGAAGAAGCTGATGGCCCAGTTCGCCGGCAACCTCAACACGATGCTGGACCAACCGCCGACCGACGGGGCCGCCGAGTCGGCCGCGGCCGCATCGGCGGAGCCGCCGGAGGGGGAGCCGACACCGGCCGCCGACCCCTCGCCGACCGAGCGCGCGCCCGGTGCCGACGCGCCGCGTGCGGAGGCAGCGGCGACGCCGGACGCCCCCCGGGTCCGCAAGATCGACAGCCCGGCGACCGAGCCGGTGGACCTCGCCGGCGTCGCCGGCCCCGCCATCCTCAAGCGCGTCGCGCCGATCGTCATCGGGCTGCTGCTGCTCGTCTTGATCGTCCGCCGCCGCCGCTGAACGAGCCGAGGTCGGTGACCACTTGACCAGCGAGGCCGATCGCGCCGTCGTGCGCGAGTTGCTCGGTCGCGACCCGCTTGGTCCGTTCGAGGTCGTCGTTCGCGACGACGACGGCGAGCCGGTCGTGATCCGCAACGCGCCCCTGCTCGACGACGGCACGCCGATGCCGACGCGCTGGTGGCTGGTCGGACGGCGCGAGGTCCGGGCCGTCAGCCGGTTGGAGTCCGAGGGCGGCGTGCGCCGGGCCGAGGCCGAGATCGACGCGGCCGCGATCGCCGATGCCCACGCCCGGTACGCCGCCGAACGTGACGCCGCGCTCGGGGCCGAGGCCGCGACGGGTCCGGCGCCCTCACCGTCGGGCGGGGTCGGCGGCACGCGGCAGGGCGTGAAGTGCCTCCACGCCCACTACGCCTGGCACCTGGCCGGCGGCGACGATCCAGTCGGGCGGTGGGTGGCCGATCGGCTGGCCGAGCGCCTCGACGTCGAGATCGGACCCACCGTCACGGTCCTGCGCCACGCGGGGTCCGACCGGCGCTTACCGGTCGGCCCGGCGACGCTCCTCGCCGATCAGCTCGTCGACCCGGATCCGGCCACGCCGATCCAGCTGACGAACGCGATCGGATTCGTCATGGATCACGTCGACGACGTCGTGCGCGAGGAGCCCGGCGTGATCGGCGCCGTGGACGTGCACGTGTGCGGCGAGGAGGCCTGGCACCTGGCGACCGTGGAGCACGGTGGGCGCCCGGACGCGCCGCCGCGTCGATCGCCCGAGACGACGTGGAGGACGTGTTCCGCGTCCTGGCCACGGAGGACCGCGCCGATCGCCTCCACAACCCCGGTCTCGACCCGGCGCGCGTCGACACCGTCCTCGGCACGTGCTGCGTGCTCGTCGGCGTGATGCGCCGCCTCCGACTCGCCCGGGTCGTCGTGCACGCGCCGGCCGGCGTCGCCGGCGGGCAGTGATCGTGCGCCACCCGTCGACGGGCTCCCAGCTCCCCGCGCCGCTGCGCCTGTACGGGCGCCGGGTCACGCTGCGTCCGCTGTCGCCGCCCGACTTCGCCGAGTGGAGCGAGGTCCGCCGGCGCAACGACTCGTGGCTGACGCCGTGGGAGCCGCGGCGGCCGCCCTCGCAACTCGACCCGACGGTCAACCGCGACGCGTTCAGCGCCCGCTGCTCGGCTCGCGATCGAGACGCCGCGGCCGGCTTGGCCTACGGGTTCGGCGTGTTCGTCGATCACCGGTTGTCGGGCGAGCTCAACCTGAACAGCATCCAGCGCGGCGCCATGCAGAGCGCGACGATCGGCTACTGGGTCGACCGGGCGCGGGCCGGGCAGGGCCTGATCGCCGAGAGCGTCGTCGTGCTCGCCGCGTTCGCGTTCGAGCAGCTCGACCTCCACCGTCTCGAGATCTGCATCGTGCCCCGCAACCACAACAGCCGCCGGGTGATGGAGAAGCTGGCCATCCGCGAGGAGGGGATCGCCGAACGGTTCCTCGAGATCAACGGCGTCTGGGAGGACCACGTCCGCTACGGGTTCACCTACGAGGAGTGGACCCAACGGCGCGCCGACCTCACCGCGACCTGGCTGTAGCCCATCCGAGGATGGCGGACGAACGATGCCCGGCGGGCCGCTCGGGTGCCCCGCCGACGCTCCGACGATGACGACGAGGGCTATGCCTCGCCGGCCAGCTTCATCGCCTCGGCACGAGCGGCGCGGTTGGCGGTGCGCCGCTTCCACATCTTCAGCTTCCAGTGGCGCTTCGACCGGGTGCGCTTGGCCACCTTGTCGCGGGCGACCTCCGGGTCCTTGTGGTGCACGGGCTTCCAGGCCGCCCCCGGTTCGTGCACGTCGGCCGGATCGAGACCGGCGCTCACCTGTTGGGCAACGTCCTGCAACTCGACGTGGATCCGGTGTCGCTCGCTGTGGGCCTGGGCCCGCAGCTCCTCCTTCGGCGGCAACAGCACGTCAGTCGTGCGGTGGCGTTGGCTCATTCGGGCTACCTCCTCGTTGCGCCCTGAGGGGCGCCGTGTCCGGTGGTGGTCTGAGCTTCTCCCCGTGCCGCCCACCCTAGCCCGCCCCGTCGGGCCCGGGGACCGGCCGCGGTCACCCAACGCCACGTTCGCTCGCTCGGGACGCGCCCGGCGATCAGGACGGCTTCGAGATGCGGGCCTGCAGGGCGGCCAGGCGCTCGGCGAACCACGGCTGCTGCGTGCTCCACGCCTGCGGTCCGAGCTCGCGGCGCACCGCCGACTCGTGGTCGTCGACGTCGGCCATCGCCTGGATCGTCTCCTTCACCTCGATGACCAGCGGGCGCGGCGCGGCCGCCGCCCGGGCCGCCATCGCCTGGGCCGCGTCGAGCAGGGTGTCGTCGTCGACGCACCGGAACACGAGCCCGACCCGCTCGGCCTCGGCGCCGTCGAGGACCTCTCCGAACAGCACCGCCGCCATCGCGACCTGGGGGCCGGCGATCCGCCGGAACATCCACGTGTGGCCGCCGCCGGGATGGATGCCGATCTGCAGGAAGCGGGTGTCGAACCGGGCCCGCCGGGCGGCGAGGCGCACGTCGCAGCACAGGGCGAGGTTCATGCCGGCGCCCACGGCGGCGCCGTTGACCGCGGCCAGCGTCGGCAGGGGGCTGCGGGCGATGCGCAAGAAGCCCTCGTAGATGTCGCCGAGGCTGGATTCGTCGGCGGTCGCCAGGTTGCCGAGGTTGGCGCCGGCGCAGAACGCCGGCGGGGTGCCGGTGACGACGACGGCGCCGACGGACTCGTCGGCCTCGAAGGCGTCCATCGCGTCCACGATCTGGGCGACCATCGGCATCGTGAGCGTGTTGCGCTCGTCCGGGTTGTTCAACGTGAGGGTCGCGACGCCCTCGACGACGGTGGTCAGGACGAGCTCGCGCTCGGAGGGCGTCATGCCGGGGTTTTCTAGTCCTCCCGCGCCAGTAGCCTCGAACGCCGGATGCTCGACCATGTGTTCACCGACGCGATCAGCGCCCTGCGGGACGCGTTCGAGGCCGCCTTCCTGGAACGGCAGGCGTTCGAGGAGCACTTCCAGGTCGACGTCCTCCTCGGCGACATCACGTGGGAGACGAGCTACGGGCTGCCCGGCGAGGGCCAGCCGCCACGCGTCGTGGCCCATGTGACGTTCGACTGGCCGTCGTGGAGCCAGACCGCGTACCGCCGCTGGTACGTCGACGAGGAGCTCGAGAGCCCACCGGCGATCGAGATGGAGATCGTCCTGCGGATCCAGCGCCTGGCCGAGCACCCGGCGCCCGAACAGGTGTACTCGACCCTCCCCGAGTCGAGCCCGCTGATCGGCGACGGCCGGCTCGAGCGGGCCGGCCTGACCGTGGAGATCGCCCACCCGGATCCCGACGACGACGTCGACACCGACGAGCTCGAGTACGCCGTGGAGATCACGTACGAGGGCCTCTACGAGCTGGCCGAGGAGACGCTCGCCGACGGCACGAGCTCGTTGCTCGACGAGCACTTCGGCGCCCTCGGCGGCTGGGTCGCGTCGACCCTCGTGCGCCTCGGCGACCTGCGCTTCGCGTTCCTCCCCGCCGAGGACGGCACGACGGACTGAACCCCCGAGCGGGTGGACCACGGCCATCGGGCCCGAGGTCGCCGCGAGCAGGGGGTAGCTGTGGGCGACCAGACTGGTGAACCACCCGGCCGACCGCGGGCGAGCGCGACCCGCCCGCTCGAACCGCCGAGCCCACCAACGAACAGAATGACCCGATGACCAACGACTCCGTCGAGCAGGTGCCACCGGTGACGCCCGTGCTGCTGGACGTCTCCGAGCGCATCGCCACCATCACCCTCAACCGACCGAGCGCCCGCAACGCGCTGTCGAGCGAGGTGCTGCGCCTGGTCGCCACGCTGTTGCACGACGCCGAGGCCGATCCCGACGTCGACGTCCTGATCCTCACGGGTGCCGACCCGGCGTTCTGCGCCGGGCTGGACCTCGGTGAGCTCGGCTCGTCGGCCCGCAACCTCGACTCGACCGGCGCCGAGGGAGGCCTGAACTCCTCCGGCGTGCGCGGCCCGTTCCCGCGGTTGACGAAGCCGCTCATCGGCGCCATCAACGGGGCCGCGGTCACCGGCGGCTTCGAGCTGGCGCTCAACTGCGACTTCCTCGTCGCGTCCGAGCGGGCCAAGTTCGGCGACACCCACGCTCGTGTCGGCGTGATGCCCGGGTGGGGCTTGTCGGTCCTGCTGCCGCAGGCGATCGGCATCCGCCGGGCCCGGGAGATGAGCTTCACCGGCAACTTCATGTCCGCCGAGGAGGCCTACGCCTTCGGGCTGGTCAACCACGTCGTGGCCCATGAGGAGCTGATCCCGTTCACCCGGTCGATCGCTGCGGACATCGTCGGCAACGAGCAGGACGGCGTCCGCCAGCTGCGGGCGACGTACGAGAGCATCACGTTCGACGACGACGGCTGGGAGCAGGAGGCGCGCGCCGCCCGGGCCTGGCGGCGCAACAGCTTCAGCCCGGACAAGGTGGCCGACCGGCGGGCTGCGATCCAGCGCCGCGGCCGGACCCAGTGAGGTCGGCCGTCCCGGACACGGGTGTCGCCGGCGGTGACGCCGCCTCCGCCGTCGACGACACCGACCCCGCCCGCTCCGACCGGTCGCCCGGCCACCGCGACGGCCGCCCGATCGCCACCACGGTCGCGCTGATCGCCGTCGTCGCAGTCGCCGCCGGGCTCGCCGTCGCCCTCCACCGCAACGGGCACACGCTGGGCGACGACTTCGCGCTGTACCTGCGCCAGGCCCGCAGCATCTTCGACGGCGACGTCGCCCAGGTCGTCGCCGACAACCGCTTCACCGTCGTCAACTCGGAGGCCGTCTTCAGCCCGATCGCCTACCCGTGGGGCTGGCCACTCCTGCTGTCGCCGTTCGTCCACGTGTGGGGTCTCGACTACGACCGCCTCAAGCTGCTCGAGGTCGCCGCATTCTGCATCTGGCTGGTCCTCGTCCACGGCATCGTCCGCCGTCGGGCCGGCCGCCTCCTGGCCCTCGCCATCGTCGCCGTCGTGGGGACGGCGCCGTTGCTCCTCGCCCACACAGACCAGCTGCTGTCCGAGTACCCGCACGCCGCGATGGTGGCGGCGTTCATCTGGTGGCTCGACCGCACGACGGCCCGCCGTCCGCTCATCGCCGCGTCGACGAGGTCGCTCGTCGTGCTGGGCCTGCTGGCGGCCGCGGCGTACAACATCCGCCGCGAGGCGGTCGTCCTGGCCGCCGTCGTGCTCGTCGTGCAGGCCGCCGAGCTCCTCGCCGATCGTCGCGAGACGACAGAAGCACGGTGAGCCGAGCGAGTCTTCGAGCGAGCGAACGAGGCAGCACGGCCATCCCGTGGCGGACCGTCGCCACGCCGTACGCCGCGTTCCTCGGTTCGATCATCGGGTTCCAGCTGCTGATCCCGTCGATGCTGATGCCCGACAGCGGCGACAGCCCGTCGTACATCGGCGAGCGCATGGGCGACTACGCGACCGTGCTGACCCAGCAGCTCGGGCTGGGCGGCCACGCCCGGCTCGGCGCGATCGTCCTGGTGCTGGCGGGCATCGGCATGGTCGTCGGCTGCATCCGCCGACCGCAGCTCGACATCGGCCTGACCGCCGTGACGGTGCTCACTGCTCTCACCGTCAGCACCCACTTCCAGATGGTCGGGCGCTACTACTTCCAGATCCTCCCGTGGGTCCTGTACTTCGCGGCCACCGCGATCGTCGCCGGGGTGCAGTGGCTGATGCGGGGGCGCGAACGTCGAGTCGGCGACGCCGTGGCCGCCGCGGTGGCCGTCGTGCCGTTGCTGTACGTCGTCGCTGTGCACACCGTGGTCCTGCCCGACGACGTGTCGGCGGCCGGCGACTCCGACCGCTCGGGGAACCAGCCGCTGGGCCCGACCGACGCGGCGATCACCCCGATCTACGACGCCGTGGAGGAGCTCACCGAGCCGACCGCCGTCGTCGCCTACTACCGGGCCCGCACGATGACGTTGCTGACCGACCGGCGGACGATCCAGACCACGGACATCGACCGGGTCATGCAGCGCGCCGACTACTACGCCCAGATGCGCTTCTTGATCTACTTCCAGCCGTACATCACGCCGAACGAGGCCGCCGAGCTCGGCTTGGTCGAGGTGTGGTCGGACAATCGCTGGATCCTGTGGCGCGTGCCCGACCTGGGCGACGCACCCAAGGCTGCCGGCTGAGTCGGCCGGTAGCGTTCTGTCATGCCCGCCGACGCCCTCGCTGAGCGTGACGTCCTCGACGAGCTCGACGTCAGCGTCGTGCTGCCCGTCTACAACGAGCGCGGCCACCTGCGCACCGAGATCGACCGCATCAAGGCAGCTCTCGCCGCGTCGCCGTACTCGTTCGAGATCATCGTCGTCGACGACGGCTCCGACGACGGCTCCGAGGTCGACCTGCCGTCGATCGACGGCATCCGCCTGATCCGCCACACCCACAACCGCGGCGCCGGCACGGCCCGGCGGACCGGCACGACCGCCGCCCGCGGGCGGATCGTCGTCTGGACCGACGTCGACATGACCTACCCCAACGACGAGATCCCCCTGCTCGTCAAGGAGATGGAGGGCTTCGACCACGTCGTCGGGGCCCGCCGCAGCGAGGAAGGCACCAAGCGGTTCGCCCGGGTGCCGGCGAAGTGGTTCATCCGCAAGCTGGCCAGCTACCTCACCGAGACGGACATCAAGGATCTCAACTCGGGGTTACGGGCGTTCCGTCGCGACGTCGCCATGCAGTACGTGCACCACCTCCCGGCCGGGTTCTCCTGCGTGACCACGCTGACGATGTCGTTCCTGTCGAACGGGTACTCGGTGAAGTACGTGCCGATCGACTACTTCCCGCGATCCGGCTCGTCGAAGTTCCACTGGTGGCGCGACACCAAGCGGTACCTGCTCCAGGTCGTGCGGATGACGTTGTCGTACAACCCGCTCAAGGTGTTCCTGCCGATCGGCGGCGTTCTGCTCGTGCTCGGGTTGGCGAAGCTGGGCTACGACTGGATGGCGCGCGACTTCCGCCTCGCCGCCAACACGCTGCTGATCCTGATGGCGTCCCTGCAGGCGATCACTGTCGGACTGCTCGCCGACCTCATCGTGCGCGCCACCAAGCCGGCCCGTCAGGTGCCGCCGGTCTGAGGACCGACTCGTGATGTCGACCGCCACGACCCCGACCGGGAACACCTACGACAAGTACGGGACCACGAACGGCATCGAGCAGCGGATGATGCGTGGCTTCATGAGCGCGCTCGACGACCTCCTCGCCGGCCTGGCGCCACGGCGCATCCTCGAGATCGGCGTCGGCGAGGGCCACGTGATGACGCGGGTGCGGCAACGCTTCCCGAACGTGCCGTTGGTCGGCGTCGACCTCCCGGACGAGGCGCTCAGCGCCCAGTGGCGCGAGCAGGGCCTGCCGTGCATGTTCGGCGACGCCACCACGCTGCCGTTCCCGGACGACTCGTTCGACCTGGTATTGGCGATCGAGGTGCTCGAGCACGTGCCACGGCCAGAGGCCGCCCTGACCGAGCTGGCCAGGGTGTGCTCGGGGACGTTCATCGGGTCGGTGCCGTTCGAGCCGATCTGGCGAGCCGGCAACGTCGCCCGCCGGCGCTACGTCCGCCAGTTCGGCAACACGCCCGGCCACGTCAACCACTGGACCCGCTGGGGCTTCCAGAGGTTCGTCGCCTCCCGCTTCCACGTCCAGCAGGTCCGCAGCCCCCTCCCCTGGACGATGGTCCGAGCCATCCCCGCCCCCTGACAGTCTTGGTCAGGATGTCGGGCGCGGACCAATGCCGTCAGAGTTGGGCGCCGCGGGCGCGCAGGTCGGACTCGACGATCTCGGCGATGTCGAGGGCGAGGATCTCGGCGCCGTTCTGGTTGAGGTGGAACCCGTCCTCGGCCCTGACGTCCTTGCCCAGGCCGTCGCGGGGATCGACCACGTACTCCGCCCAACCGCCGTTCGGGCTCGAGAACCTCGCCCACGTGTCCACGAACTGGACGTCCGGGTGGGCGGCGAGGGCGCCCCGCACCGCCTGGTCCTGGACCTGCATCCGCGCCGTGACCTCGGGGTTGTCGTCGTTCGGGATCCCCACCCACACGACCGTGCGCCCTCCCTCGGCCAGCAGCTCCATCATCTCCCCGGCCCGCCGGACGTACTCCGCCGTCCAGGTCTCCTCCTTGCTGACCGGGTCGTTCCACTCCGACGGGTTCGTCCCGTCCGCCTTCGACAGCCCCTGCCCGTCGTTGCCGCCGAACGTCACCACGACGATGTCAGGGTCGGCGGTCGGCAGCTCCTGGCGGAGGTGTGCCGACCAGTCGAAGAAATCGGGCCGGGCCAACCCGGACGACACCTTGTAGTCGACCGTCGTCTGGACGACGCCGGTCTCGTCGAGCAGCTCCTTGAGGTACGGACCGAACGTGCCGGCGTCGCTGTCGCCGACGACGAGGACCTTGGCCGGGCTCGTGGCGCTCGGCGCCACCGGACCGGCCACCGTGGTGGACGTGGTGGACGTGGTGGACGTGGTGGAGGGTGTCGACGTCGTCGTGGAGTCCGCGGGCGCCGACTGGGCCGCCGCGACGTCGGTCGCGCCGGCCGTTCCGTCGGTGGCCGACGGTGGCGTCGCCGTCGTCTCGTCACCGGTCGCCTCCGGGGCGCTGCCCGACGCCACGGACTCGCCCTTGCCGCCGGCGAGGGACACCACGCCCCACATCCCGGCGCCCACGACCGCCAGCAAGGCGACAGCGACCCCGATCCGCCGGACGACGTAGCGCCGCCGGCTGACTCGCCTCCGGGGCGCAGGGATCTCGAACTCTTCGGCCACCGGTGGCGTCATCCTACGAGACGCCACCCCGGGGGGATCCCTCACCAGGTGGGACGGGCCAGCACGCCGCCGTCCACGACGAGGACGGCCCCGCTGATCCACCGCGCCGCGTCGCTGACGAGGAACAGGCACGCGTCGCCGACGTCCTCGGCGTCGCCCAGGCGCCCGAGCGGGCACGCCGCGAGCCACCGCGAAACGCCGTCGGGCCACGCCTCGCCGAGGCCCACCCGGTCGATCAGGCCCGGCGCGACCGCGTTGACGCGGATCCCGGACGGGCCCAGCTCGAGCGCGGCCGCCCGGGTGTGGGCGACGATGCCGGCCTTCGAGGCGCTGTAGTGGCTGTGTCCGGGTGCCGGTTGGAACGCCTCGATCGAGGCCACGTTGACGATCGCCCCGCCGGGCGACATCCGCGTCGCCGCCGCTCGCGTCGACAGGAACGTCGTCGTCAGGTTGGCGTCGACGACGTCCTCGAAGTCCCCGCCGTCCATCGCCAGCAGGCCGGCGACGGGCTGCACGCCGGCATTGCTGACCCATGCGTCGAGCCGACCGAAACGCTCCACAGCGGTGTCCGCCAGCGCCTCGGCGACCCCGGGCTCCCGCAGTTCGCCGGTGACCACCACCGCTCGCTCGCCGAGCTCGGCCGCCAGCACCTCGGCCGCCGCCCGGTCGCGACGCACGTGCAGCACGAGCGACGCGCCGGCCTCCCCCAGCCGCCGGGCGATCCCGGCCCCGATGCCCCCCGACACCCCGGTCACGACGGCGGCCCGATCGCCGAGGTCGAGCAGCCGTCCGACCGGCGGTGCGGGGGTCACGGTCGCTCGCCGGCGGCCGGGCGGATCACCCGGCGCTCGGTGACGATCGCCGTCACGAGGTCGGCCGGCGTCACGTCGAACGCGGGGTTCAACGCCCGCGTGCCGTCCGGGGCGACCCGCCGCTCACCTGCGCCGAGCACCTCGGCCTCGTCGCGCTCCTCGATCTCGATGTCGGCGCCCGACGGCGTCGCCGGGTCGAGCGTCGACTCGGGGGCGGCGACGACGAACGGGATGCCGGCGCGCGCCGCGGCCAGGGCCAGCGGGTAGGTGCCGATCTTGTTGGCGACGTCCCCGTTGGCCGCGATCCGGTCGGCACCGACGATCACGGCATCGGCCAGGCCCCTCGCGATCACCGACGGCCCCGCGCCGTCCACGACGATGCGGTGGTCGATGCCCAGCTGCACGAGCTCGAACGCGGTCAGGCGCACCCCCTGGAGCAAGGGGCGCGTCTCGTCGGCGGTCACCGACAGCAGGTGCCCCCGCTCGTGCAGCGCCCGCACGACCCCGAGGGCGGTCCCCCACTCGACCGTCGCGAGCCCACCCGTGTTGCAATGTGTGTGCACGCGCAGCGACGTGCCGGCGAGCTCCTCGAGCAGTGTGGCGCCGCGCTGGGCCATGGCGATGTTCGTGCGGACGTCCTCCTCGGCGATCTCGACCGCCTCGGCCACGACGGCGTCAACGCCCTCGTCGAGGTGGTCGAGGATCCGTCGCACCGCCCACGACAGGTTCACGGCGGTGGGGCGGGCGGCGACGATGCGCTCGGCCTCGGCCCGCACGAAGGCCTTGCCGAGGCGGTCTCGCGCCGCCACCTGGGCCGCCATGGCGACGGCGAATGCGCCGGCCACGCCGATCGCCGGCGCACCGCGGATGGCCAACCGCTTGATGGCATCGATCATCGTGTCGACGTCACCGACCTCCAGCCACACGACCTCGTGGGGCAACCGCGTCTGATCGATCAGGACGGCATGGTCCCCTCGCCACTCGATCGTGCGCATCGGCTCCGATCGTAGGATCCCGTGGCGTGTCCCCCTCGCCCGCCACCGCGTCGACGTCACCGGCGGCGACCGACCCGTTCGCGCTCGCGGCGACCGCGGCGTCGGACCTCGCGGCTCGCACCGGCGTCGAGCGTCACGACGTCGCGGTCGTCCTCGGGTCCGGGTGGGCGCGGAGCGCCGACGAGCTCGGCCCGGGCACGGCCGTCACCGTCGCCGAGCTGCCCGGGTTCCCACCACCGTCCGCCGTCGGCCACGGCGGGGAGGTGCGCTCGGTCGACGTCGGCGGCGTCGCCACGCTCGTCTTCCTCGGTCGCGTCCACCTCTACGAGGGGCATCCGCCCTCGGTCGTCGCCCACGGCGCGCGGGTCGCCGCCGCCGCCGGTTGCTCGACGATCGTCCTGACGAACGGCGCCGGTTCCCTCAACCGTGACTGGCCGGTCGGCCAACCGGTGCTCATCAGCGACCACATCAACCTCACCGGTGCCTCGCCGATGACCGGCGTCCATCCGCCCGCCGGGTTCCGATCCCGCTTCGTCGACCTCACCGACCTCTACGGCGCCCGCCTCCGTGGCATCGCCCGCGAGATCGACCCCGACCTGCCCGAGGGCGTCTACATGGGCTTCCACGGGCCGCACTTCGAGACCCCCGCCGAGATCCGGATGGCGGGCATCGTCGGTGCCGACCTCGTCGGGATGTCGACCGTCCTCGAGGCGATCGCCGCCCGCCACGTCGGTCTCGAGATCCTCGCCATCTCGCTCGTGACCAACCTCGCCGCCGGCATCTCGCCCGTCCCGCTCGACGCGGCCGACGTGCTGGCCGCCGGGGACGCCGCCGCCGGACGTGTCGGCGCGCTGCTGCGCGGCATCGTCGGCCGCCTGGGCCGGCCATGACGGTCGAGCTGGCCATCAGCGACGCCACAGTCGTCACGATGGACGCCGCCGGGACGGTGCTCCACGGGGCGACGGTGCTCGTCGACGGCGGCGCGATCGTCGGCGTCGGCCCCGAGCACGGGCCGCCGGCCGACGCCCGGCGCATCATCGACGCCCGCCGCGCCGTCGTCCTGCCCGGTCTCGTCAACGCCCACGCCCACCTGGCCATGACGATGTTCCGGGGCCTCGCCGACGACCTCGACCTCGAGGGCTTCCTCGCCCGCCTGCTCCCCGCCGAGGGCACGGTGCTGTCGGCGGAGACCGTCGCGGCGGGCACGGCGCTGGCCGTCGCCGAGTGCCTGCGGAGCGGCATCACGACCGCGCTCGACATGTACTTCTTCCCCGAGGCGGCGGCCGCCGTCGCCGCCGAGGCCGGCTTCGACCTGCGCGGTGGACCGGTATTCGTGGAGTTCCCGGGCGCCGACCACCGCCGGTTCCCCGAGCGCCTCGAGTGGGCCGAGCAACAGCTCGACGCGACCCGCCCCGGACGGCGGTGGCTGTGCCCGCACAGCACCTACCTGCTCGACGAGCGGCAGCTGAGGTCGGTGGCCGCGCTCGCGGCGACCCATGACGCTCGGGTGCACGTGCACGCCTGCGAGACCCGGGCCGAGCTGGACGCGGTGCGGACCCGCCACGGCCGCACGCCGATCGAGGTGCTGCGCGACACCGGCCTGCTCGGCCCGGGGACCGTGCTGGCCCACGGCGTCCACCTCGCCGACGACGACCTGCCACTCGTCGCGTCGAGCGGCGCGACGGTGGCCCACTGCCCGGCCTCCAACCAGAAGCTGGCCAGCGGGTTCGCTCGCATCCCCGAGCTGCTCGACCTCGGGGTGCCGATCGCGCTCGGGACCGACGGCGCCGCCTCGGCCAACGACCTCGACCTGTGGCTGGGGATGCGCCTGGCCGGCTACCCGCTGGCCGCCCGCACCGGGCCCGGCACGGTCACGGCCTCCGACCTCGTCGCGATGGCGACGACCGGCGGCGCCCGTGCCGTCGGCGACCGTGCCATCGGTACGATCGAGGTGGGCACGCGCGCCGACCTCGTCGTCCTCGACCCGTCGTCGCCGGCGCTGACCCCGAGCTACGACGCCATGTCGACCGTGGCGTACGCGGCGAGCCGCGCCGACGTGCGCTGGGTCGTCGCCGGCGGGCGCCTCGTGGTCGACGACCGCCGCCTCACGACGATCGACGTCGAGGCGGCGATCGACGCCGTCGGCGCGTTGGAACCGCGCATCCGCGACGCCGCCGCACCGGCCCGGTCGTCGTGAGCGCCGTCGCGGACCCCGACGAGGCCCGTGCCGCCGTGCACGAGGCGTGCCGGCGGATGGTGGCCGACGGCCTCGTCGTCGGCTCCAACGGCAACGTCAGCGTCCGCGTCGACGAGGACCACTTCGTGGTGAGCGCCGGCGGGGTGTTGTACGACCGGCTGTCGGCGGCCGACCATCCCGTCGTCGATGCCCGCAGCGGCGAGTGGGACGGCCACCTGCGCCCCACGAGCGAACTGGCCCTCCACCGCGGGCTGATGGCGGCGATGTCCGACGTCGGCGCGATCGTGCACACCCACTCCCGCCACGCCGCCGCGTTCGCCGTCGCCCGCCTGGACCTGCCGTTCATCTGCAACGAGTCCATGGCCACCCGCGCCGAGCGGGTGATGGTCACCGCCTATGCCCCGCCGGGCTCCGTCGATCTCGGCGACCAGGCCCTGCACACGTTCCGGGCCCAGCCCGGCAGCCGCGCCGTCCTCCTCGCCAACCACGGTGTCGTCGCCATCGCGCCGACCCTCGACGAGGCGTACATCGTCGCCCAGTCCGTCGAGTGGACGGCCGAGATCTGCCACCTGGCGCGCACGCTGACGGCGGCCGGGCGCGGTGAGCACGTCCTCGACCGCGCCGTGCGCGACGCGATCGCTCACAATTACGGCATCACCATCGACGTGAGCCGAGCGAGTCCTCGAGCGAGCGAACAAGGTCGCTCGGACGCCGGGTGATGGAGGCGGCCGACCTGATCGCGCGGTTCGGGCTCGAGCCGATCCCCGTCGAGGGCGGGTTCTACCACCGCTACTGGTCGTCGCCCGGGGGCGCCGCCCAGCCCATCGGGACGGCCATCGTCGCGCTCCTCACGGACGCCCCGGACGGGTTCTCCCAGTTCCACCGGCTGACGTTCGACGAGATCTGGCACTTCTACCTCGGTGCGCCCACCGAGTTGGTGCTCCTCGAGCCGGGTGGGACGAGCCGCCACCACCGTCTCGGCCATGACCTGGCCGGCGGGGACGAGGTGGCGGTGGTGGTGCCGGCCGGCACGTGGATGGCGGCGCGCACCACCGGCCGTTGGAGCCTGCTCGGCACGACGATGGCACCGGGCTTCACCGACGAGTGCTACGAGGGCGCAGATGTTGAGGCGCTGCATCGGGGCTGGCCCGAGGAGACAGCGGCGATCGACGAACTGACCCGACCGGGCGAGCCCCGCCGAGCTGCCGGACCGTGAGTTCCGTCACGAGGCGTTCACGCGCGCCGCTGTTCCAATCGATCCCCAACGGCGTAACATCACCCACCGATCCAACCACCCACATCTGAGGGGGAGCATGAAAGCCACCAAGTTCGTCGCGATCGCCGCCGTGGCTGCGCTGGCGCTGGCCGCCTGTGGCGACGACGACGACGACGAGACCGGCGGCGACGCGACCACGCCGGCAGCGGCGACCACGCCCGCCGCCGAGGGCACGACGCCGCCGAGGGCACGGCCGCCGCCGAGGGCACGACCGTTGGAACCGCCGGCACCGAGTGCGAGCCGCGGTCGCCGGTCGAGGAGGCCAGCATCGGCCTGGTGACCGACGTCGGCAAGGTCGACGACAAGTCGTTCAACCAATCGGCGTGGGAGGGCGTCCAGGCGGCGGCCGAGGCTGCGGGCGGAACCTCCGACTACATCGAGACCGCAGCCGCGACGGACTACGCCTCGAACATCGGCCAGTTCGTCGAGAGCGGCGCCACCATCATCGTCACCGCCGGTTCCGCCCTCAACGAAGCAACGGCCGCGGCGGCGGCGGAGAACCCGGACATCACGTTCATCGGCATCGACCAGTTCCAGGACCCGGTGGTGTGCAACCTCACCGGCCTCGTGTTCTTCGAGGACCAGGCCGGCTTCCTCGCCGGGGCACTGGCCGGCCTCCTCACGGAGAGCAACACGATCGCCGCCGTCCTCGGCACCGACCAGGTCCCGCCGGTCGTCGCCTTCAAGGAGGGCTACGAGAACGGCGCGGAGCACGTCAACCCAGACGTCGAGATCATCTCGACGTACCACCCGGGCGGGCTCGACGTCGCCTTCACCGATCCCGAATGGGGGGCTGACACGGCCCGCCAGGCCCTCGACAACGGTGCCGACATCGTGTTCGGTGCCGGCGGGCTGACCGGCAACGGCGCGCTCACCGAGGTGGCCAAGGAGGACGGCGCGCTGTGCATCGGCGTGGACACCGACCAGTGGGAGACGGTGCCCGACGCCCATCCGTGCCTGGTCACGAGCGCGATGAAGCTGATTTCCGAGGGCGTCCAGGAGCTCATCGCCGCCGCCCTGGACGGCAGCCTCGCGCCGGGCGACTTCATCGGCGCGGTCGGCCTGGCCGACTTCCACGATCTGGCCGACCGTGTGCCCGCCGACGTGCAGACGCAGATCGACGAGCTCACGGAGCAGGTGGTGTCGGGCGAGGTCCCGACCGGCTACCAGCCGTAGCCGGCCTACGATCCCAGAACTCGGTGACGGGGTGCGGCAGACTCTGCCGCACCCCGTCGTCGATCCCACCCCAGCACAGCGGAGCGAGCGCCGATGCGTCTGACACAGCGGGCCGAGAACATCGTGCTCCCGATCGCCGCGGTGATCATCGCGCTCCTGATCGGCGCCGTGCTCATCTGGCTCAACGGATCGAACCCGTGGACGGCGTACACCGCGTTGATCGACGGCGCGCTCGGGAGCCCGGCAGCCGTCGCCAGGACGCTCGCCCGTGCCACCCCCGTGACGCTCACGGGTCTCGCCGTGATCGTCGGCATGAAGGGCGGCCTGTTCAACATCGGCGCCCAGGGCCAGCTGCTGTTCGGCGCCACGTTCGCCGCCTGGGCCGGCTACGAGATCACCGGCCTACCGCCGGTGCTGCACGTCCCGCTCTGCCTCTTCGTCGGCGGCATCATGGGCATGCTCCCGGCGGCCCTGGCCGGCTTCCTCAAGGCATACCGCGGTGCCCACGAGGTCATCACGACGATCATGCTGAACGTCATCCTGGTGAACCTGACGGAGTACTTCGTCGGCGCCCGCGGCCCGTTCCACGACCCCGAGGCCGGGCCCATCTCGCGCACCCCGCTCATCGAGCCGTCGGCGCGCATCGGTAACTTCCTCGGGCTCGACTGGCTGCCGATCGGTTACCTCATGGCCCTCGCCGCGGTCATCGTCATCTGGTTCTTCCTCGGCCGTACGACGACCGGGTTCCGCATCACCACCGTCGGCCAGAACAAGAACGCGGCCTTGTACGGCGGCATCTCGGCGGCGCGGATCATCGTCCTCGCCATGGCCATCAGCGGCTTCCTGGCCGGGCTCGGCGGCGCCATCGAGACGCAGGGCGTGTTCAACCGCTACGAGGCCGGGTTCAACGTCGGTCTCGGCTTCGACGGGATCACCGTCGCGCTCCTCGCCCGCGTCCAGCCGCTGCTGGCGATCCCGGCCGCGCTGCTCCTCGGCATCATGCGCGCCGGCCAGACGACGATGGCCTTCCGCGCCGGCGTCCCCCAGGAGATCATCGACGTCATCCTCGCGATCATCCTGCTGCTCGTGTGCGCCCCCATCGTCGTGCGCTGGATCCTGCGGTTGCGACGGCCACGAGACGAGACCACCACGATCCAGCTCACATCGGGATGGGGCGGCTGATGACCATCAACTGGCGCAAGGTGGTGATGGTCGCCCTGCCGGTCATCGTCATCGTCGTCGTGGCCTACTCGTTCTACTACGGCAACTCGGAAGCGAAGACGGGCGCCGTCCTCAGCCGGACGTTCCGCAGCTCGACCCCGCTGATCCTCGGCGCGCTGTGCGGGCTCGTCGGCGAGCGCACGGGTGTCGTCAACATCGGCATCGAGGGCCAGCTGCTGATGTCGGCGTTCACCGGCTTCTACACGGCGGCGGCGACGGGGAACATCTGGGTGGGCGTCCTGGCCGGCGTCCTTTCCGGCGCCCTCCTCGGGGCGTTCCTCGCCCTGTGCGCGGTGACCTGGCAGATCGACCAGATCATCGCCGGGACCGTGATCAACATCTTCGTCGCCGGGATGACGTCGTTCCTGTACACGCAGGGCAAGCAGAGCCCGGGCGGGCTCACGGAACGAGCGCTCCCGGTGCTGTCGGACATCCCGCTGTTCGGCGACGTGCTGTTCAGCAACACGCCGATCGCCTACATGGCGATCATCCTCGTGTTCGTCCTGCACGTCGCCCTGTTCCACACCCGGTGGGGCCTGCGCAGCCGCTCGGTCGGCGAGCACCCGAGCGCAAGCGACACGGTGGGCATCAGCGTGGCCCGTCAGCGCTACCTCAACGTCGCGCTCGCCGGCGGTCTGGCCGGGTTGGGCGGCGCGTTCCTCAGCCTCGAGTCGGTCGGCACGTTCGAGCGCGGCATGAGCGCCGAGCGCGGCTTCACCGCGCTGGCCATCATGATCTTCGGGCGGTGGAAGCCGATCCTCGCCTGGGCCGGGGCCCTGTTCTTCTCCTTCACCTCGGCGATGGCGGCCCAGCTGCAGTTCGACCAGGTGATCGACGTGCCACCGCAGTTCATCAACATCCTCCCGTACGTCCTCGTGATCGTCGTGCTCGCCGTGTTCGCCAGCAAGGTGCGCCCACCCGCCGCGGCCGGCAAGCCGTACGTGAAGGAGTGACGCGGTGACCGACATCGACGTCCACGCCCCGATCGACGCGCCGATGGCCCTCGAGGCCCGCCATGTGACGAAGCGGTTCCCGTCGGTCGTGGCCAACGACGACGTGAGCATCCAGCTGCGCAAGGGCGAGATCCTCGGCCTGCTCGGCGAGAACGGGGCCGGCAAGAGCACGCTCGTGAAGATGCTGTTCGGGCTGTACCACCCCGACGGCGGCGAGATCCTGATCAAGGGCCAGCACGTGTACCTGCGCAGCCCCGGCGACGCCATCGCCCGTGGCGTGGGCATGGTCCACCAGCACTTCCAGCTCGTGCCGGTGTTCACCGTCGCCGAGAACATCATGCTCGGCGCCGAGACCCACAAGGGGCCGTTCCTCGACGTCGGCGCGGCCTCGCAACGCATCCGCGAGCTGTCGCGCCAGTACGGGTTGCGCGTCGACCCGACCGCCCTCGTCGAGGACCTCCCGGTCGGCACGCAACAGCGCGTCGAGATCCTCAAGGCGCTGTACCGCCAGGCCGACATCCTGATCCTCGACGAGCCGACGGCGGTGCTCACCCCGACCGAGACCGATGAGCTGCTGAAGGTCATGCGCGACCTCGCAGCGAATGGGTCGGCGATCATCTTCATCACCCACAAGCTCCGCGAGGCGATGGCGGTGTGCGACACGATCACCGTGCTGCGCGGGGGGCAGGTGGTCGGCACCACGACGCCCGCCGCCACCGACCGCGCCGGGCTGGCCAACATGATGGTCGGGCGCAGCGTCGTGCTGCAGGTGGAGAAGGGCGAAGGTCACCCGGCCGATGTCGTGCTCGACGTGGTCGGGCTGCACGCCAACGACGACCGGGGCCACCCCGCCGTCAACGGGCTCGACCTGCAGGTGCGGGCCGGCGAGATCGTCGGCCTCGCCGGCGTCGAGGGCAACGGGCAGCGCGAGCTCGTCGAGACGCTCGTCGGGATGCGCCCGATCAAGGAGGGCCACGTCCACCTCGACGGTACCGACATCACCCATGCCAGCCCGCACACGGTCAACCGCCTCGGCGTCTCGCACATCCCCGAGGACCGCGAGAAGCACGGCTTCATCGGGACCTACTCGGTGGCCAGCAACCTCGTCTTGGAGCGGTTTGACGAGGCGCCGTACGCCCGCGGCATCATCCGCGACTTCGGCGCGGTGCACGCCCACGCCACCGAGCTCGTCGAGCGCTTCGACGTGAGGCCGCGCAACATCCACAACCCGATGGACGCCCTGTCGGGTGGCAACAAGCAGAAGGTGATCGTCGCCCGCGAGCTGACCCAAGGGGCCAGGTTGGTCATCGCCGCCCAGCCGACACGCGGCGTCGACGTCGGATCGATCGAGTTCATCCACCGCCAACTCGTCGACCAGCGCGACGCCGGCGTGGCCGTCCTCTTGGTCTCGGCGGAGCTCGACGAGGTGCTCTCGCTCTCGGACCGCGTGGCCGTGATCTACGAGGGCCAGATCCAGGCCGTGATGCCCGTCGCCGAGGCCACTCGCGAACGCATCGGCCTCCTCATGGCCGGCGACCACCCCGACGCCTGAGGCGCTGTTCGCTCAGCGGTCGGCGGCGAGGCGGAGGCCGGCGTAGGCCCAGCGGGCATGGGCCGGGAAGAAGTTGCGGTACGTCCGCCGGGCGTGGCCGGGCGGCGTCACCAGCGCGCTGCCCCGCAGCACCTGCTGGTTGACCATGAACTTCCCGTTGTACTCACCGACGGCACCGGCGGACGGCCGGAAGCCGGGATAGGCGTTGTACGGGCTCGCCGTCCACTGCCACACGGCGCCGTACCAGTCCCCCGCTCCCGGACCGGGCGCCGGGGCCGCCGTCTCCCACTCGGCCTCGGTCGGGAGGCGGCAGCCCGCCCAGCGGGCGTACGCATCGGCCTCGTACCAGCTGACGTGGACGACGGGCGCCGCTGGGTCGATCGGTCCGATCCCGTCGAGCGAGAACGCGAGCCAGCGATCACGATCACGGAACCAGTACCCGGGCGCGTCCCAACCCTCGGCGCGTGCGGTGTGCCACCCGTCGGACATCCACAGCTCCGGGCGCTCGTACCCGCCGTCGTCGACGAACGCCTCCCACTCGACGTTCGTCACGAGCCGGCCGGCGATGCGGTGGGCGTGCAGCAGGGCGTCGTGTCGCGGGCCCTCGTTGTCGTAGGCGAACCCGTGGCCGTCGTGGCCGATCGGCACGACGCCGCCGGGGTGGTCGAGCCACGCCGGGGCCGCCGTCTGTTCCGACGGGACCCAGGGCAGCCTGCCGTACGCCGGCTGCAGCGGGTTGCACGACAGGACGTGCTTGATGTCCATCACGAGCAGCTCTTGGTGCTGCTGCTCGTGGTGCAGCCCGAGCTCGACGAGGCCGTCGAGATCGGCGGCGAGGGCGCCGTCGCCGAGCAGCTCGGTCATCGCCGCATCGACGTGGCGCCGGTACGCCGCGATCTCCTCGACCCCGGGCCGGCTGATGAGCCCACGCTCGGTGCGGGTGTGCTTCGGGCCGACGGCCTCGTAGTAGGAGTTGAAGAGCATGCGGTAGTGCTCGTCGAACGGGCGGTAGCCGGGCGCGTGGGTCTCGAGGACGAACGTCTCGAAGAACCAGCTGGTGTGGGCGCGATGCCACTTCGTCGGGCTGACGTCGGGCATCGACTGCACGGTCTGGTCCTCGGGGCCCAGCGGCGCGGCGAGCTGCTCGGTCAGCGTGCGCACCCGGCAGAAGTCGGCGGCGGTGATCACGTCGGCCCCCCGTCCAGCTCGGCGGTCGCCGACACCACGATGCCGCCACGTGGTCGCTGGGTCAGGCGCACCGCGACCCGGCGCGGTCGAGCGGTCGCCATGATCTCCTCGGCGATCTCGGCGGCGAGCGCCTCGGCGAACACCGGCCGCTGGCGGAACCCCCACAGGTACAGCTTGAGGCTCTTCGTCTCCACGCACCAGGCGTCGGGCTCGTAGGTGATCTCGATCGTCGAGAGGTCCGGCTGCGCCGTGACCGGGCAGATCGACGCCACCTCGTCGGACGTCAGGCGGACCTCGGTGACGTGGCTGGGCGCCGGGAACACCTCGACGTGCTCGATCGGCGTCCGCACCGTCGAGCCGAGCACGGTCAGGTCGGGTGCCGGTGCCGTGTCCGTTCCGATGCCGCCGCCGGCCTCCATGTCCACGGACCCAGGCTACGGCGGCCGTCTGGGCCGAGCGAGTCCCCCGAGTCCCCGGGCGAGCGAACCGGCAGCGCGGCACCCCGTCTACGCTGGAACGCGTGTCTGGGCACCTCACCCCCGAGATCCTGGCCCGGGCGCCCAAGGCGCTGCTGCACGACCACCTCGACGGCGGCCTGCGCCCGTCGACGGTCATCGAGCTGGCGCACGAGTTCGGCTACACGGGGCTGCCGACGACGGATGTCGACGACCTCGCCCACTGGTTCAACCGTGGCGCCAAGCGCAACGACCTCGTGCTGTACCTCGAGACGTTCGCCCACACCGTGGGCGTCATGCAGCACAAGGACGCGATCGAGCGGGTCGCCGCCGAATGCGCCGAGGACCTCGCCGCCGACGGCGTCGTGTACGCCGAGGTGCGCATGGCGCCCGAGCTGTGCACCGAGGCCGGGCTGACGCTCGACGAGGTCATGCAGGCGATCCTCGACGGGTACGCCCGGGGCTCGGCCGGCACGGACCTCACGATCTACGCCATCGCCACCGCGATGCGCACGGCCGCTCGGAGCCAGGAGATCGCCGAGCTCGCCGTGCGCTGGCGCGACGCCGGGGTCGTCGGGTTCGACATCGCCGGTGCCGAGGCCGGCTACCCACCCACCCGGCACCTCGACGCGTTCCAATATGTCATGCGGGCCAACTTCCACACGACGATCCATGCCGGCGAGGCCTTCGGGTTGCCGAGCATCTGGGAGGCCGTGCAGTGGTGCGGCGCCGAGCGGCTCGGGCACGGCGTGCGCATCGTCGACGACATCACCGGGCCGCGGGGCAACGAGGAGCTCGGCCGGTTGGCGGCGTACATCAGGGACACCCGCATCCCGCTCGAGCTGTGCCCGACCTCGAACGTGAACACGGGAGTGTGCGCCTCGATCCGCGACCACCCCATCGAGATGCTGCGACGGCTGCGCTTCCGGGTGACGCTGAACACCGACAACCGGTTGATGAGCGACACGTCGATGACGAACGAGATGGTCCAGCTGGCCGAGGCGTTCGGCTGGACGCTCGACGACTTCGAGTGGGTGACGATCAACACCGTGAAGAGCGCGTTCGCCCCGTTCCCTGAGCGGCTGCGGCTCATCAACGGCATCGTCAAGCCGCGCTTCGCCCTGCTGCGGGCCGAGACCGCGTTCGGCTCCTGACCACCCGAACCTGACCACACCGAACCTGGAGGGACACCGTGAGCGCCGTGACCGTGACCCTCGTCGACCACCCGCTCGTCGTCGACGCCCTGGCCAGGATCCGGGACCGGTCGACGCCGAACCTCGTCTTCCGTCAGAACCTCGAGCGCATCGGGACGCTGCTGCTGGCCCGGGCGACCGAGACGCTGCCGACGTACGAGACCACGGTGACGACACCGCTGGCCGAGGCGCCGGCGCGCCGGCTGAGCGTGCAACCGGTGATCGTGCCGATCCTGCGGGCCGGGCTGGGTTTCGTCCACGCCGCCCAGGAGCTGCTGCCCGAGGCCGACGTCGGGTTCATCGGCATCTCCCGCGACGAGGAGACGTTCGCCCCGAAGCCATACGTCAACAAGCTCCCCGAGTCGCTGGCCGGCCGGCCGGTGATCGTCATCGACCCGATGCTGGCCACCGGCGGGTCGCTGGTGCACACCGTGGAGCTGCTCGTCGAGCGCGACGCGCCGGCGCCCATCACGGTGGTCTGCGCGCTGTGCGCGCCCGAGGGCATCGAGCGGTTGCGGGACGCCGATCTGGCCATCCACGTCGTCACCGCCGCCATCGACGACCACCTCAACGAGCACGCCTACATCGTCCCCGGCCTCGGCGACGCCGGCGACCGCCAGTTCGGCCCGCCCGCCTGACGACCGTCGCGCGTTTCGGTTCTGACTCCGTTCCGGGGCCAGAAGTGGCCCCGGATCTCACGGAGAACCCGGTCGGTCAGGCCGAGCGCAGCGACGCCCGCCGCTCGTCGTGGATGATGCGCAGCTGGAGGCCGAACGCGGCCAGCTCCTCACGCACCGACTCGTCATGGCGGACGATGCGCCAGCCGACCTCGTCGCAGGCCCGGTCCCGCGCCTCGTCGGCCCGCCTGCGCACGTCGCCGCCGTGCCACCAGCTGTGGCCGGGCTCGACCCCGAGGCGGACATCGGGCCAGGCGAGGTCGACGTGGATGACCTCACCGCCGCGCAGCCCTACCGGGTGCTGACGATGGGGCTCGGGGAGACCGGCCCGTCGGATCGCATCGAGGACGTCGAGCTCGAGCCCGCTCTGGCTCGGACGGCTCCGGAACGATGTCTTCTCCAGCCACCGCTCGAACCGGGCCACACCGGTCCGCCCGCTCTTGCGGATCTCGACGAGGTAGTCGGCCGCCTGTTCGGGCGTCACGAGGCCGAGGTGCCATGCGTCCTCGGCCGCCCGCTCGAAGCGGTGGTCGTTGAACACCGAGGCCAACCGGAACATCGTGCGCAGCGGCGAGGCGACCCGGAAGCCGTCGACGCGTCCGGCGTCGATGTCACGGCCCTCGTCGATCCAACTGGACCGGTGCAGACGCCCCCAGGACGGCATCACGACCTGGCGGTCCTCCCGCACCGTGACCTCGACGACCGAGCGCGGCATCTGGCGCAGGCCGTGCAGCGCGCCAGCCGTCACTCCGCTCAGGAACCCCACCGATCCGGCGTGGAGCTGCATCGCCATCGCCCGCGATTCGAACGTCTCCGGGCTCCCCGTCATCCTCACGATCCCCGGGAGCACGCTGACCACCGTGCCGCGCCGCCGGGCCCGGATCACGGTCCGCCGCCCGATCCCGAGCTCCTGGAGCTGGTCGACGGTCGCCACCCCGCGCTGCGAGGTGAGGAGGGTGAGCACGTCCGTACGGTCGATCACACCTCCCCTGGGGGTCGTGACCATCCCGGAACGGAAATCGACTCTCTGTGAATTTCGGGGCCACTTCTGGCCCCGGAACGGAGTCAGAACCGGTGGGGGCGGTCCTGGAGCCGGGTCAGAGGTGGGTGGCGAGGGCGTCGAGGTAGGGGTGGGGATCGGCGTCGATGGCCTCGCCGTACAGCTTGACCTTGGGTTCGGTGCCACTGGGGCGGACCTGCACCCGCACGCCGCCTTCGAGCACGATCCGCAGCAGGTCGGCCTCGGGGAACGCCACGACGTCGACGACACGGGCACCGGCCAGGTCGCCGGGAGGATCGGCCTGCAGCGCCCGCACCGCGGCCGCGGCGTCGGCCGGCTCCATGCGGATCGAGCGCTCGCCGACGACGTGGCGGCCGTAGCGCGCCGCGATCTCGTCCAGCCGGGCCTGCAGCGTCGTGCCCTCGTCGGCGGCGACCGCCGCGACCTCGGCCAGCAGCACGGCCGCCGAGATCCCGTCCTTGTCGAGCGGTCGGCGGGCCACGAGGTACCCGAGCGCCTGCTCGTACGCGAACACCAGGCGCAGCTCGGGACGGTCGAGCACCGCCCGCCCGATCCACTTGAACCCGGTGAACGTCTCGGCGAAGTGCACGCCGTGGTCGGCGGCCATCGCCGCCAGCAGCGACGACGACACGAGCGTCGTCACCACCAGCCGGTCGTCGCCTGCGGTGTTGGTCAGGATGTGGTCGGCCAGCAGCCAGCCGAGCTCGTCGCCGCCGAGCCGCCGCCATGTCCCGTCGGCCTGCGGGATCGCTGCGCCCAGGCGGTCGGCGTCCGGGTCGTTGGCGATCGCCAGCGCGGCGCTCGATTCCACCGCGAGAGCGATCACGAGGTCCATCGCCCCCGGCTCCTCCGGGTTCGGGAACGACACCGTCGGGAACGCTGGGTCCGGCGCGAACTGCGCCGCCACGACGGCCGGCGCCGGGAACCCCGCGTCGGCCAGCGCCCGCAGCGCGATCTCCCCACCGACGCCGTGCATCGGCGTGTACGCGATCGCCACGCCGCTCGCCGCCGGCCGCAGCCGCACTGCCCGCACCGCGGCCACGTAGCGGTCGACGATCGCGGCGCCGAGGCGCTCGAGGAGCGGGTCGGTGTCGTCGGCCATCGGCACCGCCGTCGGATCCACGGACGGCGATGCGCGCCGCGATCGCCGCGTCGTGCGGCGGCACGAGCTGGGCACCGTCGCCGAGGTACACCTTGTAGCCGTTGTCGGCCGGCGGGTTGTGCGACGCGGTGACCATCACGCCGGCCGCGGCGCCGAGCTCGGTCAGCGTCCACGCCAGGACCGGCGTGGGCAGCGGCCCCGGCATCAACAGCACCCGGACCCCGGCCGCCGCCATGACCCGGGCCGTGTCGAGCGCGAACACGTCGCTCTTGCGTCGGGCGTCGTAGCCGACGACGATCCCGCGCTCGGCGGCATCCGGCTCGGTCGCCAGCACGTGGTCGACGAGGCCGCGCGCCGCCTGGCGGACGACCAGCCGGTTCATCCGCAGCGGGCCGGCGCCCACCGGTGCCCGGAGACCGGCCGTGCCGAACGTCAGGCCGCCGGCGAAGCGTGCCGCCAGCTCGTCGTCGGGACCGTCAAGGAGCGCCTGCAGCTCGGCGCGGACGTCGTCGTCGGGCTCGGCGCTCAGCCACCGACGGGCGAGCGATCGTGCGTCGGCCGCCGTCACGGCAACAGCGTACGCAGCTCCACGAGCGGCCGGGGGCCGACGTGGCTGATCACCTCGCCGGCCGCGAGCGACCCGAGGCGGGCGCACTCGGCGAGCGGCCGGGACCGCGTGTAGCCGAACAGGAACCCGGCGGCGTACAGGTCACCGGCACCCGTCGTGTCGAGCACGCGGCCGATGTCGTCGGCCGGCACCTGCACCACGCCGGCGGCGTCGGCGACGTACGAGCCATCCTTGCCGGCCGTGATCGCGGTGAGCTCGCACTCGGCCCGGACGGCGTCGATGGCATCGTCGATCGACGTCGTCTCGTACAACGAGCACAGCTCGTCGCCGTTGCCGAAGAGGATGTCGACGTCGGCGCGCACCAGGGCGGCGGAAGTCGGCGCGGTGGCGGTCGACGCAGAACGAGTCCGACAGCGTCAGGGAGACCTTGCGCCCATGGTCGTGGGCCACCGCGGCCGCCCGCCGGAACGCCTTCTTGGCGTCGTCGCGGTCGAAGAGGTAGCCCTCCATGTAGAGCACGGCCCCGTCGGCGATCGCCTCCTCGTCGAGGTCGTCCGACGACAGCAGGCTCGACACCCCGAGGTACGTGTTCATGGTCCGCTGGGCGTCGGGCGTGACGACGATGATGCAGCGACCGGTCGGCGTGTCGACCGACGGGGCCCCGGGCCGGAACGCGACACCGACGGCGTTGAGGTCGTGGCCGAACACGGCGCCGAGCTCGTCGTGGGAGACCTTGCCGATGTACGCGGCGCGACCGCCGAAGCTGGCCACCCCGCACATGGTGTTGGCCGCCGAGCCGCCACTCATCTCGACCGCCGAGCCGAGGGCCCGGTACAAGTGGACGGCGCGATCGGTGTCGATCAGCTCCATCGATCCCTTGACCAGCGCGTGCTCGGCGAGGAAGTCGTCACCGGCATGCGCGATGACATCGACCAGGGCGTTGCCGATGCCCACCACGTCGTACTTGGGCTGCGGCACGAGCGGCAAGGCTACCGTCGACGGCTGTTCCCCGGCTCGGCTGCCTCCGCCGCGGGTACCGTTGGTCAGGTGACTGCCACCGTCTCCGAGTCGCCGGCCCTCGACCCCTATCGCCTGCCCCGCACGGCGCTCCCGGTCCGCTACGACGTCGAACTGGCGCCGGATCTCGCGGCGGCCACGTTCGAGGGCCGAGTCGAGATCGCCGTCGACGTCGTCGAGCCCGTGTCCGAGCTCGTGCTGAACGCCGCCGAACTGGAGGTCCACGAGGCCCGGGTCGACGGCAGCGACGTCCACTGGCACCTCGAGCCGACGACCGAGCGGCTCGTCGTCCGCCCCGTCGGCGGCCTCGAGCCCGGCCGCGTCACGCTCGTGATCTCCTTCAGCGGGATCCTCAACGACAAGCTCCGCGGGTTCTACCGCAGCACGTACCGTGACGAGGCCGGCGAGGAGCGCGTGATCGCCACGACCCAGATGCAGGCGACCGACTGCCGGCGGGCGTTCCCGTGCTGGGACGAGCCCGACTTCAAAGCCGTCTTCGGGGTCACGCTCGTGATCGACCCGACCCTGCTCGCCGTCTCCAACGGCCCCGAGGCGGGGCGCGAGGAGCGCCCCGGCGGCACGGTCGCGGTGCGCTTCACCGACACCATGGTGATGAGCTCGTACCTGGTCGCGTTCGTCGTCGGCCCACTCGAGGCGACCGACGCCGTCGACGTCGACGGCATCCCGCTGCGCATCGTCCACGTCCCCGGCAAGGGCCATCTCGCCGGGTTCGGCCTCGACGTCGGAGCGTTCTGCCTGCGCTGGTTCCAGGAGTACTACGGCATCGCCTACCCGAGCGACAAGGTCGACCTGCTGGCGCTGCCCGACTTCGCGGCCGGCGCGATGGAGAACCTCGGCTGCATCACGTTCCGTGAGAACCTGCTGCTGGTCGATCCGGCGAACGCGACGATCAGCGAGCAGCAGGTCGTCGTGGACGTCGTCGCCCACGAGCTGGCCCACATGTGGTTCGGCGACCTCGTGACGATGCGCTGGTGGAACGGCATCTGGCTCAACGAGGCGTTCGCCACGTTCATGGAGCTGCTGGCCAGCGACGCCTACCGTCCCGAGTGGGGCCGCTGGACGCTGCTTCGGGCTCGAGCGCTCGGCAGCGTTCGAGACCGACTCCCTCCACAGCACCCGCTCGGTCGAGTACGAGGTGCGCTCGCCCGAGGACTGCCAGGGCATGTTCGACGTCCTCACGTACCAGAAGGGCGGCGCCCTGCTGCGCATGCTCGAGCAGTACCTCGGAGCGCAGCGGTTCCGGGAGGGGGTCAGCCACTACCTGCGACGGCACCGGCACGCCAACACCGAGACCAACGACCTGTGGGACGCCATCGAGGAGACCAGCGGCGAGCCCGTGCGACGGATGATGGACTCGTGGATCTGGCAGCCCGGCTACCCCCTCGTCAGCGCGTCACTCGACGGCGCCGACCTGGTGCTGCGCCAGGAGCGCTTCACGTTCGACGCCGCGACCGCCGGGACCGACCCCACCCGGTGGCTCGTGCCGGTGCACGTCCGCGCCGGTGTCGACGTCCACACCGTGCTGCTCGAAGGTGACGAGATCCGCGTGCGCCTTGCCGACCCGGCGGCGCCGGTCGTCGTGAACGCCGGCGGCCACGGCTTCTACCGCGTCGGCTACAGCGACGTGATGCGGTCACGAATCGCCGGCGAGGTGCTGGCGTCGCTCGACACACTCGAGCGCTACAACCTGGTCGACGACGCCTGGAACGAGGTCGTCGCCGGGCGCCTCCCGGCCCGCGACCTGCTGACGTTCCTCGAGGGCTTCGGAGGTGAGCGCGACCTCGCCGTATGGCAGGCCGTCGTGTCCGCGCTGCGCGGCCTCGGCCGGCTCCTCGACGACGACGCCTACCCTGCGTTCCAGGCCCGGGTGGCCGCCCTGCTGGCCCCGGTGGTGGCCGATCTCGGCGATCCCGCACCCGGCGAGGACGACCTGCGAGGCAAGCTGCGCGGGCTCCTCGTCGCCGCCCTCGCCATCCAGGGCGCCGACGCGGCGACCCAGGCCAGGGCGCGGGCGCTGTTCGACGAGCAAGACGGCCAGCCCGGCCGCGTGCACCCGGAGCTCGTCGCCGCGGCGACCTCGGTCGTCGCCGCCACCGGTGACGCCGCCACCTACGAGCGACTGCTCGACGGCTACCGCACCGCGGCCACGCCGCAGGAGCAGCTGCGACTGCTCAACTCTTTGGCCGAGTTCGACGACGCCAGCCTGGTGCTGCGCACCTGCGAGCTGGCGATGGGCGGCGAGGTGAAGACCCAGAACGCGCCGTTCCTGCTGCGCATGTGCATCGCCAACCGCCGTCACGGCGCGGCGGCGTGGACGTTCGTGCGCCAGCACTGGGACGAGGCCAACAGCACGTTCCCGAGCAACACGATCGTGCGGATGATCGACTCGGTGCGCCTGCTCACGGAGCCCACGGTCGCCGCCGACGTGCAGGCGTTCTTCGCCGAGCACCCGATCGAGCAGGCCCTGAAGACGCTCGATCAGATCCTCGAACGGCAGCGCATCAACACCGCGCTGCGGGCCCGTGAGAGTGAGCGTTTCGCCGCCACGATCTGAGGCGGGCGGTCGGTGACGGCTCGGGTGGAGCTGAGGGGAATCGAACCCCTGGCCTCAACAGTGCGATTGTTGCGCTCTACCAACTGAGCTACAGCCCCGAGGACGGTCCGAGTCTAGCGGCACGTGCCGCGCCGATCACTCGGCTCAGACGGCGTGCGACCAGCGATCCGCCGCCCGAGCGGTCGTCGACGGACGTCGCGGCATCGTGACGCGCGCCGGCTGCTGGGCGACCTGGCGGCGCCGCTCGGCGGGCTCGCGGACCGGTTCCGACAGCGGTACCCGCTGCTCGCGCTGACGCTGCTGGCCGAGGACGTAGACGTAGGCACAGAGGGCCACGAACGAGACGCCGAACACGTACAGCATGACCGTCGCCTGTGTCGTCGCGGCGAGGAACAGCGAGCACCCCCCGACGAGGGCCAACACGAACAGGACGTTGGCCCGGCGCCGCTTGATGGCGTCACGCTGGCTGGGTCGCACGGAGGCCGCCGGCCGACGGCGAGGCGCCGCCACGTCACCGTCCCGTCCGCCGTGGGAGCGGGCCCGCGGCGTGGCGTCGTAGAGGCGGGCACCGTCGGTGCGGCTGGTGCGGGCCACCGGGTGCTGGGCGTAGGGCCGACTGGTGCCCGTCAGCCGCGCCGCGCCGCCGTGCGTGCGCAGGCCGGCCTTCACCGCCGGACGGCCGGTGGCGGCGGGCCGGCTGAGCGGCGACTGGGCCAGCGGGCGGGCCATCGAGCGCATCGCGACGCCGCGCGCCGGCATCACCCGCTGCAGGCTCGACAGCTGGTTGCGGAAGTCGGTGACCGACGAGTTCGGACGGTTCTCGATCCGCGAGCGGAGGAGCGGCGGGATCAACACCGCCGCCCACGCTGCTGCTACGACGAGCAGGACCAGTTGACCCATCGGTGTGTTCGCCCTTTGGTCGGGAATACGCCATCGCCCGTTCACCCATGAGCGGTCTGGAGGGACCGCCCCGGCGGGCATTCGTTACGATTCTACGACATTCCGGCTGGGTGAGGCAACGACAGAGGTGCCAGCGGGCACACCGTCGACGTCACCGGTCCCGTCGTCGCGGCGGTAGGCGCCCGACCGACCGCCCGTCTTCTCCCACAGGGCGAGGTCGCCGATGGTCATCCCCCGGTCGGCCGACTTGCACATGTCGTAGACCGTGAGCGCGGCGGTCGCGCACGCGTGCAGCGCCTCCATCTCCACGCCGGTCCGGTCGACGGTGTCGACGTGGACCTCCACGGCGACGAAGTCGTCACCGATCTCGAAGTTCACCGAGACCGAGCCGACGAGCAACGGGTGGCACAACGGGATCATGTCCGATGTGCGCTTGGCGGCCTGGATGCCGGCCACGCGGGCCACGGCCAGCACGTCGCCCTTCTTGACCTCGCGGTTGGCGATCGCCGCCGTGGTCTCCGGTTTCATCATCACCTTGCACCGGGCGACGGCCCGCCGATGGGTCGGTTCCTTCGGCGTGACGTCGACCATGCGGGCCCGCCCCAACGGGTCGAGGTGGGTGAACGAGAGGTCGCTCATGGGCACAGTCTCGCGCACGGGGTCGGGCGACACCGCCCGCCCTCCCTGACCGGGCGTCGACGGGCGCCGCGGGCGGCGCTCAGCCGCCGATCTGCGACATCGAGCGCGTCGGGCGGACGAAGTCGACCTGGCTGATGTGATGGCCGGCCCACTTCGTGCCGACGGCCCGCTCGATGCGGGTGGCCAGCTCGTCGTCGGTCTCGCCGCGCCGGATGGCTCCGCGCAGGTCGAGCTCGTCCATGGCGAACAGGCACGTGCGGAACTGGCCGTCGGCGGTCAAGCGGACGCGATCGCAGTCGCCGCAGAACGGCTTCGTGACGCTGGGGATCACGCCGACGGTGCCCCGGCCGTCGAGGTAGCGCCAGCGGTCGGCCGGCGCCGCGCCGCGCGCCGGCAGCTGCTCGAGCGGGTGCACGGCGGCGATCCGCTCGACGATCTCGTCCTGCCCCACGACGGCGCCGGCGGCCCACCCGCCGGAGGCGTCGAGCGGCATGAACTCGATGAACCGCACCTCGACGCCCCGGTCCCGGCCGAACTCGGCCAGGTCGAGGATCTCGTCGTCGTTGACGCCGCGCTGCACGACGGTGTTGAGCTTGACCGGGCGGAACCCGGTCTCGATCGCAGCCTCGATGCCGTCGAGCACGGCAGCCAGCTCGTCACGCCGCGTCATCTCGATGAACCGCCGGCGATCGAGCGTGTCGAGGCTGATGTTGAGGCGCCGCAACCCGGCGTCGCGCAACGAGCCGGCGACGAGCCGGAGGGTGGCCCCGTTCGTCGTCATCGCGAGGTCGACGGGCCCGTCGTCGGTGCGCAGCGCGGCGAGCCGCTCGACGAGGCGCGGCAGGTGGGCCCGCACCGTGGGCTCGCCGCCGGTGAGGCGGATCGAATCGACGCCGTAGCGCTCGACCATGACGCGAGCGACGCGCTCGATCTCCTCGAACGTGAGCACCTCGCTGCGGGGCAGCCACTGCATGCCCTCTTCCGGCATGCAGTACGTGCAGCGGAAGTTGCATCGGTCGGTCACCGAGATCCGCAGGTCACCGATCACGCGGCCGAATGGATCGACGAGATCGCGGGCATGCCCCTCAGCCATGCCCCCGAGCCTACCGACGCCTCCGTGCGGGCGTTCCGGCTCCGGCCTCAACCGGTGAGCAGCAGCGCGGCGACCTCGGCGCCCGCCGGCAGCCCGTCCCCGTCCGGGAGCACGACGAGGGCGTCGGCCAGCGCCGTGGCCGCCAGCTGGTGCGAGCCTTGGGCGCCCACCGGACGGACGTGGTAGCGCCCGTCGTCGGCGAACGATCCGGTCACCCGGACGAGGTGGACCTTGCCGTCGGCCCGCCGCCGGAGGTCGGCATCGGCGACGGCGACGACGCTCGGGCGGGCGACGTGGCGGTGGCCCATCATCCGGCGCAGGGCGGGCCGGGCCAGGAGCTCGAAGCTGACGAGCGAGCTCACCGGGTTCCCCGGCAGGCCGAAGATCGGCACCCCGTCGAGCGTGCCGAACGCGAACGGCTTGGCCGGACGGATCGCGATCTGCATCCAGCGCATGTCGGCGATCCGTCCGAGCACGGCCTTGACGACGTCGTAGTCACCCATGCTCACACCGCCGCTGGTGACGATGGCGTCGTTGGTCGCGGCGGCGTCCCGCAGGACGGCCTCCAGGACCGCCTCGTCGTCGGGCACGACACCACGTGCGTCGACGACGCATCCGGCTTCGGCCAGCAGCGGTGCCAGCATGGTCGCGTTGCTCTCACGGATCTGGCCCGGTCGCAGCGGCGACCCGTCCGTGACCAGCTCGTCGCCGGTCGAGAGGACGGCGACGCGCACCGGAGGGTGGACGACGGGCCGCACCACGTTGACGCTGGCCAGGACGCCGGCGACGGCCGGCGTGAGCACCGTGCCCGGGCCGAACAGGTGCTCACCCTCGCGGACATCGTCACCCGCGCCGCGCACCGCTGTCCCGACGTCGACCGATCGGTCCAGACGCACGCGTGCGCCCGCGAGGCGCTCGCTGTCCTCGACCATCACCACGGCGTCGGCGCCGGCCGGCATCGGCGCTCCGGTCATGATCCGGACCGTCTGGCCGCCCCCGACCACGCCGGCGAACGGGGCCGCGCCCGCGGCGAGCTCGTGGACGACGACCAGTTCGGCCGGCACGGTGGCGACGTCGGCGGCCCGCACGGCGTAGCCGTCGACGGCCGAGTTGGCGAACGGCGGCACGTCCTCGCCGGCGACGACGTCCTCGGCCAGCACCCGGCCGACGGCCTCGGCCAGCGGGGTCGCCACCGGCGCCAACGGGCCGTTGGCCTCCAGCACGAACCGTTGGGCGTCCTCGAGATCGATCACCGACCCAGTATCGCCCGACGCCGATCGGGACCGCGATGCCGACACACTCGAGGACGTGAGCACGTGGCGCCCCTTCCCGGCCGACGGCCACCACGTGCGGTGGGCGACGTGGGACGGCGAGCACGTCGAGGAGCTCGACGTCACCTGGGAGAACGAGGCGTGGACGGCGGCCGGCCAGGTCGGTCGTGAGCAGGTCCAGTACGTGCTGCGGGTCTCGCCCTCGTGGCGGGTCCGCCAGTTCCTCCTCTTCCGCGACCTCGAGGAGCCCGATCTGTGGTTGGCCACGGACGGCCACGCCCGCTGGGGCGAGGTCAACGGCTCCCACCGCCCCGAGCTCGACGGGTGCGCCGACATCGAACTGGCCTGCTCGCCGTTCCCGACCACGCTCCCCATCCGCCGGTTGCCGCTCGAGGTGGGTGACGTCGCCGAGCTGCCGGTGATCACGGTGGACGTCGACACGCTCGGCGTCCGCGTCGAGCAGCGCCGCTACGAGTGGCTCGCGCGACCGGCACTGGCGCTGCACGGAACTCGGCAGCGGGGAGGAGCGGGAGTTCGACGTCGACGAGCGCGGCGTCGTCATCGACCATCCGGGCCGGTTCCGACGGCTGCCGTGAGCCCGACGGGGTCCTCGAGCGCGACGACCCGCACCCGGTCCCCGGTGTGCCACGGGAATCGATCAGGCGGTCGTGAGCAGGCCGTCGAGGAAGTCCCGCAGGTCCGTGCCGTAGCCGGGATCGCGCAGCCCGAGCTCGATGGCCGCCATCAGGAACCCGAGCGGCGTGCCGGTGTCGAAGCGGTCGATCTGGCTGACGACGCCGTGGAACGGCGCGCGGTGGGCCTGCACCCGCAGCGCGTCGGTCAGTTGGATCTCCCCGAGGGCACCGACGCGACCGGCGGCGATCTCGTCGAACACGTCCGGCGTCAGCACGTAGCGGCCGATGATGATGAGGTCGCTGGGCGCCTCGTCGACGGGCGGCTTCTCGACCAGGTCCCCGATCGGGACGACCCCGTCGGCGTCGACGGGGCCGGTCGGCGCGATCACGCCGTACCGACCGACGTCCTCGTGCGGCACCTCCTTCAGCGCGACCACGCTCCCGCCGGTGCTCACACAGATGCCGTTCATGTGGGCCAGGAGCGACGAGTCGCCCATCAGCTCGTCGGGCAGCATCACGGCGAACGGCTCGTCGCCGACCGCCTCGGCGGCGCAGCCGACGGCGTGCCCGAGGCCACGCGGCTCGTCCTGGTAGACGATCGTGGCCCGCCAGTCCGAGCCGATGCTGCGCACCCGCTCGGCGAGGACGGTCTTCCCGCTCGCCTCGAGCGCGGCGAGGATCTCCGGCGACGGGGCGAAGTACTGCTCGATGGCCGGCTTGTTGCGGCTCGACACGACGATGATGTGGTCGATGCCGGCGCCGAGGGCCTCGTCGATCACGAGCTGCAGCGTCGGCGTGTCGCCGATCGGCAGCAGCTCCTTCGGGACGGCCTTGGACGTGGGGAGGAAGCGGGTGCCCATCCCGGCAGCCGGGATGACGGCGCTGCGGACCTGCATGGCCGAGACAGTACCGACCGTCCGACCGCGCCGCTGATCTGCACCTGCTGCCCCGACCGGGCCGGCGCGACCGCCCGTCCGGCGGCGGCGGGAGAGGGTCGAGCCGGTATCGTTGGACGTTCGATGCCCACGTACGTCTACAAGTTCGTCGACACCGGCGAGACCATCGAGGTCCAGCAGGCGTTCACCGATCACGCCTTGACCGAGGCGACGCACCCCGAGACGGGCGCCGTGATGCCGGTCAAGAAGGTGTTCACCCCGGTCGGCGTGACGTTCAAGGGCGGCGGCTTCTACAAGACCGACAGCCGGGGCAAGCGCTCGTCGAGCTCGTCGGCTCGTCGAGCTCGTCGTCGAACGGCTCCGACTCCGGCGCCAACGGGTCATCCGGGTCGTCGGGTGACGCAGCCGGGAGCTCGAGCAGCAGCTCGACGTCGTCGAGCTCGTCGAGCAACGCGGCCGCGTCGACGTCGTCGAGCTGAGCCGCCGGCCCCGGGGCGGGTCCGGCGCAGCCCGCTAGCCTGCTGACCACCGACATCCCCCTGATCGACCGATCGGGAGGACCGCATGAACCCGCTGGCCCGGGCCCGCCACCTGCTGGCCCGTCGACCCTGGATCTACTGGGCGGTCGTCGCTGCGTTCGCGGCGACGGCGGCATGGTCAGTGCTCGCCGCGCTCGACGGCGTCGACGGCGCCCGCCGAGCGTGGGGCGAAGGACGCACCGTGCTGGTGGCCGCCGACGACATCGCGCCCGGTGACGCCATCGCCGACCACGTCGAGGCGGCGACCCGGCCGGCGCCGGTCGTGCCGGACGCCGCGCTGCGTGAGCTGCCCGACGATGCCGTCGCCCGCCAGCACGTCGCCGCCGGCGAGGTGCTCGTCGGCCCCGACGTCGCGCCTCGCGCCGGTCCGCAGGCGCTGATCCCCCCGGGCTGGCTCGGCGTCGCCGTCGCCGAGGCCGTCCCCAGCGGTGCCCGGCCCGGTGATCGGGTCAGGGCGGTCAGCAGCGGCGTCGTCGTCGCGACCGACGGGCTCGTCGTCGACGCCGGCGAAGCAGCGCTCGTCGTTGCCGTCCCGGCCGGCGATGCGGCGGCCGTCGCCGCGGGGTCGACGGCCGGGGACCTCACGCTGCTCCTCGTGCCGTGAGGTTCGCGATGAGCTCCCGGCACGGCCGGGCGACGGTTCAGGCCCCGCTCATCATCACATCGCGGATCACCAGGCTGACGCCGGCGGCGCGCATCGGCAGCCAGTCGACGTCGGCGCCGACCTCGACGATGTCGAGGAGCATCCGTTGGAGCGTCGACGCGATCGTCAACTCGCGGACCGGTCCGCCGACGGTGCCGTTGCTGATCAGCATCCCCGATGCGCCGGTGGAGAAGTCGCCGCTCACCGGGTTGACGCCTGAGTGCAGGCCGGCCACGGACTGCACGAGCAACCCGTCGTCGACGTCGGCGACCAGCTCGGCCTGGGAGCGCGTCCCGGGGAGGAGCTGGAGGGCGAGGCACCCGACACCGGGCGTGCCGGCGAAACCGCCGCGGGTGGCGTTCCCGGTGGACACCGTGCCGGCACGACGGGCCGAGTAGCTCGAGTGCACGAACTGGTCGAGGCGGCCGCCTTCGATCAGCACGTTGCGGCGGGCGGCGAGCCCCTCGCCATCGACGTCGGTCGCCGTGTAGGCGTCGGGGTTGGTCGGGTCGTCGACGAGGGTGACGACGTCGGCCGCCACCTCCTCGCCGAGCCGGTCCCGGAAGAGGCTGCGACCCTTCACGACGCTCTCGCCGTTGAGCGTCGACGAGATCACGCCGAGGAACTGGGCGGTGACGAACGGGTCGAGCACCACGGTCAGCCGCTTGCTCGCCGGCTTCGTGGCGCCGAGGAGCCGGGTGGCCCGGTCGGCGGCCTCGCGCGCCGCCTTGTCGAGGTCGAAGCCCTCCGGCTGGCGGGCGACGCTGAAGCCGAAGCCGCTCTGCGTCTCGTCGCCGTCGTCGGCCAGGCTGCTGACGCTCACGTAGCAGCCGTTCTCGCGACCGCTCTCGCGGATGCCCGTCGTGGTGGCGACGGCGACCTCACCCCACGCGTCCGCGTAGTTGCTGTCGTCGACGCGGATGCGGGGATCGACGCCGAGCGTCAGCTGCTCGAGCTCCTTGGCGAGCTCGATCTTGCGCTCGGTCGCGAACGCCGCCAGCGACTCGTCCCACAGCGACTGCGGCGTGCGCCCGACGCCGTCGGGCTCGGCGAGACCGGCCCACTCGTCGACGGTCCCGAACGTCACGTTGTCACGGGCCTCGGCGAGCACCTCGTCGATCGCGCCCGGGTCGAGCGTGCCGGCGTACGCGAACCCGGTACGCCCGTCACGGATCACCCGCACGCCGATGCCCTCGCTCTGTGCGGACACGAAGTGCTCGACCTCGCCGCCATAGACGCGGACCTCGGTCTGGCCGCCCCGCGAGACATAGGCCTCGATCTGCTCGCCGCCGCCGGCCTGGGCGACGACCTTGTCAGCGAGCGCCTGCAGGTCGTCGACGGTCTCGCTCATGCCGCACCTCCCCGGGGGCTGCGCCCCCGAACCCCATCCACGCCCGGCTCGCTGGCGCTCGCGGCCGTGCGGCACTCGAAGACTCACGCCGCACCTCCCCGGGGGCTGCGCCCCCGAACCCCATCCACGCCCGGCTCGCTGGCGCTCGCGCGGCCGTGCGGCACTCGAAGACTCACGCCGCACCTCCCCGGGGGCTGCGCCCCCGAACCCCATCCACGCCCGGCTCGCTCATGCCGCGGTCCCGCCGATGGTGAGGGCGGCGACGCGCAGCGTCGGCTGGCCGGTGCCGACCGGGACGCCCTGGCCGTCCTTGCCGCACGTGCCGGGCCCGCCCATCGCGAAGTCGTCGGCGACCATGTCGATGTCGCGCAGGGCCTGGGGGCCGTTGCCGATCAGGTTGGCCTCGCGCAGTGGCTCGGTGATCTTGCCGTCCTCGATGAGGTAGGCCTCGGTCATGCCGAACACGAAGTCGCCGCTCGCCGTGTTGACCTGACCGCCGCCGAGGCGGGCGATGTACACGCCCTGCTCGGTCGAGCTGATGATGTCCTCGGGGTCCGACTCGCCGTCGGTCACGAAGGTGTTCGTCATGCGCACCATCGGGAGGTGCTTGTAGCTCTCGCGCCGACCGTTGCCGCTCGGCACCCGGCCGTCCTTCCGGGAGCGCAGGTAGTCGTACATGTAGTCGGTGAGGACACCGTCCTCGATGAGCACGTTGCGCTGCGTGGCGTGGCCCTCGTCGTCGATCGACAGCGTGCCCCACTCGCCCGCGATCGTGCCGTCGTCGACGACGGTCACGAGCGGTGAGGCGACGAGCTGACCCGTCTTGCCCTTGTAGACGCTCGCCCCCTTGGCAACGTGATCGGCCTCGAGGCCGTGGCCGCACGCCTCGTGGAACAGGACGCCGCCGGTGCCGTGCTTGATGACGACGGGCATCGATCCCGATGGTGCGGGGCGGGCCTCGAGCTTCGTGATCGCCTGGCGCGCCGCATCCCGTGCCAGCTCCTCGACGTCGACCGTGTCGAAGATCTCGAACCCGACGGTGTGCCCCATCGACTGGAAGCCGGTCTGCATGCCGGTGTCTCCGTTGGCGACGGCGCTGATGCGCATCAGTAGTCGCACGACTTCGTCGTCGGCGAAGAGGCCGTCGGTGTTGGCGACCAGGACCCGCTTGTGGCTGTCGCCGTAACCGGCGGAGACCTGGACGATGGCGGCGCCGGCCGACCTGGCCGCGTCGTCGACCCGTCGCAGCAGCTCGACCTTGTCCGTCTTGGCGACGTCGTCGGGAGAGCGCTCGATCGAGTTGCGAGCGGTCGTGGCCGTTGGAGTGAGGGCGACGGTGCGCACCCCGTCACCGCCCTGGCGGGCGGCCGCGGCGGCCGCGTCGGCAGCGGCGAGGAGGCCGTGCTCGGTGAGGTCGCTGGTGTGGGCGAACCCCGTCGTCTCACCGGCCACCACGCGGATGCCCGCACCGCGGTCACGACCGCTCGTGACCTGCTCCACCCGACCGTCGTCGAGCCCGGCCGACGTGGAGCGTTTGTCCTCCGCGTACACCTCGGCGAACTCGCCGCCGGACCGCATCGCGGTGGACAGGACCCGTTCCAGGACGTCTTGGTCGATCACGGCCCCAGGTTATCGGGGTGCCCGATCGGCGATCCGGGCGACCGGTCTGTGTCCATCGGGCCGCGCAGCGTTAGCCTCTTGCCTGGTGACAGTTGCGACGGGCGTGCGCGGCGAGGCGAAGATGGTCGTGGAGGACGCCGATACGGCGCGCGCCCTGGGTTCGGGCACCGTCGATGTGCTCGGCACCCCTCGCGTCGTGGCCCTCTGCGAAGAGGCCTGTTGCCGGGCTGTCGCCCTGTCGCTGCCCGAGGGCACGACGACGGTCGGCATGAAGGTCCGCCTCGACCACCTCCAGCCGTCGCCGGTCGGCGCCACCGTGGTCGCCGAGGCGATGCTGTCGAAGGTCGAGGGTCGCCGGCTCACGTTCACGGTGTCGGCGTCCGACGACCGTGGCCTCGTCGCCGTCGGGAAGGTGGTCCGCGTCGCCGTCGACGTCGAACGCTTCCTCGGCAAGTGCGGCGTCTGCTGAGCTCTCCCGCCCCCGCACTCTGCCGGTTTCCGGCAAGGAAACTTGACGCTGAGGCGCAGTCTGCGGATGTGGTGCGAGCGGCCGAGGCCGCGAGGACGCGGGCGGACGCTCCCGGCCCGGAACGGGCTCGGCTCGGTCACGCGGCTCGGCAAGCCCAGTAGATCTCGGCCAACTCGCTCACGACGCGCGGGAGGTCGGCATCGATCTCGGAGTCGGGGATCCTGGGCACCACCCAGCCGAGCCTCAGGAGCTGACGCGTCCGCCACTTGTCGTAGTCGCCGGCGACCCGCCCGCCGTGCCACGTGTGGTGATCGACCTCGACGCCGAACCGCCGCCCGTGATCACCCCCGTCGAGGTGGATCACCGCTCCGTTCGACAGCTCCACCCTCAGCTGCGGTGTCAGCTCGATCCCCTGCTCACGGAGGCTTCGGAGCAGGCGCACCTCGTAGTCCGAGCCCATCGGCTTCGCCCAGGTCGGGCGGCGTGCGATCACCCGGTCGAAGCGCGCCGAGCCGTTGCGCCCCGTGCGCCGCAGCCGACGACTGGCCGCGTAGAGATCCGGGATGCGCACGATCCTGCGATCAAGCATCTGCTCGATCACCGACTCGAACTCGGCGTCGTCGAGGAAGCGGGCCAGGTCGAAGGCGAGCCGGGCCGGCGTCAGCACCCTGATCTCGTCGCTCCGCGTCGTCACATCGAGCGGCCCGAGCTGGTTGGTGCGGTGCACGATCGCGTCGTCGAGCTCGACCGTTCGAGTGTGCACCATCAGGTGGACCGGACCGTTGCCCATCCGTCGCAGCTTGAGCAACTGCCCGGCGGTCGAACCGCTGATCGCGGCATCCGGAACGGCCAGGCACGCGGCGAGGCAGCGTTGCTCGAGGGTCACCGCTGCGGCGACGAAGCGGTAGATGCCGGCGTGCACGGCGGCGAGGACGTCGGCTTCGAGCAGCCGGCGACGCCGGTACGGCGTGATCCCGGCGCCGGTCAGCTGCGCAGCCGTGATGAGGCCGTGTTGGACTCGAGCGAGGCTCGAGCACTGGGATGGGATGTGGGCCATGGCGACGAGACCTCCGGACCGTGGCTGCGGAGGGGGACGTCGGTGATCGGATCGTACGACCGGGGTGCGCGACCAGGCCCGATCGCGGACCTTCAGCAGCGTGCCACCCGCACTCTGCTGGGATGAGGCCAGGAAACTCGTCGTCGGGCCGCAGTCTGCGGGCCTGGTGCGAGCGGTCGCATCGGATCCGCAGACTGCGGGTGACCTGCGACGTGGGAGGACGGTCAGGCCAGGTTGGAGGTGCGGGGGTAGACGTCGGTCGGATCCGTCACGACGTTGACCACGTAGGGCACGCCGGACGCGAACGCCCGGTCCAGGGCGGGGCCGATCTCGTCGGGGTCGGTGACGAGCTCGCCGCCGCCGCCGAGCGCCGTCACGACCTGGTCGTAGCGGCACGCCGGCTGCAGGTCGCAGGCCACGTCCCAGCCGTAGATCGCCTCCATCGGGTGCTTCTCGAGGCCCCAGATCCCGTTGTTGCCGATCACGATCACGCACGGCAGCCCGTGGCGCACCAAAGAGTCGGCGTCCATGAGGCCGAAGCCGGCCGCACCGTCACCGAGCAGCACGACGACCTGCGCATCAGGCCGGGCGACGCGCGCCGCGATGGCATAGCCCATGCCGTTGCCGAGGCAACCGTACGGACCGGTGTCGAGCCAGCAGCCGGGCTCGTAGACCTCGACGTACTTCCCGGCGTACGAGGCGAAGTCCCCGCCGTCGCAGATCACGACGGCGTCGCGCGCCAGGCGCCGGCGCAGCTCGCCGTAGATGCGCGTCGGCTTGATCGCCTCGTCGCTGGCGGCCAGCAGCGGTGCCTCCCGTTCGCGGGCGACCTCCTCGGCGGCGCGGAGCTCGGCCACCCACCCGTCCCGGTCGAGCGCCGCCCCGCGGCCGAGCTCGGCGAGCGCACCCAGCGTGGCCGCGAGGTCGCCGACGACGGTGACCACGTCGACGTGCCGCGCCCGCTGCGAGTCGGCGTCGACGACGTGGGCGACGGTGGCCGATCCGAACCGTCCGAACCCGAGCCGGAAGTCGAGCGGCGTGCCGAGCACGACGACGAGGTCGGCCCGTGCCTTGAGCACCGGCCGCGTGCGCAGGAACGCCAGCTCGTGGTCGGCCGCCAGCACGCCACGGCCGAGGCCGTTGGCGAACACCGGCACCCGCAGCTCCTCGGCGGCGGCGCGGAGCTCGTCGCCGGCATCCGCCCAGTAGACGTCGCTGCCCACGACGAACGCCGGGCGCTCGGCTCTCGCGATCAGGTCGCCGAGCGCGGCAACGGCGTCGGGGTCCGGCGCGGCGCCCCGCCATGACCCGACGTCGACGTCCGGGACATCACCCACCGGCGTCGACGGCGGCCCGAAGACGTCCAGCGGGAAGTCGACGAACACGGGGCCGCGGTGGGGTGTGGTGGCGGCCGTCGCCGCCGCGTGGACGAGCACGCCGGCCGTCGCCGGGTCGGTCACAGTCGCGGCGAGCTTGGTGATCGACGCCACGATCGGCACGTGGTCGAGCTCCTGGAGCGATCCGGCGCCCCACCTGCGCTGCCCGGCGCGACCGCCGAGCACGACGAGTGGCACCCCGTTGAAGGACGCCGACGTGATCGCCGACACACCATTGGTGATGCCCGGGCCGGCCGTCAGGGCGGCGAGGCCTGGCGTGCGGGTCAGCTTGGCGTAGGCCTCGGCGGCGAACGTCGCCGACTGCTCGTGGCGGGTGTCGACGATGCGGACGCCCTGGTTGCGCGCGGCCTCGTACAGCGGCCAGATGTGGCCGCCGTTCAGCGTGAACATGACGTCGACGCCGAAACGGCAGAGCGCGGCAATCGCCTGCTCGCCGGCGTGGCCGGCGATCTCCTCGTCCATGACCTGCTCCTCACCCCGAACGGTCGGCGGCCGTGACGGTAACGGGACGTAGCCTGACGGGTCTATGCGGGTGGCCGAGACACGTGTGATCCCCGACAGGGTGCACCGTGTCCACTGGTGGAAGGAGGCGCTGATCGTCGTCGCCTTCTACCTGCTCTACTCCTGGACGCGGAACCAGTTCGGGTCGAACGCAGTGCCGCCGGGCGGCGTCCCGCTGCACTCCTTCCACAACGCGGAGGGGGTGATCCGCTTCGAGCGCGTGATCGGGCTCTACCACGAGGAGTCCATCCAGGAGCTGTTCCTCCCCTACCGCTGGTTCATCCAGTTCTGGAACACGTACTACGGGACGGCGCACTTCATCGTGACCATCGCCGTGTTCGCCCTGCTGTTCTGGAAGCGCCCGGCCGTCTTCCCGGTGTGGCGCAACAGCCTGGCCATCATGACGGCCCTGGCGATCATCGGGTTCGCGCTCTTCCCGCTGATGCCACCCCGCCTCCTCGACGAGCCGTGCGACGAGTACGGCGGCGCGTGCATCGCCACCGACCTGCGACCGGCCGACGGGACGTTCGGCTTCGTCGACACGCTGGAGGTCTACGGCGGTCCGTGGTCGTTCGACAACGAAACGATGACGAACATCTCCAACCAGTACGCAGCGATGCCGAGCATGCACATCGGGTGGTCGACCTGGTGCGCGGTGGCCATGTGGCCGCTGCTGCGTCGGCGCTGGCAACGCGTCGCCCTGTTCCTCTACCCGTTGGCGACGCTGTTCTGCATCATCGTCACCGGCAACCACTACTGGATCGACGGCGTCGGGGGGCTGCTGGCGTTCGCCGTCGGGACGCTGGCCGGCTGGGGCCTCTACCGCTGGAACCAGAGCCGCCTCGACCGCAAGCACGCCCGGCTGCTCCATCCGGCAGGTACCTCGGAGACAGCCGTTCACCCGTAGGCGTCCAGCCCGAGCTTGATGGCCAGCGCCAGACCGGCGACGGCGATCCCGATCCGGAACGGCCGCTCGGGGAGCCGGCGGACGATGACGGGACCGAGCCGTCCGCCGATGAACGTGCCGAGCGCCAGCGGTGGCACGGCCGCCCAGCGCACATCGCCGAACAACACCATCCCGACAGCCGCGATGCCGTTGGCGACGCCGAGGATGACGTTCTTGGAGGCGTTCATCCGGGCCATCGGCTCGCCGAACACGAACAGCAGCAGGGCCAGCAGCAGGACGCCGGCGCCGGCACCGAAGTAGCCGGCGTAGACGCCGATCAGCCCGAGGGCGACGAGGACCTTGGCCGGCACGACGCGACCGGCGTGGTGGGCGTCGGCGATGGCGACGTCGATCAGCGGACGGCGGACCAGGATGGCGACCGCGGCGAACCCGATGAGCCACGGCACGACGAGCTCGAACGCCTCCCCCGGCGTCAGGAGCAGGAGCGCCGCACCGGCGACGCCGCCGATGCCACCGGCCACGATCATCGGACGCAACCGCCGGCCCTGGCCGGTCAGCTCCGGCTTCGACCCGGTGATCGAGCCGATGCTGCCGAACACGAGGGAGACGGTGTTCGTGATGTTCGCCGTCAACGGCTCGAGGCCCACCGCCAGCAACGCCGGGTAGGTGGTCAGCGACGCCAGTCCGGCGATGCTGCCGGCCAGCCCACCGAGCACCCCGGCGACGAGCAGCAGCACCGCATCCGCGGACGTCAGCACGCCGGCCCCGCCCGACCCGCGCTCACGGCGGTCCCACATGGCGTCGCTGCCCAGATGTCACAGACATGTTCGCGTTCCCGACCGCTCCGGCCCCCGACCGCAGCGAGCAGCCGGGACGCGTCGGCGCCAGCCGACGACGAGCGAGCGAAGCGGCCACTAGAACGAGTGGTAGCCGCGCTGCTGGCCGAACATCGCCGCGCCCGAGGTGGTGAGCGAGCCGCCGGCGCGGTCGCCGCCCTCGAAGCGCCCGAGCTCCTCGACGGTCTCGGCCACCGCCGCCACGGCGCCGTTGGCGGCGAGGCCCTCGGCCATCCCGAGTCCGATCCCGCCGTTGCCGCCGGTGACGAGCGCCACGTGACCCGTCAGGTCGAAGAGCTGCTCCACGAGCTGGACCGTAGATGGCGATCGGCGCGTGGACCTGCTCCTCCCGGCGCGACCGGGTAGCGTCGGGCGCCGTGATCCTCGACGGGATTCGTGACCCCGAGGACCTGCGTGAACTGTCGGACGACGAACTGGTCGAGCTGAGCGGCGAGATCAGGGACTTCATCGTGGCGGCCGTCGCCGAGACCGGCGGCCACCTCGGGTCCAACCTCGGCGTCGTCGAGCTCACGCTGGCCCTGCACCGTGTGTTCGATTCCCCGACCGACGCCATCCTCTGGGACACCGGCCACCAGGCGTACGTCCACAAGCTGGTGACCGGCCGGCGCTCCGGCTTCGGCGAGCTCCGCCAGGCCGGTGGCCTGTCCGGCTACCCGTCGCCGCGAGGAGAGCCGCCACGACTACGTGGAGAACGGCCACGCCTCGACGATCCTCTCGTACGCCTACGGGCTGGCCGTCGCACGCGACGCCGGTCGCGATCCGCACCGCCACATCGTCGCGGTGATCGGCGACGGCTCGATGACCGGCGGCATGGCGTACGAGGCACTCAACAACCTCGGCCACAGCAGGCAGCGCGTCATCATCGTCCTCAACGACAACGGCCGCAGCTACGCCCCCACGGTCTCGAACCTGACGACGCAGATGCCTGGCGAGCCGAACGAGCCGACCGACCAGCCCGGCCTGATCAGTCGCGTCGGCGAGCGGTTGTCGCAGGCGCTCACCGACATCCGCCTCAACCCGACCTACGTGCGCCGCCAGCGTCGGCTCGAGGAGCGCCTCCGTGACGTGCCGGTCGTCGGGTCGCCGGCCGAGCGGGCGGTCGAGGCGTTCAAGGCCGCGGTGCGCGAGTTCCTGCAGCCGCCGTCGTTCTTCGAAGCGCTCGGCGTGCGGTACGTCGGGCCCGGTCGACGGCCACGACGTCGGCGCGCTCGAGCCGGCACTGCGCAACGCCGTCGAGCTCTCCAAGGACGGCCCGATCGTCGTCCACGTCATCACCCAGAAGGGCCGCGGCTACCCGCCGGCCGAGGACGACGACGAGAAGCACCTCCACGACGCGCCGGTCTTCGATCCGGCCGTCGGTCCGCCGAAGGCCGTGCCGACCGGCTACACCCAGGCGTTCGCCGACGCGATCATCAAGGAGGCCGAGGCCGACGACCGCGTCGTCGTGATCACCGCGGCGATGGCCGGTCCCACCGGCCTGTTGCCGTTCCAGGCCCGGTTCCCCGAGCGCTTCTTCGACGTTGGCATCGCCGAGCAGCACGCCGTCACCGGCGCCGCCGGGATGGCGATGGGCGGGCTGCGCCCGGTGGTGGCGATCTACTCGACGTTCCTCAACCGAGCGTGGGACCAGGTCGTCTACGACGTCGCGCTGCACCGCCTGCCGGTCGTGTTCTGCCTCGACCGATCGGGCATCACCGGGCCCGACGGGGCCAGCCACCACGGGGTCTACGACCTGGCGTTGCTGACCAAGGTGCCCGGGATGCGAGTCCTCGCCCCGTCGAGCGCGCAGGAGCTCCAGCAGATGCTGCACGACGCGATGACGCTGGTCGACGGCGGGCCGGTGGTCGTCCGCTACCCGCGGGCAGGCCCGCCAGGTGGGCGAGCACGACGTCGGCCTCGGGATCCGCGCCCGTCGCGTGCGTGCGGCGTCGGAGCTGGCCGACCGACGGGCCTGCGTGCTGGCGGTCGGCAAGCTCGTCGAGGCCGCCGAGAAGGCGGCCGAGGCCCTCGCCGCCGACGGCATCGAGACGACGGTCTGGGACGTCCGGTGCTGCGCCCCGCTCGACGAGGCGATGCTGGCCGACGCCGCCCGCCACTCGTGCGTCGTGACGTGCGAGGACGGGATCCGCGACGGCGGCGTCGGGTCGGCGATCGCCGATCGGCTCGGTGCGATCGCCCCGGCCGTGCCGGTCAAGGTGCTGGGGACGCCGGCGAGGTTCATCCCCCACGACGGGCGCGCCGATCGCATCCTGGCCCAGCTGGGACTCGATGCCGACGGAATCTCCGCCGCCGTGCGGGCGTTCCACTGAGCATGCCCGACCTGCGCCGATCCGTCCTCGACCTCGCCCTCGTCAGCGCCGGGTCGACGTCGGGGGCCGCTCTGGCGGCGACGACCGAGCTGGCCCGTCGCGCCGAGGCGCTGGGGTACGACCGCTTCTGGGTCGCCGAGCACCACAACATGCCGACCGTCGCCAGCACGTCGCCGCCGGTGCTGATGGCCCACGTGGCGGCGTCGACGTCGACGATCAAGGTCGGCTCCGGGGGCGTCATGCTGCCGAACCACGCGCCGCTCGTCGTGGCCGAGCAGTTCGCCATGCTGGAGGCGCTGCACCCCGGGCGCATCGATCTCGGCATCGGGCGGGCGCCCGGCACCGACCCGGCGACGGCCGCCGCGCTGCGCCGTTCACCGGACGGGCTGGGCGGCGACGACTTCCCCCGCGACCTCCTCGACCTCATGGGCATGCTCGGCGACGAGCGGGTCCAGGAGGGTGCCTGGTCGCGCTTCCGGCCCACGCCGGTGGCGACGTCGAGCCCGCAGATCGTGCTGCTCGGCTCGAGCGGCTACTCGGCGCAGCTCGCCGGCCAGCTCGGCCTGGCGTTCGGCTTCGCCCACCACTTCGACATGCCGGGCGTGATGGAGGCCGTCGAGCTGTACCGGGACAGCTTCCGGCCAGGGCCCGAGCTCGACGAGCCGTACACGCTCGTGACGGCGGGCGTGCTCGCCGCCGACGACGCCGAGGAGGCCGAACACCTCGCCGGACCGGCTCGACTCGCCATGCTCAGCATCCGCACGGGACGCCGCATGGCGATGCTGTCGCCGGCCGAGGCCGCCGCGCATCCGGACATCGCGACCGCCCGGGCCATGCCATCGAACCGGATCGTCGGCGACGCCGAGCACGTCGGGCGCGAGCTCCAGGCGCTGGCCGAGCGCACGGGTGCCGTGGAGCTGATGATCTCCACCATGAGCCACGGCCTGGCCGAGCGCATCCGCACGCTCGAGCTCGTCGCCGAGCGCTGGCCGGCGCACGTCGCGTGAGGCCGCTGGCGACGTGACCGACATCGATCCGGTCGACGAGCTGGCCCTCGCCTTCGAACTGGCCGACGTCGCCGATGCGATCACGCTGCCGCCGTTCCTGGCCCGTGACTTCACCGTCGATTGGAAGGCCAACGCAACGGAGGTGACCGCCCTCGACCGCGGCGCCGAGCGGGCGATCGCCGATCGACTCGCCGCCGCCCGCCCGCACCACCGGCTGCTCGGTGAGGAGTTCGGCACCGGTGGCGACGCTTCGTCGCCCTGGCAGTGGTTCGTGGATCCCATCGACGGCACCTCCGGCTACGTCCGCGGCATCCCGGTGTGGGCGACGCTGATCGCGCTGGCCCACGACGACGACGGCGTCGTGGCCGGGGTCGTGTCAGCTCCAGCGCTCGGCCGGCGGTGGTGGGCATCGCGAGGAGGGGGCACGTTCGTCGATGGGCGGCGGTGCCGTGTCTCCGACGTCGCCACGCTCGGGGAGGCCCAGGTCTCGATCACGCTCAACGACGGTTGGGACGCGCTGGGCCTGACGGCCGCCGTCGTCGGCCTCGCCCAGGAAGCGCGGCGGGCGCGGGCTTCGGCGACTTCTGGCAGCACGCCCTCGTCGCCGAGGGCGCGCTCGACGTCGCCGTCGACGCCGTCGGCGTCGCGCCCTACGACGTGGCAGCGGTGCGCGTCCTCGTGGAGGAGGCCGGCGGCACGTTCACCGACCGGTTCGGACGCGCGACCCACGAGAGCGACACGGCGATCAGCACCAACGGCCGGCTCCATGCCGAGGTGATCCGCCGCCTCGCCGGCTGACACCGTTCTGGTCAGGACCGGCCGGTGACACGTCGGACCACGTCGACGGAGAGGCGCACCGGGCGGCGGTCCTGCTCGACGAGGTCGAGGAGGCGCTCGAGCTCGTGCTCGAGCCGCCCGGCGCGGCTGCGCCCGGTCGCCGCGACGCCGATGCCGGCGGCCAGCGTCACCGGCGCGACCACCAGGAAGACCGGACCGAGGACGAGCGCGCCGAGCACGATGCCAGCCGTGCCACCGCCGCCGACGACGGCGCCGGCGGTCGCCCGCACCGTGCGGTCGACGTGGCGGTCGACCTCGATGCGCACCACGCACGACCCGGTCCCGGTGTCACACGCCACGGCCCGAACGCGCGCCACGTCGCCGAGGCGCCCCTCGCCGGTCGCGCCGCGCAAGGTGCGCAGCCCGACCCCGATCGCTCCGCGTCGCTTGGTCCACTCGCCCAGCCCGGGACGCCAGCGATCACGGCGGAGGTGGTGCCCGGACACGAGCCACACGTCGAGCCGCGAGAGCACGGCGTCGGCATCGCCCGCGAGCTCCGTGTCGACGGTGACGGTGGCCGTGCCGACGACGCCGTCTCCGACATGACCGGCGGGCGGTGGACCCAGGCGCTCGACGGCGATCGCGCGGCGCACCGCGTCCGCTGGGATGCCGACCTCACCGGCGGCGGCGATCAGCGCCCGCTCGTCGATCGCGTCGACGGACGCGATCGGCACGTCGGCGGTCGCGCTGGCCCGCCGCAGCACACGAGTGGCGGTCTCACGATCGAGCGGTCCGGCGTCGGCCACGCCTGGGAAGGTTACGAGGGTTCAGGCGGCCGAGCAGTCGGCGCACGTGCCACGGAACGTGATCTCGACGGCGTCGACGCTGAACCCCCGGCGAGCGCCGTCGGGGAGCGTCAGTTCGGCGACGGCCGTCGGATCGATGTCGAACAGCGAACCGCAGACCTGGCACAGCAGGTGGTGGTGCGGCGTCCGGCCGACGTTGGGGTCGTAGCGCGACGGTCAACACGGCAGGACAGGGCCACGCAACCCGTCAGCCGTCGGCCGGTCGTCACCGCCCCGACCTCCCGCTCGGATCAGCCGTTGTCGGGTTCTTCAGCTTGACACGCACTAGTCGTTAGGGTTACCTAACACTCTCATGGATCGTGCCGGCTCGACAGCCCTCACCGACGGCGGGCTGGCTGCGCTCCGACGGGCCGCCGTCATGGCCCACACCGTCGGGGCGATCACCCTGCGCCTGACGGCCGCTGGCGAGCGCATCGTCGACGTCGTGCCGCACGCCGAGAACGGCCCGTGCCGCCCCCCGAACCACATGCCCTCGGCGATCCCGGCGCGGGTCGTCGATCCGTGCGGCTTCCGGATGGCCGTCGCACGAGCGTGGGCCGACCACCTCGCCGGACGCGAGATCGGGCTGGTCGGGCTGGAGCACACCGAGGACCTCGGCATCGGCTGGGCGGTCGACGCACCGGGTCGCCACCTCGGGTTCGGATCGGTCCAGCGCTCTGTGCAGGACGGATGGTCTGGGCGTTCGCGTCGGTGCTCGGTTCTGACGAGGTCGCCGAGGTGATGAGCGACCTCGAGGAGCGCGACGACCGTCCCGGGACGCTGACGACCGACGGGCTCACGGCCCGCCTCGTCGTCGACGACCTCCTCGATGCCACGGTCGTGCACGTCGAGGCCGATCCGCCCGGCTCGTCGGCGACACGCGTGCTCGACGAGGTGCTGCGCCGGATGGTCGCCGCCGTCGGCGCGGCCGAGATCATCGCCCGCGTGTGACGATCTCCGGGTCGATCCGCCGGTCGCGGCCGGTTCGCACGCTCGCTCGGCACGTCGCCCCCACTCGTTCGCGCGCTCGTGGACTCGCTCGGCTCGCACTCAGGAGTGCGAAGGCCCCGCCGGCAGGTCGAGGTAGAAGGACACGGCGTCCACGTAGCACCAGAACCACTCCTCGCCGGGCTCGAACGATCGGATCAGCGGGTGGGTGGTCCCGTGGAAGTGCGCCGTGGCGTGCTTGCCCGGCGAGTTGTCGCAGCATCCGACGTGGCCGCACTCCTGGCACATCCGCAGGTGCACCCACCGCCCACCGGACTGGAGGCACTCGTGGCAGCCGTCGTCGCTCGGCACGACGTCGGCGAGCGTGTCGAGATGGGTGCAGGTGGCCATGCACCCATCCAACCACCGCGCCACTTTGCTCGCTCGCTCGGTGACTCGCTCGGCTCCCCCGCGTACGATGCCCGCTCATGGCCAGGGCGACACGGGGGTTCTTCGGCCGAGGTCGCGCCGAACGCGACCCCCGTCTCCCGCCGGGGCAGTACGACGCGGGGCGCACGTGGCCGGTGCTGAACGCCGAGGTCACGCCGAAGCTGTCCACGGACACCTGGACGTTCCGGGTGGAGGGCCTCGTCGAGCGGCCGACCACGTGGACGTGGGACGAGATCCACGCCCTCGAGCCGTCGAGCTACGAGGGCGCGATCCACTGCGTGACGACCTGGTCGAAGTTCGACATGACGTTCCGCGGTGTGTCCGTGGACACGCTGCTGGCGGCGGCCGGGCCGCTGCCCAGCGCGTCGTTCGTCGTCGCGTACAGCCACACCGGGTACACGACGAACCTGCCCCTCGCCGACGTCGTCAACGCCCAGGCGTGGATCGCGTGGGAGGTCGACGGCGGGGCGTTGCCGGTGGACCACGGTGGTCCGGCCCGGATGATCGTGCCGCACCTCTACTTCTGGAAGAGCGCGAAGTGGATCGCCGGGTTGCGGGTCCTGGATCACGACGAGCCGGGGTTCTGGGAGGTCAACGGCTACCACGACCGCGGCGATCCCTGGCTCGAGCAGCGCTACCAGGGCGACTGATGGCACCGCCCTCCAGCGGGTGGCGAACGGCGACGGTGCTGGCCGTGCGCGACGAGAACGCCGCGCGAAGACGTTCCGGCTGGCCCTGCCCGAACCGTCGCACCACCGCGCCGGGCAGCACCTCGTCGTGCGCCTGACCGCCCCCGACGGCTACGTCGCGCAGCGCTCCTACTCCGTGGCCTCCGCGCCGGACGGCACGGCCGAGCTCGACCTGACCGTCGAACGGCTCGACGGCGGTGAGGTGTCCACGTTCCTCCACGACGTCGTCGAGGCCGGCGACGAGTTGGAGGTCCGCGGCCCGCTCGGTGGCTTCTTCGTGTGGGACGGCGCCAGCCCGGCCCTCCTCGTCGGCGGCGGATCCGGGCTCGTGCCGTTGATGGCGATGCTGCGCCTCGCCCGGCGGGCCGCCACGACCGATCGCGTCAGGCTGGTCGTGTCCGTGCGCTCCCCCGCCGACCTCTTGTTCGCCGACGAAGTGCCGGGACCGGAGACGACCATCGTGTTCAGCCGGTCGGCGCCCGCCGAAAGCAGTCGTGGCGTCGGCCGCATCACGGCCGGCGACATCCCGCCGGCCGTGGCCGGTGAGACGGCGTACGTGTGCGGCTCGGCCGGGTTCTGCAACGCCGTCGGGGACCTCCTCGTGACGCTCGGCCGCCCGGCGACGTCGATCCGCACCGAGCGGTTCGGCCCGTCCGGATGAGCGTGCTGCGTAGCATCGTCCGACCATGGGCCGTCTCGACTCCCTGGACCTGAGCCACCGCCTGTCGCGCACCGACTACGCCGAGCGGCTCTCGGCTGCGCAGCGTCGGTGGTTGCAGCTGCGCCTGCACCTCGGCGGGGAGATGGGGACCGGCGACCTCGGCCCCGCACTGCTCGTGCTCTTCGAGGGCTCCGACGCCGCCGGCAAGGGCGGGGCGATCAAGCGCGTCGTCGAGCCGCTCGATCCGCGCCACTACCGGGTGTCCTCGTTCGCCGCCCCGTCCTATGACGAGAAGCGCCACGTGTTCCTGTGGCGGTTCTTCGACAAGATCCCGGGGCTCGGCGGGATGTCGGTGTTCGACCGCAGCTGGTACGGGCGGGTGCTCGTCGAGCGGGTCGAGGGGTTCGCCTCGCCCGACGAGTGGGGGCGGGCCTACGAGCAGATCGTCAGCTTCGAGCGCACGCTCGTGACCGAGGGCGTCATCCTCGTCAAGTTCTGGCTGCAGATCAGCGCCGAGGAGCAGCTACGCCGGTTCGAGGACCGCGAGCAGGACCCGCTGCGGAAGTGGAAGATCACGCCCGAGGACTGGCGCAACCGCAAGCGGGCCAACGACTACCGGGTCGCTGCGGAGGAGATGTTCGAGCACACCGACCACCCCCTCGCGCCGTGGGACGTCGTCTCGGGCGAGCAGAAGCGCTCTGCCCGGGTGCAGGTGCTCGAGACGCTCATCGGCCGCGTCGAGCACGGGATGCAGCGCTGGGGCAGCAAGGTCCCGTCGCCGATGGGGTTGCGAGCGTAGCGAAGGGCGGCACCCGCGCCGCGGGCATCGGGTCAGCCGTAGTAGGGGTTCTCGCCGGTCGTGTGGTCGGTCAGGTCCTTGACCGCCCGGACGCCGTCGATGGCTTCGACGAGCATGTTCTGGACGCCGTCGAGCATCGTGAGGCGGCTCATCGAGCAGCCGTGGCACCCGCCACCCATCGTCAGGAACGCGGTGCCCTCGCCGTCGTGGCCGACGAACGTGACGAAGCCGCCGTGGACGGCCAGCGCCGGGTTGACCTCCGACGCCACGAGCGCTTCGATCTCCGCCGAGAGCTCGTCGTCGCTGGTCAGGCCTTCGACCACCGGCGACGCCGGGCGGTTGGGGTTGCGGATCACGAGGCCCTGCGACTCGGTGTGGTCGACGGTGGCGCCCTGCAGCAGGTCGAGGTCGCGCTGGGGGATCACGACCTTGAGGCCGGCGTGGGTGCGCACCTCGTCGGTGAACGCTGCGCTGAGGTACTCGTCGAAGCTCAGGTCGTAGCGGAACTCCTCGCCCGGGGCCGAGGCGACCTCGAGGCGCAACCCGAGCTTGTCGGCATCCGGTTCGGCGTCGCGGAGCTCCACCAGCTTGGCGAGGGCGGCCGGCGTGATCTCCACGATCGGCTCGCTCCCCGTCGTGGTCGGGGCGGCCAGACCTTCGAGCGGACTCATGGCGTTCAGGATACCGGCGGGCATCGCTCCTCGGCCGGCTGACGGCGGCACGCCCGGCGCGACCGAGACCGGACCGACCCGATCCTCGCTGCTCGCGCAATGGCGCTGGCCGACGGGTCCCGGATCCACCTCGGCGTGTGGACGACCATCACGCTCCGGGCGCCGCCTGGCTGACCCGGCCGATCGGGTGCGGCGCGTATCTGCCGACCAACCTCGCCCCTCTGGTTCCTGTCACGACCGGGAGGGGTCCGATGGCGACGACAGCGCACGTCGAACACGAGCACGGCGAACGAGAGCACGGCGACGATGCCGACGACGCCAGCCTTTCGCCGCGCCAGTGGATCTACCGCAACCTGACGCCGTGGCGCATCGAGGCGTGCTATGCGCCCGACGGCCGGCTGCTCGCCGCGGCGCGACCCCGGCGACCCCCAGTGCCCGGCGTGCGTCGGCAAGGTCCTGTCGATCCCGGCCCTCGGCGAGGTCGTCGTGCCGGCCGAGGACGCTCGACGACTCGACACGCTCACGATGCGCCGTCTCGGGCAGATCGACCTGCGCCCGGCACCGAGCGAACTGCAGACCAACCTGCCGCGGGCGCTGGTGATCTACGGCTGGTTGCTCGTCGCCCTGGGCGCGGTGACGTGGGCGCTGTGCAGCGGTGGCGGCAGCACGGTGCCGTGGCGGGTCGTCGTCGGCGCCGTCATCGCCGTGCCGGTCCTCGCGCTCGCCGTCGCCACCGGTCGCGAGCTCGTCCTGTACCGCCGCTTCGGCGAGTACCGCGCCCTGCGCTGCGGTCCGCGATCGTCGCTCGAGGGCGTGGAGCGGGGCGGCCGCATCCGCTCCTTCGTCGACGGCGTGCCCCGACAGGCCGCCGAGGTCGCGGTGCTCGTGGGCGCCGTCACGGTGAGCGTCGTCGGCCTCGGGGTCGCCATCCACCTGACGACGCAGCTCAACGACCTGATGCCGATCGACCTCGGCGCGCTCGCCCAGCTCGACGATCCGTTCGCCGCCACCGATGCGGTCGCCCGTGCGAGCCCCGCGTTCTGGCAACTGCTCGTGGGGCACGTCGCGCAGTGGGTGCTGGTGTCGATCGCCGCCCTCGTCCCCGCGGCGATGTACTTCCAGTTCGATCGCCAGCGGCTGGCGTCTGTGCAGCGGCGGTGGATCCAGGAGGTCTTCCGGCTCGACCCGACGGTGCGCACCGTCCGCGACATCGAGGCCAAGTACGGCTCGCAGATCGAGGCATCCTTCGGCGACCTCGACCCCGATTCCGGCCTGCGCCTCGGCCGGGGACGCCGTTCGCCGGTCATCGTGGCGACCGTGCTCCTCGTCGTCGGGTGGTTCCTCGTGATCTCGGCGACCCGGGTGCCGGTGCTCGAGCGGCTCGTCGTCGAGGGCGAGCCGCAGTGGGCGTGGCCCGAGGCCGGCGGCGAGCGCCCGTTCCCGGTCGCCGCGTTCTTCCGGCCTCAGCTCACGCTCGTCGGATACGCCTTCATCGGCGCGTACGTGTTCTCGTTGTTCCACGTGATCCGGGGGTACCAGCGGCGCGATCTTCACCCGAAGACGTACAACACGATCGTGGTGCGGATCCTGGCCGCCTACACGCTGGCCCTCGTGGTCAGCGTCGCCTACGACGGGCCGTTCGCCGAAGTGATGATGTTCTTCGTCGGGTTCGTGCCGCAGAGCGCGCTCGTGTGGCTCCGGGAGCAGCTGTCACGGAACCAGGGGTTCTGGCGGGCCGTGCCGCTGCACGAGCCGGCGCCGCTGACCGAGCTCGAGGGCATCGACCTCTACGACCGCACGCGACTCGCCGAGGAGGGCATCAACAACGTCGAGGCCCTCGCCCACGCCGACATCATCGACCTCATGAGCAGCACCCGCATCTCGGCCGCCGAGCTCGTCGACTGGACGGACCAGGCGCTGCTCTACCTCAAGGTCGGCGGCGACGCGTCGCCTGCTCATGTGACCGCGGTCGACCGGGCCCGGGCGACCCACGTGCCCGACGTCCGTCGCAACCTCTGCCACCTCCGGTGCTTCGGCATCCGCACCGCGACCGATCTCGTCCAGGTGTACGAGCAGGCGCTGCGCCGCGGGCGTCCGAAGTCGCTCCAGGCCGAGGTCGCGATCCTCCGCCGGGCGCTGGCCCTGCCGACCGGGCCGCAGGACGCACCGATCCCGCCGATCCAGGTGATCCTCGACACCTTGCCCGACGAGGAGTGGTTCGTGCAGGTGCGCAACTGGCGCGATCCCGAGTTCGGTGCCGTCGACGCGTGGTACCGGTACCTCGACGGTCACGACTGGCAGCTGCAGCACACGCCCGTGCCGCGCCACGTCACGCGCGCGATGCGGGCGCTCCCGACCGTGCCGGTCGCACCCCCGCCGCCGATCGACCTCGACGCCCAGCGCCACCGGGCACCGCACCGCCGGCTCGGGTAACGTCCTGGCGCGTGACGGGCCCCGTCGACACGCCACAGGCCCGATCACGGGGCCCGACGGCTTCTCGATGCCGGCCACCCAACACGACGCCGTCCTGTGGCTGGCCGGGTCGGCCTACGACGTCGTGTTCGACGAAGCCCGGGATGCGATCGCCGCCCTGGCCGCGGTGGCCCTCGTCGCCGACGAGACCTCGAGCTGGCCGTACCAGCACCACCGCGACCTCACCGGGTTCATCGACGGGACGGAGAACCCGAGCCTGGCCCGCGCGCCGGAGGTCACCCTCGTCCCGCCCGGGCGGCCGGGCGCTGGCGGCTCCGTGCTCCTGCTCCAGCGGTGGGCCCACGACGTCAGGCGTGGGAAGCCTGACCGTCGCCGCCAGGAGGCGGTGATCGGTCGACGCAAGGACGACTCCGAGGAGCTCGACCCCGACCGCTCAGCTGCACGTGGCCGCACCGACCAGGACGAGCCGGCGACATCTTCCGCCGCAACATGCCCTACGGCACGGTGACGGCGCACGGCACGATGTTCGTCGGCTTCGCCGCCGAGCAACGCCCGCTGGCCTGCATGCTCGAACGGATGGTCGGGCTCGACGGTCCGCGTGACGACCTCACCCGTTACTCGGCACCGGAGACCGGGGCGTACTACTTCGTGCCGGCGCTCAGCGATCTGCACCGCTACGCCACCGATCCCGCCGTCGATCTGACCTGCGTCGGACCTGCCGCCCGCCCGGCCTCAGCCGAGCGGCGTGGCTGCGCCGACCTCGTACTTGACGATCGTGCTGGCCAGCACCGGCACCGCATCCCCGCTCGGCGGCGGACCGCCTCGCCCGGCGCGGGCGGCGGCGAGGTGGGCGTCGAGCGCGGCCTCGTCCTCCCAACGTTCGACGAGCACGATCCGACCCGGCACGACGGGGTCGGCGGCGAACGTGTACTCGTGGCACCCGGGCTCGGCGCGGGAGTGCTCCATCGCCGGGCGGCGTGACGCGATGAACTCGTCGCGCCGGGCGGGCTCGACTTCGAACGAACCGACCACGATCAGCATCCGCTCTTCGTAGCAGGTTGAGCTGTCCCGGCGTGGCGGTCGCCACACCGTGGTGGGGGGCGACCGGCTTGGTGGAATACTTCACCTAGCTAATGAGTTTGGTGAAGCGATGACGAGGGCCCGACCCGCGACGATCAGCCCCGGAGGCGTGGCGCGCGACGAGGTGGACGAGCAGGAGGTCGCCGCCCGGTTGCGCCTGAGCTGCCACGCGACTGGCCCGCATCCTGCGCCAGCAGGCCGAGCTCGGGCTCTCCCCGTCGCAGATGACCGCCCTGGCCACCCTCACGCGGGACGGACCGCTGACGCTCGGCGCGCTGGCCGACACCGAGCACGTCAAGCCCCCCTCGGTGACCAAGGTCGTCGAGCGGCTGGAGGAGCAGGGCCTCGTCGAGCGCAGCACCGACCCCGACGACGGCCGCCGGGTCGTCGTCAGCCGCCACCGACGCCGGCCGGGCGCTCCTCGTCGAGGCCCGCGCCCGCAAGGACGCCATCCTCAGCCGCGCGCATCGCCGAGCTCGACCCCGACGCAGCTGGACCGGCTGGCCGCCGCCCTCGACGTGCTCGACGTGCTCGCCGGAGACGGCGGCGCCGTGAGGGCGCGGCTCAGCGGCTTCTCCGCCGACACGTTCAGCTCGCTGCAGCGTCCGCAACTTCAGGCTGTTCTTCGTCGGCCAGCTCGATCTCGCAGACCGGCACGTGGCTGACGATGATCGCCCAGACGCTGCTCGTGCTGCAGCTGACGGACTCCGGCATCGCCCTCGGCGTGCTCACCGCCTGCCAGTTCCTGCCCGTCCTGCTCCTCGGCGCCTGGGCCGGCGCGGTCGCCGACCGGGCCGACAAGCGCCGCCTCCTGACCACGATCCAGGTCCTGGCGATGGCCCAGTCGCGTCGCCCTCGCCGTCACCGTGTTCTCCGGCCACGCCACCGTGCGGCGCGATCTACGTCCTGGCCGCCGTGCAGGGCGTGCTCACCGCGTTCGACAACCCGTGCCGGCGCTCGTTCGTCGTCGAGATGGTGCCCCCGTCGGAGGTCACGAACGCGGTCAGCCTGAACAGCGCCGTGATGACCGGCTCCCGCGTGCGTCGGTCCGGCGCTCGCCGGCGTGCTCGTCATCACCGTCGGCTTCGGGTGGGCGTTCCTGCTCGACGCCATCAGCTACCTCGCCGTGATCGCCGGGCTCCTGATGATGCGCACGAGCGAGCTGTACAGCGTCGCCGCCGACGCCGAAGGCCAAGGGCCAGGTCCGCGCCGGGCTGCGCTACATCCGCAGCGAGCGGCAGCTGTTCGTGCCGCTCGTGATGATGGCGATCGTCGGCACGCTGGCGTTCAACTTCTCGGTGACCATCCCGCTGCTCGTGACCCGGACGCTGCACGGCAGCGACGGCACGTTCACCGTGCTGTTCTCGATCCTCAGCCTCGGCTCCCTGGTCGGCGCGCTGTGGACGGCGCGGCGCGACGAGGTCACGAGCCGCCAGCTCGTCGCGGCCTCCGCCGGCTTCGGGCTGTCGCTGGTCGCGCTGGCCGCGGCGCCGAACCTGGCGCTCGCGTTCGTCGCCGCCGTGCTGGTCGGCGTGGCCAGCATCACGTTCATGACCTCGTCGACCGCGATCGTCCAGGTGCTCGCGGCGCCCGAGTACCGCGGGCGGGTGCTGGCGATCCAGTCGATGGTGTTCCTCGGCAGCACGCCGATCGGCGGTCCGATCGTCGGCTGGCTGGCCGACGTCGGCGGTCCCCGCCTGGCTGTCGTCGTCGGCGGGCTCGGGTGCCTCGCGGCGGCGGCGTACGGGGCCCGCGCCCTCGGCGTCCACCGTCGCCCGTCCGTTGACGAGCTCCCCGCGGCGGGAGCCGAAGCCGTCGGCCTCGCCGGCCAGCCGCGCTGACCCGGCGGTCGGGCCGCGCCGGTCGCTCGCTCGGCCCGCCGTCGGTCAGCGGATGGGGGAACCGCCGCCGTCGACTTGGATGCGCTGGCCGGTGACGTACCCGGCCGCCGCGCTGCACAGCCAGAGGACCGCGCCGGCGATGTCGTCGGGCTGGCACACCCGCCCGAACGGGGCCTTGGCGTCGAGCTCGGTGAGGTCCTGGAGGTGCTGGTCGCCGGTCAGGGCACGGGCCAGGCGCACGCCCATGTCGGTGGCGACGAGGCCGGGGGCCACGACGTTGACGTGGATCCCGTTCGGCTGCTCCTCCTTGGCCAACGTCATGGCCAGCGCCTCGAGCGCTGCCTTGGCCATGTTGTACGGCGCGCCGTTGGGCCCCATGTGGGAGGTGGCGACGGACGAGATCATGACGATGTCGCCGCGGCTGCGCTGGCGCATCGACGGCAGGACGAGCCGGGCCAAGTGGTGGGCGCTGACGGCATGCGTGGCGATCACCCGCTCGACCTCGCCGGGGTCGGTGTCGGCGACACGACGTCCCCGCGAGGCGATGCCGGCGTTGGCGACGAGCAGGTCGACGAACCCGAAGTCGCCGAGGACGGCATCGACCATCGTCGCGTCGGCGACCGCGTCGTCGACCGATGCCCCGTAGGCGCGCGCCACGCCGCCGGCGGCTTCGATCGCCGCCACCGTCTCGGCCGCCGCGTCGGCATCGCGGCGGTAGTTCACGGCGACGACCGCGCCCTCCGACGCCAGCCGCTCCGAGATGCCGCGACCGATGCCGCGACCCCCGCCCGACACGAGCGCCACCCGTCCGTCCAAGATCCCCATCGAGCTCCAACGATGGTCGATCGCGGCGCCGGGCGCCAAGCGGGTGGTGCGACAGGCGCGCGCTCCCGAACGGCACGCTGCCCGCCCGGATCCCGGACGGTGCCTGTATGGCAACCTGGGCCGATGCACGACGAGGGCAGCCGCCGCGCCATCCTGGCCGCCTTCTTCGCCAACCTCGGGATCGCGATCTCGAAGTTCATCGGCTTCGTGATCACCGGGTCGGCCGGACTGCTGGCCGAGGCCGCGCACTCGATCGCCGACACCGGCAACCAGCTCCTGCTGCTGCTCGGCGGCCGGCGAGCCCGCAAGGCCGCCGACACCGAGCACCCCTTCGGCTACGGGCGCGAGCGGTACTTCTGGGCGTTCGTCGTCGCCCTGGTGCTGTTCTCGATGGGCGGCCTCTTCGCGCTCTACGAGGGCATCCAGAAGCTGCGCGATCCGCACGAGGTGGAGCAGCTGCCGGTGGCCATCGGCATCCTGCTGTTCGCCGTCCTGCTCGAATCGTTCTCGTTGCGCACCGCGTACAAGGAGGCCCGCGAGCTGCGCCCGGCCGGCATGTCCTGGTGGCGCTGGATCCGCGGCTCCAAGCAACCCGAGCTGCCTGTCGTCCTGCTCGAGGACACCGGCGCCCTCATCGGTCTGCTCTTCGCGCTCGTCGGCGTCACGCTCGCCCACGTCACCGACGAACCGCGCTGGGACGCCCTCGGCTCGATCGCGATCGGGCTGCTGCTGATCGTGATCGCCATGTTGTTGGCCGTCGAGATGAAGGGGCTGTTGATCGGCGAATCGGCATCGAAGGATGACGTCGACCTCATCGTCGAGCGCGCTCGCCGGCGCGCCGTCGGTGCGACGCGTGATCCACCTGCGCACCGAGCACCTCGGTCCCGACGAGCTGCTCGTCGCGGCCAAGCTCGAGTTCGACCCGGACCTGACGTTGGAGGAGCTGGCCCGCACCATCGACGACGCCGAACAGGTGCTCCGCGAGGCGGTCCCGACGGCCCACCTCGTGTACCTCGAACCGGACGTCTATCGACCCAACCTGCCCCGGTGACCACCTCGATCAGCGCCGGCGCGCCCGCCCGCCGGCGGTGAGCCGAGCGAGCCCCGAGCGAGCGAACGAGGTGGCGCGGTCGTGGCGGCCGGCGTTCGCGCCGATCGGCATCGTCGCGATGGTGACCGCGACACGGGCGACGTTCGCCGCCGTGCTCCCCCCGCGCCGCTGGCCTTCCTGTCCGTCGAGGCCGCCAGGTCCCCGGGGATGATCCTCGTCGTCGTGGGCCTCGCCGCGTTCACGATCGTCTGCTAACGCCGCAAGCCGCGTCCGGCGGCTACCGTGGTCGTCGACCAAGACGGGGAGCTCGCGGGACCAGCGGGCTGAGAGGGTGGCTGCCGCCGCCGACCCGAGAACCTGATCCGGGTAATGCCGGCGGAGGGATGGCAGATGAGCGCAACCGGTTGCCCAGCGAGCGAACAGCCCACCACGGGACCGACGGTCGTGGTGATCACCGGAGCTGGTCCGCTGGACCAGCGGGCCGTCGACGCGATCGCTGCCGTGCCGGGCGACGGCGTCGTGATCGCCGTCGACGGTGGCCTCGACCACGCCCTGGCGGCCGGGTTCCGGCCGGCCGTGCTGGTCGGTGACCTCGACTCGGTGTCAGACGATGGGCTGGCCTGGGCCAAGGAGCACGCCGAGGTCCTCGCCCACCCGGTGGCGAAGGACAACACCGACACCGAGCTGGCGCTCGCCCACGCCGCCACCTACGGCCCGGCCCGCATCGTGCTGGCCGCCGGCATCGGCGACCGGCTCGATCACGCCGTGACCGCGCTCGGCGCGCTCGGGGCTCCCGGCTTGGCCGGGGTCGGCGACCTGGAGGCGTGGTGGGGCGGGGATCTCGTGCGCGTCCTGCACGGCCCGCGTCGCGTCGAGCTCGACCTGGCGCCGGGCACGACGTTCTCCGTCGTCGCCATGCACGGGCCGTGCCGGGGTGTCGACGTCGCCGGTGCCCGTTGGCCGTTGCGGAACTGCGCGCTGGACCCCCTGGTCGGACTCGGCGTCAGCAACGAGGCGACGGGACCACCGACGTCGGTCTCGGTCCGGCGGGGCGTCCTCACGGTCATCGTCCCCGGAGCGGTGGCGTGATGCGCCGGCTCGCGCTCGCCATCGCAGCGACGGTCGTCGTCGCCGCCTGTGGCGGTGACGACGACGCGGCGTCGACGACAGCCGGCAGCGGCACGGCGTCCCCGGCCGACGGCGGCGTCGCTGACGATGGTCGTCTACGACTCGTTCCCGGAATCGGGGTCGCTGCACGACGCCCTGGCGTCGTTCACGGCCGACACCGGCATCGCAGTCGACACCGTCGTCGCCGGCGACACCGGCACGATGGTCGCCAAGGCCGTGCTCACGGCCGGCAACCCGGAGGGTGACGTCATGTTCGGCGTCGACAACACGTTCCTGTCCCGGGTCGTGGACGCGGACGTCTTCGAGCCGTACGAGGCGGCGGGGCTCGACGCCGTGCCGGCTGAGCTCACGGCCCTCGTGCCCGACGGCGAGGCGACCCCCGTCGACTTCGGCGACGTGTGCGTGAACTACGACAAGGCCTGGTTCGCCGACCACGATCTGGTGCCGCCCGCCGACCTCGAGGCGCTCGCCGATCCGGCGTACGCCGACCTGCTCGTCGTCGAGGACCCGGCGTCGTCGTCGCCCGGGCTGGCGTTCGTGCTGACGTCGATCGCCCGGTTCGGCGAGGACGGGTGGCGGGACTGGTGGTCGCGGTTGCGGGCGAACGGCCTCGAGGTCGTCGACGGCTGGACCGAGGCGTACTACGAGCAGTTCTCGGGGGCCAGCGACGGCGACCGGCCGCTCGTCGTCAGCTACGGCACGAGCCCGCCGGCCGAGGTCGTGTTCGCCGATCCGCCGATCGACGCCGCGACGACGGCCGTCATCGAGTCGACGTGCTTCCGCCAGGTCGAGTTCGCCGGCGTGCTGCGGGGTACGGACCACCCGGCCGAGGCCCGCCAGCTGGTCGACTTCCTCCTCTCGTCGACGTTCCAGAGCGAGCTGCCCCTCAACCTGTTCGTGTACCCGGCCCTCGCCGAGATCGCGCTGCCCGAGGTGTTCACCGCCAACGCCACGGTCCCCGCCGATCCGGCCACGCTCGACCCGGCGACGATCGCCGCCGGCCGAGAGCAGTGGATCGAGCAGTGGACCGACACCGTCCTTCGATGACGACCCACCGGTGACGACGCCGACCCCCACCCACTTGGGCGGCATCAGTCCCCACGTGGGCCGAGCGGGGCCTCGGGCGAGCGCGAACGACCCGGCGCGGCGGCCTCCGTCCCGCCATCCGGGACCGCGTCCGCCCGGAACCGACTGCCGCCGGGCCTCGTCGCCGCGCTGGTGGCACCGCCGGTCGTCGTTCCTGGTCGTGTTCTACGGCTGGCCGTTCGCCACGCTGCTCGCCCGTGGGCTCTCGGCCCACGCCGTGGGCGACACGCTCGGACGCTCGCTGACGTGGGAGATCACGTGGTTCACGCTGTGGCAGGCCGTGCTCAGCACGGTCCTCACGGTGGTCGTCGGGATGGCGCCGGCCTACGTCCTGGCCCGCTACCGATTCGCCGGTCGGCGAACCCTCGGCGCCGTGCTGACCGCCGTCTTCGTCCTGCCGACCGTCGTGATGGGCGCCGCCGTGCTCGCCATCCTCCCCGGGCCCTGGGAGCGCGGCGTCCCGGCGATCCTCGTCGCCCACGTGCTGTTCAACCTGGCCGTCGTCGTGCGCACCGTCGGGGCCGTCTGGGACCACCTCCCGCCCGATCTCGAGGGCGCGGCGGCGACGCTGGGCGCCCCGCCGTGGCGCGTGCTCATCGAGGTCACGTTGCCGTTGCTGCGCCCGGCCGTCCTGGCCGCCGCCTCCATCGTCTTCGTGTTCACGTTCACGTCGTTCGGCGTCATCCGCGTGCTCGGCGACGCCGGTACGTCGACGATCGAGGTCGAGGTGTGGCGCCAGGCCACCCAGCTCGGTGACATCGGCGCCGCGGCGACGCTCGCCGTCCTCCAGCTCGTGCTCGTCGGCGCGGCCGTGGCCTGGTCGGCGTGGCAGCAACGTCGTCACGGGCGCACCCTCGCCCTGCGGCCCCACGCGTCCCGGCGGCGTCCGCGTCCCGGCGGCGAGCGCCGGTTCGTCACGGCCGTCGTGTTGCTGACCGGTGCCGTCACCGTCGCCCCCCTCGTCGCCTTGGTGGCCCGGTCCCTCCGCGTCAGCGACGGGTGGTCGCTCGCCGCGTGGCGCCACCTCGGTCGGGCCGAGGTCCGCCCGGGCATCGACCTCGGCGTCGACCCGGTCGCGGCGATCGGCGTGTCGCTGCGCACCACGGTCGCGGCGACCTTCATCGCGCTCGCCGTCGGCATCGTCGCCGCGCTCGCGATCACCGTGGCGCGGCGCGCCGGCCGGCTGCTCGACACCGGGCTGATGCTGCCGATCGCGACGTCGGCGGTGACGATCGGCTTCGGCGTGCTGATCACGTTCGACGTTCGCGCCGGTGGACTGGCGGGGCTCGTGGTGGATCGTGCCGGTCGGCCAAGCGCTCGTCGCCGTGCCGTTCGTCGTGCGCGCCGTGCTGCCCGTGATGCGCAGCGTCGACCCCCGCCTCCTCGAGGCGGCGGCGACGCTCGGCGCGTCCCCGACCCGGGCGTGGTGCAGCATCACCCTGCCGTTCCTGCGCCGACCGGCCGTCGCTGCAGCCGGGCTCGCCGCGGCGATCTCCCTCGGCGAGTTCGGCGCCACGAGCTTCCTGACCCGCAGCGGGTCGCCGACGATGCCGATCGCCGTCGAGCGGCTCCTCGGTCGCACCGGGGCGCTGCTGCAGGCCCAGGGCTACGCGCTGGCGGCGATCCTGGCCGTCGTGACGATCGTCCTCGTCGCCGTCGTCGACGCCGCCGCCGGCGGGCGGCGGACATGAGCGAACATGTGCGACCGTGTTGGACGTCCGTGACCTGACCGTCGGCTTCGGCGGACCGGCCGTCCTCGACGGCGCCGGCCTGCGCGTCGGCGACGGCGAGGTGGTCGCGCTGCTCGGCCCGTCGGGCAGCGGCAAGAGCACGCTGCTGCGGGCCATCGCCGGCCTGGTCGTGCCCATCGCCGGCCGCGTCGTGCTCGACGGCCGCGACGTCACCGCTCTCCCGACCCACCGCCGCGGCATCGGCATGGTCTTCCAGGACGAGCAGCTGTTCCCGCACCGCGACGTCGCGTCGAACATCGCGTTCGGGCTGCGGATGCAGGGTCGTCCGCCGGCCGAGCGCGACGCCCGGGTCGCCGAGATGCTCGCCCTGGTCGGGCTCGACGGCTTCGGTCGCCGCCGGGTCACCGATCTGAGCGGCGGCGAGGCCAAGCGAGTCGCGCTCGCCCGCTCGCTGGCGCCGGCGCCTCGCGCCCTGCTCCTCGACGAGCCGCTGACCGGGCTGGATCGCGAGCTCCACGACCGGTTGGCTGCCGAGCTGGGCCGCATCCTCCGGACGGCTCGGACGACCGCCGTGCTCGTCACCCACGACGCCGCCGAGGCGGCGACGGTCGCCGATCGCGTGGTGTCCATGACCGACGTGCAGCGGGAACCGGCGCTCCGGGTCGTCGAGGTGACGACGGCGGACACGCACGACCTGCGGCGGCGGGTCCTGCGCAACGGCACGCCGAGCGACGCGGTCGCGTTCGAGGGTGACGACGACGCCGGCACGGAGCACCTCGGCGTCGTGGAGGCCGACGGGCGGCTCCTGGCCGTGTCGTCGTGGCGGCCGCGGGCGTTGCCGGGCGGCGAGCTCGGCGCCCGAACAGTGCAGCTGCGCGGGATGGCGGTCGATGCCGCCTGCCAGGGTCGCGGGATCGGGGGGCTGCTGCTCGAGGACGGGGTGGCGCGGGCGTTCGCCGCCGGCGCCGACGCCGTCTGGGCCAACGCCCGCGACACGGCGCTGACGTTCTACGGGCGCCACGGCTTCGACGTCGTCGGCGAGGGCTTCGTCGATCCCACGACCGCGCTCGCGCACCATCGGATCGTCCGCCGCCGGCCGTGACGCCGGCCGTGACACCACGGGCGAGCGCGTCCAGATGGGGGGGCGACCGCCGACATCAGGTTTCCCTTTCCGCTCCTGGCGACCCCCAGGGAGGGTGCGGCCCATCCGCGCCACGTCCACCCGAGGAGGTCCCCGCCGTGCCCGATCCCCGTGCCGACATCTACCGCCAACGCGCTCGCGCCCTGCGGGCGATGGCCGTGCGACTCGAGACCACCCCGGTGCACACCCTGCACCAGTGGGCCGGCACCGACACCTGGCGGAGCCAGCGGGCCGACGAGTGCCGCCAGCAGCTGCAGCTCGATCAGCGCAGCCTGCTCGCGGCGGCTGACGAGCTGCGGGTGACCGCCGCCGGCTTCGAGCGCCGCGCCGCCGAGCTCGACGAGGCGGCCGCGCTGCGGTCCCACCGGCGCTCGTGTCGCGATCGTGACCACCGTCTTCTACGACCCCGAACGCATCGCCGCCCTCTACGCCCGCACCGGCGACGCCGCCCGTGACCTCGCCGCGATCGGCTGCATCCGATCCGGCGGCGGACGGAGCGACCACTCTCGCCGCCGGCGTCCGCACCCGGCTCGTCGTCGACCTCGCGCCGGCGCTGCGCCGCCTCGCCGACAGCGACGCCATGCTCGGCTTCGTCCTGTCCGGCCTGGCCGGGACGTCCGGCGACGAGCTCGGTCGCACGCTCCTCGAGCTGGCCGACGAGGTCCGCGGAGACGACGACGACGAGGCGGTCGTCGCCCTGCGCACCGCCCTCGATCTGGCCGCCGACGACCCGATCGCCATGCAGACGTTCTTCACCGGGCTCGGGCCCGACCGCCTTGCCGATCTCCTGTTGCGGCTCGGCGACGGCGACGGCGACGACGAGATGGACCACCAGCTGGAGCTGGCGACCGTGCTCCGCGACGGACTCGCCCGGACGACCCACGTCACCGGCCTCCCAGAGGCGTTCGCGTCCGGGATCGTCGAACGCATGGTGGCCGTCAACGGCCAGGGGCGCCGGAACGGTGCGCTCGCGCTGTCGTTCCTGTTCGACGACACCACGTTCGACACCCCGTTCCTCGTCGCCGCCACCCAGGCCGTCGTGGACGCCGAGCTGGCCGTGTCCGGCAAGGCACCGGAGGAAGGCTTCCTGCTCTGGTTCCCCACGATGGGGATGTCCGGGCCGGGCAGCGTCCTCGCCCGGTCGCTCGACGACCGACCCGACGCCAGCGACCGCTCGGAGCTCTACCGGGGCGGCGACCCGATGTACGCCCTGATGGAATCCGTCGCCCGCAACGGCGCCGCCGGTCGGGCCCTGTTCGCGCGCCCCGACGTCGCCGAGTACCTCTTCGCCGATCGGAACTGGGTCGACGACGGGTTCCGGAGCATCGCCGACGCCGCCGAAGCGGCGACGACCGGACCGGCGGTGGGTCCCGGCGCCGACCGCAGCACGGTCGACGTGGCGTCCACGATCGCCTCGGCGTTCGTGAACTGGGCCGGGTCCGCGGGGACGTCATGCTGGACGGCGCCCGGTACGCCAACGCTGACGTCACCGCGTCGGTCGCCACCATCCTCGGCGCGCACATGAGCGGCGTGAAGGTCAGCCGGGCCTACGAGGAGGACGTCACGGACCTGGCCGGCGCCGTGCTCGACCTGCCCGACGACTCGTTCGGCGCCGACGTCGCCGTCGCCCTGTTCGAGCGCACGTCGCTCGACGTGATGACGGACGTCGCGGTCGACGACACCACGGGCCTGGCGACGATCCGCGCCGCCCTCGACATCTTCCAGGCCGACAGCGCGGCGCGGGCCGTGCCGCACATCGACACGTTCGAGACACGAGATGCGTTCGTGGCCGAGGCGATGACCGAGGCGGCTGCGCTCGAGGCCTACTTCATCGAGCACGGCGGCCACCGCGCCGAGGCCCACGGCCGCGACGCCGACGAGGCCGTGGCGCTGTGGGTCGACCTGGCCGAGCTCGGCGTGGACAAGGCGGCATCGGCGACGGGGCCGTTCGCGCCGATCATCACGACGCCGCTCGGACCGATCACCGACGGCATCACGGAGGCGCTGGCCACCCACGAACGCGCCGCGCGCGCCGATGCCGAGGCCTACGCCGACGAGGCCGCCCGGCACCTCACCTACACCTGGTACCGGGCGCTCTACGACGGCGGGGTCGTCACGCCGCCCGTGCTCGTTGACCTCGGCGTCGCCGTGAACGGGGCGATGATCGGGTGGACGGCGTTCAACGAGCTCGATGCCGCGACGCGGATCCGGGCGCGAGCGGCGATGGAGAACTTCACCGCCGCCGACGGGTTCAACCTCGACACGTCCGCCGTGGTCGATCGGATCAGGACCGAGCAGCTCGACCTCTACCGGGAGCTCCTCTGAGCGCAGCGTCGACGATCGAGCCGACCCGATCGTGCGCTCCCGCGGCTCACGGGCGGGCCACCGCCTGCGGTTCGGACGTGCCAGGCTGACGGCCATGCAGCTGGGCATGATCGGACTGGGCCGGATGGGCGCCAACATGGTCCGCCGCCTCGAGCAGGGTGGCCACGAGTGCGTCGGCTTCGACGTCGACCCCGCCGCGGTCGAGCAACTCGTGACCGAGGGCATGACCGGCGCCGGAACACTCGAGGAGTTCGTCCGACGGCTCAGCGCGCCGCGGCACGTGTGGATCATGGTCCCGGCGGCGTTCGTCGACTCGACGATCGCCGGGCTGGCCCCGCTGCTCGAACCCGGCGACACGATCATCGACGGCGGCAACTCGTGGTACCACGACGACGTCGACCGGGCCAAGCCGCTGGCCGAGGAGCACGGCATCGACTACGTCGACGTCGGCACCAGCGGCGGCATCCACGGCCTCGAGCGCGGGCTACTGCCTGATGATCGGTGGCCCCGACGACGCCGTCGCCCGGCTGGCGCCGATCTTCGACACGCTGGCACCCGGGGTCGACGCCGCCGAGCGCACGCCGGCGCTACCTGCGTCCGGCGACCCGCCGTCGACGGCCGAGCAGGGCTGGCTGCACTGCGGGCCCAACGGCGCCGGGCACTTCGTCAAGATGGTCCACAACGGCATCGAGTACGGCCTCATGGCCGCGTACGCCGAGGGCCTCAACATGCTGGCCAAGGCCAACATCGGCGCCGAGACGCACCGCCGCCGACGCCGAGACGGCACCGCTGACCCACCCCGAGTACTACCGCTACGACCTCGACCTCGCTGCGATGACCGAGGTCTGGCGACGGGGCAGCGTCGTCGCGAGCTGGTTGCTCGACCTGACCGCCGAGGCCCTGGCCGCCGACCCGCACCTCGACGCGTTCGAGGGCCACGTCAGCGACAGCGGTGAGGGCCGCTGGACGATCAGCGCCGCGATCGACGAGGGCGTGCCGGTGCCGGTGCTGTCGGCGGCGCTGTTCGAGCGCTTCAGCTCGCGCGGGCGCTCCGACGTCGCCGACAAGGTGCTGTCGGCGATGCGGGCCGGTTTCGGCGGCCACGTGGAGCGGAAGGCGAGCACACGATGATCGACCGCGCCCCGCCACGACACCCACCAACCACCGGCCGATGCCCTGGTGCTGTTCGGCGCCACCGGCGACCTGGCCAAGCGCAAGCTGTTCCCGGCGCTGTACCACCTCGTCCGGCGGGGCGAGCTCAAGGTCCCGGTCATCGGCGTGGCCCGCAGCGACTGGACCGACGACGACTTCCGCCAGCACGCCAAGGAGGCGGTCGAGGCCCACGTCGAGGATGTCGACGCGGCGGTGATCGACGACATGTGCAAGCGGCTCGACCTCGTGCAGGGCGACTACTCGTCGCCGGAGACCTGGCGTTCGCTGCCGCGACACGCTGGATCGGTGCCACTCCGAGGTGGCGGTGTACTACATGGCCATCCCGCCGGACATGTTCCCGACGGTGGCCGAGAAGCTGGCATCGGTCGGGCTCCACGAGCGCGGCCGGATCGTCGTCGAGAAGCCGTTCGGGCGTGATCTCGACTCGGCGCTGGAGCTGAACCGCACGTTGCACGACGTGTTCCCCGAGGAGCGCATCTTCCGCATCGACCACTACCTCGGCAAGGAGGCGGTCGAGGACCTGTTGGTGTTCCGGTTCTCGAACATGCTCCTCGAGCCGATCTGGAACCGGAACTACGTGCGCAGCGTGCAGATCACCATGGCCGAGTCGATCGGCGTCGAGGGGCGTGGCAGCTTCTACGAGGGCGTGGGAGCGATCCGCGACGTGCTGCAGAACCACCTGCTGCAGGTCGTCGCCTGCTGGCGATGGAGCCGCCGGTGGAACCCGACGCGTCGTTCCTGCAGGACGAGAAGGCCAAGGTGCTCGCCGCGATGGAGCCGATCGATCCGGGCTGCCTGGTGCGCGGGCAGTACATCGGCTACCGCGAGGAACCGGGCGTCGATCCGCACTCGACGGTGGAGACGTACGTGGCGTGCCGGCTGTTGATCGACTCGTGGCGCTGGGCCGGCGTGCCGTGGTACGTCCGCTGCGGCAAGGCGTTGGGGCACTCGGTGACCGAAGCGGTCGTCGAGCTCCGGGAGCCCCCGCAGCTGCTGTTCGACGAGGCCGGAGGCCCGAAGCCGGGGCGCAACCTCGTGCGGTTCCGGCTGGGCAAGAACGACGGCGTGACGTTCGCGCTGCAGGCCAAGACGCCCGGCCAGCACCTCGACAGCGAGGAGGTCGACATCTGCGTCGACTTCGCCGCCGCCCTCGGCGAGCGCCAGGAGGCCTACGAGCGCCTGCTCCGCGACGCCATCGACGGCTCGCCGCGCCGGTTCGCCCGCTAGGACGTCGTCGAGCGGATGTGGGGCGTCGTCCAACCGGCGCTCGACGACCCCGGCGAGATCCACCCGTACTTCCGCGAGACGTGGGGGCCGTCGGAGGCCGACCGGGTCCTCGGCGGCGACCACTGGATCGAGCCCAGCTGACCGGAGTGGCGTCGGGCGGTGGCCCGTTGGGCGGCCTCAGGTGGTCCCACCGCCCATCGTCGCCCGCGCGGCGACTGCCGGCTCGATCGGACCGGCCCGTCGGACGGCTTGTATCAGGCGCTCGATGCGACGATCGTGAACTCGTGTGGACCCTCGCGTCGCACGTGTCGGGTGGTTCCCGGGACCCTTGTCCTGGCGTTGAGCTCCTTGACCGCGACCGCGCTGGTCCGGCCGGCGGTCGCCCTCGCCGCGGTTGACGAGCCCGACCTCGAGCTGCAACCGTCGAGCACGGACTTCGGATCGGTGGTCGTCGCCGATCGGGAGGCCCGCACGATCCGCATCGTCAACCACGGCGAGGACACGGTGGACGTCGGCGACGTGACGGTGGACGGCGCGGCGTTCGTCATCGTCGCGGACAACTGCAGCGGCCGCTCCGTCGAGCGGGACGAGGCCTGTGCGGTCACCGTCGAGTTCGCACCGGACGAAGCAGGCGAGTTCGCCGGATCCATCGTGCTCTCGTCGCCGCTCGAGCTGACCGGCACGCTGACCGGCATCGGCCGGTCGGTTCCCGGGACGTCGATCCCGTCGACGTCACCCCCGACCACGAGCGTCGGCACCACCACGTCGCCCCCCGGCCGACCCCCCGCCGATCACGGGCGACACGCCGCCGACGTCCGCCGGGGGCGGCATCGCACCGCCGACCGCGACCACGGAGCCGCCGCCTCCGCCGGCCCCCGATCCAGGCGGCCTCGCCGAGCAGCTGGCGCGCTGCGAGGCCGATGCGGCAACAGCGTCGGTGCGCTTCGCACCCGTGTTGCACATGGTCGTCGACGAGATCTCGGACGTCAGCGTGACCGCGTCCCTGGGGACGACGGGCGGACCCGAGCCCGGCGGGAACGGACCGCTCACGACGGTGCAGGCGGCGACGCTGCACTGCGAGGTCCGCGCCACGCTGCGCGGCCAGGGCTTCGTCATCGACCCCTCGGACGCACAAGCGGGGTCGTTCCTCGACTCGCCCGACGTGTCCTGGCGGTGGCAGGTGACGCCGACGAGCGCCGGGTCGCGGACGCTGCACTTCGAGCTGCTCCCGCTCGCCCGCGACGGTGATCTCCAGCTCCCGGGCACGCCCGTGCTGTTCGCCGCGACGATCGCCGTCGACGCCCAGCCCCAGTCGTTCTGGGACCACGTCGACGACGTCGTCAGCGGTGTGGTCGAGTACCCGTTGGTCACCAGCTTCGGCGCACTGGTCGCGATCGCCGGCGTGCTCGCCGCCGGCTGGACGTGGGTCCTGAAGCGACCGTGGCCGTGGGCGACCCCGCGTCGACCGGCGCTGCGCCGACCTCCGCCACCGCGCCAGCGTCGACGACGCCGGTGATGCCGGCGGCCGAGTGAGTCCTCGAACGAGCGAACGAGGACGCTCGGGTGCCGTCGTCGTCTCGTCGGCCGAGTCGGCGCGCACGGTCCATCGACGCGCCGCGGTGCTAGCAAGGGGGACCGACACCCCACCGCACGATGGTCGCCCTCCCCCCTGCCTCCGAGCTCCTCCCCGCCTCACCGCGCGGTCGCCGCTACACGGGGTCGTGGCGGGTCCGCCTGGCCGATGTCGATCCGGGCGGCGAGATGCGCCTCGACGCCTTGGCCCGCCACCTCCAGGACGTGGCGTCCGACGACGCGCTCGACTGCGGGCTCGACACTGCGTTCGGCTGGGTCGTCCGCCGGACGTTGATCGACGTCGTACGGCCTCCGGTCCTCGCCGAGCGGATCTCGCTCACGACGTACTGCACCGGGACCGGCCGCTCGTGGGCCGAGCGGCGGACGTCGATCGCCGGCGAGCACGGCGGGACGGCGGAGGCGGTCAGCCTGTGGGTCCAGGTCGACGCCGTCACCGGCCGGCCTGCCGCCCTCGGGGAGCAGTTCGACGCGATCTACGGCGCGGCGGCGGGCGGGCGGCGGGTGTCGACCCGCCTGGCCCTCCCGGCGCCGCCGCCCGGCGCGGCGGCGCGCCGGTGGGCCGTGCGCACGGTCGACCTCGACGTGTTCGGGCACGTCAACAACGCCAGCCACTGGCCGATCGTGGAAGACGTCGTCGTCACCGCCGGCGCTGGTCGGGTCGGGGTCGCCGAGATCGAGTACCTGGCGCCGATCGACCTCGGTACGCCGGTCGAACTGCTGGTCGCCGGGGCCCCCGGCGGGTGCCACGACGCCTGGCTCGTCGCGGCGGGGCGGGTCCACACGGCAGGTCGCTGGCGGCCGACGCGGCGGGACTGACGCTGGGTACGTTGGCGGCATGCCACTCGAAGGTGAGTACGAACCCAGCACGAGCGATTGGGCCCGCAAGCAGGCCGAGGAGTACGAGGCGTCCGGCGGGACGACGGGAACGACGATGCGCGGCTTGCCCGTCATCGTCCTGACCACGCGCTGGGCAACAAGACCGGGAAGCTGCGCAAGACCCCGCTGATGCGCGTCGAGCACGACGGCCAGTACGCCGCCGTGGCGTCACTCGGCGGTGCCCCCGAGAACCCCGTCTGGTACCACAACGTCGTCGCCGACTCCCACGTCGAGTTGCAGGACGGCACCGTGAAGCAGGACATGATCGCCCGCGAGGTCACCGGCGACGAGAAGGCGCTCTGGTGGGAGCGGGCTGTCGCCGCGTACCCGGACTACGCCGACTACCAGGCCAAGACCGACCGCCAGATCCCCGTCTTCGTCCTCTCGATCCCCTGAACTCCGGCAAGGTTGGCGCGGGGCGCCTTCAGAGGCGGTCGCGGCGGGGGATCACGACGACGGTGCCGTCGGGCTCGTGGTGGACGCTGACCCGGACGCCGTAGAACTCGGCCAGCGTCTCGGCCTGCAGCACGTCGGCGGCCGGACCGGCCGCGACCGACCGCCCGCCGTGCAGCAGCACCAGCCGGTCGCTGTACGACCCGGCGAGCGTCAGGTCGTGCATCGCCGACACGACGGTCAAGCCGTGCTCGCGGCGCAGCCGGGCGACCAGCTCCAGCGCCTGTTGCTGGTGGCCGATGTCGAGCGCGCTCGTCGGCTCGTCGAGGAGGAGGATCGGGGCCTCCTGGGCGAGCGCACGGGCGATCACGAGGCGCTGGCGCTCACCGCCGCTCAGCGTGCCGAGCCGCCGACCGGCGAACTCGTCGAGCTCCAACCGTCGCAGGACGTCGGCCGCCATCGCCTTGTCGTGCCGGCTCTCGGTGCCGAAGTAGCCGACGTACGGCGACCGGCCGAGCAGCACGTACTCGAACCCGGTCATGTCGTCGGGGACCGTCGGCGCCTGCGGCACGTACGCAACGAGGCTGGCCCGGCGACGTCGCGATCGCAGCGACAGCGGCGAGCCGTCGATGAGCACGTCGCCCGTCGACGCCACGAGCCCGACGACGGCGCGCAGCAGCGACGACTTCCCGGCCCCGTTGGGACCGATGAGGCCGAGCCACTCCCCCGAGCGCACGGTGTCCGTGTACGGCGCGAGCGCGATGCGTCGCCCGTAGGCGACACCGAGCTCGCGCAGCTCGAGCGAGCTCACCGCGACCGTCCCCGCATGCGCAGCACGATCAGGAAGAACGGTGCCCCGACGAACGCCGTCACCACGCCGATCGGCGTCTCGGCCGGGTCGGTCAGGACCCGCCCGGGGATGTCAGCGAGCACCAGGAACGCGGCACCGAACATCAGCGAGAGCGGCAGCAGCCGACGGTAGCTCGACCCGGCCACGAGCCGCAGGATGTGGGGCACGACGATCCCGACGAACCCGATCAGCCCCGACACCGAGACGACCGCGGCCGTCCCGAACGTGGCCGCGATGACGACGACCAGCCGGACCCGAGAGACGGGTGCACCGAGCGTCGCCGCCTCCTCCTCGCCGACGCGGAACAGGTCGAGGTGGCGGCGATGGGCCAGCAGGGCGGCGGACGCGACACACGACGTAGGGGACGACGAGGCGCACGTCGCCCCACGTCGCCGTCGAGAGCCGACCGAGGATCCACGAGTAGACCTCCCGGACGACCTCGACGTTGCGTTGCAGGAGGAACGTCTGGATCGCCGTGACCAGCGCGGCGACGGCGACGCCGGCGAGGACGAGCGTGACGCCGCTACGGTCGCCGTCGAACGCGGCACCGACCACGTACGTCACGAAGACCGTCACGAGAGCGACGAGGAACGCCATCGTCGGTGCCGGGTCGACGGGCCAGTCAGCGGTGGCCGAGCGCATCACCGTGAACACGAGGGTCGCGCCGAGCCCGGCGCCCGCCGCCGCGCCGAGCAGGTACGGGTCGACGAGCGGGTTGCGGAACACGCCCTGGTAGCTGGCGCCGGCGATCGAGAGCATCGCCCCGACGATCGCTCCGAGCAGCACGCGGGGCATGCGGATCTCCCACAGGATCGTCCACTCGGTCGGCGGTGACCCCGCTGTCGATGTCGACCAGCGGCAGGTGGTCGAGCAGGGCCAGGGGCACCCGCCACCACGTCGGGCCAGCAGGACCGATCATGATCCCGACGAGCAGCGCGCCGAGCACCGCCGCCGCCGCGCCGACGTACCACCGTCCGGCGTGGGACACCGGGGCGCGCCCGGGCCGCCGGGGCCTCCACCGCCGGGGGGTCGACGGTGGTGGCTCCGGGCGCCGGCGCGACCGGGTCAGCCGTTGGGGACGAGGGCCTGCTCGGCGGCATCGCGCACCTGCTGCATGTACTCGACGACCCGGGGCCCCCAGCGCGAGGCCACGTCGTCGTCCATCGCGAACACGTTGCCGTTGGCGACGGCGTTGATGGCTCCCCAGCCGTCGCGGGCAGCGACGGTCTCCAGGCTCTGCCCGCAGCACTTCGAGTCGGCCAAGAAGATGAGGTCCGGGTCGGCGGCGACGATCGTCTCGGTGTTGAGCTGGAGGTAGCCGCCGGCGTCCTCGGCCTCGTCGGCGATGTTGCGCAGCCCGAGCTGGCTGTACACCTGGCCGATGAACGTGGCCGAGCTGACGGTGTAGCCGGTGTCGTCGAGCTCGTGGAACACGGTCAACGGGACCTCCATCGCCGGCATCGACGCCGTGATCTCCTCGATGTCACCCTGCATCTGGGCGACGAGCTCGGCGGCCTCGGCGATGTGCCCGGTCGCCGCCCCGAGCTGCTCGATCTGCGTGTACGCGTCGTCGAACGTCGTCGCCGCCGGCCCCACCCACACCTCGATCCCGAGCGGTGCCAGCTGGTCGGCGACGGCCGTCTCCGACGTCACCACGAGGTCGGGCTCGTAGCCGGCGATCGCCTCGGCGTTCGGCGTGTAGCCGGAGAGGTCCGTCATCACGGCCTCGGCCTCGGCCGGGTGGTTCGACTGGTCGTCGACCGCGACCACCTGGTCGCCGGCCCCGATGGCGAACAGCATCTCGGTGGCGGTCGGCGAGAGCGACACGATCCGGGCCGGCGCGTCGCCGCCGGCCGCGGTCGCCGGCTCCGTCGACGAATCGTCGTCGTCGCCGCACGCCACGGCGAACAGGGTCAGGCCGGCGAGCACGCCGGCGATCGTTGGCTTGAGCGCCACGTCTTCCTCACAATCCTCTGGTCAGGGTTGGAGGACAAAGGATCCGGCAGCGTCACCGCGAACCGCCCTTGCCTCGAGGGTCTGTTCATTCGCACGCAGGATCAGGCGACCGGACTCATCCGCCTCCCTCGTACGAGGAGGGCGACGGCTTCACCGTTGCGGGTCAGTGCCGGGCTCACACCGGACTTCGCTGGGTCCTGCGACCGCCGAGAACGGTAGCGGCCGCGGCAGTCGTGCGTACACTCCGCCACCGTGACGGAACCGGGTCGCGGCGGATGCTGACGCTGCTGCTCGGCGGGGCGCGCAGCGGCAAGAGCGCGCTCGCCGTCGAGATCGGCCGCCGCCACGGTGGACCGGTGACGTTCCTCGCGACGTCGCCGCACCTCGATGACCTGTCCGACCGCATCAGCCGGCACCGGGCCGAGCGACCGCCCTGGCCGACCGTCGAGGAGCCGCTCGACCTGGCCGGTGCCCTCGGCGAGGTCCCCGCCGACCACCTGGTGGTCGTCGACTGCCTGACGCTGTGGGTGAGCAACCTGATGGCCCGGGGCGACGACGACGCGACGATCGACGTCGCGTCGGGGACGCCGCCGGCGCCGGCGCGGCACGGCGAGCGCCGACGGTCGTCGTCAGCAACGAGGTCGGCCTCGGCATCCACCCCGAGACGGCGCTCGGCATGCGGTACCGGGACGTCCTCGGCCGCGTCAACCAGGCCTGGGCGGCCCGGGCCACGACGACCCTGCTCCTCGTCGCCGGACGGGCCGTCGCGCTCGCGCGACCCGTGGGAGCACCTCTCGACATGAACGTCGCTGCTGCCGACGACCCGCCGTCGACCCGACGTTCGGAGCGCCGTCGATGAGCCGCCTGCACGACCTGCTCGTCGACCTGCCCGGACCCGACCAGGAGTGCGCGGCATCGGTCCACGAACGGGCGGCCGAGATCCTGCGGCCGAGCGGGGCGCTGGCTTGGCTCGACGGGTTGGCGGCATGGATCGCCGGATGGCACCGCACGGACCGCCCGCGGGTGGCCAAGCCGGCCGGGCTGATCTTCGCCGGCGACCACGGCGTGGCCGCCGCCGAAGCGGTCAGCGCCTATCCGACGGAGGTCACCGCGGCGATGTTCGAGGCCTACCGCCAGGGCCGCTCGACGATCAGCGCGTTCGCCCGCCACGCCGGCGCCACGGTCGAGGCCGTCGACGTCGGCATCGGTCGCCCGACGGCCGACATCCGGTTCGATGCCGCACTGTCATCGCAACGTCTCGACGAGATCGTCGAGATCGCGATCGACGCCGTCGACCGGGTCGACGGTGACCTGCTCGTCGTCGGGGAGATGGGCATCGGCAACACGACGCCGTCGGCGGCCATCGCCGCCGCGCTGGCCGGGGGCGAGACGGCGGCCTGGGTCGGGCGCGGCACCGGCGTCGACGACGCCGGACTCGACCGCAAGCGGGTCGCCGTCCAGCAAGCGGTGCGGCGCATCGCCGGCGTGACGGACCCGATCGAGGTCCTCAGGGAGGTCGGTGGGTCGGAGCTGGCCGCCATCGCCGCCGCCGTGGCCGCAGCCCGTCACCGGTCGTTGCCCGTCGTGCTCGACGGCTACGTCGTCACCGCATCCGTGCTGCCGCTGGTCATGATCGAGCCGACCGCCCTCGACCACTGCATCGTCGGCCACTGCTCGGCCGAGCCCGGCCACCGCCGCCTGCTCGAGCGCCTCGGCAAGCGGCCGCTGCTCGACCTCGACATGCGCCTCGGCGAGGGCAGCGGGGCGATGGCCGCCGTCCCGCTCGTCGCGATGGCGTGCGCCGGCATCACCGAGGTCCCGACGTTCGCCGAGTGGTTCGGCTGACTCGTGCGGTCCTTCCTGGCCGCCGTCCAGTTCCTGACCCGGATCCCCGTGCGCCGGGCGCTCGACGCGTCCCCGCCGCCACCGCGACGTGGTTCCCCGTCGTGGGCGCCCTGGTCGGCGCGGCGGTCGGCGGGATCGTCGCCGGGCTCTCGGAGCTCGTGCCGATGGGCGTCGCCGCCGCCGTCGGCGTCCTCGTCGGCGTGCTCGTCACCGGCGCCTTCCACGAGGACGGGTTGGCCGACATGGCCGACGCGGTCGCCGGTGGCACGACCGTCGAGCGGCGCCTGGAGATCCTGAAGGACCCGCGCCACGGCAGCTACGGCGTGGCTGCGCTGTGCGGCTCGATCGTGCTGCGGGCCCTCGCCGTCGGCTCCGTCGGGCCGGCCGCCGCGTTCGCCGGTCTGGTCGCCGCGCACGCGCTGGCCCGGGGCACCTCGGTCGTGGCGATGGGCGTGGCGCCGCTGGCCCGACCGGACGGCCTGGGCGCGGTCCACGCCCGCTCGATCAGCGCGCCGCGAGGGGTGCTCACCGGCGTGATCGCCGTCGGCATCGCCGCCGCCGTGACCGGCTGGTGGGTCGGACCCCTGGCCGCGGCAGCCGCGGTGGCCGCGGTCGTCGTCGTCGAGATCGCCCGGCGCTCGCTCGGCGGGATCACCGGCGACGTGCTCGGCGCCGCCGAGCAGGTCGCCGAGTGCCTCGTGCTCGTCGTCCTCACCGGCGTGGCCACCCATCACACCGTGTGGTGGGCGTGACCCACCGCGTCGCGTGTCCGCGTCGGCGACCCGACCGAGCGCCACGACCCCCGGCGCTGCGGGTCGGTAGGGTCGCCGGGCGATGGCGCACTGGCTGCTCAAGACCGAGCCCGACGTGTTCGGGTACGACGACCTGGTGGCCAACCGCCGCGAGGGGTGGGACGGCGTGCGCAACTACACCGCCCGCATCCACCTGCGCGCGATGCGCAAGGGCGACACGGCGATCCTGTACCACTCCAATGCCAAGCCGCCCGGCGCCGCCGGCGTCTGCAAGATCGTGCGCGAGGCCGAGCCCGACCCGACGCAGTTCGACCCGACCAGTAGGTACTACGACCCGAGGTCGAGGCCTGACGACCCGACATGGGTCTGGGTCACCGTCGCCCCGGTGAAGAAGCTGCGCTTCGTCCCGCTCGACGTGCTCCGGGCCATGCCGGAGCTGGCGTCATCGCAGTTGCTGGCCCGCGGGAACCGCCTGTCGGTGCTCCCGCTCACCGATGCCGAGTTCGACGCGATCGTCCGTGCCGGCGGCGGCCGACCGCCGGCGCGCACCTAGGACCGGGCCGCGCCTGGCCTCACCCGTCGAGGTGCGCGACCGCCGACGCCACGGCGGCGTCGACGTCGGTGGCGAGCAGGAACCCGTCGGCGACGAGCGCCTCGGCCGCGACGCGGGCGGCACCCGCGTACGCCTCACGATCGACGTGGTCGTCGAGGGGGAGGCGGCTCCCGAGGAACTCGTAGAGCACGTCAGGGAGGCCATCGACCGGGCGGCGGGGGTTCCATCCGGTGTGGGCCGCCAACGGCGCCGCCACCTCGGGCACCCGGATGCCGGCGACCTCGTTGCCGTCGGCCCCGACGGCGGAGACGAGGGCCACGTACGGCTCGCCGAGGCCCAGCGGCCATCGTCCGATCCCACGGTCGACGTCGGGCCCCAGGTCGATCCGGCGCGTGACGTTGAGGACGGCGGGATCGGGACGGGCGACGCCTTCGAACCGAGCGAGCACCTCATCGCGACCGACCGCGGTCCCGTCGGCCTGACGTGGCACGCGGCTCGGCGGTGGTGGAGCGCCGCCGGCCACCCAGCGGTCGAGGGCCACGAACAGCGCCCGGAGGACCAGCTGGCCGTCGAGCGTGTGCACCGGGTTGGCGCCCGGCAGGGTGCGCTTCATCGAGCGCGCCCCCGAGGTGGTCGTGGCCGGCGATGAGGTAAACGCGCGTGTCCGGGTCGTCGGGGAGGTCGGCGCCGGTGACGGGGTCGACGTGGACGAGGGCGCCGTCACCCCGCCAGTACTCCCACGCCGTGTTGGTCTCGATCACCTTCGGCGCGCCACCGACCGCCCGCTGGCGGGCGAGCAGCGACGGTGTGTCGAACGGCGGGAGGTTGGAGAACCCGACGACGTGGGTGTACGAGGGCTGGGCGTACCGGTGGTTGAACTCGCCGCGCCGGCTGCTGGCGATGTGGGCGAAGACGCCGTCGAACACCTGTCGCCCCGAGCCGTCGACGTTCAGCCCCTCGTACAGCAGCTGGCGCACGACGCGCCCGGACTGCGACACCCCGTAGCCGAGCGCGGCGTCGAAGCCGGTGCGGACGTGGGAGACCACGTCCCGCAACGCCAGCAGCCCGGCCCCGACCACCGGGCAGTGCGTCGTCCGGTAGACCAGCTCGTACCAGTGGAACGGTCGGAAACCGCCGTCGAGGGCGATGTGGGTGTCGTCCGTGAACCGCCATGCCGAACGCGCGACGGTCGTGCGCTCCCCGTCGGGCGACGTCCGCACGGTGAGCACGGCCGCGGGGTCGTCGACATCGGCCGTCGGATAGGTGGCGAAGCTGAACAACGCCGACGCGTCGCTCAGCGGGCGTTCCTCCACGACGGCGTCGGGCCGCCACTCGGCGCGGAGCCAGCCGGTCCCGACATCCGCCTCGGGTGCGCGGAAGCCGAGCGACCCCTCGCTCCGCAGCACGTCCCACTGCCACCCGCACCACAGCACCGTCCAACCTCGGTCGAGCAGGTACCCGTCACCGGTGGCCGGCTGGCTCCGAGAAGTCCACCGTGGCGTGCGACGCGCCGCTGAACGGCACCGTGCCGAGCAGGCCACGGTTGGGGACGACGCACAGCAACCGCCCGTTGCCGCCCCGCGCCGGTCGCAGGATGCGCACGTCGCTGGCGGCCGCGACGAGCCCGTTGCCGTCCCGCCGGGCGAGGTCGAGGTCGACGATGCGCTCGTTCCCCGGGTCCGTCGGGTCGAAGGCCAGCTCAGCGGTCGCCCGCACCCACTCGTAGTCGTCGCGGTCGCTCAACCGATGGACATCGTGGACGTCCAACCCCCGCAGCACCACGGGCGGACTGTACCGCTCGGGTTGGACGACCTCGCCGCCCGGGCCTCAGCGCGGTGGAGCGACGCCTCGGCCGGTCGTCGCGACGCGGACGACGACGCCGGTCGCGAGCACGGCCGCGCCGACGACGATCGACGTCAGCGGCAACATGACGGCGAGCGTCACGCACCCGACGAGCCCGAGCACGGCGATCCAGGCCGGCCACCGCCGTTGGGGCGCGGCCAGGGTGAGGGCAGAGGCGTTCGTGATCGCGTAGTACGTCAGGATCGTCACGCCCGAGAACCCGATGGCGCCACGCAGGTCGACGACGGCGGTGAGGGCCACGACGACGCCGGCCACGCACACCTCGGCGCGCAACGGCAGCGCCCGGCGCTCGTCGATCACCGCGAACCAGGGCGGCAGCTCGCGCCGGCGGCTCATCGCCAGGACGGTGCGCGAGACGCCGGGGATCAGGTTCAGCAACACGCCGAGCGCGGCGATGCCGGCGCCGACGCGCACGATGGCGCCGGTCCCCTCGAGCGGTGACGCGTCGATCACCAGCCGCAGTGGCGCGTCGCTGGCCGCGATGCGGCTGACCGGGACGACGGCCAGCAAGGTGACGCCGACCAGGGCGTACACGGCGAGCACGGCCGCCAGCGCCCGCGGGATCGCCCGCGGGATGGTCACCGCGGGGTCGCGGACCTCTTCGCCGAGCGTGGCGACGCGGGCGTAGCCGGCGAACGCGAAGAACAGGAACCCGCCGGCGCGCAGGATCCCGGGCACCGATGCATCGATCGGGGTCAGCCGATCGAGGGACGCGTCGGGGCTCGACCAGCCGGCGACGACGACGGTGGCGAGCGCGAGCACGGCGACGGCGAGCAGGCCCGCGGTGACTCGCACGGTGCGCGAGAGCCCACCGGCGTTGACCGCGGTGACCGCGACCACGGCGACCACGCCGGCGAGTCGCTGGTGAGCGGGCCACAGGTAGGCGCCGGCGGTCAGGGCCAGGGCGACGCAGGAGGCGGCCTTGCCGACGACGAAGGCCCAACCGGCGAGGTGCCCCCATCGCGGGCCGAGCTGTCGTCGGGCGTAGACGTAGGTGCCGCCGGATTCCGGATGGACCGCCGCCAACTGGGCCGATGACGTGGCGTTGCCGAAGGCCACGACGGCCGCGACGAGCAGGCCGATCAGCAGGCCGGTGCCGGCCGCGTCGGCGGCCGGGCCCCATGCGCTGAACACCCCGGCGCCGACCATCGAGCCGGCACCGACGACCACCGCGTCGCCGAGACCGAGGCGGCGCTGTAACCCGGCCGACGACGGCACGCCCCGAACCTACCGAGCCGGTCGACGCGGCCCCGGTCGCGTGCTCATCTGTTCATCCGCCGTCCATCGCCGCGCCGCGGTGGGCGTCGGACGCCGGTGGCCGGCCCTGGGGTGGCGGCCACCCCAGGGCCGACCCGATCAGACCGGGACCGGCGAGAACTTCCGGCTGGTGTCGAAGCCGACCACGCTGGCCAGCGTGCCACCCAGGATCGCCGCCTTGTCCTCGTCGGGGACCCCGACGAAGTTCTCGGCGATGCACTCCTTGCTGCCGAGGAACGTGCCCTCGGCATGCGGGTAGTCGTTGCCCCACATGATCGTCGTCAGCCCGGTGATGTGACGGGCGGCCACCGCCACCGGGTCGTCGGCGAACTGCACGTGGATCTGGCGGCGCACGTACTCGCTCGGCTTCAACGGCAGCGGCCAGCGCGAGTTGATGTTGAACAACCGGCCCATCGCCGGCTGGTCGTCCGGCGCCTTGCTGTCGTCCCAGAAGCCCAGCCACCAGTCCGGGTCCTGCCCGGTCCCGGTCCGCCACGCCTTGTCCAGCGACCCCAGGTACGAGACCAGCCACCCGGCGTTGAACTCGATCAGGTTGAAGTGCAGGTTCGGGTGGCGCTCGCAGACGCCGCTGCTGACGAGGTCGGCGATGATCCGCTGCGGGCTCTCCGACGCCGTGCTGCCACCGCCCATCGAGCGACTCGACACCATGGCGTCGTCGAGGCTGTCGAGCTGACCCATGGCGACGGCCGTCATCAGCGCCTTGACCGTGGTCGCCGTGTGCGACACGTTCTGCTTGACGTTCACCCCGCCAGTGGCGACGTGGATGAACACCGGCATCCCGTTGGCCTCGGCGGCGGCCCACACCGGCTCGTACTCGTCGGCCCAGTACGGCATCGGCGGGATCTCGGGCAGCAGGATGGCCCGCATCCCGGCCCGGGCCATGCGCTCGATCTCGGCCACCGCGTCGGGGATGTCGGTCAACGGGATCGCCGCCGTCGGCCGCATCCGGTCCTCGTACGCCAGGTAGCGCTCGAGGACGTAGTCGTTGTACACCCGGGCGTGGGCCATCGACAGCTCGTGGTCGTCGGTGAACAACACGAACAGCGACAGGTTCGGGAACATCACCGACGCATCCACCCCGTCGCGGTCCATGTCCCGCAGGATGCCCTCGGGATCGCCGTCCGGCGTCGGGCCCGGGAACTGGCGATATCGGGAGACGGTCCAGCCGTCGAACCCGGCCGTGTGCAGCTTGCGGAACACGGTGTGCCCGCCGGGCACGATCGGCTCGTCGAGGACGAACTCCTCCTCCCACATCGCCCGATCCCGAAGGTGCTTCGGAAGACGGGTCTTGAACAGATCGACCGGCTCGATGATGTGCGTATCACCCGAGACGACGAAGAACTCCGACATTGGCCACCCCCGTGTGCCTTGTTGGGCAGCTCTGCCACCCCTGATGCCAGGAATTGTACCGCTCGGTCGGATCGAAGCAAGAGCGGAGCGCGCGACGCGAACGCCACGCGCACGGCGTTGGGGTTGCCTGAGCTCGCGGCTCCTCGGGCGTCGCATCACGCTCGGCAGCCGAGTAGCTGCCGTAGAACATCAGGCGGGTCACCCGCCCGGGGTGCCTGACCGTGTACTGGATGGACGGCGGCCCGCCCTGGGCCATCGCCATCGACGCGAAGCGGCCGAGGCCGGTGCAGAACCGCACCTCCTGCGGTGCGGGCACGCCTCGGCTTAGGCTGCGCGGATGCTCCACGTCGACGATCGCGGACGGGTCCGGGTCCTGCAGCTCGACCGCCCGGACCGGCTGAACGCCTTCGACCACGAGCAGTACGCGCTCGTCGCCGACGCGCTGACCGTGGCCGACGACGACGAGGACGTGGGCGTCGTGGTCCTGACCGGTGCCGGCCGGGCGTTCTCGGCCGGGGCCGACCTGACGGCGATCCGGGACCCCGAGCAGGCCGGCCTGTTCGCTCCGCAGTTCGAGCGCATGCTCGACGCGCTCGGCACGTTCACGAAGCCGCTGATCGGCGCCGTCAACGGGCTCGCCGTCGGCATCGGCACGACGATCCTCTTGCACTGCGACATCGTGCTCGCCGACGAGGAGGCCCGCTTCCGGACCCCGTTCCCGCAGCTGGGCACGACGCCGGAGGCCGGCAGCAGCCTGCTCCTGACGCGGGCGGTCGGACCGCAGGTCGCGAACTGGATGCTGCTCACCGGCGAGTGGGTCGACGCGTCGACGGCGTCACGCGCCGGGCTCGTCGCAGGACTGTGCCCGCCGGGCACCGTGCTCGACGCGGCGGTCGAGCTGGCGACGTCGATGGCCGACCTGCACCCGGGCGCGCTGGCTGCCGGCAAGCGCCTCGTCCGCCACGGCCTCGACGACCTCGTCCGGGCGGCGCGAGCGCGCGAGACCGCCGCCGGACAGGAGCTCGCGGCGCTCGGTGGCGGGCTGCGACAGGCGACCAGCCCGCGCTGATCGCCGCGGTCGGATCAACCGCCCGCGGCGAGTGCGGCGAAGCGGGAGATCCCCTCGGTCAGGTCGGCGTCCCCGAGGGCGAACGAGAAGCGTGCGTAGCCGGGCGCGCCGAAGGCCTCGCCGGGCACGAACGCCACCTTGGCCTGCGACAGCACGAGATCGGCGAGCTCGAGGCTCGACGTGCACGTGCGCCCGGCGATCTCCCGACCGAGCAGGCCGGACACGTTCGGGAAGCAATAGAACGCGCCCTGCGGCTCGAGGCAGGTGACGCCGTCGATGTCAGACAGCATCGAGTGCATCGTGCGCCCCCGCCGCTCGAACGCCGCCCGCATCATCGCCACCGCTTCGAGGTCGCCGGACACCGCCGCCAGCGCGGCTCGCTGGGCGACGTTCGAGACGTTCGACGTGGCGTGGCTCTGGAAGTTCGTCGCCGCCTTCATCACGTCGCCAGGCCCGATCATCCAGCCGACGCGCCAGCCCGTCATGGCGTAGGTCTTGGCGACGCCGTTCACGATGACGCACTGCTCGGCCAGGTCGGGCACGAGCACCGGCATCGACGTGAACTCGTGGGGGCCGTACGTCAGGTGCTCGTAGATCTCGTCGGTGACCACCCACACGCCGCGTTCGAGAGCCCACTGGCCGATGGCCGCGACCTGCTCGGGCGGGTACACCGCGCCGGACGGGTTGTCGGGGCTGACGAACAGCAGGACCTTCGTGCGGTCGGTGTACGCCGCCTCGAGCTGGTCGACGGTGACCTGGAAGCCGGTCTCCTCCGTCGTGTCGATCACCGTCGGCACGCCGCCGGCGAGCGTGATCGCCTCCGGGTACGTCGTCCAGTACGGCGCCGGGCAGATCACCTCGTCGCCCGGGTCGCACAGGGCGGCGAACGCCGTGTACACCGCATGCTTGCCACCGTTCGTCACGAGGACCTGCCCGGCCGCGGCAGTCGAAGCCGCTGTCGCGCTTCGTCTTGAACGCGATCGCCTCCTTCAGCTCCGGCAGCCCGCCGGCCGGTGAGTAGCGGTGGTTGCGGGGGTCGCGGCAGGCGTCGACCGCCGCCTCCACGATGTGCTCCGGGGTCGGGAAGTCCGGCTCCCCGGCACCGAACCCGACCACTGACTCGCCCTGCGCCTGCAGCGCCTTGGCCTTGGCATCGACCGCGAGGGTCGCCGATTCGGCGATGCCGGCAAGCCGTTGGGACACCCGTCGTTCGGATCCACGTGACACTGGACAACCCTTTCGGAGCAGCGGAGATCGGGTGACATGCTGTCACAGTGACCGTCCCGACCCCCACCGCGTTGCGGATCCCCCAGCACCTGCTCCCGGCCGACGGGCGGTTCGGCTGCGGGCCGTCCAAGGTGCGGTCCGAGCAGCTCGACGCCGTGCTCGCCGCCGGCACCGAGGTCATGGGCACATCCCACCGCCAGAAACCGGTCAAGCAGCTGGTCGGCGCAGTGCGAGCCGGGCTGGCCGACCTGTTCGCGCTCCCCGACGGCTGGGAGGTCGTCCTCGGCAACGGCGGCTCCACGGTGTTCTGGGACGTCGCGAACGTTCGGCCTCGTCGACCGCCGCAGCGAGCACCTCGTCTTCGGCGAGTTCTCCTCCAAGTTCGCCGAGGCGTGCACGGCCGCCCCCCACCTCGCCGATCCGGTGGTCGTCAGCAGCGAGCCCGGCGACCACCCGGTGGCGATCGCCGACGGGACGGTCGACCTCTACGCGCTCACCCACAACGAGACGTCGACCGGCGTGGCGATGGACCTCCGCCGGCCGGCGCCGGGCGACGGTGCGCTCGTCGCCGTCGACGCCACGTCGGGGGCCGGCGGGCTGCCATGGGACCCGGCCGAGGTCGACGTCTACTACTTCGCGCCGCAGAAGTGCTTCGCCAGCGACGGCGGGCTCTGGATCGCCGCCTGTTCCCCGGCGGCCGTGGAGCGCATCGAGCGGATCGCCGCGTCGGACCGCTGGCGGCCGGCGTCGCTGGATCTCGGCATCGCCCTCACCAACAGCCGCCAGGACCAGACGTACAACACGCCGGCGGTGGCCACGCTGATCATGTTGGATGCCCAGGTCCGCTGGATGCTCGAGTCGGGCGGGCTCGACTGGTGCACCAAGCGCAGCCGGGCGTCGTCGGACCACCTCTACGCCTGGGCCGAGCTGCGCGACTGGGCGACCCCGTTCGTCGCCGACCCGGCCAAGCGGTCCGCGGTCGTCGGCACGATCGACCTCGACGACGGCATCGACGCCACGAAGGTGTCCGCCGCCCTGCGGGCCAACGGCATCGTCGACACCGACAGCTACCGCAAGCTCGGACGGAACCAACTGCGCGTCGGCATGTTCCCGGCCATCGAGCCGGCCGACGTCGAGGCGCTCACGGACTGCATCGAACACCTCGTCAGCGAGCACTCGGAGTCCCTGGCGCGTGCCGGCTGACGGACCGGTGCCAGCCGGCGAGCCGGGCGACCAGCCCGGCGTCCGCGACGTGCTGACGCTCGACACGACCGACCTGGGCCCGTTGGCGAGCCCGGTCCTGGTCGTCGGGCTGACCGGGTGGTTCGACGTCGCCGGAGCAGCGACGTCGGCGCTCGCCCACCTCGTCGAGGGCGCCGTGACCGTCGGCGAGATCGACCCCGACCCGTTCTACGACTTCACCCAGGAACGGCCGACCGTCGAGCTCGTCGACGGCGAGGCCCGCCGCATCACGTGGCCCTCCAACGCGTTCCGGGTCGTGCGCACCGGTGGGCCGCGCGACCTCGTCGTGCTCAGCGGCGTGGAGCCGCACCTGGCGTGGCCCGTGTACGTCGACTGCATCCGCACCGTGGTCGCGGACCTCGGCTGCGTCGCCGTCGTGACCGTGGGGGCCACCGCCGACGCCGTGCCGCACACCCGGCTGCCGCCGGTCGTCGGCAGCACCGCCGACGCCGACCTGGCCCGTCGCCTCGCGCTGTCGGCACCGACCTACCAGGGCATCACCGGGTTGATCGGCGTGCTCCACGTCGAGCTCGAGCGGGTCGGCATCCCGACGATCTCCCTGCGCGTCGGCGTGCCGCACTACCTCACCCACATCGAGCACCCGCTCGCCGTCACGGCCCTGATCCGCCACCTCGCCCACGTCCTCGGGATCCCCCTGACCGTCGATCTCACCGAGCAGGCCGACCGCATGGCCGTCCAGCACGCCGAGCTCGTCAGCAGCGACGAGCAGCTGGGGGCGTACGTGCGGATGCTGGAGATCGAGTACGACCGCCGCGCCGAGGCCGCGCTGCGCGACGCCGACGACATCGCCGCGCGCTTCGAGGACTTCCTGCGCGGTCACGACCCCGACGACCCCGACGCCCCCGGGGCCGAGCACGGGTTCTGACTCGAGTTCGGGGCCACTTCTGGCCCCGAACTGGCGTCAGAACCGTGCCAGCGGGCTCACCGGACGACCGTCGAGGGGTCGCAGTTGCTCCCGCACAGGGCGACCGCGGACGTCAGCGCTTGGCGGCGGCGAAGCCCTTGTCCAGGTCGGCGAGGATGTCGTCGATCGTCTCGATGCCGACGCTGAGGCGGACGAGGCCGGGGTGGACGTCCGACGCCAGCTGCTCCTCGGCCGTCAGCTGGCTGTGCGTCGTGCTCGCCGGGTGGATCACGAGGCTGCGGACGTCGCCGATGTTGGCGACGTGGCTGTGCAGCTCGAGCGCCTCGACGAAGCGCTTGCCGGCCTCCAGGCCGCCCTCGATCTCGAACGCCAGGACGGAGCCGTAGCCCTTCCCGCCGCCGCAGCTTGGTGGCCCGCTCGTACCAGCGGTTGCCGGGGAGGCCGGCGTAGTTCACCGACAGCACCTGGCCCTGGCCGACGAGGTACTCGGCGACCTTCTGGGCGTTGGCGAAGTGGCGCTCCATGCGCAGGCTGAGCGTCTCGATGCCCTGCAGGATCAGGAACGCGTTGAACGGCGAGATCGGCGCCCCGATGTCCCGCAGCAGCTGGACGCGCGCCTTCAGGGCGAAGGAGCCCGGACCGAGCGCCGGCCAGTACGCCAGGCCGTGGTAGCTCGGGTCGGGCTCGGTGAAGCCGGGGAAGCGCCCGGACGCACCGAAGTCGAACCCGCCGCCGTCGATGATGGCCCCGCCGATCGAGTTGCCGTGGCCGCCGAGGAACTTCGTCAGGCTGTGCACGACGACGTCGGCGCCCCACTCGAGCGGGCGGATCAGGTACGGCGACGGGACGGTGTTGTCGATGATCAGCGGGAGCCCCTCGGCGTGGGCGACGCCGCTGACGCCCTCGATGTCGAACACGTCGTTCTTGGGGTTCGGGATCGTCTCGCCGAAGAAGGCCTTCGTGTTGTCCTGCACCGCGGCGCGCCACTGCTCGAGGTCGTCGGGGTCGTCGACGAACGTGACCTCGATGCCGAGCTTGGGCAGCGTGTAGTGGAACAGGTTGTACGTGCCGCCGTAGAGCGACGACGACGACACGATGTGGTCACCGGCGCTGGCCAGGTTCAGGATGGCCAGCGTCTCGGCCGCCTGCCCCGAGCCGACGACGAGGGTGCCGGGCAGCCCGATGGCGGTCGTGACGCCTCCCTCGAGGCTGTTCAACCGGGCCTCCAGGACCCCCTGGGTCGGGTTCATGATCCGCGTGTAGACGTTGCCGACCTCGGCGAGGGCGAAGAGGTTGGCGGCGTGCTCGGTGTCGCGGAACTGGTAGCTGGTCGTCTGGTAGATCGGCACCGCCCGGGCCCCAGTGGCCGGGTCGGGTTCGGCGCCGGCATGGATCTGGCGGGTCTCGAAACCCCACTGCTCGCTCATGGCCGGTGATGCTACGCCACCAAAATCCGACGTTGTTGGTCGGGTTTCTCCGGCCGGATCGCGCCAGGGTGTGTACCAAGCCCGCGCGAGGGGCGTGGTTACGCGAATTGGCGGATCGGGCGACCGCGGCGCATCCCAGCCACCGGCCGGGACCCATCGGTACACTCCCGGCTTCGTGACCAGCGGGCGTTCGTTCATCGGCTTCGTCGCGACCACGACGCTCGCGATCGTGGCGTGCGGCGGCGGCGGCGACCCGCCGACGGCGGCATCGGGAGCAGCCGGGACGATCGCCGTTGGCGCCGTCGCCACCACGACGATCGCCACCGCACCGGCGGCCGGCGCAACCCTCGCGCCGTCGGCCGCGGCGACCGCCGCACCGACACCTGTTCCGACGACGACGACGGCGCACACCACCACCACCGACGATGCCGGCGACGACCGCGCCACCGCCACCGGCGCCGTGCCAGGTCGTCTTCGTCGGTGACTCCGTCGGCACCGGCATCGCCAACCAGGGCCTCGACACCGCACTGGCCGGTGTCGGGTGTGGGCTGGCGTGGAAGGGCGGCTACCCCGGCATCACGGTCACCGACGGGGCGAACGCGCTGGCCGGCGCCGGGGCGGTGCCCGCCAACGTCGCCGTCGTGGTGCTCGGGTACCACAACGCCCGATCCGAGACCCGCAACGGCCACTTCCCCGGCCTGATCGACCACGTGATGGAGTCCGCCGGGCCGCGCACCGTGATCTGGCCGCTGCTCGCCCAGACGCCCGACTGCTCGGCGACGTACACCGACGCTGTCGCCGACGCCGACGCCGAGTTGCAGGCGGCGACAGCCCGTTGGCCCAACCTCGTCCTCGTCGACTACCCGTCGCTCCTCGGCGCCCACCCGGAGTGGTCGGAGAACCGCTGCCCCCACCTGCTGGCGCCGGGCTACCGGGCGACGGCGGAGTGGCTGGCGAGCGAGGTCCGCCGGGTCGTCGACGCCGCGCCACCGGCGTGACGCGGTTCAGCAGCCGGCGTTGCGCACGTAGGGCGTCGGGTTCACCGGCGACCCGCCCCCTGGGTGGACCTCGAAGTGCAGGTGGTTCACCGTCGTGGCCCCCGTCGACCCGACGTAGCCGATCACCTGCCCCTGGGTGACCCGTCCCGGCGACCCCTCGTAGGACGACAGGTGGCCGTAGTAGTAGCGGGTCCCGTTGTCGGCGGTGAGGGACACGCCGAGCGCGCCCTGGCCGTTCGTCCAGAAGCGGGCGTCGCCGTCGGCCACCGCGACCAACGTCGTGCCCTTCGGGGAGATCATGTCCACGCCCTCGTGGCGCCGGCCGCCGGAGCGCGACGCGCCCCAGGTGTCGCCGTACGCCGTCGGACCCTGCACCGGGCAGATCATGCCGGGGTTCGCCGGGGCCGTCGCCGGCCCGTCGGCCACCGGGGTGTCCGAGCCGTCGTCGTCGCTCCCGCTGTCTGCGGCGATCGCCGCGGGCGGGGCGGCCACGTCGTTCGATGCCGGCGTCGATGCGGCGGCCTGGGCCGCGGCCTGCGACGCCGAGGCGTCGGCGGCTCGCTGGGCCTCCGACGCCCGCTGCTGGTCAGCCGCCCGCTGCGCCTCCTCGGCGGCCCGCTGGGCGGCCTCGGCGGCCTGCTGCTCGGCCAGCCGGCGCTGCTCCTCGCGCCGCTGCGCCTCGAGGGCGAGGCGCACCTGCTCGTCGGCCAGGCGTTCCTCCTCGACCTCCTTGAGGTGCTCGACCTGGAGGATGGCGTCCGCGTTGGCCTGCTCGAAGGTCACCCGCTGCTGCGCCACCTCGGACTGCTTGGCGGCGAGCTCGTCGGACTTGCGGTCGAGATCGCGCTGGGCGAGGTCGAACTGGTCGAACGCGTCGTCGGCGGTGCCGGTCACGACGCGGCCGAGCTCGGCGGCGCTGAGCCGGTCCAACGGCTGCTGGTAGCCGGTGAGCAACGGGATCCCGGCCGATCCGGACGTCATGAAGCGCGTCACGGCGGCCTGCTCCACCGTCGTGCGGAGGTGGTCGACCTGGGCCTGGAGCGCCGCCTCCTCCTGCTGGAGCTGCTGGGCCTCGCCCTCGAGGCGCTCGAGCTCGGACTCGGCGAGCGCCCACGCCGTCGCCGCCTCGTTGGCCCGCTCCTGGGCGGCGTCGATCTCGCGAGCCGCCTGCTGGGCCGCCTCCTCGTCGGGTTGGGCGTGGGCCGCCGGGCCGACGAAGGTCGACGCCGCGAGGGCCGAGGCGAGGGCGACGACGAGCACTCGCCCGCGCCGGCGCGCGCCCGAGGGTCGGCCCACGGGAGGAGGTTCGGAGATGTCGGCGCTCATGTCGGATCGGCATCGAACCCGCATCCCGGGGACGAGCAGAGGGCGCAAGATAGTCGGTAGGAGGGTCCGGTCGCAACGCGTCCGTAATGTGAGTTGCAACGCCGTGACGTGGGCGAACGTTCATGTGGAGCGTGACGTGCAGGTCACGTCAAGGGTGAGACCAATCTCACCCGTCGGCGAGGCCGGGTACGCCGGCCGGTTCGACGACGGTCGGGGCGTCCGGGATCACCTCGGAGCCGTGACGCGTGGCGAGCCAGCAGCCGGCGAGCACCAGCACGAACCCGATCAGCGTGGCCGCGGTGACGGCCTCGTCGAGCACGACCGCGCCGACGACGACGGCGACGGCGGGGTTGATGAACGTGATCAGCGTCGCCCGGGACGGCCCGACGGCGGCGATCAGGCGGAAGAACACCACGAACGCGACGGCGGTGCAGAGCAGCGCGAGACCGGCGACAGCCAGCCAGACGTCGGCCGGCGGCGGTTCGTCGGGACGGGTCACCCACGCCAGCGGGGCGTACACGACGGCGACGAAGACCAGCGAGAGCGTGACGACGCCGATGTCGGGGACGTCGGCCAACCGGCGCGACGCGATGAACGGCGCTGTCGCGTACCCGACGCAGACGAGCAGCACCTCCACGATGCTCCACCACGGGGCCTCGCCGCCGAGGTCGGCGGCGACCAGGAAGGCGACGCCACCCAGGCCGATCGCGATGCCGAGGACACGGCGGGGAGCCAGAGCGCTGCGATCGCCGAGCAGGAACCCGACGATCGAGCCGACGATCGGGACGCATGCGATGAGCAGGCCGGTCAGCCCCGAGGGCAGGTGGCGCTCGGCATCCGTGAGCAGCAGCCACGGGATCGCCATCTCCAGGCCGGCGAACGCCAGCAGCGGGCGCCACCGGGTCAGCGTCGGGCGGATTGCTCCCGCCCGCACGGCGAAGAACAGCAACGGCACGACGGCGAGGAATGTCCGGCCGAACACGATCACCGGCGGCGCCAGGTGGTCGACCGCCACCTTGATGAAGAGGTAGGGGACACCCCAGATGACGCCCATGGTCCCGAACAGGAGCCAACTGCGCCGGGTCACGGGCGGCATCCTCCGACGACGGGCGCCGGCGATGCAAGCACGTTCCGGACGCTGCGCTACGCGGCGCGGTCACGAGCCCGACGCGATCGGCACGATGATCGCGGCCAGGACCGGCAGCGCGATCACCTCGCGGGTCGTAGCGCTGGCGGGCGATGTCCTGCTCGACCTTTCCGTCGCCGGCGCAAGGACGTCAGCTGTCGCCACCGCTGGCGTCGGCGACGTGCCGCTCCGTCGCCGGCGCAAGGACGTCAGCTGTCGCCACCGCTGGCGTCGGCGACGTGCCGCTCCGTCGCCGGCGCAAGGACGTCAGCTGTCGCCACCGCTGGCGTCGGCGACCTTGGTCTTGCCGGCGCTGATCCAGGGCATCATCGCCCGCAGGCGGCCGCCGACGAGCTCGATCGGGTGGTCCTTGCCGGCCTGCTGGAGGCGGTGGTAGTTCTCACGGCCGGCCTCGCTCTCCGCGATCCACTCGTCGGCGAAACGGCCGTCCTGGATCTCGTCGAGGATGCGGCGCATCTCCGCTCGGGTCTCGTCGGTCACGATGCGCGGCCCCCGGGTGAGGTCGCCGTACTCGGCGGTGTCGGAGATCGAGTAGCGCATCCCGGCGATGCCCTCCTCGTACATGAGGTCGACGATCAGCTTCACCTCGTGGAGGCACTCGAAGTACGCCATCTCCGGCGCGTACCCGGCGTCGGTCAACGTCTCGAAGCCGGCCTGCACGAGGGCGGTGAGCCCGCCGCACAGCACGACCTGCTCGCCGAAGAGGTCGGTCTCGGTCTCTTCGGGGAACGTCGTCTCGATCACGCCGGCCCGGCTGCCGCCGATCGCGTCGGCGTACGACAGGGCGAGCGCCTTCGCGCCGCCGGTGGCGTCCTGGTCGACGGCGATGAGGCACGGCACGCCGCCGCCCTCGGTGTACGTGCGTCGCACGAGGTGGCCCGGTCCCTTGGGGGCGATCATGATGACGTCGACGCCCTCCGGCGCCTCGATGCGCCCGAACCGCACGTTGAAGCCGTGGGCGAACGCCACCGCGTTGCCGGCCTCCAGGTTCGGCGCGACGTGCTCGTCGTAGATCGCCTTCTGCTCGGTGTCGGGCGCCAGGATCATGATCACGTCGGCGGCCGCCGTCGCCTCGGCGATCGGCAGCACCTTGAGGCCCTGCGACTCGGCCTTGGCGACCGAGGACGAGCCCTCGCGCAGGCCGACGATCACGTCGACCCCGCTGTCCTTGAGGTTGAGGGCGTGGCCGTGCCCCTGCGAGCCGTAGCCGATCACGGCCACGGTCTTGCCGCGGATGATCGACGGATCGGCATCGTCGGCGTAGTACACGTTCGCGGTCATCTGTTAACCGGTCTTTCCTTTCACGGCACGCAGTCGCGCTTGACGGTCGAGTTTGGGCAGCGCCACGCGGCCTGTCCGTTGGAGCTCCACGATGCCGTACGAGTCGAGCAGCTCCTCGAAGTCGTCGAGCTTGTCGGGATGGCCCTCGAGGCTCACGGTCAGCGCCTCGGCGCCGACGGCGAGGATCTTGGCCTCGAAGATGTTCACCAGCTCCGTCACCTGGCCGCGGGTCTCGGGCTTGGCCCGCACGGTCACGAGGAGCAGCTCGCGCTCGACGGAGCGCCGCGGGTCGAGCTCGGAGATCTTGATCACCTCGACGAGCTTGAACAGCTGCTTGGTGATCTGCTCGAGCGGCGTCGACTCGACGTCGACGACGATCGTGATGCGGCTCATCCCCTCGTCCTCGGCCGGGGCCACGGCGAGCGAGAAGATGTTGAACCCGCGGCGGGCGAACAGGCCGGCGACGCGGGCCAGCACGCCGGGCCGGTTCTGCACGAGGACGGACAGGATGTGGTGGTGCTGGCGGTTTCGGCGGCGCGTCGCTCGATGCCGACGCCGGCGCCGCCGTTGTCGGCGTGGCGGCCGGCCATCTGGCGACGGGCGGCACGCGCGACCGGCGGTGTCGGTGTGCTCGATCGCTCGCTCATCGCAGCGCGTCCTCGCATCTCGGCGGCAGGACGAGGTCGTCGTTGCTCATGCCGGCCGGCACCATCGGGAACACCTTCTCCTGCAGTCCACGCGGAACTCGACCACGACCGGGCGGTCGTTGATCGAGTTGGCCTTCTCGATCGCCGGCTCGACCTCCTCCGGTGACTCGACGCGGATCCCGACGCAGCCCATCGCCTCGGCCCACATGACGTAGTCCGGCGCGTCCGGCGACAGGTACACCTCGCTGTAGCGCTCGTCGTAGAACATCTCCTGCCACTGGCGCACCATGCCGAGGTAGCTGTTGTTGAGCAGCCCGACCTTGATCGGGATCCGCTCGACCGACGCGGTCACGAGCTCCTGCGCCGTCATCTGGAAGCAGCCGTCGCCGTCGATCGCCCACACGGTGCGGTCGGGGCGGCCGACCTTGGCGCCGATGGCCGCCGGGATCGAGAAGCCCATCGTGCCGAGGCCCCCGGAGTTGACCCACGTGTAGGGCTCGTTGAACTTCCAGTACTGCGACGACCACATCTGGTGCTGGCCGACGCCCGACGTGAGGATCGTGCCCTCCGGCGCGGCGTCGCGCAGCTTCTCCAGGCAGTACTGCGGCTTCAGCGCGTCGCCCGGCTCGCTCGGCCTCGTACGTCAGCGGGAACTGCTCCCGCCACCCCGAGATGCGGCTCTTCCACGCCGACGTGTCGGCCTGCGCGGCGCCGCCCGTCGATCAGGTCGCGGACGGCGCTGAGGATCTCGCCGGTGACGTGCTTGCAGTCGCCGACGATCGGCACGTCGGGCCGGCGCACCTTGCCCTGCTCGGCCGGATCGATGTCGACGTGGATCATCTTGGCGTCCGGGGCGAAGCTGTCGACCCGACCGGTGATGCGGTCGTCGAACCGGGCGCCGAGCGCGATGAGCAGGTCGCTGCGCTGCATCGCCGTGACCGCCGTGGCGTTGCCGTGCATCCCCGGCATGCCGAGGGCCAGCGGGTGGTCGTCGGGGAACGCGCCGCGGGCCATCAACGTCGTGACGACGTGGATGCCGAGGTCGCTCGGCCAGCGCCCGGACCTCCTCGGCGGCCCGCGCCTTGAGGACGCCGCCACCGACGTACAGCACCGGGCGCTCGGCCTCCAGGATGAGGCGGGCCGCCTCCTTGATCATCCGCGGGTGGCCCTTGGTGTTCGGCCGGTACCCGGGCAGCGACGCGGCCACCTCGTCGTCGGTCGGCCACTACCAGTCCATCGTCGTGGTCAGGACGTCCTTGGGCACGTCGATCGAGGACCGGGCCCGGGCGCCCGGTCGAGGCGAGGTGGAACGCCTGGCGGATGGCCAGCGGCAGGTCCTGGGCCGTCATCACGAGCTCGTTGTGCTTGGTGACCGAGCGGGTGATGCCGACGGTGTCGCACTCCTGGAAGGCGTCGCTGCCGATGGCGTAGGTCGGGACCTGCCCGGTGATGGCGACCATCGGGATCGAGTCCATGTACGCGTCCATCAGCGGCGTGACGAGGTTCGTCGCCGCCGGACCCGACGTCACCATCGCCACGCCGGGGCGCCCGGTGACGTGGGCGTAGCCCTCGGCCATGTGGCCGGCGCCCTGCTCGTGGCGCACGAGGATGTGGCGGATCGTCGACTCCAGCAGCGGGTCGTACGCCGGGCAGGATGCAGCCGCCGGGCAGGCCGAAGATGACCTCGACGGCCTCCTGTTCGAGGCTCTTGATGAGGGCTTGGGCTCCGGTGAGCTGCATGGGGTTCTCCGGGTCTGCTGGCAGAGGTGGCGGTGCGGGTGGACGGGTGGCGGTCGGCGCGGGTTCGGGGCCGAAAAGCGATCGACCTCCCGATGTCGGGAGGTCGAAGGGCGCACGCGGCAGGTGGGGCCGGTGCGCTACTGGATGAGTACGAGGGCGCGGAGACGTGCTCGCGCATCGTCGACGAGTCTGCCAGAGCGCCGACCCCCGGCACAACCCCCGTCGCCCGAAGCGACGGGCGCGTGCAGGCGGCGACGGCGGCGGCGCTGCGGCGTCGGCGCGCGACCGGGCGGCGGCGGGCGACGAGCAGCGGCCGCACGAGCACCTGCTCGACGGTGCTCGACGAGGATCACGAGGTCGAGCGCGAGCGACCAGTTGTCGACGTAGAACAGGTCGAGGCGGCGGTAGGCCTCGAACGACGGGTTGTCGCGGGCCTCGACCTGCCACAGCCCGGTGATGCCGGGACGCACGGCGTGACGGGCGTTGAGCTCGGCCGGGAACTCGGCGACCTCGGAGGCCAGCGCCGGCCGCGGCCCGACGAGGCTCATGTCGCCGCGCACGACGTTGAGGAGCTGCGGCAGCTCGTCGAGGCTGGTCGCCCGGATGAACCGGCCGATGCGGGTGACCCGCGGGTCGCCGACCGTCCAGCTTGAACAGCGGACCCGAGCGGTCGTTGCCGGCCGCCCGGAGCGCCGCCAGCTGGGCCTCGGCGTCGACGCACATCGAGCGGAACTTGAGCATCGAGAACTCGACGCCGTCGCGGCCGACGCGCTGCTGGCGGAACAGCACCGGACCGCGGTCGTCGAGCTTGATGAGCAGCGCGACGAGCGCGCAGCACCGGTGCCAGCACGACCAGCGAGCCCGATCGCGACCGTCACGTCGAACGCCCGCTTCAGCCGCAGCTGCAGCCGGCGACAGCGAGGGCGGTTCGACGTACAGCAGGGGCTGGTGGGCGATCGGGCAGGGCCTGCGACGCGGCGGAAGTCGATGCCCGACAGGCCCGGGTCGAGGTAGAGGTCGCGGCTCGCGCGTCTGCTCGCCGCGGATCAGCAGGTCGAGCAGCGCCGGGTTGACGTCGCTGGAGCACAGCACGACGCCGTCGACGTCGGCCCGCGCCAGCACGTCCTCGGCGTCGGCGTAGTTGGCGAGCCACAGGCCGGCCCGGCCGGCGGCGCGCGCCTCGCGGGCCGAGCCGATCAGGCCGACGACCTTGATGCCGACCTCGGGGTGGGTGGCGAACAGGTCGACCAGCGCCATCGGCCCGCTGATCGGTGCCGACGATGAGGACCCGTTGCGAGTAAGCGCCCGGCCTTGCGCTGGGCGCCGAGCCACGTGCGGTAGACGGAGCGCCACCCGACGAGCGACGAACCAGACCGACGACGCACCCGACGGCGATGTCCTCGACGTGGAAGTAGAGCTTGACGACGCGGTCGAGCACGATCGTGCCGAGGCCCATCAGCGACGACGGCGCGGGTGATGCGCGTGACAGCTCGATCGCCCGCACGGCGTTGTACCGGCTCACCCACAGCCCCTGGCTGCGGATGGCGAAGCATCCCGACAGCTGGTCACCGCGACCATCTGGCACATCAGCTCGAGCCACGAGCCCGGGCCGATCGGGGAGACGCAGCTGACCACGAAGTAGAAGCCGAACAGCACGGCGAAGGCGTCGCCGACGGCGAGCACGTGCTGCAGCCGTCGAGGCCGTGTCCCGGACCGGCGCGCTCGGCACCGGCGCTCAGCACGGCGCCGCGACCGGCTCGCGGCGTCGACGTCCGCCGGCCGCGTCAGGCGCGGCGCGGGGATCGAGCGTCGTCCTGATCGTTCCGCTGCGTCCGCGCCCGGAGGCGCTGGCCGTGCCCGACTTCCCGCGCCACGCCGCCCGCGTGCCGCATCCGTCCGCCCGTTTCCGCCGTCGCTGCCCGCTTCGGCTGCCGTCCGTCCTGTCCGCGCAGTGTCACAGGAGTGTCGCCATCCATCGATCGCCCGTCCGCCGTCCGAACCACGTAACTCGACCCGTCTCCGCCGTCGCACGCCGGCCGACCATGCCCACCGACCCACCGCTGTCCGGTCGATGAGACGCACCGAGCCGGACGGTCGAGGACGCGATGTGACCGATCAGTAACGTCTCGACGCGCTGACATCGCACTGTCGTCGCGACGGCTCCGCGCTCAGACGCGCAACGCCCTGCAACCGGGCCGCCGAGACGGTGTTCTCCATCAGGCAGGCGATCGTCATCGGACCCGTCCCACCGGGCATCGGCGTCAGCCACCCGGCGATCGGCGCCACGCCGTCCTGGTCGACGTCGCCGACGATGCCCTCCTCGGTGCGCGACACCCCGACGTCGATGACGGCCGCGCCCGGCTTGACGTGGTCGGCCGTGATCATGCGGGCCTGGCCGGCGGCGGCGACGAGGATGTCGGCCTCGCGGCAGACCTCGACCAGGTCGGCGGTGCGGGAGTGGGCCAGCGTCACCGTGGCGTCGACGCCCTTGCGGGCCAGCAGCAGCGACAGCGGCAGGCCCGACCAGCGTGCGAACGGCCGATCGACGACGGCGCGCCGGCCGGACGGTCTCGACGCCGTAGCGCTCGAGCAGCCGCATCACGCCGAGCGGGGTGCAGCCGACGAGCCCGGGCACGCCGCGCACCAGGCGGCCCATCGAGCGCTCGGTGAGGCCGTCGACGTCCTTCTCCGGCGGGATCAGGTCGAGCACGGCATCGGGGTCGAGCCCGGCCGGGCAGCGGCAGCTGGACGAGGATCCCGTGCACGTCCGGGTCGGCCGACGAGCTCGGCGACCGCGGCCTCGACCTGGCCCTGCGAGGCGGTGGCCGGCAGGTCGACGTGGCGGGCCTGCATCCCGATCTCGTCCGCCTTGCGCTGCTTGATGCGCACGTAGCGCTGGCTCGGTGCGGTCGTCGCCGACGAGCACCGTGGCCAGGCACACCGGCGGTGAGCCGGCCGCCTCGACTGCGCTTGCGCAGGCGCCTCGAGCAGCTCGTCACGCAGGGCGTTGCCGTCCATCACGATCGCCGTCACGCGGGGTCGACCGTTCAGGCGCGGGCCGGTGGCGATCGGCGAGCCGACCCCGTAGCCTTCCCGCCCGTGACCACTCCACCTCCTCCCGACGTGCAGCCGGCCGACGGCCGCCTCGGCGTCCTCATCGTCGGCCTCGGCGCCGTCGCCTCGACCCTGATCGCCGGCGTCGAGCTCGTCGAAGCGGGGCCTCGCCGACCCGATCGGCTCGCTGGCGCTCATGGACACCATCCGCCTCGGCAAGCGCACCGACGACCGCAACCCGCTGATCAAGGACTTCGCGCCCATCGCCTCGCTCGACGACATCGTGTTCGGCGCGTGGGACCCGTTCCCCGACGACGCCTACGTCGCCGCCCAGCGGGCCGGCGTCCTCGACGCCGGCAAGCACGTCGAGGAGATCTCCGACGCGCTGCGCGACGTCCGGCCGATGTCGGCCGCGTTCGACCGCACGTACGTCAAGAACATCGACGCCGACAACACGAAGGGCACGATCGGCAAGCGGGCGATGCTCGAGGCGATCCGCGAGGACATCAACCGGTTCCGCGACGAGAAGCAGGTCGACCGGGTCGTGATGATCTGGGCCGCGTCGACGGAGATCTTCATCGAGCCCGGCCCGGCGCACGTCGACCTCGAGGCGTTCGAGCGGCGATCGACGCCGACGACCCGACGATCGCCCCGTCGATGCTCTACGCCTACGCCGCGCTCCTCGAGGGCGTGCCGTTCTGCAACGGCGCGCCGAACCTGACCGTCGACACGCCGGCGCTGCGCGACCTCGCCACCGAGCGCGGCCTGGCCATCTCGGGCAAGGACTTCAAGACCGGCCAGACGCTGATCAAGACGGTGCTGGCGCCGATGCTCAAGGCCCGCATGCTCGGGCTGTCCGGCTGGTACTCGACGAACATCCTCGGCAACCGCGACGGCGAGGTGCTCGACGACCCGGACAACTTCAAGACGAAGGAGGAGTCGAAGCTCGGCGTGCTCGAGCACATCCTCCAGCCCGAGCGCTACCCCGAGCTGTACGGCGACATCTTCCACAAGGTGCGGATCAACTACTACCCCCCGCGTGGCGACAACAAGGAGGGGTGGGACAACATCGACATCTTCGGGTGGCTCGGCTACCCGATGCAGATCAAGGTCGACTTCCTGTGCCGCGACTCGATCCTCGCCGCGCCGCTCGCCCTCGACCTCGTGCTGTTCACCGACCTCGCCCAGCGGGCCGGGCTCGGCGGCATCCAGGAGTGGCTGAGCTTCTACTACAAGAGCCCGATGGCGGCGCCCGGCCTGCTCGCCGAGGACGACCTGTTCATCCAGCTGACCAAGCTCAAGAACACGCTGCGCTGGATCATGGGCGAGGACCAGATCACCCACCTCGGCCGCGAGTACTACGTGATGGCTCGGTCGCCGTCGTCCCTCGCGCCTCGCTGTGCGGCGGCAGACGCTCGGCCTCACCTCGCTCCTGCGTCACGGCCACCAGCGTCGAGGCGGACGTCGTGGGGCTCGGTCGGCAGGTCGGTCGACGAGCTGCTCGGCGAACGCCGCGCCGACGGTGACGCAGTCGGGGCGCAGGCGGGGCAGGAACCGGTCGTAGTGGCCGCCGCCCTGGCCGAGGCGGCGACCGTCGGCGGTGAACGCCAGCCCGGGCACGACGACGAGGTCGAGCGCGCCGGGTCGAGGTCGCCGGGCTCGACCCGCAGGTCGGGCCCGTCGACGGCCGGGGCGTACGCGGCGACGCCGTGGTCCCGGCACCACGTCGAACCACGCCGTCGGTCGTCCGGCTCGCGTCGGCAGCGCGCTCGAACAGCATCACCTGGGCATCCGGGCGCGCTCGGTCCCGGATCGAGACCGTCCGCGCCCAGATGGGTCAGCGAGACGATGCGCGCCCAGATGCGGGCGGAGCGGGCGAGGCGGTCGGCGGGGTCGGCGGCGATCCGGGCCCGCCGGACCGCGCGGATCTCGGCCCGCAGCGCCCGCTTGGCGTCGCATCGGACGGATCGCCGGAGCGTCACCGGCATCGCCGTGCAGTGTCCCGTGACGCATGGCGTGCGGCCGTGCCTACCATCGACGGCACGATGACCGATGACCGCGCCCCCGAGCCCCGTTCGACGGCGCCCAGTTCCGCAAGGTGCTCGGCCACTTCCCGACCGGCGTCACGATCGTGACCGGGTGGGCCGGCGACGTGCCGGCCGGCTTCACCATCGGCTCGTTCACGTCGGTCTCGCTCGACCCGCCGCTCGTCGGGTTCCTGCCCGATGATCGCCAGCGACACGTGGCAGGCGATGGCGCCGGCCGGGCGGTTCTGCGTCAACGTGCTGCGCGACGACCAGGCCGACGCTGTGCTGGCGCTTCGCCAAGAGCGGCGTCGGCGACGACCGCTTCGACGACGTCACGTGGACGCACGTCGCCGACCGGCTGCCCGATCATCGAGGGCGTCGGCGCGTGGATCGACTGCACGGTCGAGCACAGCTTCGAGCTCGGCGACCACTACATGGTCGTCGGGCAGCGTCGTCGACCTCGACCACCACGCCGACCCCCACACCCCGCTCGTGTTCTACAAGGGCGCGCTCGGCGGGTTCCTGGCCGCGGACTGACCCGGCCGGCGAGCCGACGATGCATCTCCGAAGCTTCCCCGCGACTGGGTCATCGCTGTCGCCGAACGGGATCGGCCACCAGAAGCCGAACCACTACAAGGAGATGGTCAAGGTCGCCTGGAAGGTCAAGGGCAACGCCCGCAAGGCGTGGTCGATCCTGTCGAAGGGCGTGTGCGACGGGTGCGCGCTCGGCGTCGCCGGCTTCCACGACTGGACGCTCGACGGCGTCCACCTGTGCACGACCCGCCTGCGGCTGCTGGAGGTCAACTGCGCCGAGCCGTTCGACCACACCGTGCTCGGCGACGTCGTCATGGCTGCGCAACCTGTCCTCGACGGACCTGCGCGACCTCGGCCGCCTGGCCCACCCGATGCGCCGCCGCCGGGGCGAGCCGGGCTTCCACCGGATCACGTGGGACGAGGCGCTCGACGCGGTCGCCGACGGCATCCGCGCCGCCGGCGGCGACCGCACGGCGATCTACCTGACGAGCCGCGGCATCACGAACGAGGTGTACTACGCGGCCGCCAAGGCGGCCCGGGCGATGGGCGTCGCCAACATCGACTCGGCCGCCCGCACGTGCCACGCCCCCTCGACCGTCGGGCTCAAGCAGACGATCGGCGTCGCCGCCAGCACGTGCTCGATGCAGGACGTCCTCGAGACCGACCTCATCGTGCTCTGGGGCACGCAACGTCGCCAACAACCAGCCGGTGTTCACGAAGTACCTGTACCTGGCCCGCAAGCGGGGCGCCCGGGTCGTCGTCGTCAACCCGTACCTGGAGCCGGGCCTGGAGCGCTACTGGGTGCCGTCGAACGCCGAGTCGGCGCTGTTCGGCACCAAGCTGTGCGACCTCCACGTGCCGGTCCGGCCGGAGGGCGACGTCGCCCTCGCCAACGCCGTGCTGCAGCGCCTCATCGAGCGCGATGCGGTCGACCACGACTGGATCGCCGCCCACACCGAGGGCTGGGACGAGCTGGCGGCCCACCTCGCCAGCGCTCGACCGGGCCACGCTGCTCGCGCGGCGCCGGCGTCGACGACGCCACGTTCGAGCGCTTCGTCGAGCTGTACGCCGCGCGCGCGGGCGGCGGTGCTCGTCTGGAGCATGGGGATCACCCAGCACACCCACGGCGTCGAGGGCGTGCAGGCGATCGTCAACGTCGGCCTCGCCCGCGGCAACGTCGGACGCGACGGCGCCGGGCTGATGCCGATCCGCGGCCACTCGGGCGTGCAGGGCGGCGCCGAGATGGGCGCCTACGCGACCGCGTTCCCCGGCGGCGACGCCGATCGACGCCGACCACGCCGGCGCTGTGGAGCGAGCGGTGGGGCTTCGACGTGCCCGGACGACGCCGGCCTCACGGCGCCGGAGATGGTCGAGGCCGCCGAGCGCGGCGACCTCGACGTGCTGTTCGTCGACGGCTCCAACCTGCTCGAGGTGCATGCCCGACCCGACCCGGGTCGAGGCGGCGCTCGGCCGCGTGCCGCTGCGCGTCCACCAGGACATCGTCCTGACGTCGCAGATGTTCGTCGACGGCGACGACGTCATCCTGCTCCCGGCCGCGACCCGCTACGAGCAGGAGGGCGGTGGCACGAGCACGACGACCGAGCGCCAGATCGCGTTCAGCCCGCAGGTCGCCGACCCGGTCGGCGAGAGCCCGCAGCGAGTGGCGGATCTTCGCCGACCTCGCGGCCCGCGTGCGGCCCGACCTCGGCGCCCGCTTCGACTGGCCCGACAACCGCGCCCTGCGTGCCGAGATCGCCGAGCTCGTCCCGCTGTACGCCGGCATCGAGGACCTCGAGCAGGTCGGCGACGCCGTCCAGTACGGCGGCCGGCACCTGTGCGCCGGCGGGGACGTTCCCGACGCCGTCGGGCCGCGGCCCGGTTCTCCGTCGTCGACGTCACGCCGACCGCGCTCGGCCCCGACGAGTGGTACGTCTCGACGCGCCGCGGCAAGCAGTTCAACTCGATGATCCTCGCGACCACCGATCCCGCTGACCGGCGCCGGCCGCGACGCCGTGTACATCGACGAGCACGACGCCGGCGTCCTCGGCATCGCCGACGGCGACCCGGTCACCCTGGCGAGCGAGACCGGCCGGTTCGTCGGGTCGGCGAAGCTCGTGCGACTGCCGGCGCGGACGCTGCAGGTCCACTGGCCGGAGGGCAACGTGCTGCTCACCGCCGGCCCGGCGCACCGCGAGCCGGCGAGCCGGGTCCCCGACTACAACGCCGTCGTCACCCTGCAGCGAGCGAGCGCGACCCGTGAGGCCCGCCGATCGGATCGCCGTCCGTGCTCGCTCGACATCGCGTGCGTGCTCTGTTCGTCGATCCTCGGGCGCCGGTCCCACGACGACGGCAACGGCGTCGTGTCGGCGCTCGGAGTCGCCGCACCGTTCCTCATCGGACTGGCCGTCGCCTGGGTCGCCTCGCCGAACGTGCGGCGCAACCCGTGGACGCTGCGGGCCGGGGTCGACGTGTGGCTGGCGACGGTCGGTCATCGGCGTGCTGCTGCGATGGTTCGGCGTGGGATCGCGGCACCGCCGCGGCGTTCATCGTCGTCGCCACGCTCGTTCCTCGGCGTTCTTCATGCTGGGCTGGCGTGTGGTGCTCGACAGGCACATCGCGTCCCCGCGGCGCGGTACGCTCCGAGCGGCCGCCGCTGGAGGCGGAACGCTGAGACGGAGGAACCGCCATCAACCTGTACGTGGGCAACCTGCCCTACTCGACCACCTCTGACGAGCTCGCGAGCCTTTTCGGTCGTGTCGGGGTCGTCACCTCCGCTCAGGTCATCATGGATCGTGAGACCGATCGCTCCCGGGGCTTCGGCTTCGTCGAGATGAGCGACGAGGACGGCCGCAAGGCCATCGACGAGCTGACCGGCGCCGCCTGGGCGGCCGCTCCATCACCGTCAACGAAGCCCGCCCGCGCGCCCCGCCGGGGCGGCGGTGGCGGCGACCGTGGCGGCGATCGCGGTCCGCGCCGCGACCGCTACTGATCCGGCACTGCTGATCTCGTCGTCCTGGTCCGGATCCTGGTCGCCCGTGCGACCGGGATCCGGACGAGACGACCTCAGACGTTCGTGATGGCGCCGGTCTCGGCGCCCTGCACGAGCTTGGCGTACTTGCCGAGCACGCCGCTCGTGTAGCGCGGCGGGGTTCGGCGTCCAGCCGTCCGCGGCGAGCCGGCGAGCTCGGCGTCGTCGACCAGCAGGTCGAGCGACTTCGTCGGCGACGTCGACGCGGATGCGGTCGCCGTCGCGCACGAACGCGATCGGGCCGCCGTCGATCGCCTCTGGGGCGACGTGGCCGATGCAGAACCCCCACGTGCCGCCGGAGAAGCGGCCGTCGGTGATCAGCGCGCAGTCGGCGCCGCGGCCGGCACCCTTCAGCGCGCCGGTGATCGCCAGCATCTCGCGCATCCCCGGCCCGCCCTTCGGGCCCTCGTAGCGGATGACGAGGACGGTGCCCGGCTCGATCCGACCGGCGAGGATCTCGGCCATCGCGCCGTCCTCGCCGTCGAACACGCGCGCCGGGCCCTCGAACGTGCAGCTGCTCCGCGGACAGCCCGGCGACCTTGACGACCGAGCCCTTCGGCGCCAGCGAGCCGGTGCAGCACGTTGATGCCGCCCTCGCTGTGGATCGGCGCGTCGAGCGGGTGGACGACGACGCCGTCGGGGCGCGGCGGATCGAGCTCGGCGAGGTTCTCGGCCATCGTCCGGCCGGTGACGGTCATGACGTCGCCGTGCAGCAGCCCGGCATCGAGCAGGTGCTTGAGCACGACCGGCACGCCGCCGATGCGGTCGAGGTCGCTCATGTGGAACTTGCCGCCCGGCTTCATGTCGGCGATGTGCGGCACCCGCGCAGCGATCGCGGTTGAAGTCGTCGAGCGTCGAGCTCGACGCGGGCCTCGTTGGCGATCGCCAGCAGGTGCAGCACGGCGTTGGTCGAGCCGCCGACGGCCGACGTCAGGGCGATGGCGTTCTCGAACGCCTGCTTCGTCATGATCTGGCGCGGCGTGATGCCGAGCTCGAGCATCCGCACGACGGCCGCGCCGGCGCGCCTTGGCGTCCGCCGTGGCGGCGGGCGTCGATCGCCGGCGGCGAGGCCGAGCCGGGCAGGCTCATGCCGATCGCCTCGCCGATCGAGCTCATCGTGTTGGCCGTGAACATCCCGCCGCACGCGCCCTCGCCCGGGCACGCCCGCCGCTCGATCTCGAGGAGGTCCTCGTCGCTGATCGTGCCCGGCGGCGTTGGCGCCGACCGCCTCGAACACGCTCGTGATGTCGAGCGCGCGGCCCTGGTACTCGCCCGGCATGATCGAGCCGTTGTAGACGAGGATGCTCGCCAGGTCGAGGCGGGCCGACGCCATCAGCATCGCCGGCATCGACTTGTCGCAGCCGGCCATGCCGACGAAGCCGTCGAGGCGCTCGGCGAACACGACGGTCTCGACCGAGTCGCAGCTGACCTCCCGGCTGACGAGCGAGCCGCGCATGCCCTCGTGGCCCATCGAGATGCCGTCGGAGACGGTGATCGTGCCGAACTCGAGCGCCACGCCACCGGCCTCGCGGATGCCCGTCGCGGACGTCGTCGGCGAGCGCCCGCAGCGTCATGTTGCACGGCGTGATCTCGTTCCAGGAGTTGGCGATGCCGACCTGCGGCTTGACCCAGTCGTCCTCGGTCAGCCCGACCGCCCGCAGCATCGCCCGGGCCGGCCGCCTTCGGCTTGCCGTCGGTGACGTCCCGCGAGCGGGGCTTGATGTCGACGGGCGTGTCAGCGGTCATGGTGGCCAAGCGTAGCGAGGTGTCGACTCCGGACCCAGGTGGCCGCGTGCCGGCCACGCGCGCCGGGAACGCTGCACGACCGGGCGCGGCAGCGTGACAGGAGTTGTCAGCGGCTGCCCGCCCAGATCGGCCCTGCGTTCCCTACATGCTGATGGACTCGTCGATGAACTCGTTCGTGACGACGTCCTCGGCGTGAGGCCCTCCTTCGGGGGCGCCGCCCTGGGCCTGTGTAGATCGGCACGGCGAGCTCGATCAGCTCGGTGACGCGGGCCATGTCGAAGTTGCCGAGCGACGCCATCGGGACCGTTGGCGACGAGGCCGTCGTCTTTATCGTCTCGACGGCGTAGTCGGCGACTCCCTCGGGTGTACGTCCAGCCGAAGCTGTCGAACTGGGCGACGGCGTCGAGGATGACCTCGTTCGTCTCGGGCGGGATCGGCGAGGTAGTCGACGCTCGACTGCTGGATGATCGGCACCAGCAGCTCGAGGCAGCCGGTGTACTGCTCGAGGTTCTCCGGCTTGGTGGCGATCGACTCGCGCGTAGTTCTCCCAGCCGACGTCGTTGATGTACTGGTACTTGACGGGCTTCTCCAGGCCTCGAACTCGTACTCGTACAGGTACGGCTCGGCCGAGCCGAAGCCCTGCTGGGCGTCCTTGCCCTCGTCGGCGACGAACAGCGATGGGTCGCCGTCGTAGCAGCCGTCGACCTGGTCCTGGCTGAGAGGACGCCGGTCCGCGTGAAGAAGTCCATGTACGCGGCACCGCCGAAGTAGCGGACCTTGACGCCCTCCTTGCCGAGGTCGGCGATGCTCGTGACGTCGGGGTACGTCGCCGGATCCCACATGATCATCTGCGGGTTCTTCTCTAGCCGGACATCGATGGCGACCGTCGGGAAGTTGCCCGAGAACTGGATCGCCTCGTCGGTGTACACGTAGCCGAGGAGCAGGTCGTCGTCCTGGTACATGATCTGACGTGACCGGTCGAGAAGTTCTGCGGCCGGGCCACCGGAGTGGATCGAGAAGTCACGCCCGTGTCGTTGCCGTTGGCGTCGATCAGCGGGCCGGTGACGACGGCCTTGCTCGTGTCGACGTGTAGCCCTCGCCGATCAGCTGGTAGATGCAGCCGTGCTCGGCCTCCGGGCATCCAGTCGGTCTGGATGTTGACCGTCGCCGGGCAGCCGGCCGACAGGTCGACGGCCTCGGTGGACGTGGTGTCGCTGCCCGCGGCGGTCGTGGCGGTGCCCGCGGCGGTCGTGGCGGCCGCCGCGGCGGTGGTGGCGGGCGCCGCCGTCGTGGCACTGCCGGCGTCGTCGTCGTCATCGCCGCCACAGGCGGCGAGGACGAGCGATGCGCCGAGGGCCAGGGCCAGCCCGTGGTGCTGCGGCGTCGGTGTTGCATGGTCGCTCCTTGTTCTCGTGTCAGGTGTTCACGCTGGGTCGGAGCCACGTGTGACGTGGCACGGGTTGGTGGGGAGGTCTGGTGGGCGAGTGGGAGCGGCTGGGCGGCGTCATGACGATCGGCGCGACGGCTCGTGCCACCGGCCGACGACGAGCTGGCCGATGCCAGCCGAAGAAGAAGAACACGGCGATGCCGAGCGCGCGCCATCACGAGCAGGCCGCCGTAGACCTGCGGGAAGCGGGCCTTCTGGCGGAACTGCTCGAGACGACGCCGAGGCCCGGCTTGTCGCCCTCGCGGAAGAACAGCTCGCCGACGACGGCGCCGATGACGCGACAGGCCGGCCGAGATGCGGAAGCCGGTGAAGATCGCCGGCATCGCCGCCGGGAACTGCAGCCGCCGCAGCCGGGTGCGTCGCGGACACGCCCTTGAGCGTGAACAGGTCGTGCTGGCCGCGTCGGCCGACAGTCAGGCCGAACAGCGTGTTGGTGACGATCGGGAAGATCGAGATCATCACGCAGACGAGGATCCGCGACCCGATGCCGCAACCGAAGACGTGACGAGATCAACGGCACGATGGCCAGCACCGGGATCGCCTGGGCGGCGACGAGGTACGGGTAGATCGAGCGCTCGATCCACTCGGCCTTCGCCATCAGCACGGCGATCGTCACGCCCGAGGACGATGGAGATGGCGAGGCCGACGAAGGCCGACCACCGCCGTCCAGCCAGAGCCCGGTGAGCAGTCGCCGCGCACGTCGCGTCGAGGAACGACTGGTCGACCACGGTGACCGGCGACGGGACGAGGAAGCTCGGCTTGTCGAAGACGGCGCGCATGACCGTCGCGTGCATGTACTCCCAGAGCGCCGAGGAAGAGCGCGAGCCGAGCAGCGGCCCGACGACGATGCTCCATCGGAACGCGCCCGGTGCTCGTCGGCGCGCCGGCGACGGACGGCGGACGTCCTCGACGGCCATCGCGTCGACCGTGGCCGATCAGGTCGGCTGACGTCACGCGTGGGCTCCCCGCAGGGCGTGGCTGACCTCGCCGGCCAGCGCGGCGAACGTCGGCGTCGAAGCGCAGGTCGTGGCGAGCGGGGGTAGGCGAACGGCACGTCGAACGACGGCGACGATGCGCCCCGGCCGCTGGCCGACATCACGAGCACCCGCGTCGACAGGAACACCGCCTCGTAGATCGAGTGGGTGATGAACAGGGCGCCGAAGCCCTTGCGCTGGAACAGCCCGAGCAGCTCGTCGTTGAGGCGCTCACGCGTGATCTCGTCGAGGGCGCCGAACGGCTCGTCGAACAGGAACACGCTCGGGCTCCATGACGCAGCGAGCGGGCGAGCGACGCCCGCATCCGCATGCCGCCCGAGAGCTGCTTGGGGTACTTGTCCTCGAACCCGCTCGAGCCCGACGAGCGTGACGTTCTCGGCGACCCGCCGGTCGGCCCGCTCGGCCTTGCGGCATGCCCTCGAGCTCGGCGAACAGCTCGACGTTGCGGCGGACCGTGCGCCACGGCAGCAGCGTGGCGTCCTGGAACACGTAGCCGAGGCTGCGCGCGGTCGACGGTGACCGATCCCGTGGACGGCGTGTCGAGGCCGGACGCGATCCGCAGCAGCGTGGACTTGCCGCAGCCCGACGGCCCGACGACGGTGACGAACTCGCCGGGGCGACGTCGAGGCTCGTCGCGGCGAGCGCGTACGTGCCGTCGGGGAACGTCTTGGAGACGTCGCGAACTCGAGCACGGCGCGCCGCCGGCGCCGTGCCGGTGGCGGTCGCGGCGGTGGTGGTCGTCGCTCGGTCACGGGTCGTCCGTCTCAGTGCATGACCATGCCGCCGGTGACGTTGAACGCCTGGCCGGTGCAGTAGGCGGCGTCGGCCGACGCCAGGAACAGGGCCATCGCGGCCACGTCGGCGGGCTCGGCGCAGCGGCCGAGCGGGGACGTGGCGCTCCAGGCGTCGACCATCTCCGGGGTGCGCGTGGCCGCGCCCATCTCGGTCAGCACGTAGCCGGGGCAGATGGCGTTGACGGTGATGCCGTGCGGGCCGAGCTCGATCGCCGCGGCCTGGGTCAGCGACACGACGGCCGCCTTGGACGCCGCGTAGTGGGCCTGGTCGGCCGCCGGCCCGCTTGGCGCCCATGCTGGCCATGTTGACGATGCGCCCGCCGCGGCCGGCGGCGATCATCGCCCGGGCCGCGACCTGGGTCGTCACGAGCATCGAGCGGACGTTGACGTCGAACACGAGGTCCCACTCCTCGATGGTGATGTCGAGCAGCGGCGTGATGCGCAGGATGCCGGCGTTGTTGACGAGGACGTCGATCGCCGCCGAGGCCGTCGATCAGCTCGGTCAGCCGCGTCGCGGGTGGCGTCGGGGTCGGCGAGGTCGGCGACCTCGACGCGGCCTCCGAGCTCGGCGGCGACCGCCTTGACGTCGGCGGCCACGTCGAGCAGGCCGACGCGTGGCGCCCTCGCGCGGCGAACGTCCGGGCGATCTCGGCGCCGATGCCCCGGGCGGCCCCGGTGACGATCGCAGCGCAGCCCGTCGAGGCGCGGCCGGGCCGCGCCCGATCCAGCGCCGCGCCCTCGTCCCGCTCGAACATGACGGCGCCATCGTAGGACGCGGCTCCGCGGCCCCGACCCGCGCCCCGTGAACGCCGTGTTTCGCGGCGCGACCGGCGAGCCCGGTTCTTCCCTGCTTCTCACGTGGCTCCTGCCTGGTCTGACCGGGCGGCCCCACGCTCGTCCCATGTACGACCCGCTGCTCCCCGGGGCCCAGCCGCCGTGCGCCCCCGGCCGCCGACGCCCCAGCCCGTCGCCCCGGTCCTCGCAACCCTCGTGAGCCCGGGACCTCCCACCGCCCGGGTTCCGACCGCCGGCGCCCCCACCGCGCCGGCGGCGCCGGCGAGCCGGACGCCCGTCCTGCCGGATGGACGCCGCTCCCGGCGCCCGCACCGCTGGCCGCGGCCGCCGCGATGACGCTCGTCGCCGCCGTCGCCGGCGGGGCCAGCGGCTTCGTCGCCGGGCGGGCGATCGACGACGACGGCCGGCGCCGGCCCGGTGACCGCCGTCCCGACGGCGATGACCTCGACCGGCGGGATCGACGTCGCCGGCGTGATCGCCACCGTCGAGCCCTCGGTGGTGTCGATCACGCCGAGCATCGTGGTGCAGCAGGGCCCGTTCCAGGCGAGGGCGAGGCGGCCGGCACCGGCGTCGTGCTCGACAGCGCCGGGCACATCCTGACCAACGCCCACGTCGTGGCCGGCGCCGAGGACGTCTCGGTGAACATCAACGGCGAGGACCGCTCGGCGACCGTCGTCGGCGCCGACACCGGGCAACGACATCGCCGTGCTCCAGCTCGACGACGCCACCGGCGTCGTGCCGGCGACGTTCGCCTCCGGCGACGCCGCGCCGTCGGCGACCAGGTCGTGGCGATCGGCAACGCGCTCGCCCTCGACGGCGGCCCGACCGTGACCCAGGGCATCGTGTCGGCGCTCGGGCGGTCCATCGACACCGAGGGCGGCTCGCTGACCGGCCTGATCCAGACCGACGCCGCCATCAGCTCGGGCAACTCGGGCGGGCCGCTGGTCAACGCCGACGGCGAGGTCGTCGGCATCAACACCGCCGTCGCCGCCAGCAACGAGCAGCAGCAGGCGTCGAACATCGGCTTCGTCATCCCGATCGCCGACGCCCTCGCCATCGCCCAGCAGCTCATCGCCGGCTCCTGACCGCGGGCGTCGATCGGCGGGCACAGGGAGCGGGCCACTCACCCCCGACCGTGAACGGCGTGACCATGCCCTGCCCGAGGTGGGGGATGCCGTCCGGCCGGGCACGAAGCAGATCAGCACGTAGTCGCCGGGCTCGCCCGGCTCCAGCGTGATGAACGCCCGCTCGCCGGGGCCGAGCGCGCCCATGCTGCCGAACTCGCCGTCGATCGGCACGGGCCCTGGAATGCCGACCTCACCCCAGGCCACCACGTCGGCGGCCGTCATGCCGTCGGCGAGGCGGGCCATCGCCGCCTCGTGGAGTCGGTTCGGGTCATCGTTGACGAACTCCCAGGTGCCGGTGGCGTCGAAGTCGTCGGGGATCGCGATGACCATGCCCGGACCCATGTGCACGACGCCTTCGGCGTCGGGCCGGCTCCCCCGCTCGTCCGACGGCACGACCGTGAACGGCTGCACCACGGGCTCGGGGAGCTGCGGGTTGTCGAGGGCGAAGTAGTTGCCGGGCTCGAGGTCGAGCGTCATCGTGAGGCGCTCGCCACCGGCGATCGTGCCGTTGCCGCCCTTGATCGTCATCATCGTGAAGAACGCCTCGTCGCCGGCGGTCGAGCGCCTCGTCGAGCGTGACGCCGTCGTTCAGCCGGGCGATCACGAGGTGGTGGCCGTCGTCGCCGCCGGCCTCGGTCTCCAGGTGATGTCGACGAGACCGCTGGGCACCTCGGCCGGCACGGTGAGGGAGTCCTCGGTGGCGGTGAACGTCACCGCCGGACGGTCGGACGCCGGCGGCGCGTCGTCGTCGTCGTGCAGCCGGTCGCAGAGGCCGGCGAGCGCGGCCAGTCCGGCGAGGACGGCGAGGCGACCGGCGGCGCCGACTGGTGCCGGGCGCGCGGGCGAGTGGGTGCGCGTGGGGTACATGGTGATCTCCTGGCGGTCTCGGGCCGGTCGGCGCGTCCGCCCGACGCGCAACGACCGTGGGGGTGCGCTCAGATCGCGCGCCGCCGTCGACGCGAGACTCGAGCCTCGTGGAGGTCACCTCGTCCTGCCCGCGCCGAGCACGCCGCCGAGCCCGGACGACGGCGCAGTGACCGCTTCGGCCCCCGTCCGCAGCGAGCATGGACGGTCAGGTCGAGGCGTTCGGCCGCAGCCGGGAGGCGCCGGCCTCAGCCGAGACACGGTCGAGCGACGAGTCTCGAGGAGCGAGATCAGGCCAGAAAGCGGTTGACCTCGTCGAGGAACATCGGCCACGCCGGTTCGGTGCTGGTGAGGATGTGGTTGCGGCTGGGCAGCGACACGAGCTGGCAGCCCGGGATCAGCGTGGCCAGCTCGCGGGCCGTGGTCAGCGGGACCCGCAGGTCGTCGCGGGAGTGGAGCATCAGCGTCGGGCAGTGGACCTGCGGCGCGATGGCGGTCACGTCGATGTGGGAGAACGTCTCCAGGAAGCGCACGGCGTTGTGGGCCGAGGTCGTGCGGCGCTGCAGCTCGTTGAACTCCTGCCACTGCTCGCGGGTGCCGTCGGGGAGGAACTGCGACGTGAACATCTGGCGGAACGACGGGTCGTCGCGACCCCAGCCGAGTCGGGCGACCTCGAGGTCGAGGGCGGCCTCACCCGCTGCTCGTCGGTGGTCGCCCGCACGAGACGACCCCGGCCGTAGGCGCCGGCCAGGACGAGCCTGGTCACCCGCTCCGGGTGGCGGGCGGCGAAGGCGACCGCAACGGCGGCGCCCTGGGACAGACCGAGCAGCGGGAAGCGGTCGAGGCCGACGGCGTCGACGACCAGCTCGAGGTCGTCGACCCAGTCCTCGAAGCGGAAGTGGTCGACGTTCCAGTCCGACAGGCCGCAGCCCCGCTCGTCGTAGCGGACTCAACGTGCGGCCGTCGGCGAGGCCCTCCAGCCAGTGCCGCCAGACCGGGTTCTCGAAGTCGTAGTCGAGGTGGGTCAGCCAGTTGGCCGCCTTCACGAGCACCGGTCCCGAGCCCAACGTGGCGTAGGCGATGCGGGCGCCGTCCGACGCCGTGCAGAACCGGATCGACTGGTGCAGCGGGTCGGCGGTGGCCGGGCGCCGGGGCGGCGCCGCCGTCGGCGTGATCGGCATCGGTCCGGCGCGTGACGGTCGCCCGCTCCTCGACCGGCGCCACGAACTGGTAGCCCCGACCGAACACGGTGCGGATGACGCGCTGCGCCGCCCCGTCGTCACCGACCCCGCGGCGCGCCGACTTGAGGCGAGAGGCCAGCGCCGACTCGCTCACGAAGCGGTCGCCCCACACGTTGTCCAGCAGCTCGGTCTTGGTGACGACCCGGTCCCGATGCCGGATCAGGTACAGGAGCACGTCGAACACCTGGGGCTCGACGTGCTCGACGGCACCACCTCGACGGAGCTCGAACCGCTCGGAGTCGACCACACATTCATCGAACTCGTAGATCGTGCCCCGACGGTAGTCGCGCCGCAACCCCACGTCGCGCGTTTCCGGTCCGCGATCCTGGTCGCACGTGCGACCGACAGATCCGGACGTCGAGATCGGCGCTACGGCTGGAGCACGGGGTCGTCGATGGCCCGGGCCGCCAGCTCGCGGCGGTTGCGGACGCCGAGCTTGCGGAAGATCGCCGTCAGGTGGGCCTCGACGGTGCGCGGGCTGATGAACAGCTTGGCGGCCAGGTCGCGGTTGGAGGCGCCGCCGACGACGAGGCGGGCGACCTGCAGCTCGTGCGGGGTCAGCAACTGGTGCGAGGCGACGTCCTCGCCGACGACGCCGCCGGCCGCCCGCAGCTCGGTCGTCGCCCGCTCGGCGAGGACCGTGGCGCCGATGCCCCGCAGCAGCTCGACGGCCCGCTCGAGGTGCGGCGCGGGCCTCGGCCCGCCGGCGGGAGCGCCGCAGCCGCTCGCCCCAGATGATCTCGGTGCGCCCCTCGCCGACCCAGTTGCCGGCGGCCGCCGGCGGCGACGACGGTGGCGTCGAAGTGCTCGGCGGCGACGTCGTCGTCGGCCGCCAACATCCCCTTCGGCCGACCGATGCCCTGCGGGGATCAGCAGCTCGGGCGCCACCGCGTCCTCCAGCTCGCTCGAGGATCGACACGCCTCGTCGCGACGGCCGGCGCGGATCAGCGTCTCGATCCACTCCGGCTCCCAGCGCACGAGGCCCTGGCCGATCGGCGACATGGCGTGCACCACGCGGTAGTGGGCGTCGGCGTCGTCGAGCCGGCCCTGGTTGAGCGCCAGGTAGCCGAGCCCGATCGGGCCCATCGCCCGCCGCTCGGGTTCGGGCACGTCGCGCGAGCAGGCGCGGCCGGCCTGCTCGCAGGCGTCGCGGTCGCCCATCGCCGCCGAGCACAGGGCGAGCACGCCGGCGGCCAGCGACGCCAGCTCCGGCGTGTCGTTGCTCTCGGCCAGCGCGATGGCCTCCATGCCGGCCGCCATCGTGGCCGGGAACGAGCGGCCGTACTGCACGACGCTCACGGCGCCGAGCACGCTGATCAGCGGGCGCACGGCGCCGCGGGCCCGCAGGTCGGCGTCGAGGTCGGCGAGCAGCGCGTCGGACGCCTCGGTGCGGCGGAGGAAGCCGAGCGACGGCGCCAGCACCTCGGCCAGGAACAGGGCGTCGGCGGCCGAGCGGTCGGGCCCGGTCATCTCCGTGTACCGGTCGAGCAGGACCTCGCCGCCCGGCGCGCCGCTGGCGATCATCAGCGCGCCGTCCATGACGTCGATCCGTCGGGCCCGGGCGTCGTCGACGCGCTCGCGCAGCGCGACGGCCTCCTCGATCGTGCTCGCCATGTCGGCGAACGCGCCGTCGCGGAAGTAGGCGGCGAGCGCGTCGAACAGCAGGTCGACGGCGACGGCGGGCGCCGCCCCGGCCACCTCGCCGGCGGCCAGGCGCAGGCTGATCGTCGGCTCGCTGGTCCCACCGCTCGACGGCGGGAGGCGGCAGCGCAGCTGCTGGCGGCGGATGCGCTCGATCAGGTCGTCGGCGTCGGGGTACTCGAGCCACGACGGCGTCGGCCCGCTCGAGCAGGCGGCCGGCCGCCGACGCCATGCCGGCGTCGAGGATGGCGTTGGCGGCCAGCCGCAGCCGGCGCACCCGGTCGGTCGGCTCCGGCGAGAGCCGGCTGGCCAGCTCCCACGAGCGGGCCGCGCTGGCCGGCGCGCCGCGCTGGGCGGTGACCGCGGCGGCGCGTCGAGCGCCTTGGCGACGTCCTCGTCGGGACCGACCGCGGCGCGGGCGAGGTGCCAGGCCCGCGCCGACGAGCCCTCCGGCATCGTGTTGGCCAGCGCCCGGTGGGCGTTGCGGCGGGCCGCCCGTGGCGCGTCGTGGTAGGCGGCCGACCGCATCAGCGGGTGGCGGAAGGCCAGGCGGTCGCCGTCGAGCGTGACGACGCCCGCCTCCTGCAGGCCGCCTCCAGCGG
>CAWGHB010000003.1:0-132319 GCA_963822315.1 uncultured Acidimicrobiia bacterium
AGCCGGCGACCTCGCCGTCGACCCGGACGCCGCCGGCCACGATCGTGGCCGCCGCCGCCGAGCGGCTGATGTCCGCGAGGAGCGCGACGACCCGGTCGAGCCGCTCGCCAGCGAGCGCGGCGGGCACGGCCTCGCTGATCATCGACCGTCGCGTCGTCGTCGTCACCGGCCGGCTCGTCGCCGAGGACTCGCTCGGCTCACCGCTCCCCCCGCCCCCTCGTTCGCTCGCTCGAGGACTCGCTCGGCTCACCCACCTCGTCCGGGTCGGCGCGGTGGCGTCCGGCGCCCGGCCGGGGTACAGCGTGCTGAGCATCAGCAGCGCGCCGCCGACGGTGACGCCGATGTCGGCGACGTTGAAGATCGGCCACCACTGCACGTCGATGAAGTCGACGACGCCGCCGCGGAGCCAGCCCGGCGCCGCGGAACAGCCGGTCGAGCGAGGTTGCCCAGCGCGCCACCGACGATCAGCCCGACGGCGAGCGGGTAGAGCGGGCTCGACGAGCGCCCGACGGAGACGAGCAGGCCGACGACGACGAGCAGGGCGAGGATGCCGATGACGGGCCCGAGGCCGGTGCCTCGGGAGAACGCCATGCCGGTGTTGAACGCCAGGTTGAACCGCAGCGTCCAGATGACGTCGATGTTGCGGTCCGGGTCGTGAGGGCGTTCACCGCCCAGTGCTTGCGTCAGCTGGTCGACGACGACGACGCCGACGGCGATCGCGACCGGCGCCGCGCAGCGAGCGGGCACCGGCTCGAGGGTCCGCGGACCGAGCGGACACGGCGGCTCGGTCGCCGGCCGCCGCCCGAGCGTCACGCGGCCGATCCCGCCGACCTTCTCCTCGACGAGGACGGTGGCCCACGGGATCGCCTCGAGGCGCTCCGCGCGGGATCGGCTCGCCCGACGCGACCGAGTAGCCGTAGGTGCCGTCGGCCGATGCGGGCCGAGGGCGGCGTCGATCTCGGCGACGGTCTGGCGGGCCTGGGCCGACAACGCGAGGTCGCGCTCGCGCTCGACGACCATCGTGTCGCCCTCGCCGCTCTCGTCGTCGAACTGCACGTCGCCCATCTCGCCGTCCTCGATCAGCGAGTTGGCCTCGTCCTCGAGCCGCGTCGGCCTGGCCGGTGAGCGCCACGCGCTCGGCCACCAGCGCGTCGTGCTGGGCCTTGAGGAACTTGACGTCGAAGTCCTTGGTGTACGTGATGCCGTCCTTGGTCGTGCCCGCGGGGCGCCGGGATGCCGCCCGTCGTCAGCGGAGCCGTTGGCTGCCGCCGGCTGCGCTGCGCCGGCGCTGGCCTTGGTGGCGGCCGTCTTGGTCGGGCTTCGCCGGCCGCTTCGCCGCCTTCTTCGCTGCCGTCTTCTTCGTCGCGGCCATGCCGTCCGACCTCCACGGGTTGATCGAGCGGCGGACTCTATCGTCGGCGCCGCGCCGACCTGGCCGGGTCGTTCCGACCGGCAGCGTCAGGACCCGTCGACGGACCGTGATCTCCGGGCGTGTCGGTGCCGATGGGTCCGTCGTCACCGATCGACGGCCAGCGTCTCGCCGGCGATCAGATCGCCGTGGGCGCGCGCGGCGTCGATCCAGTCGGCGTCGGCGGTGATCGTCAGCTCGATGCGGTCGGTGACGGCGAGGTCGGCATCCCGGCGGGCCTGCTGGACGAGGCGGATCAGGTCGCGGGCCCGTCCCTCCTGCTCGAGCTCCGGCGTCACGTCGACGTCGAGCACGATCACGCCGGTGCCGCCGCCGAGCGTGCGTGCTCGGGCGGTCGCCGTCGGCGACCATCGTCAGCGTGAACTCGCCCGGCTCCAGCCAGTGGCCGCCGGCGACCACGCGCGTCGCCCTCGAGCGTCCAGTCGCCCGCCTTGACGGCCCGGATGACGTCCTGGGTGTGCTTGCCGAGGCGCGGGCCGAGCGTCGCCGGGACGACCTGTAGCACCTGCGCCGGCCACGGCCGCGACGTCGTCGGTGAGCTGCGACGTCGCGGACGTTGACCTCGTCGGCGATGATGTCGGCGAACGGCGCGCAGCCGCGTCGGCGTCGGGCACGGCGACCGTCAGCGTGGCCAGCGGCTGGCGGACCCGCCGGCCGTGGGCCTTGCGCACCGACAGCGTCGCCGAGCAGACGTCGCGGACCTGGTCCATCGCCCCGACGAGCTCGTCGTCGGCCGGCAGCTCGCTCGGCGACGGCCAGTCGGCGAGGTGGACGCTGCCGGCGTCGGCGCCCGGCGTGCAGGCCGTCGTGGATCTCCTCGGTGACGAACGGCAGCAGCGGCGCGGCGACCCGCACGAGCACGTCGAGCACGGTGTGCAGCGTGTCGATGGCGTCGACGTCGCCGTCCCAGAACCGCTGGCGGCTGCGGCGGATGTACCAGTTCGTCAGCGCGTCGAGGAACGACCGCACGCGCGGCGCACGCCCCGAACAGGTCGTAGGCGTCCATCGCCGCCGTGGTGTCGTCGACGAGCTGGCGGGTCTTGGCCAGCACGTAGCGGTCGAGCACGTTCGTCGGACGCGCGTCGGCTGGCGCGGACGCATGCCCTGGTGGCCGGCGACGTTGGCGTAGAGGGCGAGGAAGTACCAGGCGTTCCACAGCGGCAGCAGCACCTGGCGGGCGGTGTCGCGGAGGCCGGTCGCGGTGACCGAGAAGTCGCCGCCGCGCAGGATCGGCGACGACAGCAGGTACCAGCGCATGGCGTCGGCGCCGTAGGCTGTCGAACACCTCCATCGGGTCCGGGTAGTTGCGCAGGCTCTTGGACATCTTCAGCCCGTCGTCGCCGAGCACGATGCCGTGGCTGACGCACGTCTGGAACGCCGGGCGGTCGAACAGCGCGGTGGCCAGGACGTGCAGCGTGTAGAACCAGCCGCGGGTCTGGCCCGTGTACTCGACGATGAAGTCGCCCGGGTAGTGGCGACTCGAACCACTCCGTGTTCTCGAACGGGTAGTGCACCTGGGCGAACGGCATCGAGCCCGACTCGAACCAGCAGTCGAGCACCTCGGGGACGCGCCGCATCATCGAGCGGCCCGTCGGGTCGTCGGGGTTCGGCCGCACCAGCTCGTCGACGGACGGCCGGTGGAGGTCGGTGACCCGCACGCCGAAGTCGGCCTCCAGCTCGGCGAGCGAGCCGTAGACGTCGACCCGCGGGTAGCTCGGGTCGTCGCTGCGCCACACCGGGATCGGCGAGCCCCAGAAGCGGTTGCGGCTGATCGACCAGTCGCGGGCGTTCTGCAGCCACTTGCCGAAGCTGCCGTGCTTGAGGTGCTCGGGCACCCAGGTGATCTCGCTCGTTGAGCTCGACCATGCGGTCGCGGAACTCCGTGACCTCGACGAACCACGACGAGATCGGCCCGGTAGACGAGCGGCTGGGCGCAGCGCCAGCAGTGCGGGTAGGGGTGGTCGTAGGTCTCGTGGCGCACGCACGACGCCGGCGTCCTTGAGGTGGCGGATGACGTGCGGGTTGGCGTCGAACACGTGCTCGCCGACCCACGGGCGACCTCGGCCGTGTACCGGCCGTGCTCGTCCATCGGGCACGAGCGTCGGGATGCCGGCCGCGTTGCAGGCGAGCTGGTCGTCCTCGCCGAAGCCCGGCGCGATGTGGACGACGCCGGTGCCGTCCTCGGTCGACACGAAGTCGGCGGCCGAGGACCTGGAACGCCTGCCCGGTGCCGAACCGCTCGACGTCGGTGAAGAAGTCGAACAGCGGCCTGTACCGGCGCCCCGACGAGGTCGGCGCCGCGCACGGTCGCGCACGACCACCGGCGTCGGGCCGAGCTCGCGCGCGTAGGCGGCGAGGCGCTCGGCGGCCAGCACGTAGCGCCGGCCGCCGTCGCGCTCGACGACGGCGTAGTCGACGTCGGGGCCGACGGCGAGCGCGAGGTTGGCCGGCAGCGTCCAGGCGTGGTCGTCCAGGCCAGCAGCTCGGCGCCGGCGAGCGGCCCGTCGAGCAGCTCGAAGCCCACCGTGAGCGCCGGGTCCTGGCGGTCGCGGTAGACGTCGTCCATGCGCGTCTCGGTGTTGCTGAGCGGCGTCTCGCAGCGCCAGCAGTAGGCGAGCACGCGGAAGCCCTCGTAGACGAGGCCCTTGTCCCACAGCGTCTTGAACGCCCACATGACGCTCTCCATGTAGTCGAGGTCGAGGGTCTTGTAGTCGTTGTCGAAGTCGACCCAGCGGGCCTGGCGGGTGACGTAGCGCTGCCACTCGTCGGTGTAGCGCAGCACGCTGGTGCGGCAGGCGTCGTTGAACTCGGCGATGCCGAACGCCGTGATCTCCGGGTGGCCCTGAGATGCCGAGCTCCTTCTCGGCCTCGACCTCGGCCGGGCAGGCCGTGGCAGTCCCAGCCGAAGCGGCGGTGACACCACCTGGCCGCGCATCGTGCGGTACCGCGGCACGGCGTCCTTCACGAACCCGGTCAGCAGGTGGCCGTAGTGCGGCAGCCCGTTGGCGAACGGCGGCCCGTCGTAGAACACGAACTCGTCGGCGCCGGCCGCCTCACGCTGGGCGATCGACTCGAAGAACGTCGGTTCCCGCTCGCCAGCGCTCGAGGACCTCCTCCTCGAGGCGCGGGAAGTCCGGCTGCGCGGCGACGTCCGGGTACCGGCGGTCGGTGGACGGTGCGGTCATGCTCGGGTCGGCTCCTGCGCTCGTGCTGCTGCGCAAGGACGGACCCTCCGCCCTCGGCGGCAGGGCCCGCGGTACCACCCTGCTTGCGGACCGCCACGGCGTTCCGCCACTCGTTTGCGCCGGCGCTGACGGGCCGGACCCGTTCGGTTCTAGTGAGGACGCCGCAGCGCCCCGTTCTTCCGAAGGCTCGGAGGTGATGGCCTCGTCGTCGCCGTTGGCACGATTGTACCGGGCGGCTGCTCAGCGCTCCCGTGGGTTGACGGCACCCAGCTGGGCGGTCGGCTCGCCGTCCTCGTCGAACAGCGGCCGGCCACTGCCCGGCGGCGTCGCGTCGGCCGACCGGTCGTCGCTGCTCGTCGCCACCTGCTCGGCGCTCCTCGCTGCTCGTCGCACCGTCGGGCGCTCCTCGCCGCTCGTCGCCACCCTGCCTCCCGGGCGCTCCTCGCACTCGTCGCCACCCGGCCTCCCGGGCGCTCCTCGCTGCTCGTCGCCACCCTGGTGATCTCGGCGATCTCCGAGTGCTCGTCGAGCCCACCGGCGGTGTCGGTCCCGGCCTCCTCGGCCAGCTCGGCGTCGGCGACGGCGAACGGGTCCTCGTCAGCTCCCTCGTCGGCGCTGCGGCGGCTCGGCGGCCGCCGACATCAGGGGCCGGCGCATGTCGGCGAGGCCGTCGGGCACCCGCGACACGAGGTCCTGCAGCGAGGCGACGGCCTCGGTGATGCGCTCGCGCTGGGCGACCAGGTACTGCTCGAGGTGATCGACGTCGGCTTCGAGGAAGTCGCGTCGGGCCAGGAGCGCCTGCACCTCGCCCTCGACGCGCACCCGCTCGGACTCCCCGGCCCGCCGGGCGTCGGCCTTGGCCTCCTCGATCAGCCGCTCCGACTCGGCGCGGGCTCCGTCGAGACCGGCCGACGCCTCGTCGTGGGCGGCAGCCAGCAGCCGGTCGGCCTCGGCCTGAGCCTCGGCCACCGTGGTGTCGGCCGTCCGCTGGGCGAGCAGCAACGTCCGGCTGATCGTCTCGGCCTCGTCGACCTTGACGTCGACGCCCTTGCCGGCATCGGCGCGGTGGCGCCTCGGCGGACTGCTGGGAGAGCTCCTGCAGGCGGGCCACGGCGGCCCGGGCCCTGGCCTCCATCGCGGTGGCCTCGTTCTGGGCCGCCTCCACGGTGGCGGCGACCTCCTCGACGAAGGCGTTGACCTCGTGTTGGTCGTAGCCGCGCTTGGCGGCCTTGAACGTGGTCTCCCGGATGGTCTGCGGGCTCAATGCCATGGGCTCAACCCTCGTAGTCGTCGAATCGGTGGATGCGCTGGGCCGCCGGCTTCAAGAGGTAGACCCCGGTGGCGACCTTCTCCATGGAGCCGTCGAGCGAGTAGCACACGCCGCTGGCGAAGTCGATGAGGCGGCGGGCCACGTCACGTTCGGCAGCCTCCAGGTTGAGGATCACCGCCTGGCCGTCCTTGAACTTGTCGGCCAGCTCCTGGGCCTGGTCGAAGCGGCGCGGGCGCACGGTCGCCGGCTCGGCCGCCGCCGTCGGGGCCGGCGCCAGTCGCGGCGCCGAGCGCGGCTGCGAGCGGGCGTGAGCGCCCGAATCGTCGGTCGCCGACTGGGCGGCGGCCCGGCGGGCAGGGGACTCGAAGTCGCGCGACGGGAAGCTCGGGCGCGCCGGCACGGCCTTGATCGCGGTCTCGTCCGGCTCGGCCGGCCAGTTCTTGTTCGCGGACGACCGACCACCCCGCGACCCCGTGTCGCCCGTCGACCTCGACGCCCGCGCCGGCGGTTCGGGCTCGACCGAATCGTCGTAGTCGTCGTAGGCGTCGTCGGGCCCCAGACCGAGGTAGTCCATGGTCTTCTTCCAGAATGCCATCCGATTCCTCCTGCGCCGCGCACGTTATCTCAACAGGTCAGACAGTCCGCGGACACGTCACGACGCCGTCGGGGACGCCACCTCGTCGGCGGGGCGAGCCGCGAGCGGCGCGCCCCCCGGTCGGCGCGACGCCGGGTCACCGTGGGCCGAACAGGGCGGTGCCGATGCGCACCTCGGTGGCCCCCGCCTCGACGGCGACCTCGAGGTCGCCGCTCATGCCCATCGAGCACGTCGCCAGCCCCAGGTCGTCGGCCAGGCGGCACGTCGCCGCGAACCCGCTGCGTGCCGCCTGCGCTCCACCCGTCGTGGGCCCGACGGTCATCAACCCGTCCACGACGAGCCCGGCGTCGCGGGCCATGCCGACGAGCGTCGCCACCTCCGTCGGTGGGCACCCGCCCTTGCCCCGATCGGCCTCCATCGTCGAGTCGACCTGGACGAGGACGGTGGCGCCGGGTGTCCGGCGGGCCAGCTCGGTCACCAGGCGCGGCCGGTCGACGGTCTCCCACACGTCCACGATCCCGGTCAGCTGGCGGATCTTGTTCGATTGCAGTTGCCCGATGAAGTGCACGGCGAGACCGGCGGCGGCCGCCACGGGGCCCTTCACCCGCAGCTCCTGGGCGTAGTTCTCGCCGATCGCCCGCAGCCCCACGGCGGCGGCGGCATCCACCGCGTCCGGGCCGAACCCCTTGGTGACGGCGAGCACGGCGACCTCGCGGTCGGTGACGGCGGCGATGCGCGATCGGACGGCGGCCAACCTCGAGGCCAGGTCGTCGGGCGGGGGGCGGTGGGCGTCAGCGCAGGAACGACGGGACGTCGAAGTCGTCGTCGTCGTCGGGGTCCAGCGGGTCGGCCTCGTCCTCGGCGAACAGCTCCGAGATCGTCGACGGGGCCTTGCCCGCCCCGGCGGCGAGGGAACCGGCACCGGCTCCGTCGAGGCGATCGAAGCCGGCGGCGATCACCGTGACCTTGACCTCATCGCCCATCTCGTCGTCGATCACCGTGCCGAAGATGATGTTCGCATCGGCGTGGGCGACGCCGTGGATGATCTCGGCCGCGGCGTTCATCTCGAACAGCCCCATGCTCGACGGACCGGTGATGTTCAGGAGCACGCCGCGGGCGCCATCGATCGCCGCCTCGAGCAGCGGGCTGGAGATCGCCGCCTTCGCGGCCGACACGGCCCGCTCGTCGCCGCTCGCCTGCCCGATGCCCATCAGGGCCGAACCGGCCTGCGACAGGACCATCTTCACGTCGGCGAAGTCGGTGTTGATCAGGCCGGGCGTGGTGATCAGGTTGGTGATGCCCGACACGCCCTGCAGCAGGACCTCGTCGGCCATCTTGAACGCGTTCAGCACGCTCGTCTTGTCGTTGGCGACGCTGAGCAGCCGGTCGTTGGGGATGACGATCAGGGTGTCGACCTTCTCCTTCAGGCGCTGCACGCCGGAATCGGCCTGCACGGCACGGCGTCGACCCTCGAACGAGAACGGTCTGGTCACGACGCCGATCGTCAAGGCGCCGAGGTTGCGGGAGATCTCGGCGATCACCGGCGCGCCGCCGGTGCCCGTGCCGCCACCCTCGCCGGCGGTGATGAACACCATGTCGGCGCCCTTCACCATCTCCTCGATCTCCTCGTGGTGGCCCTCCGCCGCCGCCCGGCCGACCTCGGGATCGCTGCCGGCGCCGAGGCCCGCGCGTGAGGTCGCGCCCGATGTCCAGCTTGAGGTCGGCGTCGCTCATCAGCAGCGCCTGGGCGTCGGTGTTGACGGCGATGAACTCCACGCCCTTCAGCCCGGCGTCGATCATCCGGTTGACCGCGTTCACACCGCCACCGCCGACACCGATGACCTTGATCACCGCGAGATAGTTCTGGGGCGCGCCGGCCATCAGCGTGACCTCCCTGTGATCGTTCCGTTGAGGTTGGGTCGTGGGTTCATGTCGTCATCCGGTGTGCGCGTCGCGGTCATCGTCACGTCCTCCGTCGTCGCAGGACCTTGGGACACGAGGTCCGAACCGCAGATCATGGAACATCCTCGCACGTCGGAGCCGGGAAACGGTGCATCACCGTCGCGCCGGTGCGTCGTCGGCGCCCGCCGACCGGGCGCTCATCCCGTCGTCACCTCGTTGGTTGACACGTCGATGTACGACATCCCGGCGACGTCCAGCTTGTCGAGGCTGGTCTGGAGGAGCACCAGCTTGTTGACCAGGTCGCGGGCGGCGCCGAAGCGGGCCTCGATCCCGTTCGACATCATCATCCGCAGATCGCCGCCGTCACCGGTGACGGCCACGGACTGGGCCAGCGCCCGCAGCTCGGGGGTCAGCGCCTGGACGAGGCTGGCCGCGGCGGCGAAGCCCTGCGGCGCGAACTGCCCGGCCTCGATCGCCGGTGCATCCGCGCTGACGATCGGCATGTACTCGTCGGGTTGGCCGGCCAGGACGTCGAGCACGCGGCCGTGGGCGTCGATCACCCGGTGCTGGTCGTCGGGTCCTTCGAACGAGGCGACGGGTGTCCGCTCGCGGATCTCGATCTTGGCTCCGTGGGGGAAGTCGGTCGTCACGCGGGCGGCCTCGACCCACGGGATCAGCTCCAGCTCCCGCTCGGCGGCGTCGGTGTCGGCTCGCAGGACCGGCTCGCCGCGCAGCTCGTCGACGACCGACTGCAGCCGCGCCGGATCGGTGTAGACGACGCCCTCCACCTCGACGTCCTCGATGGCGAAGAGGCCCGAGCCGAGCACGGCCAAGGCGGCCACGACCAGACCCACGACGACCACGGCGGCCAGGGCCCACCGCAGACGGCGGCGTCCGACGCCCCGCTTGACGGCGATCCGCCGCTCCCGGAGGCGCGGCTCCATGCGCCCGGCCGAACCGGTGGCCTCCTCGAGCGTGAGGATCTGACCGGTCGGTCGGTCGTCGATGAAGATCGTGGTCTCCCCGCTCGTCCCGCCGCGCTCGGTGGCGGCTGCGGCCGCTGCAGCGGCGGCCGGTCGGTTGAGCAGCGGGTCACCGGGCGTCAGGTAGACGGCGTCGGGCGGATCGTCGGCGGAGTCGATGACGATGGTGCGCGAACCGCCCGGCGTCGCTGCCGACTCGTCGTCATCGGCTGTCACCGGCGCCGAAGCGCCGCCCGGGACCGCTCTGGGACCGTCAGCCGCGACCTCGTCGGGGCGGTCGCTCGTTCGCTCGCTCGAGACTCCTCTTGTTTGAGGACTCGCTCGGCTCACCGGGCTGCTTCGTTCGCTCGCTCGAGGACTCGCTCGGCTCACCGGGGCCTCCACCGTCCGGTCCGTCACCGCCGGGATCGGCCGCCGGCGCCACGAGGTCGGCGCCGCTCGATCCGGTCGCCCCGGTGGCTTCGGTCGCCTCGGGAGCTGGCTCCTCGGTGGTCACGAGCTCGACGTCGGCTGGTGGCAGCACGTCACTGTCGACGTCAACCTGAACATGAGGCTCATCCAGAGGTTCAGGTTCAGGTTGAGTGTTCAGATGATCGTCATCGGTCGGTGGCGTGAGGAGCTCTTCGACCTCCGGGCTCTCGAGGTCGACGTCCTTGGCCCGGGCCTGGTCGTTGACATCGACCGAGAACGCCCGCAGCAGCTCGTCGAGGACCTCGGCCGAGGGCACCTCGGCGCCGGGCAACGACCCGCGTGGCGCAGGTGGACGCTCAGCCATCGGGTCGACCGTCCACGTCGTCGTCGAACCCGACCAGACGCACCTCGCTGCGCAACAGGTAGCCGGTGCTGTCCGCGACGCGCGACCGGACGGCTTCGATGACCGCCCGCACGTCGGCTGCCGTCCCACCGTCAGAGGCCTGCACGAAGTTGGCGTGCTTCTCCGACACCTCCGCGGTGCCGATGCGCAACCCGCGCAGACCGAGCCCGTCGATCAGACCACCGGCACTGACCTCGCCGGGCACCGGGTTGACGAACACCGAGCCGCAGTTCTGCCCGCCCGGCTGGTGCTCGAGGCGCCAGCGGACGATCTCCTTGATCGCCGCCTCGGCCCGCCCCCGATCGCCGCGGCGCAGTCGCACGCGGGCCCGCACGACGGCCTGGTGATCACCGAGACCGGATCCCCGGAAGCGCAACCCCAGCGCATCGACGGCGATGGTCAGCGGCGCCGGGTCCGGCGCATCGAGGTCGACGACGTCGACGTCGACGAGGCAGGCCGCCATGTCCGAACCGTGCCCGCCCGCGTTCATCGTCACCGCGCCGCCGACCGAGCCCGGCACCCCGACCGCCCATTCGAAGCCGGTCAACCCGGCCGCCGCCGTCCGGCGGGCCAACACCGGGAGGGCGACACCGCCGCCGGCCGTCACCACGACCCCGTCGTCCCTCGTGCCCCCGGCGACGTCGATGTCGTCCGCCGTGTCTCCGGCCAGGTCGGCGATGCTCACGGCGATCCCGCCGAAGCCACGGTCGGCGACCAGCAGGTTCGACCCCCGTCCGAGCACCAGCACGTCGAGTCCGGAGGACCTCCTCGCGGCCGCGACAGCGAGCAGGTCGTCGAGCGACCGCGCCCGCACGAACAGCGCGGCCGGTCCTCCCACCCGATAGGTCGTCAGAGGGCCGAGCGGTTCGTCTCGCGCCGCCCGCGCCCCGAGCACGCGTGCCGCCGCGTCGACGGCCGAGACGTCGGCGACCGCGCTCACGGCGCGCGCCGTTCGGCGCGCCGGGCGAGGACCTCGTCGGGCAGCGTGGCGATGTCACCGCAGCCCATCGAGATGCACACGTCGCCCCGGCCGACCTCGCCGGCCAGGAACGACACCACGTCATCGCGACGGGGCAGCCACACCACGTGGGCGTGGGGGTGGGCGGCCGTCACGGCGTCCACGATCAGGCGACCGGTGATGCCCGGCATCGGCGTGGTGCCCGACGGGTAGATCTCGGTGAGCACGACGACATCGGCGCCGACGAACGCGTCGGCGTACTCCTGCCACATCTCGGCGATCCGGTTGAACCGGTTGGGCTGGAACGCCACCACCACCCGCTCCCAGCCGTCACCGCTCTCCCGGGCGGCCGCGACCACTGCGGCGATCTCGGCCGGGAGGTGCCCGTAGTCGTCGACGAACGTCGCGCCGCCGTCGAACCCCCGGATGTCGAACCGGCGGGCGACGCCCCCGAAGCGAGCCAGGGCGTCCCGGCACGCCTCGAACGGGGCCCCGAGCTCCATCGCCATCGCGATCGCCCCGGTCGCGTTCGACACGTTGTGGATGCCGCGGAGCGGGAGCCGCACGTCGCCCAGGCGCGCCACCGTCCCGTCCGGGGCGCGGCGCTCCACCGCGAACCGGAACGAGCCGTCTGCCGAGTGGGCGTCGACAGCCCGCATCTCGGCATCCGCGCCGAGCCCGTACGTGACGACCTGATGGCGCCGGGCGAGGTCGACGCACACCGGATCGTCGGCGCAGACCACCTTCGGGCCCGGGATCTGGCCGAGGTAGAGGTCGAAGCTCTGCAGCAGCGCCTCGAACGACCCGTAGTGCTCGAGGAAGTCGAGCTCGACGTTGAGCAGGATCGTCGCCGCCAGCGGGAGCTGGACATGGGTGCCATCGCTCTCGTCGGCCTCGACGATGAGCAGCTGGCCGCCCGTCCAGTGCGCGCCGGTTCCGGCGTCGGTGACCTCGCCGCCGACGATGAAGCTGGGGGCCAGGCCCGCTTCGGCGAGGATCAGCATCAGCATCGAGGTCGTCGTGGTCTTGCCGTGCGTGCCGGCGACCCCCACCGACCGCGCCTGCGCGCAGATCGAGGCCAGCATCCCCGCCCGCCGCAACGTCGGGATCCCGTGCTCGCGCGCCGCCCGCAGCTCGATGTTGCGGTCGGGGATCGCCGTCGAGGACGTCACGGCGTCACAGCCGGCGACGACCGCTTCGTCGTGGCCGACGCGGACGTCGACCCCGGCCGCCCGGACCCGGTCGAGGACGGGCTGGTCGCGGAGGTCGCTCCCCGAGACGCGATGGCCCATCTCCGCCAGCGTGATGGCGATGGCGCTCATCCCGGGACCACCGACGCCCACGACGTGCAGGCGCAGCGGCCGGGACAGGTCGAGCGGAGCGTCGGGCGCCGGGGCGGGGAGGACAGTCGTCATCGGTGCGGCCAGGCTAGGAGCTGGCGGCACGCTGCGACCGGCCACGGCCGGTCGCCGCCGTCCGCTCGATCACGTCGACGAGCGCACCGCCGCGGTGCAGCCCGCCGGCGTCGTGGGCCCGCCGAGCGAGCTCGGCGAGGCGGTCCGGATCGTCGCGGAGCTCGTCGACCAGCGTCGCGAGGCCGTCGAGCCGGTCCTCGGGCAGCAGCACGGCACCGCCCTGGTCCGACAGCCACCTGACGTTGAGCGTCTGGTGGTCCTCGGCGGCGAGCGCCCACGGGACGAGGATCGCCGGCGTCCCCGTCACCGCGACCTCGGCCACGGTGCTGGCGCCGCCCCGACCGATGAGCAGATCGGCTGCGGCGTACATGAGCTCGATGCGGTCGTCATAGCCGATCACCTGGTGCAGCACGCCGCCGTCGGCGGCGGCCCCCCCGGCCGTCGCCGTCATCTCGTCGAGGAAGCGCTCCCCCACGACCTGTCGCACGGCGAGCCCGGCATCGTCCCGGTGGGCGGCGACGAACGCAGCGACGGCGTGGTTGAGCGCTGCCGAGCCCTGGGAGCCGCCGGTCACGGCGACGACGAAGCGGTCCTCGGGCAGCCCGAGCTCGACCCTGGCGGCATGGCGGTCGCGCCCTCGGTCGACGGCCCGCAGCCGCCGTCGCAGTGGGGCGCCGGTCACAACGGCCCGGGGCAACGTCGAGCCCGGGTAGGCCACGGCGGACGCGGCGGCGAAGCGGGCGGCGAGCTTGCTGGCCTGCCCCGGCCGCAGGTCGTAGCTGACGACGACGATTGGGATGCGCTGGCGCCGCGCCGCCAGGACACCGGGCAGGCTGGCGTACCCGCCGACCGACACCACGACCTGTGGTCGGATGTCGCGCAGCACGGCACCGGCCCGACGGACCGCCCGCGTCAGCTTCGGCACCATCGTCGCGTTGAGCCGCAGGTTGGTGACGTTCAGCTCGCGCTGCAGGCCGACGACGTCGAGGAACGTGTGGGGGAACGGCGTCGACGGCAGCAACCGGGTCTCGATGCCGCGGGCGGCGCCGATGTAGTGGATCGAGGCCGGGTCGTGGCCGGCGTCGACGAGGGATTCGGCGATGGCCAGCGCCGGGAGCACGTGCCCGGCCGTCCCGCCGCCGGTCACCACGGCGAACGCTCGCGTGCTCACGTCGTCTCCTGTTCGCTCGCCCCGCCCGTGATGCGCGCCGTGACCTGGACCGCCCTCACGCCGAGCGACGGGCCACGTTCAGCAGCAGCCCGGCGGCCGTCATCGACGCGAACAGCGACGACCCGCCGGCCGAGAAGAACGGGAGGGTGAGGCCGGTGACCGGCATCAGCCCGGTGACGCCACCGAGGTTGATCACCGCCTGCACCGCGAACCAGCTCGTGATCCCACCCGCGAGCAGCATCGCGAAGCGATCGGGGGCGGCGAGTGCGGCCTGGATGCCGAACCACGTCAGGAGCATGAACCCGCCGACGACGGCGACCGACCCCACGAAGCCGAGCTCGTCGGCGATCACGGCGAAGATGAAGTCGCTGTGGGCGAGGGGCAGGTAGCCGAGCTTGCCGTTCCCGGCACCGACGCCGGATCCGGTCAGCCCGCCGTCGGCGATCGACAAGAAGCCCTGGTACGTCTGGTACGACAGCCGGTCGCGGTGACCGGTGATGTCGAGGAAGGCGGTGAAGCGGTCGTAGCGGTAGGCGGTCGAGAACACGAAACCCAGCGCGACGCCGGCCGCGGCCAGCCCGGTGAGCGCCATCGGCGTCAGCGGGACCCCGCCGATGAAGGCGACGGCCAGGATGATCGCCACCATCACGATCGCCGAGCCGAGGTCGTTCTGCACGAGGCTGGCGCCGCCGGCGGCGACCGCCAGCAGGATGATCGGCTTGACGCTGCGGCGGACGTCGGCCAGCACGTCCTGGCGGCGCACCAGCAGGTCGGCGACGAAGATCACGAGCACGAGCTTCAGGAGCTCCGACGGTTGGATGCTGAACGAGCCGAGCTGGATCCACGCCCGGGCGTCGTTGAGCGTCACGCCGACGCCCGGCACGAACGGGAGCGCCATGCCGGCGCCGGCGACAAGGAAGAGCGGGATGGCGAGCCGGCGCACCCACAGGAGGTGCATGCGCATCGCCGCGAACATGCCGACCAGGCCGATGCCGGCCCACGTGACCTGGCGGGTGAACACGTGGTACGGGCTGTTGCCACGCGACACTTCCACGCTGGCCGACGCCGACAGCACCATCACCAGGCCGAGCATCACGAAGACGGCGACGACGATGCCGATGACGTAGTACGACGCCGGCGCCGGGCCGTGCTGCACGTCCCACATGCCGATGCGGTCGTAGCGCCGGGACGCGGTCCGGCGCCGGCCGGCCCGGGTCGGTGCCCCGCGCTCGCCGTGCAGGCGTTCGAGGGCCTTCCGGCGCCGGTCGGCGACCGAGCGTGGGCCGCCGACGGGCCCGCCGGTCGGCACCGGGATCGGCACCGACGCCTCGGCCGGGGGGCGGCCCATGATCGTCGTCGTCGAGCTCATGATCCTGCTCCTGACGTGGCAGGCGCGTCAGCGCCGTGGGAGGGGTCGAGACCGAGGTGCTCGTGGACGAGGCGACGGAAGTCGTCGCCACGGGCCGGGTACCCACCGTCGGGGTACCAGTCGAAGCTGGCGCACCCCGGCGACAGCAGCACGACGTCGCCGGGCCGGGCCAGTTCGCCGGCCCGGGCGACGGCGTCGGCCATGGACGCCGCTCGCACGATCGGCGCCGCGCCCTCGAACGTCGTGGCGATCAGGTCGGCGGCCTGCCCGATCGCGACGACCGCCCTGAGGCGCGCCGGCTCGGCGACCATGGGGGCCAGGTCGAGGTCCTTGTTGAGGCCGCCGGCGATGAGCACGACGTGGCCGAAGGCCCGGATCGCCGTCGCCGCCGCGTGCGGTGTCGTCGCTTTGGAGTCGTTGTACCAGCGCACCCCTTCGGCGTCGCCGACGAGCTCGATGCGGTGCGGGGGCCCCACGAACGAGGCCAGCGCAGCGGCGACGGCGGGTGGCGCGACGAGCCCGTGCTCGAGCACCAGCGCGGCGGCGGCGAGACCGTTCGTGCGGTCGTGGGGCAGGGCCCTGCGCATGGACGACACCGCGGCCAGCTCGCCCTGCGGACCGGCCAGCACGGCCGACGGGCCGCTCCCCCGGACCTCGTAGTCGGCGCCGGTCAACCCGAACGTGCGGTGCCGGCCAGGAGCGGCCGCGAGGTGGCGCATCACGATCGGGTCGGCGACGGCGCCGACGGCGACGTCGCCCGGTCGCTGCTGGTCGAAGATGCGGGCCTTGGCGGCGATGTAGGACTGCATCCCGGTGTGCCAGTTGAGGTGGTCGGGCGCCAGGTTGAGCCACACCGCCACGTCGGCGCGGAACGACGAGGTCCACGCCAGGCGGAAGCTGGTGCATTCGACGACGAACGCGTCGACGTCGAGGTCGAGGGCCTCGACGAGCGGCACGTCGGTGTTGCCCGCGGCGACCGAGCGCACCCCGCCGGCGGCGAGCATCTCGACGGCGAGCAGCGTGGTGGTCGTCTTGCCGTCCGTGCCCGTGACGGCGAGCATCGGGCGCGGTCCGCCGGGACGGTCGCGCTCCCAGCGGTAGGCGAGCTCGAGCTCGCTGACGACATGGCACCCGGCGGCGGCGGCGACCTCGAACAGACGGTGGGTCTCGGGCACCCCGGGGGCCGGCACGACGAGGGATGCCGACCCGATGAGAGCGCGCAACGCGGCGTCGTCGGGCGTCACGACGAGCTCGACGTCGAGCTGGTCGGCGAGCGACCGCTTGGCGTCGTCGATCCGGTCGTCGACGGCCACGACGTCCTCGCCCCGGTCGCGCAGGGCCCGCACGGTGGCCGCGCCGGCGATCGCCAGCCCGTAGACGACGATCACGGCAGCTCCCCCGAGATGCCGGTGAAGTCGCCGATGAACAGCCCGAGGGCGGCGGCGACGCAGGCCGCCGAGATCAGCCAGAACCGGATGATGACCGTGGTCTCGGGCCAGCCGAGCAGCTCGAAGTGGTGGTGGATCGGCGACATCCGCAGGACCCGCCGGGTTCGCCCGCTGGCCTTGAACACGCCCATCTGCAGCGCCACCGAACCGGCCTCGAACACGTTGAGGCCACAGATCAGCAGCAGCAGCAGCTGCGTGTTCATCGTCAGCGCCAGGAGGGCGAGCGCCGAGCCGATCCCGAGCGCGCCGACGTCGCCCATGTAGATGCGCGCCGGTGCCGCGTTGAACCACAGGAAGCCCATGCACGCTCCGGCGAACGCGGCGGCGAGCGCGGCGAGGTCGAGCGGGTTGACGACCGCGCCGTAGATCTCCGGGTTCCGGAACGCCCAGTAACCGATGATCATGAAGGCGCCGAAGCCCATCAGGGCCGAGCCGCCGGCCAAGCCGTCGAGGCCGTCGGTGACGTTGACGGCGTTCGTCGTGGCCCAGATGATCAGCCCGGCCCAGATCACCCAGACGGCCGTGGGCACCTCCCAACCGGGGTAGTCGGCGCGGGTCAGCGAGATGGTCGTCGAGATGCCGGTGGCACTGACGAGCCACCACGCGATGCCGAAGCTGAGCAGCATCGTGACGTAGTTCTTCTGCTTCCAGAAGATGCCCCGGTTGTGGCGGCGACGGACCTTCAGGTAGTCGTCCAGGAAGCCCATGAACGCCATCACGATGACGGCGACCCACACGATGATCGCCTGGTCCGAGAACGGCAGGCCGCGGCGGATGTGCGCGACGATCCAACCGATCAGGGCGGCGGCGACGATCGCCAGCCCACCCATGGTCGGCGTGCCCTGCTTGGCCATGTGGTGCTCGGGCCCGCGGTCCTCCTTGCCGAGGATCGGTTGCCCGAGCCCGCGGGTGCGGAACGCCGTGATCAGCGCTCGCGTGATGACCAGCGACAGGACCCCGGCGACGACGCCGGCGATCATGACCGCGATCACGGCGAGACTCCGTCTCGTCCAGCGATCACGGCGAGACTCCGTCTCGTCCAGCGATCACGGCGAGACTCCGTCTCGTCCAGCGATCACGGCGAGACTCCGTCTCATCGGCCGGCCCGGCGGGCGAGGAGGTCACGCACGACGGCCCGGTCGTCGAACGGCAGGACGTGGTCACCGACCGTCTGCGTCGTCTCGTGCCCCTTGCCGGCCACCACCACCACGTCGCCCGGGCGGGCGTCGTCGATGGCCAGGGCGATGGCCGCGGCGCGGTCCGGTTCCACCACGACCTTGTCGCGATCCGAGACGTCGATCCCGCCGAGCACGTCGGAGATGATGGCGGACGGATCCTCCGATCGCGGGTTGTCGGATGTCACGAACACGCGGTCGGCCATCGCCGCGGTGACGGTACCCATCTGCGGGCGCTTGGCGTGGTCGCGGTCCCCGCCGGCGCCGAACACCACCAGCACCCGGCCAGCCGTCACGCCGCGGGCGGCGGCGACGACCTGCTCGAGTCCGTCGGGCGTGTGGGCGTAGTCGACGATCGCGATGACGTCGCCCGCTCCACCCTGCTCCGGCACGATGCGCTCGAAGCGCCCGGGCACCGCGGTCGCATTGGCCAGCCCGGCGACGATCGCCTCGACGTCGATCCCGAGGACGTCGGCGGTCGTCGCCGCGGCGAGCGCGTTCGACAGGTTGAACGCCCCGCCCAGTCCGAGGGCGATGCGTCGACCACGCCACGTGAACGCCTGGTGGTCGACAGCGATGTCGACGTCGGTGGCCTCGGCGGTGGAGAACACCACCATCGGGATCGGCGCGGCGTCGGCCAGGAGGCGCCCGTGGGCGTCGTCGACGTTCGTCACCCCGACGGCCGCCAGCCCCGGCGTGAAGAGGCTGGCCTTGGCCCGGAAGTACTCCTCGGGGGTGCGGTGGAGGTCGAGGTGGTCCGTCCCGAGGTTCGTGAAGACGGCGGCTACGAAGCGCGTGCCGTCGACGCGGTGAAGGGCGAGGGCGTGCGACGAGACCTCGATGACAGCGGCCGTGAACCCCTCGGCGCGGAACGCGTCGAGGCGGGCCTGCAGCTCCGGCGCCTCCGGCGTCGTGTGGGTGCCCGACAGCGTGCCGATGACGCCGGCCGGCCGGCCGGCGGCCCGCATGATCGCCGCCAGCAGGTGGGTCGTCGTCGTCTTGCCGTTCGTGCCGGTGATGCCGACGACCTGCAGGTCCCTGCTCGGGTGGTCGTGGACCGCCGCGGCCACCGGACCCATCGCCAGGCGCGTGTCGTCGACGACCAGCTGCGCCACGCCGGTCGCCAGCGGGTGGTCGACGAGGAGCGCGCTGGCACCGGCGGCGACGGCGTCGGCGGCGAGCTCGTGACCGTCGGCGCGGGCACCGCGCACGCAGGCGAACAGGTCGCCGGGCGCGACTCGGCGGGAGTCGTGCGCCATCCCCGTCACCTCGGTCGAGGCGTCGCCGGCGACGACCGGGTGGAGCGGAGCGGGGACGGCGGCGACCAGCGTGGCGAGCGACGAGCGACGCGTCGGGCGGCGGGGCGCCGCGGGCCGGTCGCCACGGTTCACTCCTCGCAACCCGTCGAGCCGGGTGGGGGCTCGATCCCGAGCTCGTGGACCATCACCGGCGCCAGCTCCCGGAACACCGGGGCTGCCGCCGTGCCGCCGAAGCGGTCCCCGCTGTCGGCCGGCGGCTGGTCGATCGAGACCAGGATCGTGACCTGCGGATCCTCGGCCGGGAGGAAGCCGACGAAGCTGGCGTAGTACGCCCTCGTGCCGTCCGCGCGGTCGTATCCGCCGTCGGCCTGGGCGATGTACCCGGTGCCGGTCTTGCCGGCGATCGACAGCCCCGGCACCCGGGCCTGCTTGGCCGTGCCGCGGCACACCACCTCGCGCATCATCCGCTGCATCTCCGCGGCGACCTCGGGGCTGACGACCTCGTGGGTCTCCGACGCCGGCATCTCACGCACCTCGCCGCTGGCATCGACGGTCGCCTTGACCAGCTTCGGCGCGACGTAGACACCGTCGTTGGCGATGCTGTTGACCGCCGACACGAGCTGGATCGGGCTCGACGCGACGCCCTGGCCGTAGGCCACGGTGTACTTCTCCGTCCCCTCCCACGTCTGCCAGGGGGCCAGGATGCCCGGCGTCTCGTCGGGGAAGTTGAGCGCCGTGCGCTCTCCGAGCCCGAACTCGTGCATGTAGTGGTACTGGCGCTCGAAGCCCATCGTCTCCGACACCGTGATCGTGCCGATGTTCGACGACTCCACGAGGATCTCCTCGACGCTCATCGGGTCGTTGCCGTGCATGTGCGAGTCGTGCAGGCGATCGCCGTTGCGGGTGTACACCTTCTGCCAGGGCACCGTGAAGACGGTGTCGGGGGCGACGGTGCCCTCGTTGAGCGCCCCCGCGATCGTGATCACCTTGCCCACCGAGCCGGGCTCGTAGGCGTCGACGGCCGAGTAGTTGCCGGACGTGATCTCGTAGTAGCCGGCGTCGTTGATCCGGACGGACGCCATCGCCACGATCTCGCCCGACTTCGAGCCCATGACGACGGCCTGGCCGCCGCGGGCGCCCAGCTCGGCGACGCGCTTCAGGAGGGCCTGCTCGGTGGCGTACTGCACCGACCGGTCGATGGTCAGCACGATGTCGCTGCCCGGCACCGGGGCGTCCACCACCTGCTCGGTCCCGGCGATCGAGCGACCGCCCGGTGCGACCTCGAGGGTGACCTCGCCCGGCTTGCCGGTCAGGACGTTGTCGTACTGCTTCTCGATGCCGGCCGTGCCGACGCCGTCGATGTCGGTGCGCCCGATCACGCTGCGAGCCGTGTCGCCGCCGGGGAGCATCCGCCGATCCTCGCGGTACACGCTGACGCCGGCCAGTTCGAGGGCCGCCACCTGCTGCCCGAGCGCGTCGTCGACCTGGCGGGCCACGTACAGGAAGCCGCGATCCTGGGCCGCCATCCGGGTCCCCAGCTCGTCGCGCCGATCGGCTGACAGCTGCAGGATCGATGCGAACGTGTCGGCCGTCCCGTCGGGGTCCTCCACCTGCATCGGGTTGACGGCGATCGTCGCCGCCGGCACCGAGAGGGCCAGCTCCTCACCGTTGCGGTCGAAGATCGAGCCGCGCTGGGCGCGCAGCTCCCGGTCGCGGGTCCACTGCTGGCTGGCCGCGTTGCGCAGGCTGTCGCCCTGGAACGTCTGCAGCGCGCCGACCTTCACCAGCACGGCCGACAGGACGAGCAGCATGACGACGAGCGCGGCGATCAGACGGCGGCGGGGCTGACCGGCCGAGAAGCGCGACACGAGGCGCGGCGTCCGGGGCCGGATCGTGCGCCGGGCCCGCTGGCGGGGGTCGGGCGCCTTGATCGTGCGACGGCGCTCCGGGCGTGGGGTCGGACGCCGGGTGGTCCTGGTCGCTCGCGGCGGGATCTCCCGCTTGGCCCGCGGCGCCGGAGGTCGCGACCTCGTGGCGCGGGTGGTGTCCGTGCGGCTTTCCCGGTTCGCTGCCGGGCGGCCGTCCGGTGCCGGGCGAGGATCACGGTGGGTCGCCGGCGCCGAAGCGGAACGGCTCGGCGACCCACCGTGGCGCCGTCCTGCCGGGGCAGCTCGGCGGCTCGGCGCGTGCTGACGGCGACGACCAGGATCACGGTCGTCGCGGGGGCGCTGACGCGAGGCGTCCTCGGGGCGTCGGCGCAGGTTCATGGCTGGTCGGCGCCCAGCTCGCCGGCCGTCGCCGCCTTGACGCGGCGGATCTGCTCGAGTGGATCGGGGGCCGTGACCTCGCCGGTCGCCTCGTCGACGGTGCCGGCGGCGGCGATCATCTCGGCCATCGTCTGGGCGTCGATGGTGAGGAACTCGGTCCCCGGCGAGGGACCCATGCCCAGGTCGGCGCTCTCCAGCGCCAAGCGGGTGGGCGAGCGCAGCTCGGCGCGCTGCTGACGCAACACGTCGAAGCGCTCACGGGCATCGGTCACCGCGGTCTCCAAGCGGTCGATCTCCAACTGACGCTCGGCGATCCGGGTGTGCAGCACGACGGCCGTGAGCATCAACACGACCACGACGGCGAAGAGCACGATCGCCGCGTTCGCCGCGGCGCGCGGCTTGGGCACGATGCGCAGATCGGGGCGGTTCGCAGCGCGCGACGTCGCGGTGGATGCCGTGGGATGGGTGCGACCGTCGGAGCGGGCGGCCCGTTCGGCGGTGGTGTGGCGGGTGCCGAGCGCCCGTGGTGGGGGCGCGGCCACTCGCCGCTGCGGGCGTCGTTCGGGCTCCCATGCCCGTTCGAGCATGGCCGTCATGACCGGGCGTCTCGATCCTCGCCGACGCGGTCCTCGACGCGCTCGGCGACCCGCAGGCGGGCCGAGCCGGCGCGACGGTTGGCCTCGCGCTCCTCCACCGACGGGCGCTTCGGCACCCGCCGGACGAGCCGCACGGTCTGCACGGCCCCGCACACGCAGGGCAGCCCGGGTGGGCAGTCGCAGGCGCCCGTGGCGACGCGGAAGCGCTCCTTCACGATGCGGTCCTCGCCGGAGTGGTACGAGAGCACGGCGATGCGCCCGCCCGGCTTCGTGGCCTCGATCGCGGCGTCGAGCGCCGCGGGCAGCGCGTCGAGCTCGGCGTTGACCTCGATGCGGATGGCCTGGAACGTGCGCGTCGCCGGGTGCCCGCCGGTGCGGCGGGCGGCGGCCGGGATGGCGTCGGTCACGACGGCCGCCAGTTGCGCGGTCGTCTCGAGCGGCCGGGCGGCGACGATCGCCCGGGCGATCCGGGAGGCGAAGCGCTCGTCCCCGTAGCGGCGGATGACACGGGCGAGGTCCTCGACGTCGTAGCCGTTCACCACGTCCGCTGCCGACCACGGCGCCGAGCGGTCCATCCTCATGTCGAGCGGCCCGTCCTGGCGGTAGGAGAAGCCACGGTCGGCCCGGTCGAGCTGCGGCGAGGACACGCCGAGGTCGAACAGGGCGCCGCTCAGGCCGTCCTGGGGGTCGATGGTGGGGCGGGGGATCTGGTCGGTGGGCATGATCAGGTGGAGGTCGTCGAACCGGGCGTGGACGGCACGGAAGCGATCACCGAAGGGGGCCAGGCGGGCCGTCGCCGCGGCCAGCGCCTCCTCGTCGCGGTCGATGCCGATGACGGAGAGGTCGGGACGGCTGGTCAGCAGGGCCTCGGTGTGACCGCCGGCGCCGAGCGTGGCGTCGAGCACCACGCCCGCCGGGACGGTGGCGAACACCGCGACGATCTCGTCGAGCATCACGGGGCGGTGCTCGAACGGATCGGTCACGGTGAAGCCCCCGCGTGGCGTCCGGTCGTCCGGGGTTCTGTGGTCCTCGCGCCTCCTTCCGTCGTGGGTCGATCGGTCGCAGGGCGCGCCGGCCGTGTCGTGGAACTCCCTGCGCCGAGCGAGTCCTCGAGCGAGCGAACAAAGAGGCCCGGTGAGCCGAGCGAGTCCTCGAGCGAGCGAACAAAGAGGCCCGGTGAGCCGAGCGAGTCCTCGAGCGAGCGAACAAAGAGACCCGGTGAGCCGCTCATTCCTGGCCCCCGGCGAGCTCGCCGCGTCCCGAGGCGGCGATGCGCTCGTACAGCTCCGCGGACCAGACCTCGGCCCGGTCGAGGTTCCCGGACACGACGACCTTCGAGCTGGTGTCGAGGCGGGCGAAGGTCCGCAGCTTCTCGTCGATGGTCACCCGGCCCTGCCGGTCGAGCGTCACGAGCGTGGCCGAGTGGGCCAGCGCGCGCTGGCGGATGAGGGTCATCTCGCCGCGGCGGACCTGGTCCATGACATCGCGGGCCATGGCCTCGAAGTCGGCGCTGGGGAACACGTTGACGCAGCGGTCGTCGCCCATCACGAGGTAGCAGGTCTCGCCGATCAGGGTCCGATAGGCGGACGGCAGCGCCAGGCGTCCCTTGTCGTCGAGTTGACGCTCGTGAACGCCGACGAACATCGCGCCGAACCAGACCCTCTCCGCTTCATGTGTCCCAGTCGGCTGCCTCGCTGGGGACCCGGGACCGTCCCCACCGGGCCCCACTGTGGCCCCCCGGACCCCCCTCCGTCAACCATTTCTCCCCACTTCCCCCCATCTCGCGCCCCCAACGGCCTGGGCGCGGCCCGCGAACGAGGGGGGCGTCGGCTCAGGCCGAGGCGAGGGAGGCGGCGACGGCGGCCGGGAGGGCGGCGGCGACGGCTGCTGGGAGCGTGCCCACCGGGGGCAGCGGGCCCGGTGGCGGCGAGCCGGCCAGCAACGGCACGAGCCGCTCCGGTCGCCAGGCCACGTGCACCGCGGACTGGAAGCGCGATGCGGCCCGGGTCCGGCGCTGGCTGATCCCCACCAGCTTCACGCCGTCGAGCACGACCTCGCCGGGACCGAGGCCGGCGAAGCACACCAACGGGCACCAGCCCGACGAGCAGGCCATGCCGCCGCGGTGGACGTCGAGGCCGGCGCCGGCGCCGAGCGTCCCCAGCGCCGCGCTGATGTGCTCGCCCAACCACACCATCGACGCGCCGACGTCGTCCCCGAGACCGACGACGTCACGGACAGCTGCCGGCACGACGACGTCGAACCACACCGAACCACCCGGTTCGAGCAACACGACGCCGCCGCCGCTGCGCCGGCGGACGATCTCGATGCCCGCGGCGGCGCACGCCGCGGCATCGAGCACGTCGGGCTGCTGGGTCGACCCCAGGGCGATCGCCGGCCGCTCGACGTCGAACACCCACACCTCGGGGGCCGTCTCGTGGTCGAGGGTGCGGGCGTGGAAGTCGGCGGCGGAGCCGCGGAAGGTCCGCGTCGCGAATGGTGTCACTGCGCGACGTCGTTCGCTCGCTCGGGGACTCGCTCGTCTCACGGAGCTACTTCGTTCGCTCGCTCGGGGACTCGCTCGTCTCACGGAGCTACTTCGTTCGCTCGCTCGGGGACTCGCTCGTCTCACGGAGCTACTTCGTTCGCTCGCTCGGGGACTCGCTCGTCTCACACCGTCAGGATGCGACGGCGAGGTACGGCTTCCACGCGTCGGGGACGCGCGCGACGCTCACGACCACCCACGCCGTGGCTCGGGGCGCCCGGCACGGTCGGGCCAGCTTCATGCCGGCCTCGTCGGGCGTCCGGTCGCGCTTGGAGAGGTTGCACGGCCGGCAGGCCGCGGCGACGTTCTCCCACACGTGCTCGCCGCCACGCGAACGCGGCATCACGTGGTCGATCGAGTCGGCCTGCCGCCCGCAGTACTGGCAGCGGTAGTCGTCCCGCGCGAACACGGCCCGTCGCGACAGCGCGGTGCGGCGGTGGAACGGCACCTTGACCATGTAGCGCAACCGGATCACGAGCGGACTCGGCAGCACGATGGTCGGTGACCGCAACTCGGAGCCGTCGGCCTCGATCACGTCGGCCTTGTCGGCGAGCACGAGGCACGCCGCCCGGCGCGCCGAGACCACGCTGAGCGGCTCGTAACTGGCGTTGAGGACGAGCGCGCTCCGCATCGAGACCTCTCAGTGTCTCCGCTTCACGGCCACCCGCGACACCATTGCAGGTAGTTCACCACATCCCCGGCCGACGCGCGGGCCTGGGAATCCCCGTACTGGGTGAGCAAGCGGAAGGCGAGGTACTCCCGGCTCGGCACGGGGAGGAACGGCCGGCGCCGCCACCATCGCGACGGCACGGTGCGCCGCCACTGCCGCAGCGCGACGGGCCACAGCCGCGGCCGGCGGGCGACGGCGGCGACGATCGGGATCATCCCACGGCCTTCGGCGCGGCCGCACTCGGCACCGGCTCCTTGGGTAGGCCGAGGACCATCTCGCCGAGGATGTTGCGCTGGATCTGCGACGAACCGGCGTAGATCGTGCCGGCCCGCGCGTGCAGGAACGTGTCGACCCACGACTGCGACGAGTTGGGCGCGCCGGCATCGTCGGTCTGGAACGCGCTCGACGGTTTGCGACCATGGGGGACGAGTGCCTCGGGACCGAGGATGTCGACGGCGAGCTCCGTCACCGCCGTGTGGTACTCGCTCCAGTACAGCTTGGTGATCGCCCCGTCGGGCCCGGGGTGGTGGCCGGCGACGAAGCGGGTCAACGTCCGCAGCCCGAGGTACCGCATGATCTCGACCTTGCTGTAGCACCACGCGATGCGCCCGCGGATCAGCGCGTCGTCGGCCACGCCACGCTCCCGGGCCAGCTCGACGAGGCGGTCGAGCTCCATGCGGAACCTGATCGGCAAGGTGGCTGCGGCGGAACCGCGCTCGTAGCCGAGGAGGCTCATCGCGACCGCCCACCCGTTGTTCGGGCCGCCGACGACGTCGTCGACCGGGCACAGGACGTCGGTGTAGAAGACCTCGTTGAAGTCCTGTTCGCCCGAGATCATCGTGATCGGTCGCACCTCGATCCCAGGTTGGCGCATGTCGACGAGCAGGAACGAGATGCCCTTGTGCTTCGGCGCCTCGGGATCGGTGCGGGCGAGCGTGAAGATGTGGTCGGCGAGGTGCCCGGCCGACGTCCAGATCTTCTGACCGTTGAGCACCCACTGGTCGCCGTCGCGGGTCGCCCGCAGCGCCAGGCCACCGAGGTCGGAGCCGGCATCCGGCTCCGAGTACCCCTGGCACCACGTGTCCTCGCCCGAGAGGATGCGGGGCAGGTGGTGGCGCTTCTGCTCCTCGGTGCCCCACATCAGCAGCGTGTTGCCGAGCATGTGGATGCCGAAGGCGTCGTTGCTGCCACCGGTCGGCACGCCGGCCTTGGCGAACTCCTCGGCGATGATCACCTGCTCGAGCGGCGACAGGCCGGCGCCGCCGTACTCGACCGGCCAGCCGGGCGCGAGGTAGCCGGCCTCGTAGAGCGTCGTGCGCCACGATGCGACGAAGGCGGTGAGCTGGTCACCCTCGAGGCTGCCGGTCCCGTGCCAGCCGGCAGGCAGGTGCTGGCCGAGGAACGCACGAACCTGGTCGCGGTAGGCCTCGGCATCGGCCCCGTACGTCGGTCGCATCGCCCCGGAGCGTACCGAGCACCGGCCGGGCGCCAGCCCGCCAGCAGCACCGGCCGGGCGCCAGCCCGCCAGCAGCACCGGCCGGGCGTCAGCCGGCGGCGACGGCGTCGGCGGGCGACGAGCGGGCGAGCGCGGCGGCACCGACCAGCGGTGCCTCGGAGCCGAGGCCGCTGAACTCCATCCGCACACGGTGCTCGGTGCGATCGGCGCCAGCGCGGACATGCACCAGTCGACTGCGCAGGTCGAGCTCGCGGCGAGCGGCGTCGAGCAGCGGGCCGCCGAACGCCCCGGGCACCGACCCGGCGAGCACCACGAGCCGCAGGTCGAACACCGCCACGGCCGACGCCACGGCGCGACCGATCATCATCCCGGTGCGCTCCACGATGGATGCCGGCGCCCGTCGCAGCGGGCGGTTGGTGTCGTCCTCGATGGCCGACGACGACACGTACGCGGCGAGGCAGCCGGTGCCGCCACACGGGCAGGCCAGGCCGTCGGGCTCGACGACCACATGACCGAGGGCGCCGGCGTTGCCGAGGCGGCCCTGGAGCAGGCGACCGTTGCAGACCACCCCGGCCTCGACGGCGTCGGACATCAGCAGCACCATCACGTCGTCGACGCCCTGGGCCGTACCTGTCCAGCACTCGGCGAGCACGCGCGCGTGACCGACCGGACCGAGGACGGTCGGCAGGCCGGTCAGCTCGCCGACCCGTTCGCGCAGCTCGAAGTCCTGCCACACCGGGAGGTGCAGCGGCGACACGGTGCCGCCGCGGCGGTCGATCGGGCCCTCGCAGCTCACACCGCAGAGCTCCAGCGGTTCGGCGTCCTCGGGGCGCGCCGCGACGACCCGGCGCACGAGGCGGTGGAGCGCCGGCCACACGTCGCGGGGCGGCGTCGCGGACGCGATCGCGCACGACGACCTCGCCGGCGCCGTCGACCACCCCGGCGGCGAGCCGGTCGGTCCCGACATCGATCGCCAGATAGGTCGCCATCGGCCTCGACCGTACCCCGGTGCGTCCCGATGAGCCGAGCGAGTGCACGGGCGACCGGACGAGGCCGTGCGGATCCGACTACCAGGGATCCCGATCCGGTGTTGGCCGCTGCAGGGTCTAGCCTGCGACGGGTGACCGTGACTCCGAGTCGCACCGCGGGCGGCGAACTTCCCTCCTCCGATCCCACGAGCAGCCGCTTCGCGTCGCTCTTCGACGCCATCACGTCGAACATGGCCCAGGTGGTCCACGGCAAGACGGAGCCCATCGAACTGGCCGTCATGTGCCTGTTGGCCGAAGGGCACCTCCTGATCGAGGACGTGCCCGGCGTCGGCAAGACGAGCCTCGCCAAGTCGCTGGCGGCGTCGATCGACTGCACCTGGAAGCGCATCCAGTTCACGCCCGACCTCCTGCCCGCCGACCTCGTCGGCGTCAGCATCTACCAGCGCACGACCGAGCAGTTCCGGTTCGCGCCCGGACCGCTGTTCGCCAACGTCGTGCTCGCCGACGAGATCAACCGCGCCTCGCCGAAGACGCAGTCGGCCCTGCTCGAGGCGATGGAGGAGCGCCAGATCACCGTCGACGGCTCGACGCGGGGGCTGATGCCGCCGTTCATGGTGATCGCCACGCAGAACCCGGTGGACCAGGAGGGCACGTACCGACTGCCGGAGAGCCAGCTCGACCGCTTCCTGCTGCGCATCACGCTCGGGTACCCGTCCCGCAGCGCCGAGCTGTCCATCCTCGACGGCCGCGGGGCCATCGAGTCGTTGCCCAAGCTGGTCCCGGTCGTCTCGGCCAACGAGGTGATGACGATGATCGAAGGCGTCCGCGCCGTGTTCCTCGCCGATCCACTGAAGGCGTACCTCGTCGACATCGCCGAGGCCAGCCGCCGGCACCCGGCGGTCGAGCTCGGCCTCTCGCCGCGGGCCACCCTGCAGCTCGCTGCCGCCTCCCGCGCCCACGCCGCCGCCCGGGGCCGGCGGTACGCCACGCCCGACGACGTCAAGGCGATGGCCGTCCCGGCCCTCAGCCACCGGCTGCTGTTGCGGACCGACCGAGGCGCCCGCCTCGATCCGGTCGACGCCATCGGCGAGATCCTCGCCGACGTGCCCGTCCCGACGTCGCGCTCGAGCTGATGAGCGCCCGGCTGACCCGGCAGGGCTGGATGGTGCTCGTCTCGGCCGTGATCGCGGTCATCGTCGGGCGCCTCTTCGGGGTGCTCGAGCTCTACATCATCGGTGCTGCCATGGCGTCGGCGGCGATCGTCGGGCTGCTCACGGTCGCCCTGCGCCGCCCCCAGGTGCGGGTCGAACGATGGATCCGCCCCTCGGTGCTCACCGCCGGAGACGTGGGGCGGGTCGAGGTGCTCGTCGAGCGCGTCGGCAAGGGCCGGTCCCCCGGCTTCGAGCTCGTCGAGCCGGTCGGGACGACGCGCACGGCCCGCATGGCCGTCGCCCCGCTGGCCAAGGACACCGAGGTCAGCGCCGGCTACCGCATCCCGACCGAACGTCGGGGGGTCCTCAGCGTCGGTCCGCTGACCGCCGTGCGCCACGACGTCCTGGGACTGGCCCGCGCCGTCACGACGCTCGCCGGGGTCGACGAGGTGCTCGTGTCGCCGCGAGCCCACTCGCTGGCCGTCCCCGCCCTCGGCCAGGGCGTGCTCGGACGGCACCTGATGGCGCTGGCCCAGCGGCTCGGGCCTGGCGACTTCCACAGCCTGCGCGACTACGTCGACGGTGACGAGCCGCGGTCGATCCACTGGCGGGCCTCGGCCCGCAGCGAGAACCTCAAGGTCCGCCAGCACACCGTCGAGGGCCTGCGGCGCTGCCTCGTGCTGCTCGACACCCACGCCCCCGCCGGCGACCAGGGCGACGAGGCCTTCGAGCGGGCGGTCACGGCGGCCGCCAGCCTGGTCCACAGCGCCGACAAGGCGGGCTTGAGCACGCGCTTCGTGACGACCGACGGGATCGACCTGCGCGGTCCCGACGTCGCCGCCCAGGCCCTCCACCTGCTGGCGCGGATCGCGCCCAGCCGCAATCCCGTCCTGCCCGTCGAGCGCGATCCGGGCGAGGGGCTGGGGTTGGTCGTCGCCGTGACGTCGGCGCCGTCGTCGGCGGCATGGACGTCGCTCGAACGGGTGGGTGAGCCGACGTTGACGGTGATCGGCGTGTTCACGAGCGTCGTGCCGGCCCGATCCACGATGCTGTCGATCGACGCCCGGTCCGACGCCGCGTTCGTGGACTCGTGGAACCGGATCGCCGGCGCCGGTGGCCACGAGGCACGGGCCCAGCAACGTCGAGCAGCTGTGCTGGCGGCGACGGTGGGCCGGTGAGCGGCCGATGAGTGCGACCCCGGCCGACGTGCGCGAGCGGACCTTCGAGCTCGACGTCGTCGCCACGGTGGGTCTCGCCGTCTACTCGTTCGTCGCCGCGTTGGGGTATGCCCGCGTGTTCGGCGACTGGGACTTCGTCGGCGACGTGCTGTTGATCGTGCTCGTCGGTCACGGCCTGTCGTTCCTGTTCCGGCGCACGCGGGTCCATGGGGCGATCGCCGTCGGCGCCACCGTCGCGGCGGTCGGCTGGACCGTGGCCTGGTTGTCCTATCCCGACACGTTCCGGCTGGTGTTCCCGACCCGCGTGACGTGGAACGTCGCGTGGGCCGACCTCGGCCTGGTCCGTGATCAGTTCCAGACGGCCGTGGCCCCCGTCGAGTACGTCGGCGGGTGGTCGTTGCTGGCGATGATCGGCATCGCCTTCGCCGTCCTGGCCGCCGACACGTTCGCGTTCCGCGCCCACGCGCGGGGTGAGGCGCTCGTGCCCGGCGCCGTGCTGTTCGTGTTCATCGCTGCGCTCGGCGCCGACCGCCACCGCGTCGTGCTCACACTGGCGCTCGTCGCCGCCGGGTTCATCGCCGCTGCGCTGCTGCGGGTCCGGTTCACGCCGGTGCCGCGCACCGTGCTCGGCCGCAGCCGCAGCCCGCTGTCGCTCGCCGTCGCACCGGTCGCGCTGGCCGCCTCACTGGTCGTGCTCGGCTCGTGGGTCATCGGTCCCCGCTTGCCGGGTGCCAGCGCCGATGCGCTCGTCGACACGAGCAACGACACCGGCGGCGTCACCGAGGTGTTGAGCCCGCTGGTCGACATCAGGGGCCGGCTCGTCAACCGGTCCGGCACCGAGCTCTTCGTGGTCGACGCCGACCTCCCGGCCTACTGGCGGGTCAGCGGCTTGCCGCAGTTCGACGGCACCAGGTGGGGGCTCCCGGACCGGGCGCTGGAGGACGTGTCGGGCGACCTCGCCCCACCGCCACCGGGTTCGACGCAGAACCACCAGGTGATCACCATCTCCGCCCTGGAGAGCAAGTTCGTGCCGAGCGCCGCCGAGCCGGTCGCCGCCTCCGGTGACGGGCTGCGCTGGAACGCCGAGACGTCGACGATCCTGCGCGTCGACCGCGACCTCGAGCCCGGTGACCGCTTCGAGGTCACGTCGGCGATGCCGAGCTTCACGCCCGACCAGCTGCGGGCGACGTCGTCCGTCGCGCCACCCGATCCGATCTACCTCGAGCTGCCGGACAACTTCCCCAACGTCGTCGCGCAGACGGCGGTTCAGGTGACGACCGGGCAGCCCACGGTGTACGACCAGATGCTGGCGCTGCAGACCTACTTCCAGACCCGGTTCCAGTACAGCCTCGACGTGCCCCAGGGTCACGGCAACAACGCCATCGAGGCGTTCCTGCGCCAGCGCGTCGGCTACTGCGAACAGTTCGCCGGGACGTTCGCGGGGATGGCCCGGTCGCTCGGCGTGCCGGCCCGGGTCGCGGTCGGGTTCACCCCGGGCGTCGCGCAGGCCGACGGGACCCATGCCGTGCTCGGCAAGAACGCCCACGCCTGGCCCGAGGTCTGGTTCGACGGGCTCGGGTGGGTCCCGTTCGAGCCCACGCCGGGACGCGGCGCGCCGGGCGCCGAGTCGTACACCGGCCTGGCGGCGGCGCAGGACGAGTCGATCCCCGGCGCGGCGCCGGCGACCGACGCCGAGACGGCCCCACTGCCGACGGGTTCGGTCCCGGCCTTCGACCCGCTGATCGGGAACCTCAACGAGCCCCTGTTCTTCCCGGAGGACACCGGCCCGCGGTTCCGGGCCGAGCTCCCGAGCGGCGGGATCGACTGGAGCGCGGTGTTCATGGTCCTCGTCGTGATCGGCCTACTCCTGCTCACCCCGATGGCCGTGCGCCGCTGGCGTCGGGCCCACCCGAGCGCCGACGTGTCGCGCCAGATCGGCGCGCTGTGGACACGGGCGCTCGGGGCGATCGAGGCGACGGGTTACCGCGTCGATCCCTCGCTCACGCCCGTCGAACAGGCCCGGGCCATCGCCCCGCGGTTGCCCGTGGTCGCCCGTCCGCTGATGTCATTGGCCACTGCCACGACGACGGCGACCTACGGGCCCGAGGAGGAATCGGCGGAGGTCGTCGCCGATCGTCCGGCCGGCGACGCGGGACCGCGGCGCTGGTGCCGCCAGGTGGAGAAGGTGGCGGCCGACGAGATGACCCTGCCCGGTCGCATCCGGCGCTACTTCACCGTCTGGGCTTGAGCGGCGACGCCCCGAGGGAGGCAGATCGGCCAGCCTCGCCCCAGGCGGACGCCGAGTGTCTGCGGTGGCGAGGCGTCGGCGAGGAGATCAGTCAGCTGGTTCGCGGTTGCCGCGACGGCCACCGCCGAGCCAGGCGCTGATCGGGAGCGTGCCGAGCCGCTCTCGAGCGAGCAACCGCACCTCACGCTCGAGCGCGACCGCCACGGCGAGCACGAGCAGGAAGGCGGCGAACGCCAGCCAGAAGCTGACCGACAACCCGAGCACCGTGAGCACGATCGAGCCCAGCAGCCCGAGGATCAGCACGACGAGGCGGGACCGGGCCACCCGATACCCGCGCGCGGCGAAGGTCGGGTCTTGTTCGAGCTGCTGCTCGATCTGGCGGAGGATCCGCTGTTCGTGCTCGGAGAGCGGCATCACCCCACATCATCACAGGTTCGCGAGGATCCCTCAACGCGCGGCGCCATCTTCCCTTGCCGTTCAGGTGCCGGGACCGCCGCGTCGGGGTCCGGATCGGGCCGATCGGGTCCCCATGCCTGGTCGCCGCGGCGTACCAGGCGCACCTTCGGGCGGCCGTCGGGACCGGTGACGACGCTGCTCCCGGGACCGATGATGGCGTCGCCGAAGCGTTCCCGCACCCCGTCGACGGCCCGGCTGGCCGCCCGCCAAGCCGCTGCCGGCGGCCGCTTGGCCGTCGGGCGGTCGGTGCCGTCATGGGGTTCGAGGACCTCGTCGAAGCGCAGCTGCTCCGACGGCGCGGCGAACTTCGACGCCGAGATGCCCAGCAGGCGCACGCCTGCAGCGAGGTCGACCTGGGCGAGGAGCGGGGCGACGGCGCCGATGACGGCGTCGGTGGTGTCGACCGCCCCCGTCAGCGTGACGGCCCGAGTGGTGGTGCCGAAGGCGCCGTCGCGCACCTTGAGCGTCAACGTCCGAGCGCCCGTGCCGGCGCCCCGCAGCCGGGCCGCGACCGCGTCGGCGAGGCGCACGACCTCGCGCCGGACGTCGGCCATGTCGTGCAGGTCGTGGGTGAACGTCTCCTCGTGGCCGATCGACTTGACGTCACGGTCGACGTCGACCGGGCGCTCGTCACGACCGGCGGCGAGGCCGATGAGGTGCTGGCCGTGGGAACGACCCACCGCGGCCTGGACCGCGGCCGGGTCGAGCGCGGCCAGGTCACCCACCGTCGACACGCCCATCCTTCGGAGTCGGGTCAGCGTCGCCGGACCGACACCCCACAGCCGGCCAACGGGGAGCGGGTGGAGGTACGCCAACTCCTCGCCCCGGCGGACCTCGAACACACCGGGTCCCGCCTCGATCCCGGCGGCCGTCGCCCGCGGCTTGGCGTCGACGGACGCCAGCTTGGCGAGGAACTTGTTCGGCGCGACCCCGACCGAGCACGTCAGCGCCAGCTGCACGGACACGTCTTCGCGGATGCGGTGCGCGATCGTCACCCCGTCGCCGAGGGCGGCGCGTGCCCCGGTCACGTCGAGGAACGCCTCGTCGAGCGCCAGCGGCTCGACGAGCGGGGTCACGGCGTCGAGGATGGCCCGCACGTCCCTGCTGACCGCGGAGTACGTGGCGTGGTCACCGGGCAGGAACACCGCCGAGGGGCACAGACGACGGGCCGTCGCCGACGGCATCGCCGAGTGCACGCCGTATCGCCGAGCCTCGTAGGAGGCGGCGGCCACGACACCGCGACGACCCGAGCCGCCGACGACGACCGGTCGACCGCGCAGCTCGGGACGGCGGCGCAGCTCGACGGCAACGAAGAACGCATCCATGTCCACGTGCAGGATCGTGCGGACCATGACCCGTCAATTCTGCCAACCGTGCTGCTCGCCGCGTCAGATGTCGAAGACGGCGTCGACGACGAGCAGGATGCAGGCGACGACGCCCGCCGCGCTCGACGAGGCGCTGGGCCCAGGCGGCCACGGTGCGACCAGGACCGTCGTCGGGCACCATCGCGAACGAGCCCGGTCAGCGCACCCACGACGAGGGCCATTGACCCGGCCACGAAGGCGACGCCGAGGTCGGCCCCGGCCGACAGCCCCAGCATGATGACGGCCGGAGCCGCCACCAGGGGCACCGCCACCGGCACCAGGGCCGCGACCAGGCCCGCCGGCGCGTCCTCGAAGGTCGGGGCCCGTCGTGCCATCCGGACCAGGCCGGCGACGCCGCCGACGATCCCGACGGCGAGGCGCACGGCGGGCGGACTGACGCCGAGGGCGTCGAGCAACGGACCCGACACGGCGGCGGCCAGCACGACCGGCACCGCGCCGGCCAGCCCGCCCAGCGCGGCCAGCGTGGCCCGCTCGGACCGTCGGCGGCGCCGGGGCACCGCCAACGCGATGAACAGCGGGTTCGCAGTGGCGATCAGGGCGAGCGCCCACAGCCACGCCGAGGGGGCGTCGTGGCCGTGGCCGTCGGGCGTCTCGACGATCGCCTCGGTGCGCAGCAGCGCCGAGGTGGCGTGCTGCTGGTCGTCCATCCGGGTCACGCCGTCGATGAACCAGGCGCCGTCCGCCTTCGGGTCGGCGTCGTCGTGGTGCTGGACCTCCGTGGCCAGGCCGGCGATGCACTCGGCGCGATCGGCGAGCGGGGCCCGCACGTCGGCCAGGCGATCGTCGGCCTCGGCGACCCGCCAGAGCCCGGTCAACGCCTCGCCCACCACGCCGTACCCGCCGCCTCGCGGCACCCGGGTGCCGCGCACCAGCGACCCCCACGGGCCGGCCTGCTGGCTGACCCAGCGGACCTGGCTCCCGAACAGGCCGGCCTGGCGCCGGGCGTAGGCGAGCTCCGCCGCGGTCAACGGCTCGTCCGGGTCGCGCTCGGGGAACGTGACCGTTTCGGCCAGGCCGTAGGCCACCCAGTGGTCGGGGATCGGCGGCCAGTAGCCCTCGACGTCGTCACGGGCGGACGCCAGGTAGTGGCCGACCCGGTCGGCGATCTCGCCGAAGCCGTCCTCCGGGAACGCCAGGTGCAGGCGGGCCAACGCCCAGTAGGCCTCGCCCGTGTAGTACTTCGAGCGGCTGTCGGGGACCGGTGCCATCGCCTCGGCGTCGTAGTGAGCGACCACGGCGCCGGACGGCTCGGTCTGGGCGGTCAGGAACCGACCGAGCGACCGCAACAGCTCGTCGTCGGCGGTCTCGCCCGTGAGCGCCCGCCGCTCGGCGAGGCCGGCCACGAGGAGCGCCGAACCGCCGACCGGTGCCCGGCCGTCCACGGCCAGCGCCGTCCACCCGTCGTGCTCGACCAGCCGGTCGCGGGCCCACGCCATGCCGCGATCAGCGCTCGCCAGCGCGCCGTCGATCCCGGCCGTCGCCGCCTGGTACAGGCCCATGATCGCGCCGGCATGGCGGACGAGGTTGTAGTCGTCGGTGGCCGTGCCGTCCGTCGCGTCGTACTCGTACAGCCAAGTGCCGTCGTCGTGCTGGTTGCGCACGAACCACTGGACGGCTGCGTCGGCCGACGTCTGCAGGGATGTCGTGTCGGGTTGCGGGCAGTGCTCCGGCGGGGCCACGGCACCGAACGTCACGACGCCGGCCAGGGCCAATCCGGTCGTGGCCAGGGCGACGCGGCGCACGATCACGCGGCGACCGCCCGGTGGGAGCCGCGGCGCGCAGCGGCGGCGACGGGCAGGGCGACGAACGCGCTCGAGCGGCAGACGGCTGGCGACGAGCCACCCGGCGCGCCCACCTGCGAGCTGCCGGCCGTCGCGGTCGACGACGACGAGGGGCCCGCCGACCGGTCCGGGCTCGATCCGGAACCGGGCCAGCCAGTCGAGCGCCCGCACGGCCGCCGCCACACGGCCGTGCACGGTGGACGCCGGGTCGATGACCAACGTCCGGTCCCTCGTGGCCGGAACGGCCCAGATCACGAGGGCGGCGATGGCCAGGTACGAGAAGACCTCGACGCTGGCCGAGAGCTGGATCGCCACGTGGAAGCACACCGCCACCCACACGGCCGCGTAGCGGGTGCGGCGCGAGCACAGTCCGAGGGCGATGAACAGCTCCGTGGCGATGACGACCTTCGCCGCCACGGTGTGGAACGGGCGGTCGGTGAGCGCGTCGACGGCCCACGACGGCAGCACCGAAGCTTCCAAGCGGTCGCGCACGAGGACGAGACGGTGCCAGGTCACGGTCCCCGAGAACCAATCGTCGTCGAGCAGCTTGCTGAGCCCGGATGCGCCGTAGACCGTCGCCGCCTCGAACCGCAGCAGCCACAGCGGCCACCCGGGCGCCTCCGTCGAGCGCCGCGGCCGCCCCCGGCGGGCCCGCCACGCGGCGTCGACCGACAGCTCGCGTCCGCACGGCGCCACGGCCAGGGCGGCCAGCACGATGACCAAGTAGGCCCGGTTGTTGTGGAAGTTCGTCGTCGACAGCAGGAGGTCGTAGGTGACGACGGCCCACACCGCGACCGTCGCCGCCCGCGTCCACAGCCCGACCGTCATGGCCGCCGCGGCGACGACGGCCAGCCACAGCAGCCCGATGTAGGCGCCACGGGGCACCTCCGGGTACCACGACGCGTACGGCTCGTGGAAGACGTCCCGGTAGATCCGGCCGTACCGCGCGTCGGTGAGGATCGGCCAGAGGTGCAGCAGCACGATCGGACCGATCATGATCCGCAGCAGCGCGAAGGCCCGCATGCTCACCGGCCGTCCGAGCAGCCGGTCGATGCGCGCCACGCGCGATGGCGCCGAGGGTGCGTCGGCTGCGACGGTGGCCGTCATCCGCCGACGTCCCGCTCGACACTGCGCAGGACCTGGGTCTCGGGCTGGTCGGTGTTGTGCCAGGTGGTCGACGACGGCCTCGAGGTAGCGGGTCTCGTGATCGCGGGGCGTGTTGCGGGCCACCCAATCGAGGGCCGACGCCAGGAAGGCCACCTGGTTGCCCAGTCCGGCGTCGGCGTGGCGGCGGGTCCCGGTGAACGCCAGGCCGCGGTCGGGGACCAGCAGCGACCACCGGTAGCCGGCCCACCCGTCGCTGACCGGCACCCGCCGGCCGTCGACCGTCACCCGGACGACGTCGGCCTGCCAGGTGCTGGACTCCGGGAACATCTGGAACGCGAACTCCTTGTGCGCCGACGAGTACCCGCGGACGACGAACGTCAGTTGGGCGACGACGACGACGGCGACGACGATCCGCCGCGCCCAGATCCGCGCCCCGCCGGACGCGCCGAGCCACTTCGTTCGCTCGCTCGGGGACTCGCTCGGCTCGCTCCCCGTCCCGACCATCCGGAGACACTGCCACGCCGGCCCCATCGTCGGGCGACGCGTCGGCGCCGTCGCCCCGTCCCGTCAGCCCGACCGGCGACGACGGGCCCGACGGTCACGGCGGTCGTCGATCCACAGGCGCAGCACGAGTCCGAACGCCTCGCCGACGATGCCCTGCGACAGCTTCGAGGCGCCGGCCCGACGGTCCTCGAACACGATCGGGAACTCGACCACCTTGCCGCCGAGACGGACGACGCGGTGGGTCATCTCGATCTGGAACCCGTATCCCTCGGCCGTCATCGTCGAGAGGTCCATCGCCGCGAGCGCCGACGTGCGATAGGCGCGGAACCCCGCCGTGGCGTCGTTGACGGCGAGCCCGAGGACGCCGGCCGCGTAGCGGTTGCCCCACCGCGACAACCATCGTCGACCCCATGACAGCTGCTCGGTGCGGCCGCCGGGGACGTACCGGCTGCCGATCGCCAGGTCGGCACCGTGCTCGACGTTGGCGAGGAGGGCGGGCAGGTCGGCCGGGTCGTGCGACAGGTCGGCGTCGATCTGCACGCAGACATCGGCGCCGGATCGGATCGCCACCCGGAACCCCTCGCGATACGCCGACCCGAGGCCCCGCTGGCCGGTGCGCACGACGACGTCGATCCGCCCGTGCTCGGCGGCCAACTTCTCCGCCAGCTCGGCCGTGCCGTCAGGGCTGTCGTCGTCGACGACCAGGATGTCGACGTCCGGAACGGCCGCCCGCAGCGATTCGACCAGCGCCTCCAGGTTCTCCGCCTCGTTGTAGGTCGGGACGACGGCGACGACGTGCACGACCGGGGAGGTTACGACCACCACCCCGGCGAGCGGGGGACGCCCGACCGGTCCGTAGCCTCGGGTGCCGTGGCTCCACCTCCACCGGCCGACCTCCCGCTGTCCGCGCTGCCGTCGCCGGCGGCCCGGGCCGCCGCCTTCTCCGCCATCCTCCTGGCCGGGTTGGCCGGCGGGTTGATCGGCTACGCGCTCGTCGAGCTGCAGTGCGACGGCGACTGCGGGTTGCCGCTCGGCCTGGGCATCCTGACCGGCGCCGTCGTCGCCGCCGGCGGGATGGCGATCGTCGCCGTGCTCGTGCTGCGCGCCCTCGGCGAGTGGCGCGAGCTGCAGGACCGCACCCCCTCGTGACCGTCGACGACCCGCTGCCCGCCAGCATCGACGAGCTCGTGGCCCTGGCGTCCGGCCTCGCCGTCTCGGCCGGCGACCTCGCCCTCCGCGGCCGCCGGGAGGCCGCGCTCGGCGAGTCGACGAAGTCGACATCGACCGACCTCGTCACCGTCCATGACAAGGCCGCCGAGCGGGTCATCGTGGCCGGCATCACCGGCGCCCGGCCGCGCGACCACGTTCTCGGCGAGGAAGGCACCGATCGGCCGGGGACCTCGGGCGTCTCCTGGTACGTCGACCCGATCGACGGCACGACGAACTTCGTCTACGACCTGCCGCTGTGGTCGACGTCGATCGCCGCCGGCGACGCCGACGGCATGCTCGCGGGTGTCGTGTACGCACCCGTGCTGGGCGAGCTGTTCGTGGCCGCCCGAGGTCGGGGGGCGACGCTCAACGGCGCGCCCGTCCGCTGCAGCGATCGCGCCGACCTGGGCCTCTCGCTCGTCGCCACCGGGTTCGGCTACCGCGCCGAGACCCGCATCGGGCAGGCCGACCTCCTGCACCACGTGATCGGCGCCGTCCGCGACGTCCGGCGACTCGGCTCGGCCGCGCTCGACCTGTGCTACGTGGCCGCTGGCCGCTACGACGTGTACTACGAGACCGGGCTGAACCCGTGGGACGCCGCGGCCGGCGAGCTCATCGCCCGCGAAGCCGGGTGCCGCAGCGGCGACTTCCACGGCGGGCCGGCGCGCCCCGATGAGCTCCTCGTGGCCACCCCGGCGGTCTTCGACGCGATGACCGCACTGCTCGACGGCCACCGCTGACCCCGGGCCGCCGATCAGTCCGATCCGCAGACCGCCGGTCGACGGCCAGGACGCTCGCCACCGGACCGAACGAGCGCTCAGGCCTCGACGAGCTCGAACGGCGTGCCGCAGGTCCGCGCCGGGTCCACGAGCAGCACGTCGACGCCGTCGCGGGTCGTCCGCCGGAACGGCGTGCCTCGTGACGCCAGGTCGTCGGCCCGGGCACCGAGGCCGTCGACGCGCAACCGGATGCCGAATGGTCCGGGCCCCCACGCGGCGAGGACCGCCGCCTCCGGCGTGCCGGCGGCCGGTTCGACGACCTCGAGGGCGCCGGAGCGGATCCATCCGAACCGGAACGTGGCCCGGCCGGCGGTGACGTCGACCGGCGACCAGTCGAAGACCTGCTCCAGCACGCCGATCAAGGCGGTGAGGTCGTCCGTCACGAACACCCGGGCGGCGACGCCGACGTAGGCCCCGTCGCCCGCGCCCGGCGCCGCCGCCGGTTCGGGAGCCGACGCGTCCGGCGGCAGGCCGAGCCCGGCGGTCGGGACGAACTCGAGGCGCAGTCCGCCGTCGCTGCCGGCCCGGTAGGTCGTCGGCTCGGCGGCGGTCACGCCCATCCACAGCCGGAGGAACGGCAGCTCGGCGGTCGCCGGGTCGAGCCGGAACCGGGCACCGCGGCGACGCGAGGTCGTCGGCCAGCGCGGCGACGTCGGGCACCGCGATCGGTGTCGAGTGGGCCTTTGCCGGACGGTCACCCTGGGCAAGCGCGATCTCGCGCATGTACGGGTGGCCGACGGCGGGGTCGGGCGTGCCGTGCGGGGAGATGATCTCCAACCGGGTCGGCGACGCCGCCAGGTCGGGGCCGACGCGACACCACCACGCCTCGAACCCGTAGCCCGGCCACAGCTGCTGCCACGACGGGCGCGGCTCGACGAGTCCGATGGCGTCGACGAGCGTGGCCAGCGCCGCGGAGGCATCGTCGACCAGCAGGTCGGCCGACAGCAGGAGGTCCATCCGACGCTCGCGTCCGGGCCGGTCAGATGTAGACGCCGCCGGTGACGACAGCGACGCCGCTCACCTCGTCGTCTCGACCGGCGTGAACTCGATGTGGAGGTCGGTGAGGCCGCGCAGGATCCAGGTCTGGTCGTAGCGGAAGTGGTGGGCCCCGTCGGCGCCGTGGTGCTCCGCGGAGAGCCGGATGTCGTGCATGCGGTCGAGGATTCGCTCCAGGCTGATGCGGGCCTCGGCCCGGGCCAGCGGTGCCCCGGGGCACGTGTGGGGACCGCGGCCGAACGCGATGTGGAACCGCGAGTCGGGGCGGTCGGTGCGGAACTCGGCCGGGCGCTCGAAGCGCGCCGGGTCGCGGTTGGCGGCCCCGTTCGCGAGCATGACCGGCGTGCCGGCCGCCACATCGACGCCGCCGATGGTCGTGGTGCGCCGAGCCAGTCGGAAGTCGACCTTCACCGGGCTCTCGAGACGCAGCGTCTCCTCGATGAAGTTCGGGATCCGCTCGCGGTGGGCCCGCAGCTCGTCCTGCATCTCGGAGTGCTCGGCGAGGTGCTTGAGGGCGGTCGCCAGCAACCGGGCCGTCGTCTCCTGACCGGCGGCGAAGAGGAACGTCGCCGTGCGCACGACGTTCGTGACGTCGGGCGTGGTGCCGTCCGGGTAGGTCGCCAGCGCCAGATCGGTCAGCACGTCGGTGCGCGGGTCGCGGCGCCGGTCCTCGATGTAGCCGGCGAACCACTCGTCGAGCCATCCGATCGCGTTGACACCGGGGTCACGCTCCTCGTCGGCGTGCATCGCACCGGCCGACGAGCTGAGCCCGAAGCCGTCCCGGAACCGGCGGTGATCGGCCTCGGGCACGCCGAGCAGGTCGGCGACGGTGAGCATCGCGAAAGGCTGGGCGTACGCGCTGATGAACTCGCAGCGCCCGTCGGCCACGAACTCGTCGAGCTGCTGATCGGCGAGGCGCCACATGAACTCTTCGTTGTTCTTCAGCCGCTTCGGGGTGATCAGGCGCATCAGCAACGCCCGCTCCCGGGTGTGGTCGGGCGGGTCCATCGTCACCATGTGCTCGTTCATCGGCAACTGGTCCCGGTAGCGGTCGATGATGGCGCCGACGTCGTCGCCCTCGAGCGGCACCGGGAACGCCGCGAAGGGTCCGACCACCGCGTTGCACGACGAGAACGTGTCCGCGTCCAAGTACACCTCGGTCATCTCCTCGAACCCGGTGACCGCCACGACCCCGTGGTGCGGCAGCGGTTGGACCGGACACGCCGAGCGCAGCGCGTCGAAGTACGGGTACGGATCCTCCACGAGCGAGTCGTCGGTGAAGAAGTCGATCGCCAGCCAGTCCCTCAACCCGGTCCCCTTTCGGCCGCCCCGTCGAGGCGCGTCGCGCGTGCGCACACGCCGCACGCGTCGTCAGGGTGTCTAGCAGGCGCCGTCGATCGCCGCGACGCCGGGCGCGTCGCCCGCGAAGACACCAGGCCGGCATGTGGCAGCATGACGGCGCGGGCCGACGACTCGGAGGGAGACGATCGTGGACCACGGGGTGTTCACGAGCCGCGAACGGATGGCCGACGCGCCGGCGCCCCGCCGCCGCGCCGAGCCGGTCAGGGCGAACCGGTCCCCGACCGTGCTGCCGTCGCCGCGCACCGTCCCCATCCGGTTCGGCGTCGGCGCCGCCACCCCGACGAGGATCCAGCGGGCCCCCGACGTGCAACGGGACCTGGCCCCGGCGACGACGCCCCGGATCCGCCCGATGTCCGATCGGCGCGGCGTCATCCGACGGGCGATCAACGACACCGAGTGGAACGAAGAGGTCATCGGCAAGCTGGGCGACGGGACCAAGCCGGTGCCGGTCTGGCTCGGCGAGCAACTCTGGCTCATCCGCCAGGGGGATGGCTACGTCGAGGCCCGCCGCCCCGGCGACGCGTACTGGGTCTACCTCGAGGAAGACGAGATCTCAGTGCTCAAGGCGAAGGGCGACCTCCAGCCGGCGCAGCTCAGGAAGGACCGGACGCACAAGGAGAACACGACGAAGGGTGACGGCTTCACGGTCACCGAGTTCGTCGATCAACCGCTGAGCCTTGTCCACCACACGGTCTCGACCGGCGGCAAGGAGCCCCACCTGACGGTGGAGAACGCCCACCTGCTGGCCATGGAGGACATCCTCAGCCCGGACACGGAGCATTTCGACGCCCGTTCCAAGTCCACCCTCACGGCGTCAGGATCCTCGAGTTCGCCGACGAGATGGCCAGGCGCAAGAAGCTGGTGCCGACGCAGCTGTTCCTCCGCGTCGGCATGGACGAGCCGGCGTTCGTGCGCGCGGTGTTCATCATCGACAGCTTCCTGCCCGCCAGGCGGCGCCTCGACATCGACGACAGCGTCCGTAAGGTGTTCGCCGAGTACTGGAGCGTCGGCGGACGCGACGCTCCGGCGTTGCCGGAGCCGGACAAGGAGCTCTCGGACACACCGCGCGAGCCGCTCACGATGTTGCGGGCCGGCATGCAGTTCGGCAAGTCCGACTCCTACTCGTCGATCGAGATCCGCTACGCCCGCAAGTACTTCCCGGTGCTCGTGAAGGCCATCAACGACTTCGTCCCTGACGCGGACGACGAACCGACCACCGCCGAGGCGAAGCTCCCTGCCCGCGGCGGGCGGCCGACCACCACCGAGCCGGCGGCCAAGGCCGAACCGAGCACACCGCAGCGCGGGACCAAGGCGCCCGTCGAGGCGAAGACGAAGGTCGACGCCAAGACCAAGCAGCAGGCGCCCACGCGGAGCGCCACGCCGACGAACGTGGGTCAGAAGACCGGTGCGAACCAGAAGCAGAAGGCCGGCCAGACGCCGAAGGGCGGGAAGCCGCCGAAGCAGTGAGGCGACGCCGTGCACTCCAGCACGACGGTCGCACAGGGGCGAACATGGACCGCCAGTAGGCTCGCCCCGTGGGAACGCGAATCCTTGCCGTCGAAGACGACGAGCGCATCCGAGAGGCCGTCAAGCTGGCCCTCGAGGACGAGGGCTGGACCGTCGAGGGAGCCGGCTCCGGGGAGGAGGCCGTCGACCTGTTCATGCAGCGGACGCCGGACGTCGTGCTGATCGACATCATGCTCCCCGGGATCGACGGCTTCGAGCTCTGCCGGACCCTGCGCCGCTCGAGCGACGTGCCGATCGTGATGGTGACGGCGCGCAACGACACCCATGACGTCGTGGCCGGGTTGGAGGCGGGGGCCGACGACTACCTGACGAAGCCGTTCGCCCCCAAGGAGCTGTCGGCGCGCATCCGTGCCCTGCTCCGACGGATCAGGCCCGCGGCGCCCGGTCACGAGCGACTCGTGTTCGGCGACCTCGAGCTGATCCCCGAGGAGGGCAAGGTCCTGCGCGAGGGCCACGAGGTGCACCTCACCAAGACCGAGTTCCGGTTGCTGTGCGAGCTGGCCGAGAACCGCGGCAAGGTGTTCAGCCGCGAGGAGCTGCTCGACAAGGTGTGGGGCTACGACTACTTCGGCGACGGCCGGCTCGTCGACGTCCACATCCGACGCCTGCGCACGAAGGTCGAGACCGACCCGGCCGCACCGCGCCACGTCGTCACCGTCCGCGGGCTGGGCTACCGCCTCGAGTGACGGGCCAGCGGTCCCCGTGAGCGTCCCATGAGTGAGCTGAGCGAGTCCGAGAGCGCACGAACGAAGGGTCCCGGCGGCCGGCGATGAGCGACCAGGTCGTCGAGGCGCCACCGTCGTCGCTCGGTCCACCCGCCACGCCGCCCCCGCGGGGCCCGGCATCCAGCGACCCCGATCGGACGATGGAGATGCCGTTGGGCGAGAGGCGCACGGCGTGGCGGCGGTTGCGGGCGTTCGTGCGCCGATCCGGTCCCGGCGCGGTCGGCCTGCGGCGGCGCATCCTGCTGATCTTCACGCTCGGTTCGCTGACGCTGTCGGCGTTCCTCGCCGTGACGACGTACGGGCTGGTCCGCACGAACCTGATCGAGCAGCGCTACTCGGCCAGTCGCCAGGCCGCTGGCACCCACGCCCAGGTCGTGCAGGGCGAGCTCAGCGGCGATCCGGCGACCATGCAGGGGGCCACCGAGCAGCTCTCCCTCCTGGGCGTCCAGTGGCCCGTCATCCGATACCGCGACTCGTGGTCGGCCGGCGTCGGGCCCTTCATCCCGGCGACGATCCCGGCCTCGCTGCAGGACCGGGTGCTGGTCGACGGCGTCGCCGCCCGCATGATCACCGACGTCGGCGGCGAGACGGTGATGGTCATCGGCGTCCCACTCAACGAGGTCGGCGCATACTTCGAGTTCTTCCCGCTCGACGAGGACGATCAGACGCTGAACAACGTCGCCCTCTCGCTGCTCCTCGCCAGCGTCATCACGACCGCCCTCGGCGTGCTGCTCGGCGTCTTCGCGGCCCGCCGTGCCGTCCGCCCGGTGGCCGAGGCCGCCCAGGCCGCCAAGGCGATCGCCGGTGGCCACCTGGGCACCCGCCTGCCCCCGACCGACGACCCCGACCTCGGCGTGCTGGCCTCGTCGTTCAACGACATGGCGTCGGCGCTGCAGCTGCGCATCGAGCGCGACGCCCGGTTCGCGTCCGACGTCAGCCACGAGCTGCGCTCGCCGCTGATGACGCTGTCGGCTTCCGTCGAGGTGATGGAGGCCCGTCGCAACGACCTGCCGGAGCGGGCCCAGAACGCGCTCGACCTGCTGACGAGCGACGTCAGCCGCTTCCAGGGCCTCGTCGAGGACCTGCTCGAGATCAGCCGGTTCGACGCCGGCGCCATCCGGCTGCACCTCGAGGACCTCCAGGTCGCCCAGTTCGTGCGGGCCGCCCTCGCCGTCAGTGCCGCGCCGGGCTCGCCGATCACGGTCGACCCGCGGGCCGAGCACGCCGTCATCCGCGGCGACCGGCGGCGGCTGGCCCGCGTCATCGCCAACCTCATCGACAACGCCGGTGCCTACGGCGGGGGTGAGCCCGAGATCCACATCGTGGACGCCAACGCGCCGGACGAGCCGATGACGCACGTCCAGATCGCCGTCGAGGATCGCGGTCCGGGGGTCCCCGTCGACGAACGGGCGCTGATCTTCGAGCGCTTCTCCCGCGGTGCCGCGGCCGGGCGGCGCTCGGGCAGCGAGGGGGCCGGGCTCGGCCTGGCCCTGGTCGACGAACACCTGCGGATGCACGGCGGCCGGGTGTGGGTCGAGGACCGCGGTGACGGCGAGCCCGGCGCCCGGTTCGTGATCGAGCTCCCGACCGTGCCACCGCCGATCGCGGACGAGGCGGACGCCGACGATGCCGAGTTCCTCGAACCGTGAGCCGCTCGTGAGCCGAGCGAGCGCACGTCGTGCCGCGTGGTCGTGCGCATTCGCTGCTGCCGCCGTGATCGTGGCGACGACGGCGTCGTGCGCCATCCAGCCCGACTCGTCGCCGAAGGACATCCCCCAGGACGAACTGCCCCCGACCGAGATGATCGACCCCGAGGCCGGTGCGTCGGCCGGGTCGAGTCGCATCTTCCTCCTCACGAGCGACGAGGACAACGGCGAGCGGCAGCTGCGATCGGTGCTGCGCTCGGTGCCCGACGCCTCGCCGTTCGCCGTGCTCGAGGAGCTGTTCCGGGGGCCGAACAGCGAGGAGTTCGAGGCCGGCCTCCGCAGCGGGCTGCCCGAGGGCCTCGAGCTCCTCTCGGCCCGCTCCGTCGCCGGCACCCTGAACGTCGACGTCTCGTCGGACATCCTGGAACTGCCCGCCCCCGCGCTGCGGCTGGCGGTCGCGGAGATCGTGTTCACCGCCAGCGAGCTCGAGGGTGGGCGGGCGGTGCGCCTGCTCGTCGGCGGAGAGATCCGCGGCTGGCCCAACGGCAGCGGCGAGCAGCAGAACACCCCGCTGAGCGTGTACGACTACCCGGGTCTGGCCGAGTCCGCGCAACCTGCCTATCCCCCGCTGCCCAGCTAGAACGGGTGAACGAGTCGGCGTGCTGCGTGATGCGGGGGCGTATCTGGCCCGGGCGACGCAGATCATGAACCCGTGACGATGCAGCAGATGTCGTGGGCGGCGTCGAGCGAGCGGCGCGAGCGCCGCCCGCGACGGCGGACGACGACGGTGCCCGAACCCGGCAGCGACGCGTTCCGCGTGTGGAGCCTGTGGCTCGGCCTGCGGGTCGCCGAGGCCGGCCCGACGCCGGTGGAGCCGCACGTGCAGCGGTTCTGCGTCCTGGCCCGGCGGTTCGGGATCGAGCCGTCGAGCACGGCAGTCCTCGCCGACCGCGCCGCCGGCGAGGTCGAGCGCTCCCGGGCGTTCTTCCGCGTGGCCACCGTCTTCGACGACGTCATCGACCGCTGGGACGCCGTCCCCGACTCCCCCGACGCCGCCTGACCCACCCTCTGGGCACGCCCAGTCTCGAGTTCGAGACCGTCCGCGCCCAGAACCACGTCGCGGGAGCGAGCCATCAAGCGAAGAACAGCTCGGCGACGTCGCGGAACAGGGCCATGTCGACGGGGCGGGTCTTGCCGACGGCCAGCTCGAGCGGCGCGGGCACGATGTCGGTCCCCCGGGCCACGACCATCTGGCCCCAGCCGAGGTCGTGGACGAGGTCGATGGCCGAGACGCCGAAGCGGGTCGACAACACGCGGTCGAACGCTGTCGGGGTCCCGCCCCGCTGGACGTGACCGAGCATCACGACCCGGGTCTCGAACCCGGTGCGGGCGCCGATCTCCCGGGCGATCACGTCGGCGATGCCGCCCAGGCGCACGTGCCCGAACTCGTCGTACACGCGCTCGGCGACCGCCAGGGTCCCCGGCTTCGGCTCGGCGCCCTCGGCGACGACGACGATGGTGGCGTAGCGCCCGCGCTCGTGGCGCCTGGTGATCCGCTGGCACACCTCCTCCACGTCGAACGGCAGCTCGGGGATCAGCACGACGCTGGCCCCGCCGGCGATGCCGGCCGTGGTCGCGATCCACCCACTGTGACGGCCCATCACCTCGACGACCATCACCCGGTCGTGGCTCTCCGCCGTCGTGTGCAGCCGGTCGATGGCGTCGGTGGCGATCTGGACGGCGGTGTTGAACCCGAACGTGATGTCGGTGCCGACGATGTCGTTGTCGATCGTCTTGGGCACCCCGACGATCGGCAGGCCTTCCTCGGCGTGGAGCTTGGCGGCGATGCTCAGCGACCCGTTGCCGCCGATGACGACGAGGGCGTCGATCCCGAGGTCCGACAAGCTGGCGCACACCTCGCTGACGCCGTTCGGCTCGTCGAACGGGCTCCCTCGCCGGGTTCCGAGCACGGTGCCGCCGCGAGGGAGCGTGCCCCGCATCGCCTCGATGGTGAGCGGGATGGTGCGCCGTGTCCGCACCCCTTGCCAGGCGTCGAGGAACCCGACGAGCTCGTCGCCGTACACCCGCTCCCCCTTGCGGACGACGGCTCGGATCACGGCGTTGAGGCCTGGGCAGTCGCCCCCGCCGGTGAGCACGCCGACTCGCACCACGTCGAGCGTAGGGGGTCGGCATCGCGGCGTGCTATCAATCGACGGCGTGGGATGGGATGCCAGTCGACCGGTGCCGTGGGCCCGTCTGCTCAAGGAGTGGGCGATCTACGCGGCGATCATGACGGTGGCCTTCCTGATCTTCTTCCGGGACGGCAACATCCTCCCGATCCTCGCCGGGCTCGTGGTCAGCGGACCGCTGTACCTCCTCCTCGGGTGGGTGTTGGCCAAGTTCGGCTACCAGCGCCAGACCCTGCGCGGCGGTCGGGACGCCCGCGCCGCTGCGGCCGCGGAGCGGGCCGGCGCACCGGGCGATGCCGGTGGCAGCGACGAGCTCCCGCGCCCCGGCCGGCCCCGACCCGCCGGACGTCGGCCGGGTCGAACCGCCCGTCGCGCACCAAGCGGCGGTGAGCAGCGGCCGTGAGCTGCGTCCTCGCCGTCGATGCCGGTACGACGGGCATCCGCACCCGCGCCGTGTTCCTGGACGGGACTCCGAGCGTGTCCTCCTACCGGGAGCTCACCCAGCACTTCCCGCGCCCGGGGTGGGTCGAGCACGATGCCGACGAGATCTGGACGGCAACCCGCGACACGCTGGTCGACGTCGTCGGGCAGGTCGGCGCCGCCGACGTCGTCGCGATCGGCATCACGAACCAGCGCGAGACGGTGGTGGCCTGGGACCGCTCCACGGGACGGCCGTACGGGCGAGCGATCGTCTGGCAGGACCGCCGGACCGCCGACCGCTGCGCCGAACTGGCGGCGACCGACGGCGTCCTCGACCTGGTCCGCCGACGGACCGGCCTCGTGCTCGACCCCTACTTCAGCGGCACGAAGTACGAGTGGCTGCTCCGCGACGGCGGGGTGCCGGAGTCGGCCGACCTCGCCCTCGGCACCGTCGACACGTGGCTGATCTGGAACCTGACCGGCGGCGAGGTGTTCGCCACCGATGCCACCAACGCCAGCCGCACGATGCTCTTCGACATCACGTCGCTCCGCTGGGACGACGCGCTGTGCGACGTGCTGCACGTGCCCCTCGATCGGCTCCCGGCGATCGTGCCGTCGAGCGGCCGCATCGGGGTCACGTCGTCCGTCGGCGGGGCACCGCCCGGGCTGCCCATCAGCGGCGTCGCCGGTGACCAGCAGGCCGCCCTGTTCGGGCAGGCGTGCTTCGAGCCGGGCCAGGCCAAGAACACGTACGGCACGGGCAGCTTCGTGTTGCTCAACATCGGCCGCGACTGCCCGGCGCCGGCCGACGGCATGCTCACCACGGTGGCGTGGACGCTCGCCGACGGCGGCGCCACCTACGCGCTCGAGGGTGCCATCTTCTCGACGGGGTCGGCCGTCCAATGGCTCCGCGACGGTCTCGGCGTGATCGCCGACGCCGCCGAGATCGGTCCGCTGGCGTTCGGCGTCGACGACAGCGGCGGGGTCGTCCTCGTCCCGGCGTTCACCGGGCTCGGCTCACCGTGGTGGGACCCCTACGCCCGGGGCGCCATCCTCGGCATCACCCGAGGGACCACCCGTGGTCACCTCGCCCGCGCCGTCGTCGAGGCGATGGCGTTCCAGACCCGAGATGCCGTCGAGGCGATGGTCCGAGCTGCTGGACGGTCACTGACCGAGCTGCGGGTCGACGGTGGCGCGTCGGTGATGGACGAGATGCTGCAGCTGCAGGCCGATCAGCTCGGGGTGCCGGTGCGGCGGCCGACCGAGCGGGAGACCACGGCCACCGGGGCCGCGTTCCTCGCCGCCCTCGGCGAGGGGCTGGCGCCGGATCTGGCCGACCTGGCCCGGCACTGGCAGCTCGACGCAACGTTCGAGCCAGCCAGCGACCGAGCGGCAGCTGACGCAGCGCACGGTGTGTGGCGGCGAGCCGTCGACCGATCACGGAGCTGGGTGGACTGAGCGCGGGCCGGCGTCGTTCGCTCGGTCGGTGGCGGGCCGAGCGAGTCCTCGATCGGGCGAATGAAGCGGCCCAGCCCATTCGGTGCTCTCAGGCTGCCGCAGCGAATGCGTCGTCGGGATCGGACGACGAGGCCATCTCGCCCCGCTTGTGGCTGGCGAAGGGCCGCATGACCAGGTGCTCGACCGTCGCCAGGAGGACGACGACGTCCAGCATGAGCGACCAGTTCTCGACGTAGTGCAGGTCGAGGCGCTCGTAGGCGTCGAAAGCCGGGTTGTCGCGGGCCTCGACCTGCCACAGGCCGGTGATGCCAGGGCGCACCTGGTGCCGGGCGTGCAGGCCGACCGGGAACTCCTCGACCTCCGTGCGCAGCGCCGGGCGGGGCCCGATCAGGCTCATGTCGCCCTTGAGCACGTTGAGCAGCTGGGGCAGCTCGTCCAGGCTCGTGCGGCGCAGCACATGACCGATCTTGGTGATGCGGGGGTCGCGGGCCATCTTGAACAGGGGGCCCTTGCGCTGGTTGTCGGCCTGCATGGCGGCCAGGCGGGCCTCGGCGTCGACGCACATGGTGCGGAACTTGTACATCCCGAACTCGGCGTCACCCCGGCCGACCCGCTGCTGGCGGAACAGGACGGGCCCGCCATCCTCCTTCTTGACCAGGAGGGCGATGACGGCGAGGACCGGCGAGGCGATGAGCAGGATGCCACCGGCGACAGCGATGTCGAAGGCGCGCTTGACGGCGAGGGCGATCGTGGACGGCGCTCCCGACTCGACGTGCAGCACGGCCTCGTTGGCGAAGGTCGACAGCGTCAGGCGGGAGACCGCGACGCCCGACAGCCCGGCGTGGACGACGACCTCGGGCCCGCCGTCACGCTCGGCCCGGATCATGGCGGCCAGCGTGGTGGGCGCCAGCTCGTCGGAGCAGACGACGATGCGGTCGATGCGACCGGCGGCGACGATGGCCCGGAGCTCGTCGTGGCGACCCATGAAGAGTCGGCCCCGGCCGGCGGCCTCGGCCTCGTCCTCGTCGCCGACGATGCCGACGACCTGGGAGCCGGCCTCCGGATGGATCTCGGCGAGACGGACGATCTCGAGAGCCTGGCGGCCCGTGCCGACGACCAGCGTGCGCTGCGTGTAGCGACCCTGGCTGCGCTCGAGGGAGAGCCAGGAGCGGTAGCCCGACCGCCACGCGACGAGCAGCACCCACGCCAGGACGCTGGCGATCACGGCGATGCCGACCCGCAGGGTCAGCGTGAAGATGCGGTCGGCGAGCAGCGTGCCGGCGGCGACGATGGCGGCGGCCTTGGCCAGCCCCACGAGCTCGGACCAGCGGACGGCGATCTTGGGGGCGTTCCAGAGGCCGAGCGACCGGATGGCGGCGACCCCGATGGTGGCGGCGATGGCCGGGACGAAGATGCTCGTCGCGGCGCCGCGACCGACGTAGTGGTGGACGGTGGCGACGATGGCGAAGGCGAGACCGATCGTGATGAAGTCGCCGACGGCCAGGATCTGGGCGAGGCGGCGGCGCTGGAAGGCACGGTCGCTCGGCGACCCGCTCCCGAATGCGCGCGACGTCACCGTCGCAGCCGTCTTCCCGTCCATTGCCCGTGCCCGCTTTCCGCTGTGTTGCCCGACTTGCTGGCTCCCTGCCCGGAACCAGAGCTACTGATCGGTAGCTAGATACGAATCTGCCCGATTCTCGGTTCGCGCGCATCGGGGGAAACCCGTGCCCGCAGCACGACCTTCGGCCTCGACCCCCGTCCGGATTGGTCCTGACCACGTGAAATCGCTGCAGCGGCACCGAAACGGCGCCGCGAGGAGGGCCGACGGGCGCTGGACGTGCCATCTGGCACACCGACGGTGGCTCCCCACCCGGCGGACGTGCGGATCGCTCAGAGCAGCCGGTCGACGACTTGGGCCAGGAGTGCGATGCGGATGCGCTCGCGCTCGTGCACGGGCCGCTTCGAGCGGCCGGCGGCGACCAGCGTCCCGGTCGCGGCCAGCCGGACCCACAGGACGTCGTTGGGCACACCGGCCGACGGCCGGGCCGGGTCGAGGTGCTCGCTGCCCTCGAAGAAGGCCAGCAGCCAGCCGATCTCAGGCGGCGTGCCGAGCCGTTGGACCAGCTCACCGTCGCGGACTGCGACGGCCCACTCCGCGTCGGCGGCCACGAGGAGCCCGGCGACGAGCGCGCCGAGCCGGTCGGCTGGATTCGTCTCGGCGACGTGGGCGGCGAGCTGCAGGACGGCCGTCGCCGAGTCGGGGCGCTCGTCGCCGACCTGGCGGATCTGCTCGACGGCGACGCCGTCCACGGCGCCGATCTCCTTGGCCAGCAGGTCGACCGACGCGGACTCCGGGAGCGACACGACGAGCTCGTCGACGACGCGACCGCCGCCCCGCTCCAGGATGTCGATCGCCGTCACGTCACCGTGGACCGCGCCGATGCGACTGGCGACCTGTCCCAGGGCGCCCGGCCGGTCCGGCAGCCACACCCGTACGACCAGCGTGCGGGCGCGTTCGGGCGGCGAGGACGGGTCGTCGCTCATGGCTCGGGACGGTAACGAAGGGTCGGGGCGCCGGTGTCTCCGGCGTGTGACGGGATCGTGAACGACCCCCACCCGGACGCCCGCACGGTGTCCGGATCCGCCAACTCTGAGCCAGAACGGACGCCTCGTGAACGCCTGGGGCGAGAGCTGGCAGGAACGGACGCTGGTGTCAGCCCAACTTCGGGAGGCCGCGGCGGAGGTTGCGGATGCCCTGGGCGATGCGCTGCTCGTTCTCGATGAGCGCGAACCGGCAGAAGCCCTCGCCGCCCGGGCCGAACCCGGAGCCGGGCGACAGCGCCACGTCGGCGTCGCGCACCACGTGCGAGCAGAACTCCACCGAGTCCATCTCGGCGTAAGCCTCGGGGATCGGGGCCCAGACGAACATCGAGCCGGCCGGCTTCGGGATGTGCCAGCCGATGCGGTCGAGCCCGTCGATGAGGGCGTCGCGGCGGCTCTGGTAGATGGAGCACACCTCGGCCGGGAAGTCGGAGGCCTCGTTGATCGTCACCGTGGCGGCGATCTGCACCGGCTGGAACATGCCGTAGTCGAGGTAGCTCTTCAGCTTCACCAGGGCCTGGACGACCTCGGCGTTGCCGAGCAGGAACGCGCAGCGCCAACCGGCCATCGAGAAGCTCTTCGTCATCGAGTACAGCTCGACGGCGCACTCCTTGGCCCCCTCGGCCTGCAGGATGCTCGGGGGCCGGTAGCCGTCGAACCCGACGTCTGCGTACGCGAAGTCGTGCACGGCGATCATGTCCCGCTCACGGCAGAAGTCGACGACCCGCTGCATGAACGACAGCTCGACGACGGCGCCCGTCGGGTTGTGCGGGAACGACAGCACGAGCACCCGCGGCTTGGGCCACCCGATGTCGTAGGCGGCGGTGAGCCGGTCGAAGAACTCGTCGGCGAAGCCCTCGCGCTCGCCGGGGTTGGCCAGCGCCCGCATCGGCACCTGGCGCAGGTCGGCGCCGGCGAACAGCGGGCCGTAGATGTGGATCGGGTAGCTCGGGCTCGGGACGATCGCGGCATCACCCCGATCCAGCAGCACCCACATGAGGTGGCTGAAACCTTCCTTCGACCCGATGGTGTTCGTGATCTCGAGCTCGGTGTCGAGCTCCACGCCCCACGTCTTCAGGTAGTAGCCGGCGATCGCCTCGCGCAGCTTGGGGAGCCCACGCGACAGCGAGTACCGGTGGTTGGCCGGCTTGGTCGCGGCTTCGGCGAGCTTGCGCACCGCGATGTCGGGCGACGGGATGTCCGGGTTGCCGAACCCGAGGTCGATCACGTCCTTGCCCGCCCGGCGAGCTTCGGTCTTCAGGCCGTTGATGATCGCGAACACGTACGGCGGCAGGTTCTCGATGCGCCTGAACTGCATGCCCGCGACGCTACCGGCCACCCTCTGTCAACATGGGCACCGATTGGAGGTCCCCCCGTGAGCAAGGTCGCCCGTGATGGCTGCATCTACGTGGTCATCGAGATCCCCCGCGGCAGTCGCAACAAGTACGAGATCGACCACACCGACGGTCGCGTGTTCCTCGATCGCCGTCTCTTCACGGCGACGACGTACCCCGCCGACTACGGCTACGTCCCCGACACGCTGAGCGGCGACGGCGACCCGCTCGACGCCCTCGTGCTGCTGGACGACCCGGTGTACCCCGGGGTGTGGGTCGAGGCCCGGCCGGTCGGCGTGCTCTACATGCAGGACGAGGCCGGCGAGGACGCGAAGCTCATCTGCGTCCCGCCGAAGGAGCCCCGTTGGGAGGACGTCGAGGACATCGCCCACCTCCCGCACCAGCTCATGGCCGAGATCCGGCACTTCTTCGAGGTCTACAAGGCCCTCGAGCCGGGCAAGTACGCCTCGACGACCGGGATCGGCGGACGCGACGACGCGTGGCGGGAGATCGAGTCGGCCCGCGCCGACTACGTGCCCGACTGAACGTCGCGCCTCAGTGCCCCCGGCGGGGGGCCAGCGGCCACTCCTCGAACGCGGCGACGCGACCATCGGCGGCGAAGCGCAGCACCCACAGGTCACGCCATTCGGCGCGGCCGCCGTAGTGGACGTGGAGCCGCACGACCGCGTCGTCGCCCTCGACCGCCACCGGCTCGGCCGTCACCGTGAAGTCGAGGTCGTCGTCGACCCAGTAGGCGCCGATCGCGTCGTGGCCGACCATCGGCGTCGCGTATGGCGACGTGCGGTAGGTGGCGTCCTCGGTGAACAGCGACGCGACCGCGGCCACGTCGGCGGACCGCCAGGCCCGCTCGTAGGCGCCGACCCAGGCCATCACCGAGGCGCGGTCCACCGCTCAGCTCGCCATCCGGGCGGCCAGCAGCGCGGCGCCGATGGCCCCCGCCTGCTCGCCCAACTCAGCGAACACGAGCTCCGGGTGCGGGCGCAGCTCCGGTGCGTAGAGCAGCGCGTCGAACCAGCGCTCGATCGGTCCGAGGTACAGGTCGGCGCCGACAGCCAGTCCGCCGCCGAGGACGATCGTCGACGGATCGAGGGCGTTCGTGAGGTTGACCAGCCCCAGCGCGACCCACCGGGCGAACTCGTCGATGACGCCGAGGGCTCCGGCGTCGCCCTCGAGGGCGGCCGCCTGCACGTGCTCGCCGCGGACCAGCTCGGGCAGCCCGCCGGCGAGCTCGACGACACGCCGGAGGCGCCCGCCGACGGCGTCGGTCCGCGCCAGCTGGCCGAGACCCGAACCGGAGGCGTAGCGCTCCCAGCAACCGCGCCGGCCGCACGGGCACGGCGGCCCGTTCGGGTCGACGACCATGTGACCGAACTCGCCGGTGAACCCGCTCGCCCCGGTGACGAGCTGCCCGCCGGCGACGATCCCGCCGCCGATGCCGGTGCCGAGCGTGACCATCACGACATCGTCGCTGTGGCGGGCGGCACCGATGGTCCACTCGGCGAGCAACGCGCAGGTCGCGTCGTTGCCGACCTTCACCGGGCGACCGATCGCCGCCGACAGCCGACCGGCGACATCGAGGTCGGTGACGTCGGGGACGTTGGGCGAAGATCGCAGCACGCCCTCGTGGGAGATCAGCCCCGGGGCGCCGACGCCGATCGTGGCGACCGGGCCACGTTCGGTGACGACCGCTTCCAGCACCCCGACGATCTCGGCCAGGACCTCGATGATGGCGTCGCCGCCCCTCGGTGTCGGCTCGCGCGTCTCGGCGACGATGTGGGCGTCGGCACCGGCACCGTCGAGCACCACGCCGAGGCACTTCGTGCCGCCGACGTCGATCCCGAGGCTCGGGGCGGTCACCGAGCCCACCGATCGCTCGCTCGAGATCTCGCTCAGCTCACCCCTCGGCGCGGATCTTGAGCTCGCGCACCGAGTTGAGGATGCGCACCTCGGCCCGCCGCTTCACGAAACCGGGCAGCGGAGCGGCCAGCTCGATGGCCAAGTCGTAGCGCACGTCGGTCCCACCCTCGGCGTTCGGCGTCATGTGGTACGCGCCCTCGATGGAGCGCTGGATGTCGCCCTTGACCATCTTCCACGCCAGCACCTCGGGCGCCTGCGAGTAGTCGTAGGACAGCGTGTAGTGGGTGCTGCGGCCCAGTGCCGACGCGCGGAACTCGACCTCGGACGGGCGCTGCTGCTCGTCGCGCGAGCGCACCACGACGTCCTTCACGTCGCGCACCCAGTCCGGGTAGCGCTCGACGTCGGCGGCGATCGCCCACACCCGTTCGGGGCTCGCCGCGATGCTGATGGTGTCCGACGCCGTATCAGCCATGACGTTCATTCTGCCACGACGTCCCGGCGGGTCGGGAAGTCGCCGTGGTAGGCGGCCCAGAGGCCGTTCAGGCCGAACCCGAGCATCGGCACGAGGAAGCCCAGGGCCAACGACGAGCCGGGCTTGCCGTCGGGTCCGTCCAGGCGGGCGAACGTCGTGGCCATGGCGACCACGAACTGCAGTGCGAGGAGGCCCAGCATCGTGCGGCGCACGCGGGGCGGCGTCGGCGGTCCGAGCAGCAGGTAGAGCTGGGCGACGCCGATCTCGTCGTGCCGGCTGCGCTGCACCGCGTTGTAGTACGACCACAGGAACGCGAAGACACCGACGGCGAAGAGCACCATCGCCGTGATCGCCGCGACCCACTGCCAGGTCGTCGTGAAGAACCCGGCGGCGAGCGACGCGGTGATGGCGAAGAGCACCGTGCCGGCGATGTCCGCCTTCACCAGCACATCGCCGGCGCCGTCGTCGACGGCAGTCGCCGCCGCGTCGGTCTGCTCGGCCGCGCCACCTCGCTCGCTCGCGCCGCTCACCTGATCGGTGATCTCCCGCACGTCGCCGTCGTCGGCGGCGTCGGGAACGGGTTCGTCCGTCGTGCTCACCACACCCCCAGTGTGCGCCCCAGGCGCTCCGCCAACACGTCGTAGGAGAACTCCTCGACGGCACGGCGCCGCGACGCCTCCCCCATCTCGGCCCGCCGCCGGTCGTCGTCGAGCAGGGTGGTCAGCGCCTCCGCGACCGCGCTCGGGTCCTCCGGTCGATCCACGACGAGGCCGGTCACCCCGTCGTCGACGGCTTCGGCCGCCCCGCCGGACTCGCCGGCGATCTGTGGCACGCCGCACGCCGCCGCCTCGACGAACACGATGCCGAACCCCTCCTGCTCGAGACCGGCCCATCGCGACCGGCAGGGCATGGCGAACACGTCGGCGCAGGCGTACAGGTCGGCCAACTGATCGTTGGGCACTCGACCGAGGAACACGACGGGCGCCTCGCGGTCCGCGGCCAACGTCCGCAGGCGCCGCTCGTCGCGGCCGGCGCCGGCCACCGCCAGCACCAGGTCCGGGTGCCGGGCGCGCAACAGGGCCGCGGCCTCGATGGCGACGTCGAACCCCTTGCGCGGCACGAGGCGCGAGATCGACACCACGAGCTCGGCGTCGGCCGGGAGCCCGAAGCGCCGGCGAGCCCGCCGGCGCCCGTCGGCGTCGAGGGGTCGGAAGCGCTCGACGTCGACGCCGGGTGGCACGACGGTCACCGGCAGCGACCGCCCGGCCGCCTGCTCGGCCTCGCGCGCCGCGTACTCGCCGGCCGACAGCACGTGACGGGCCCGCCGCAACACGTTGCCGAGGGCCTGCTTCGTGCCCGGGAGCCGGCCGGGGATCGTGACCTCGGCGCCATGGAGCACGACGTCGTACGGGCGCTGCAGCGACGGGCCGACCAGGCCGAGCGGGATGGCCGGATCGAGCACGACGAGGTCGGCGCCGAACTCCTCGGCGAGCGCGTCGATCCGGCGCACCATCCGCGGGTGCGGGAGGAGCACCGGCTCGCGGGTCCGCTCGACCCGGTAGGCCTGCGCCTGGTCGAAGTCGGCGGCACCTTCGTACGGGCTGGTCAGCACGGCGAAGCGGTCGGCCGGCAGTCGTCGCCAGAACTCCCACAGCAGCGACTGGATCCCGCCGATCTTCGGTGGGAAGTCGTTCGTGACGAGCAGGTGCTTCACCGCGTCACCGCCTCGCTGGCGCGCCGTCGGCCAGCAGGCCGAGGCGGGCGCTGGCCCAGTGAGCGTGCTCGGCGAGCACCACGTCGTCACCCTCGCGGTAGCGGGTGAGCGTGGCGACGACGCGGGCGTCGTGGCCATCGGCGGTGTTGCCGAGCACGACGAGCGCGTTGCGTCGGAGCCATCGGGGATCGCGCCCGGCGATGTACCAGCGGCCGTGACGATCGAGCAGCGTCTGGTCGTCGGCAGCCAGCAGATCGAGCACGTCGACCCACGCCCTGGCGTCATCGGGGATCGGTCGGCGGTGTCGGCGGCCCAGGTGGACGGTGGGCGGGCAGGCCTCCTGGCAATCGTCGCAGCCGTAGATGCGGTCGCCGACCGCCGGGCGGAGGTGGACGGGGATCGCACCAGGGCGTTGCAGGACCCAGGCCAGGCACCGGTTGGCGTCCACCACGCCAGGCGCGACGATCGCACCCGTCGGGCAGGCATCGATGCAGCGTGCACACGGGCCGCAGCCGTCGGCCACCGGCTCACCCGTCGGATACGGCGCGGTGGTGACGACGCAGCCCAGGACGAACCAGCTCCCGGCGCCGGCGACCAGGAGGTTGGCGCTCTTGCCGAACCAGCCGAGGCCGGCGAGGTGGGCGACCTCGCGGTCGACCATCGCGTTGTCGTCGGCGAACGCGACGGCGCGCTCGTCGGCGGCCCGGAGCCGCAGGGCGATCGCACGGAGGCCGGCCCGGAGCGGGGCGTAGTGGTCGACCCAGGCGTAGCGGGCCACGCGGGCCTGTGGACCGGGGGGCCGCGGCGGCTCGTCGTCGGCGAGGTACGAGCGGGCGCCGACGATGACCGACCGGGCGCCGGGCACGACCCGGGCGGGATCCGTCGAACGATCGGGGTCGTGGTAGGTGAAGCCCATGCCGGCGTGGAGGCCGGCATCGCGTCGTTCGTGCAGCAGGCGTCGCGCCCTCGTGAGCACGCCGCCCGGCGCGACGCCCAGGTGCTCGATGCCGTGCTCGACGGCCACGGCGCGCAGCTCGTCGAGGGTCGGCACGGGGGCGGGGCGGCGCACGTCGCCAGCGTACGGGCCACCGCTCAACTCGCCGTGGCGTGCCGAGAGCCGGGCACCATGCCGGCGCGGACGAGCAGGCGCACGACGCGCTCCGACGCCAGGTCGAGCACGACCCCGTTCGTCTCTGTCCCGAGGACGTGCGTGACGACGCAGTCGTCGCACGCCGGGGTGTGCTGCATCACGCAGTCGTCACATGAGATGACCATGCGAGCGATCATGACGAGGGGGTGTCGCACCGACTCACCGATGCCGGCCGCGGTGCATGAGGATGCTCGTACGCTCCCGAGCGTGGTGACCGGGGTGAGCGAACGGGGCGGCTGCGGGCTGGCCGCTCGCCCACCGCCGGGCCCAGGACGCCTTCGGTGTGGTGCTGGCCGGGGTCACCGACGCCGATCTCGACCGCCCGACGCCCTGCGCCGGCTGGGACGTCCGCCAGCTCCTGGAGCACGTCGTCGCCGGCAACTGGTTGAGCGCCGGCCGCGCCGACGAGCGGTTCGACACCGGCTGCGCCGCCGACTTCGTCACGTCGTACGCGGCGAGCGTCGAACCGGCGCGCCAGGCCTTCGACGCGCCGGGCGCGCTCGAGCGCGAGTTCCCGGTCCGCCGACGGACGATCCCGGGACCCACGTTCGTGGCGTTGCGCACCATCGACCTCCTCGTCCACGCCTGGGACCTGGCCCGAGCCACCGGGCAGCCCACCGATCTCGACGCGGACGTCGTCGCCCACTGCGACGCGTTCGTCGCCACCGTGATGACGCCTGAGTTCCGCGGCCGCCACTTCGGGCCGGCCCGGCCGGCGCCAGCCCGGCGCCACCGCTGCCGATCGCCTCGCGGCGTCGCTCGGACGCGACGTGATCTGATCGATGGCCCGCTGGATCCTCCACGTCGACCTGGACCAGTTCCTCGCCGCCGTCGAGGTCCGCCGGCGCCCGGAGCTGGCCGGTCGACCGGTGGTGGTCGGCGGCGACGGCGACCCGACCAGGTCACGCCAGGTCGTGGCGACCGCGTCCGTACGAGGCCCGGGCGTTCGGGATCACATCCGGCATGCCGCTCGGGACCGCGCTGCGCCGATGCCCCGAGGCCGTCTTCCTCCCTTCCGACAAGCCGGCGTACGAGGCGGCGTCGGCCGTCGTGATGGACACGCTGCGGACGTTCCCGGTCGTCGTCGAGGTGTGGGGCTGGGACGAGGCCTTCGTCGGGGCGACCACCGCCGATCCCGAGTCGCTGGCCGGCGAGATGAAAGCGGCCGTCGTGGCCGCCACCGCGCTCACGTGCGCGGTAGGCATCGGCGAGACCAAGCTCGGGGCCAAGACGGCGACCGGATTCGCCAAGCCCGGGGGCATCGCCCGGCTCACCCGGCGGGACTGGATCCCGATGATGGGCGGCGCGGCCGGTCACCGCGATCTGGGGCATCGGCGACCGGATCGCCGCCCGCCTCGGGGCGCTCGGCATCGCGACGGTCGAGGACCTCGCCCGCGCCGACCACGACGCGCTGGCGCGCGCGTTCGGCCCGACGATCGGGCCGCACCTGCGGATCCTCGGCCTCGGTGGCGGCGACGAGCCGGTCGTCGACGAGCCCCACGTCGCCCGGGGGCGCAGCCGCGAGGAGACGTTCCGCTACGACCTGACGTCGCCGGGAGCGGTCGACGAGCAGGTCGTCCGGCTGGCCACCGAGGTCACCGACTCGGTCGTCGCCGACGGTCGCCGCGTCACGCACGTGGCCGTCAAGGTCCGCACGGCCACGTTCTTCACGAGCACGAAGATCGGCAAGCTGCCGGCGCCGACCACCGACCCGTCCGTCGTCGCGTCGAAGGCCCGGGAGGTGCTCGCCGCGCTTCGGCAACACCCGACCGATCCGGCTGCTCGGCGTCCGCGTCGTGCTCGAGCCACCAGACCGAGCGCGTGAGCCGAGCGACCCCGGCAGCTCGTGCCGTCGAGCGTCAGCGGCGCGCCGCTTCCAGGAACGCGTCGCTGTGCACGAGGTTGGCGCCGGCCGCGGCTCACGTCGCGCCGGATCGCCTGGTCGTTGGTGACCACCACGACCGGCCGCGCTGCCGGCGTGGCCGCCACCTCGGCCCGGATGACGTCGTCGGCGGACACCCCGTCTCCGACCACCGCACGACTGCCAGGCGCTTCTTCGGGGCGTGGGCGCCGGTGACATCGGCACCGTCGAACACGACCGTGACGTCGGCGCCGGTGCGCCGGACGAGGTCGTCGACGAGGTCGAGGCAGCGCGCCCGCTGCCCCTCGAGGTCGTCGGTCGGGCCACGCCAGCTTGGCCACGTTGTACCCGTCGAGGAGCACGCGCACCCCGGGTGCGCGCAGCAGGTGCTCGGTCGCCGCTCGCGAGTCGCGGGCGACGCCGCCCGGCAACGACAGCGCGACCGCGGCGTCGGCGCCACCTCGACGAGGCGCGCCGAGTCGGTCGGCGACCGAGCGGGCCGACTGGGCGAGCCGGCGCAGCTCGTCGATCTGGACACCCGACACCTCGAGCCCGCTGCGCTCGACCCGCTCCGCGAGGAGGCGGTCGCGCTGAGCCTCGGCATCGGCGATGCGCGCTCGGGCCGCGTCCCGCTCGGCCTCCACGCCGGCCAGCCGGCCGCGGGCGGCATCGGCCCGATCCCGCTCGTGGCGCGTCGCCACCCTGGCGTCGGCGAGGTCCGACCGCGCCACGTCGCAGGTCGGCGGCGGAGCGGGCCGTCTCGGTGCGCAGCGCGTCGTGCTGCTCCGTCAGCTCCTCCACGCGCGAGGGAGGCCGGCGACCTCGGCGCGGCTGCGGGCCGCGACCTGCTCGGCCGCCTCGCGCCGTCGCTCCGACCTGTCGCAGGGCGGCGGCGAGGTCGGCCGCGGCGGCGTCGGCGTCGGATGCGGCGACGAGATCGCGCGGCCCGCCGCTCCCAGCCCTCGTCGGCCCGCAGCCACTCGCGGCCGACTGCGTCGACGAGCTCGGGCGGGGCGACGGTGCCGATGCGGCGTCGGAAGTCGGCGTCGGCCTCGATGGCCCGGCGCAGCTGCCGAGCGGCGCTCGTCGGCACGCGGGGCTGGCGCAGGAACGGCTTGAGCGCAGCCGGGTAGGCCAACGGAGGCGCGCAGCTTCTGGCCCTCGGCGGCGGCATCGACGGCGAACTGGATGGCCGAGCGGAGGTGGCGGTGCTCGATCACACCGTGCTCCGTCACTGCCATCTCTCAACGTTACGGTGAGCCGAGCGAGTCGACGAGCGAGCGAACGCCACGCCCCGGTGAGCCGAGCGAGTCGACGAGCGAGCGAACGCCACGCCCCGGTGAGCCGAGCGAGTCCACGAGCGAGCGAACGCCACGCCCCGGTGAGGTCAGAGGCGATCGAGCGGTCCGGGCGGGCCCCAACGCACGAACCACTCCCAGCCGTAGACGTCGGCGAAGTGGTGCGTCGGGGAGTTGCAGCACGCTCGACGACTCCGGGATCTGGCTGGCATGGGCGGCGATCGCCGCCCGCTTGGCGCCGAGCACGTCGCGCACGTCGACGGTGACGGCGACCTCGACCGTCGCCACGCCGATGTGGCTGCGCACGAGCCCGAGGTCGTCGACGAGACCGGCCTCGGCGACGACGTGCGACTCGACGAAGTGCAGGTACTCGCGGTCGACGGTGGCCCCGTAGACCGTCGCCACCCCGGCGAGCGCCGCGGCCGCCCGCACCACCGAGGTCACGTGGACGTGGTCGGGGTGGCCGTAGATCCCCTGTCGTCGTAGCCGACGACGGCGCGCGGCGCCGACGCGCGCGCAGGATGCCGGCGAGCGTCGTTGCGACCTCGTCGACGCGGCGCGCGGCAGAACGCGCCCGGGGCAGCGTTGGCCGCGTCGCCGGCCATGCCCGAGTCGTGGAAGCCGAGGTGCTCGATGCGCCCGACGCCGAGCACGCGGCGGCAGCGACGTCGCACTCGGCCCGCCGCAGCACGGCGAGGTCGGGACCGGGCGTCGAGCCCGGCGCTCGGCGTCCCAGCTCGCCCCCGGTGGCGATGACGAGCGCCACCGGCACGCCGGACCCGGCCAGGCGCACCATCGTCCCGCCCGTGAAGATCGCCTCGTCGTCGGGGTGGGCGTGGACGAACGACCACCGTCACCGTGGCATCCTCGCAGAACGTCGTGCACCCGGCCGACCGTGCCGCGACCGAACTGGTGTTTGACACGAACGGATGTTCGTGGTGTCATGCGGACCGTGAGCCGGGAGTCCGAGCGAGCGAACGAGTGGCGCGGTGACAGCGACGGTCGCCCGACCGTGCAGCGCAGCTTCGACGACCTCGGGCACACCGCTCGCCGACGTGACGTTCTGCGTCGTCGACCTCGAGACCACGGGCGGCAACCGGGCCGAGGATCGGATCACCGAGATCGGCGCCGTCAAGGTGCGCGGCGGCGAGTGCCTCGGCACGTTCCAGACGCTCGTCAACCCCGGCCGCGCCATCCCGCCGCAGATCACCGATGCTGACCGGACTCACCGACGCGATGGTCGCGCCGGCGCCACGCCTCGAGGCCGTGTTGCCGTCGCTGCTCGAGTTCATCGCGCGGCACGGTGCTCGTCGGCCACAACGTCGGCTTCGACGTCGCGTTCCTGCGCGGCGGCGTTCGAGCGGGCCGGGCACCCGCGCTCGACCCGGTCCAGCGTCGACACCGTCGCGCTCGCCCGACGGCTGGTGCGCGACGAGGTGCCCGACTGCCGGCTCGGCACGCTGGCCGTCGCTTCCGGCTCGACCACCAGCCCGACCCACCGCGCGCTCGACGACGCGCTGGCCACGGCCGACCTGCTGCACCTGCTCATCGAGCGGGCGTCCGGCCTCGGCGTGCTCGGGCTCGACGACCTGCGTCGCTGGCCACGATGGCCGGGCACCCCCAGGCGGCCAAGCTGAGGCTGACCGACGACCTGCCGCGCTCTCCCGGCGTGTACCTGTTCTGCGGGCACCGCGACGAGGTGCTCTACGTCGGCAAGGCCACCAACCTGCGCCAGCGGGTGCGCAGCTACTTCGGGCCGGAGGACCGCCGGCGCATCGGCCCGATGCTGCGCGAGGCCCAGACGGTGCGCCACCTGTGCCTGCCCGACCCGATCTCGGCCGAGGTCGTCGAGCCGCGCCTGATCGCCCGGCTGCTCCCCCGGTACAACCGAGCCGGCACCGCGCCGACAAGTACTGCTACGTCCGGCTCGACACCGAGTCGGCGTGGCCCCGGCTGGCCATCGTCAAGGAGGCCGGACGCCCCGGGCGTGCACCTCGGACCGCTGCCGTCGCGCACGATGGCCGGGCTGGTGGTCGAGGCGCTGCAGACGGCGCTCCCGCTGCGCCGGTGCCCCACTGCGGCTCGGGCGCGCCCACCAGCCGCCGCTCGATGCCACGCCGTGCACGCCGGCTCAGCTGGGCGTCGCCGCCTGCCCGTGCGCCGGGCGTCGCCGACCGCGGCGCGGTACGACGACGCGGTCGGCCGCGGCCGCCGACGCGTTCGACGGGCGACAGCGCATGCGGTCCTCGAGCGCCTCACGCGAACGGATGGCCGAGCTCGCCGCCGAGCAGCGCTTCGAGGAGGCGGCGCTGGCCCGCGACCGGCTGTCGGCGCTCGAGGGGGCCGTCGCGGCGCACCCGCCAGATGGCCGAGCTGCTCGCCGCCGGGCGCGTTCGAGGTCACCGCGGCGACGTCACCTGGGTCGTCGACCGGGCCCGGCTGGTCGACGTCCGCGTCGCCGGCTCGACGGCCGGCGCACTCCCGGCCGACGCCCCCGACCGCCGGCGCCGGGCCGCCCGCTCCCCCGCGCGCCTCGCCGACGAGGCCCTCATCCTCGCCCGCAAGCTGCCGCTCGCCTCCTGACGCGCTGGCCCCGTCAGCCTGAGTCGACCTCGACGCCGGCGCACCGTCAACGGGCGATGCCGCGAGCAGCGCTTGGCGTGGCCGTCGGCGGGCAGGCCGCGGCGATCGCGACGGCGTCGGCCGGATCGCACAGCAGGCCACGGTGGGCCCCCTCCCCGACAGCCAGCCGCACCACGCGCCGGCCTCCAGCCCGCGGCCAGCGCCGACCGCGACGGGCACGGCGGCGGCGAAGCCGACGGTCCTGGTGCAGGCGGTCCTCGGTCGCGCCACTCGCAGCGCGTCGACGTCGCCGGCGGCCAGCGCGGCGACGAGCAGCGCGGTGTGGCCGACGTTGAACACGGCGTCGGCGAACGGCACCGACGTCGGCGAGCGCGTCGGCGGGACTGTCGCGTCGACGTCTCGACGACGGCATCCAGACCACGACGGCCGGGTCGAGGGCCACCGGGACCCGCACGAGCCGTCCGGCCGCCGTCGCCACGACGCCGCCGTAGGAGGCTGCGGCCACGTTGTCGGCGTGACCCTCGAGCTCGGTGGCGAGCCGCAGGACCGCCGGCCGCGGGCCGACGACGCTCGCGCCGACGCCCCGTCCGCTGGGCGTGCGCGGCGACCAGGCCGCCGACGCGCATCGCGCCGCTGAACCCGAGCCCGCGGCCCGTCGGGATCGGCGACCGCACCCACAGCTGACCCTGCCCGCCGCCCCGCGCGGAACGCGACGTCGGCCGGGTGGTGCTCGTCGACGACCTGGGCCCGCTCGGGCAGTCGGCTCGTCGCGTCGCTCGACCACGCCGACGTCGGCGTGCGAGTCAGCGCCATGCGCCAGCGCGTCGAACCCGGGCCCGAGGTTGGCGCTCGACGCCGGGACCCGGACGATCGATCACGACGCCGGCGGCCGCCTGCGAGGCCGCGATCACGCGGTCGAGCGGCGCCGCCGCGGCCCCGGAGTCGATCGCGGCCTCGGCGCCGCGATGCCCGCGTGCAGGTCGGCGGCGCGACACCGGCGACGACGAGCGCCGCGGCGGCGTTGAGCACGACGATGTCGCGATGGGCGCCGCGCTCGCCGCCGAGGACCCGGCGCACGACCTCGGCGTTGTCCGCCGGGTCGCCGCCGACGAGCTCGTCGTGGATCGCCGGCGCCAGGCCGAGCTCGACGGGGTCGACCGTGAACGTGTGTGCCGCCCCGTCGTGGTCGAGCGCGAGCACGGTCTGACGTGCCGGTCGTGGTCAGCTCGTCGAGCCCGTCGCCGTGCACGACCCAGGCGTCGTCGAGCCGTGGACCCGCAGCGACGCCAGCATCCGCTCGGCGAACCGGGCGTCGGCGACACCGATCAGCTGGCGGCGCACCCGGCCCGGGTTGGCCATCGGCCCGAGCAGGTTGAACACCGTCGGGATGCCGATCTCGCGGCGGGACGGGGCGGCGAACCGGAACGCCGGGTGGAACCGGGGAGCGAAGCAGAAGCCGAACCCGGCTTTGTCGATGCACGCCGCACGCCATCCGGCGGCAGCTCGATGGCGACGCCGAGCGCTTCGAGCACGTCGGCGGTGCCGCACTGCGACGAGGCGCCCCGGGCGCCGTGCTTGCACACGGGCACGCCGGCACCGGCGACCACCAACGCCGCCATCGTCGACACGTTGATCGAGTGGGTGCGGTCGCCGCCCGTGCCGACGATGTCGACGCGCCGGCAGCGCAGGTCGTCGTCGAGCGGCACCAGGTCGGCCGCGGCGAGCACGGCGTCGAGCAGCCCCGACAGCTCCTCGGCCGTCTCGCCCTTGGCCCGGAGCGCGACGACGAACGCCGATCAGCTGGGCGGCGGTGGCCTGCCCGGAGAGGATCGCGGCCATCGCCGCCCGGGCCTGGTCGGCCGTCAGGTCGCGCCCGTCGAGCAGCTCGGTCAGCAGGCCGGCCACCCGCCGAGGTCGGCCAGCAGCGATCGGTCGTCGGCGGCGGGCGCGTCGGGTCACGGACGTGATCGGACACAGGCAGGAGACGGATCGCCGGCGCGCTCGCGTCGATTCCGGCGCGGCTCGATGCTCAGGCGGTGCGGCGGCGCTGGCGCACGATGCGACGGCGCTCGCGCTCGGTGGCGCCGCCCCACACCCCTGCTTCTCTCGAGAGCAGCAGGGCGTGCTCGAGGCACGCGACCCGCACGCCACACGCCGTCGCACACCGCCTTGGCCACTTCTGCGTCGTCGTCGTCTCCGGGTAGAAGATGCCGCGTCGAGCCCTCGGCATGCCCCCAACTTGCCGCCAATCGATGTCATCGAACGACACTTACGGAATCCCCCATCCAGTCGATGTGTGCGATTTCCGAACGCTAGAACGCCGGTCGACGGCGCTGCGCCAGAGGCAAATCCGCTCGGGCCACGGCGAGTCGCCGTCGGCTGCACGCGGTGACGTCGCTTCCGTGCACTCGACCGCCGTGCTCGCCCGCCGCCGCTCCGGCCGCCGACCCCGTTCGATCGGGCCGAGATGCTCGACGACTGGCTGCCGAGACGTTCGACGTCGTGGTGGTCGGCGGCGGCATCACCGGCGCGGGCGTGGCGCTCGACGCCGCGAGCCGAGGTCTGCGCACCGCGCTGGTGGAGGCGCGACGATTCGCCGCCGGCACGTCGTCGAAGAGCTCCAAGCTCGTCCACGGCGGCCTTCGGTATCTCCAGAACGGCGACGTCCGCCTGGTCTACGAAGCGCTCCACGAGCGCCAGCGGCTCCGCCGCAACGCCCCGCACCTCGTCAAGCTGCTGCCCGTTCCTGATGCCGATCCTGACCAAGGACGGCGTCATCCCCCGGCGGGTCGCCCGGGCGCTCGGCTCGGCGATGTGGATGTACGACCTGACCGGCGGGTGGCGCATCGGCAAGCTCCACAAGCGGCTCAAGGCCGACGCCGCCTCGCCCACCTCCCGACGATGCCCGCCGACCGGCTCGCGGGCGGATACCTCTACTACGACGCCACCGCCGACGACGCCCGGCTGGTCCTCACCGTCGCCCGCACGGCGGCCGCACACGGTGCTGCGGTCGCCAACCGTGCCGGGTCGTCGGGTTCGCCACGACGACGGACGGGCAGCGTCGACGGGGCTGGCGTCGACGCCGACGGCCGGCGCTTCACGGTCAAGGCGCCGGGGCGTCGTCAACGCGGCCGGGGTGTGGGCCGACGAGATGCGGGCGCTCGACGACGGGATCGATCCCGACCGCATCCGTCCGGCCAAGGGCGTGCACCTCACCGTGCCGTGGGACATGGTGCGCAACGACATCGCCGCCGTGATCCCGGTGCCGGGCGACAAGCGCAGCCTGTTCGTCGTGCCATGGGGGCCGCGCGCCGACGGCACGTTCGAGCACACCTACATCGGCACCACCGACACCGACTACGAGGGCCGGCTCGACGACCCGCCGTGCACCGCCGACGACGTCGACTACGTGCTCGCGGGCGCTCAACGCCGCGGTCACCACCGACGATCACCCCGGCGACGTCACCGGCGGTGTGGGCGGGGCTGCGGCCGCTCGTCAAGTCGGCGCACGAGCGGCCGCACCGCCGACCTGTCGCGCCGCCACCGGGTGACGGTCGGGCCGGCCGGGGTCGTCGGCATCACCGGCGGCAAGCTGACGACGTACCGCGAGATGGCGCAGGACACGGTCGACGACGGTGCTCGAGCGCCTCGGTCGCACAGCCAGGTGCCGCACCAAGCGGCTGCGCGCTGCTCGGCGCCGACGGCTACCGCGACGCCGCCCGCACGGCCCCGCCGACCACCTCGGCGACCGGTACGGCACGCTCGCGCCGCGAGGTCGAGCGCTGGTCGCCGGCCGACCCCGCGCTCGGCGAGCCGCTCGTGCCGGGCCAGCCGTACCTGCGGGCCGAGGCGGTCTACGCCGTGCGCCACGAGATGGCGACGACGCTTGGTCGACGTGCTGACCCGACGCACCCGCGCCCACCTGTTCGACCGGGCGGCCACGCTGCGGCCGCGCCTGCGGTCGCCGCCTGCTGGCCGGCGAGCTCGGTGGGACGACGCCGAGACCGAGCGGCAGGTCGGCGAGTACCGCGGCGCTCGTCGCCGCCGAGGAGGCCGACGCCCGCGCGACCGGCGACGCCGCGCCGCGATGACGAACCGACGCCGCCGATCGAGCTCGACCGGCACCGCGGCGCGCTGTCGGGCACGCGTCGACGTGCCGGCCGCGGTGCTCGCCGCGCTGCGTGCGGTCTGCCCGTGCGTCGACGACGACGCACGCCGTCGCCGAGCGCAGCCGGGACTGGTGGCCGCTGGCGCTGCACTGGTCGCTGGCCGGCGCAGGTCCCGCGCGAGCCGCGTGCGTCGTGCGCCCGACGACGACCGACGAGGTCCCGCCGTCCTGCGCGCGTCTGCGACGAGCGCACGCCGTGCCGCTGACCGTCGCCGGCGGGCGCAGCGGGGTGTGCGGCGCGTCCGTGCCGGTGTTCGGCGGCGTCGTGCTCGACATCACCGGGCTGGCCGGCATCGTCGACGTCGACGCGAGTCGGGCGTCGTCGGGGTGCTGGGCCGGCACGTTCGGGCCCGAGCTCGAGGCGGCCCTGCAGCCGCGCACGGGCTGACCGTCGGCCACTTCCCGCAGAGCTTCGACATCGCCACCGTCGGCGGCTGGGTGGCCTGCCGCGGCGCCGGGCAGTACTCGACGCGCTACGGCAAGATCGAGGACATCGTCGTCGGGCTCGAGGTGGTGCTCGCCGACGGCACGGTGGTCCGCACCGGCGGCGCGCCGGCCGCGGCCGTCGGCCCCGACCTCACCCAGTTGTTCGTCGGCTCCGAGGGCACGCTCGGCATCGTCACCAAGGTGTGGCTGCGGGCGCACCCCGCGCCGCCGTGCCGAGCGCCGGGCGGCGTAGGTGCTTCGCACTCCTTCGCCGACGGGATCGAGGCCTGCCGCGCAGGTGCTGCGGCGCGGCGCCACGCCGGCCGTGCTGCGGCTCTACGACGCCGACGAGTCGGCGCGGGGCCACGGCGGCGACGGCACTCGCGTGCATGCTGCTCGTGCTCGACGAGGGCGACCCGGGGCTGGTCGACGCCACGATGGCGGTCGTCGCCGAGTGCTGCGACGCCGCCGGCGCGCCGCCGCCGACCAGCGCTGGTCGACGGCTGGGTGGCGCACCGCAACGACACGAGCGCGCTGCAGGCGCTGACCCGCAAGGGCTTCGTCGTCGACACGATGGAGATCGCCGCGCCGTGGTCTCGGCTGGCCGGCGCTGTTCGACGAGGTCGCGAGGCGATCCTGGCCGTGCCGCACGCCCGCGTCGGCCACCTGTCACCTCTCGCACAGCTACCCCGACGGCGCCTGCCTCTACTTCACGTTCGCCGCCACGCCGCCGGCGGACGAGGTCGAGTCGACCTACACCGCGCTGTGGGACGCCGGGCAGCGGGCCGTGCTGGCCGCCGGCGGCAACCTCTCCCACCACCACGGCGTCGGCATCAACCGGGCCCGCTTCGTGGCCGAGGCGCTCGGGACCGGCGTTCGGCGTGCTCGCGCGCGGTGAAGCAGGCGCTCGACCCGAACGGCATCCTCAACCCCGGCAAGCTCGGCCTCCCGTCGCCGTTCGGGCCGGCCCCCGTGGCCGCGAGCCGCCCGACCGCGCCGATGCCGATCGCGCTGGGACTGGGACGCGATCACGCGCCGGCGGCTCGCGTGGCCTCGTGTTCGCCGTGCCGTTCTCGATCGCCGCGCCGGTGGGCGCGCCGACGAGTCGGGACGACGGCGGCGCTGGCCATGCTGCTCGCCCTGGGCGCCCTCGTCGGCTTCTTCCTCGGCGCCGGCGTGCGCCGCCTGGTACCAGCGGCGCGGCACCCCGCTCAGCCACGGCCTGGTCATGGCCGTCGGCACGTACGTCGTCGCCCAGGCCGTGTTCCTCGTCGTCCGGCTGGTCCGTGGCGGACGTGCGATGGTCGCCATCATGTTCAACCTGACCGTCGCCCTCGGGGCCGGGGTGCTCGGCGGCTGCTCGGCCAGTGATGCTGCGCCAAGGCACGAGCCGCCGGCGCTCCGACGTCAGCCCGCCGGACAGACGGGCACGATGACCGCGATCCTCGTCATCGATGTCGGCACGACCAGCCTGCGGGCGGCGGTCGTCGACGACACCTTGACGATCGTCGCCGAGGCCCGTCGCCGGCACCCACCGTCGACGCCGTTCCCCGGGCTCGTCGAGTTCGACGCCGCGGCGATGGCGCGGCCGGTGCTCGACGCCGCCGCCGAGGCGATCGGCCGCCGCCGACGGAGCCGGTCGACGGCCGTCGGCATCACGCAACCAGCGGGCCAGCACGGTCGTGTGGGACCGCGTCACCGGCGAGCCGGTCGGCCCGGCGCTCGGCTGGCAGGACCTGCGCACGGTCGTCGAGTGCATCATGGCCAAGGCCGAGCACGGACCTCGCGCTCGCGCCCGAACCAGTCGGCCACCAAGCTGCCTGGCTGCTCGCCAACATCGCCGCGACGCCGCCGGACGCGACCTGTGCTTCGGCACGGTCGACTCGTGGCTGGCGTGGACGCTGACCGGCGGCGCGCGTGCACGTCACCGACCACACCAACGCCGCCGTCACCGGCTGCTGCGGGCCGATCGGCCGCGGCTGGAGCGACGCGCGTGCTCGACGCGCTCGGCATCCCGGCCGAGCGTGCTGCCGCCGATCGTCGACTCCAGCGGCGTCGTCGGCCAGGCGACCGCGCTGCCCGGCGCGCCGCCGATCGCCGCGCTCGTCGGCGACCAGCAGGGGTCGCTCGTCGGCCAGGGCTGCGTCGTGCCGGGCCGGGCCAAGATCACGTTCGGCACCGGCGGCATGCTCGACGTCTGTCACCGGGCCCGACGCGCGCCGGTCCGCCGCCGCGGCGACCACGGCACGTTCCCGATCGTCGCCTGGTCGCCGCGGCGGCGACGCTGACGTGGGGCGCCGAGGCGATCATGCTGTCGGCCGGCACGAACATCGAGTGGCTGCGCGACGACCTCGGCCTCATCGACACCAGCGCCGAGAGCCACGACGTCGCGGCGCCGGTCGCCGACACCGACGGCGTCGTCTACGTCCCGGCGCTGCTCGGCCTCGGCACCCCGCACTGGGACTACGGCGCTCGGGGCACGCTCTCGGCCTCACCCGCGGCACGACGCCGTGCGCACGTGGTGCGAGCCGTGCTCGAGGGCGTCGCCCAGCGCGGCGCCGACCTGGTCGAGGCGGCCGAGGCCGACACCGGGCTGACCGATCGAGACGCGTGCGCGTCGACGGCGGGATGAGCGCCAACCCGACGTTCGTCCAGGCGCTCGCCGACGCGACCGGCCGTCCGGTCGAGGTCTCGCCCGGTCGCCGAGGCGACGACGCTCGGCGCCGGCGTACCTCGCCGGCCTGGCCATCGGCACGTGGGTCGACATCGACGACGCCGACCGACGCCTGGCGCCCGGCCGCGGTGGTCGAGCCCGGCGCGACTCGCTCGACCGCGACGGTGGGCCGCGGGCCGTCGAGCAGGCCGCCGGCTGGATCCCGGAGCTGTCCGCCCTGGACTTCTAGGATGGCGTCCGTGCCTGCTCGACGGGTCGGAGCGGTCGCCGACCGCCGTAGAGTTGCCCCACCGTGCCCCGGCCGGGAAGGCTGGCCGGACCGACGCCTCGACGCCTCCACGACCGATCGAAAGGACACCCCCTCGTGGAGAACCCAACCCGACGCCGAGTGCTGGCTGCCGGGCTCACCGGAGCCGTCGCTGCGGCCTGATCGGCGGCGCGGCTGCCGCGACGACCGCCACCGACCCCCCGACCACGGACGCGACCGCGGCCCGGCACCGAGCCGGCCACGACGCTCCACCACCGAGCCGCCGTGCGCCCGACGGCGGACGACATCGCGCTGCTGGCGTTCGCTCAGGGCGTCGAGCTCGCCGCCCGCGATCTCTACCTGGCGTCGCGTCGGCCGCCGGTGACGAGGATCCGGTGCTGCGACGTGATCCGCGAGCCAACCACCAGGCCTACGCCAACGCGCATCGCCGGGCTGCTCGGCATGCCGCTCCCAGCCGGCGCGACGAGCGCTGCTACGCCGAGCTCGAGGCTGACCTTCGCCACCAGCGACCTCGCGGCCGTCGCCGCCGCCGGCCTACGACCTGGAGTCGACGCTGGTGGCGACGCACACCGAGATGTCGGCGAGCTGGGCATCGACGGTGCTGAGCTGCTCGGCCGTCGATCCTCATCGTCGAGGCCCAGCACGTCCGCCGTGCTGGCCGATCTCGCCGGCAACGGCGACGATCTCGACGCCGCTGTTCGACAACACGGCCGAGCCGCCTGACCCCTTCCGAAGGCTGACCGGATGACGCTGACCGATCAGCACCGCGATCGACCGCCGTGACCGGCCCTCGCACGGCCGTGTCAGCGCCGTCGGCTGCTGCGCCACCTCGGGCCTGACCGTCCCCTCGGCGCGCTGGTCGCCGCGTGCGGTGACGAGCCCGACGCCGACCCTGGTCGGGTCGGCTACGCGCCCGTGCCGACTCCGCTCCCCGAGGCGCCGTCGACGACGCGGTGCTGCTGCGCACGGCCACCTCGCTCGAGTACACGCTGCTCGACATGTACGGCCTGATGCCAACGACTGGGCGTGCTCGAGCGGACCGCCGCGGCGATGGTCGATCGTATCGTCGAGGACCACACCGCCGGCCGCTGCCGACGAATGCCGAGCTGACGACGCAGGCGTCGGCGGCGAGCCGTACGAGTGCGCCAACCCCTGGTATGTGGAGCGCGTCATCGCAGCCGCTCGTCGAGCGCATCCTGGGCAGACGACGCCGACGCGCGACATCCCGGCCGAGCGACGATCCCGCACCGCGACGTGCTCGGTGCTCGTCAACGCCCTCGAGACGATGTTGGCTGCGATGTACCAGCAGACTGGTCGTCCAGCTCATCGACCCGGCGGTGCGGGCTGACGTCGATCGGCGCTCGGCGCCCAGACCGCCCGCCACGCCGCCGCGATGCGCCGATCACGCGTCACCGGCGCCCCGCGACGCCTACGCCAACCCGACCGCTGATCGGCGGCGAGGGTCGACGCCCGAGCCCGCCAGCTGACGCCGCTGACGCCGATCCCGTCGCCAGTTCGGCTCGCTGCTCCGTCGCCGGTCGTCGTCGGCGCCCGTTCGGTCGCGCACGCGTTCCGGCGAGCTCGAGACCCGCCGGCAACCCGACGTCTACACGGCAAGACTGCAGACACCCGCCGACGAACTCGTACGTCGTACGCCAGCCTCGACCTGCGATCGCCTGACGCGCATGGGTGCGCCGACCCGCTGTCGACGCCGTTACACTGCCCCGGCGACGGTGAGTCGGCCGGGTGGCCGCGGCGTCGCCGCTCGCTCGGCGTCGAGGAAAGTCGGGACTCCACAGGGCAGGGTGCTGGCGAGAGCCAGGTCGGGGCGACCTGACGGACAGTGCAACAGAGAGAGACCGCCGATGGGCCGGGCGACCGGTCACAGGTGAGGGTGAAACGGTGCGGTAAGAGCGCACCAGCGTCCGGGGCGACCCGGGCGGCTCGGCAAACCCCAGCCGGAGCAAGGCCGAGCAGGAGGCATGGGCGGCCCGTCCGCTCCGCTACGGCGAGCAGCCTCCGGGTAGGCCGCACAGATGGATGGTCACCGGTCGCCGCGCGGGCGATCACAGAATCCCGCTTACAGGCCGACTCACCGTCACCAGGCCATCGACCTGTACGTAGGGTGGGGCGTCGCGTCGCCGGCGTATTCTATCCCCCTCCCCTCATCCTCTACCGCGCGGTGCCAGCGGCGCGCCTCTGGTTGTCGTGGCAGTGGAAGAACCCCCCTTACCATCTCCTCGCGGACTGCCGTTCGGCGGCGCGTCGAAGTGGTCCACCTCGTGGTGATTGAATCCGAGCCGTCGTCTCCGGTGCCACGGATGGTGGCGGTGAACGTGCCGTTCACGGTCCGGGCGCTCTCATTGATGCCACCCCAGCTCGTATGCTTCCCGCTGAAGTAGGGCAACGCCGGGTTCGACTCCCGACCGCCGCGCCGCTCCGGGCGAACGTGACGGCAGACTTCCGTTCCCGATCACCGTCCCGCCCCCCCCCCTCGTGCTCCACGCGGTTCGTGGTGGCCGTCACCGTGCACACGGCGCGACCACCCTCGCAGGACGGCACGACTGCGACAGCCGGGCGTCATTGGCGGCGACGGACTGACCGTGTCTCGAGGCTCGTGCGGCCGCCGAGGCATCGCGTGCGACGCACGAACCGCGGGGCGTCGCCCGAACGCCTGCTAGTACAGCGTCGAGTTGCTGACCTCGGTCCGGTGATCCAACGCCTCCTCGAGCTCGGGCTGCTGCAACGACTCGGCATAGATCTTGCCGAACGAGATGCGAGTCGGCTCGTCCCACGACCCCGGATCCCAGAGCCCGGCGCGACGCGCCGAGCGGACGCAGTGGAACGCAGCGCGGTCGACGTCGATGCGGATGACGAGCACGGCCGGCTTGCCACCGACGGCGAGGCGTTCACATGTCTCGGCGTCGTGGAACAGCGACGCGCGGCCGGAGATGCGCAAGACCTCGTCGGTTGCCGGCCGGAGCAGCATCAAGCCCACCCGCGGATCGGCGACGATGTTGCCGACGCCGAGCGCGAACCGGTTGCCGCTGAACTCAGGGATCAGCAACGTCTGGTCGTCGACGACCTCGACGAAGCCGGGCGGACCGCCCTTCGGGCTCAGCTCCAGTCCCCACGACCCGACGGTGCCGAGGACGAGGAACGGGCACCGCTCGACGAACGCGATCCCCTGGTCGCAGAGCCGTTCGCGGAGCTTGGCGAAGGCCATCTCGTTGGGCGCGGGGATGAGCCCGCGCAGCTGATCCATGGTCGTGATCTCGCGCATGTCACGCACATTGTGCACCAAGACGTCGTGGCTGCGCCCTGATCGGTTCGAGGAGTGGGCATCGCACGCGGGACGCCCCGGTCGGCCGCACGAGTCCAGATCTTGTACTCGTCGACCGGCGACCGATGCGTGATCCTCCGTGGCCATGACCCCCGACACCCCCAGCCGTCCGACCACCCTCACCACCACCTCGGCGTCGCGCATCCAGCACGGCGCACCCAGACCGCCGGACGGCCGCGACACCCCAGATGGTCAAGGTCCAGGTGATCACCCCGAGCCGCCATCAGCTGCCGGAAGGGCTCCGCGTCCGAGGTTGGCCGACGACGAGGTTCGTCGCCCACGGACACGACGAGGAGCTCGACGTGGTCAACATCGCGATCGAGGAACGCCTGCTCCCCGAGCTGGAGAAGGCGGTCGACGGGCTCGCCCCGGACGCCGGCTGGATCATCGAGCGCATCGTCCGGGGACGCGGCTTGGCCACCCCGATCGCCGCATGACCCGCGCACCGATCGGCCTCCCGTGCGCATCGGGCCCGGCGGGCCCATCCTGCGTCGTACCGTGGAGTCGGGCGGCACCGCGTCGCTGCCGCCCGGCGCACGGAGATCATCGCGACGCGAGAGAGGGACATCGCATGCGTGCTGTCAGGAACGTGCCGCCCGGGGTGGCGCTCGTCGACGTCGACGAGCCGGAGGGCGACGGCGAGCTGATCAAGGTGAGCTCAGTCAGCATCTGCGCATCGGACTTCTTGTACATCCGCGCCGGGAGCCGGCAGCTCGCCGGGCATGAGATCGCCGGCGTGCTGGCGGACGGCACGGAGGTCGCGGTGGAGGCCGTCTTCGGCTGCGGAGCGTGCGAGTGGTGCGAACAGGGCAACTACAACCTCTGCGCCCGGGCCAGCGTGGACGTCCTCGGCCTCACGGTGCCCGGTGGCATGTCCGAGTACTTCCGGGCGCCGAAGCGGGCGTTGGTCGCGCTGCCGGCCGGACTGCACGTGGACGATGCGTCGCTCGTCGAGCCCGGCGCGGTGGCGTGGCACGCCTGCCTGACCGGAGGCGTCGGGCCGGCGACCCGTGTCGCCGTGGTCGGTGGCGGCGCGATCGGCATCTTGGCCGTGCTCGCCGCCCAGACCCAGGGCGCAGCTGAGGTCGCGCTCGAGGCCCGCCACGATCATCAGCGAGCCCTCGGTGAGCAGTTCGGCGCCGGCGCACCGGTCGGCCTCTACGACGTCGTGATCGAAGCCGCCGGGTCGGAGAGCTCGCTCCATCGCGCCGTGGAGCTGGCCCGACCTCGGGGCACGATGGTCGTCATCGGCGTGTTCGGCCCGGATGTCGCCTGGCCCCACCGGGCGGCCTTCGTCAAGGAGCTCAAGACGGCACCGGCACTCGCCTACTGCGGCCATGACGGCGGGCGCGAGTTCGACGAGGTGGCGGCCATGCTGGCCGGCCGTCCGGACATCGCCGACGCGCTCATCACGCACCGCTTCGGCATCGAGGACGCGGTCCACGCGTTCGACGTCGCCCGGGACCGCTCGCAGGGCACCTTCCGGGTCGTCGTCCAACCGTGAGGGTCGCCCGCCCGACCGCTCGGGTCACACGCCTCCCATGAGCGCCCCGCCGTCCACGGAGAGGAGCTGCCCGGTGATGAACCGGGCGCCCGGCGAGGCCAGGAACACCAACATCGGACCGAGGTCTCGCACGGGGTCACCGAGCTTGCCGTCGATGATGATGAGCTCGGTGAGGCGTCGATCCAGGATCTCCGCCCCATGCGGGCCGAGGTGGGCGCGCAGGCGGTCGGCGCCCGGTGTGTCCATGGCCGGTGCGAGCGCGTTGACCGTGACGCCGTGTGCTCCCCAGGCGCGAGCCGCCGCTCGTGTCCACGAGTGCACGGCACCCTTCGTCGCCGAGTAGACGGCCGCCATCGGGTTCCCGCGCACCCCCTCGCTGGAGCCGAGGTTGACGATGGCGCCACCACCGTCTCGCATGTGCCGGAACGCCGACTGGTTGGCGAAGACGGTCGACTTCAGGTTCGTCGCCAACAAGGAGTCGAGCTCGGCCTCCGACGCCGATTCCGGGCGCGACGGCAGCCACATCCCGGCGGCGTGGATCAAGACGTCGAGACCGCCGAGCGCATCGACCGCCCGATCGAACGTGTCCGTGACCTCGGCCTCGACCCGCATGTCGCCCTGCCACCAGCGAGCGGCCTCGTCGAGGTGCGGTGGCGGCGGGGTCGAGCGGTAGACGCCGGCGACCTGTGCGCCGGCCGCCGCGAGCACTTCGACGGCGGCGGCGCCGATCCCCGTCGCCGCACCTGTCACGAGCACCCGTCGTCCGTCGAGGGCAGGAGCCATCATGTCGCCGACCGTCGCGAGGTGCAGCGTTGCTCGTTCACACGCTGACGGGGACGCTGTCGTAGCCGGCGACGTTGCTCATCTGCACCCGTCGGCAGCGGTCGAGATCGACGTCGTAGTCGGGCCACGCCTCGATGAACGTCTCGATGGCGATCCTGCTCTCGAGGCGAGCCAGGTGCGCGCCCACGCACAGGTGGATGCCGTGGCCGAAGCTCAGCGCCCGCATCTGCGTGCGATCGATCCGGAAGGCGTCCGGCTCGTCGTACGCGCGCGGATCACGAGTCGCGGCGCCGGTGATCAGGAGGACCGGGTGGTGGGGCGGGATCTCGACGCCGTGGTAGGTGCTCGACGCCAGGGAGTACCGGTTCTGGTACTGCGACGGCGGGAGGAACCGGTTGATCTCCTCCACGGCGGCGGGGATGAGCGTGCGGTCCTCGACGATCATGTCCCACTGGTCGCGGTGCTGGGCGAACAGCACCGCGGCGTTGCCGACCAGCTTCGTGACGGTCTCGCTCCCGGCGGCGCCGAGCAAGGCCGCGAACCCGGCGACCTCGGCGTCGTCGAGCGTCGTCACCTCGCCGTCGGCCGTCATCTCCGCCGTGCAGAGGTGGCTGATCATGTCGTCGTCCGGGTCGGCCCGCTTCACCGCGGCGAGCTCGAGGAAGAACTCGTAGAGCGACTGGATCGCCGCTGCGGCGCGCTCGCCGCCGGACGCGTCACCCTCCTCGCGGCGGAGGAGGGCGTCGGTCCAGTGCCGGATGTTCTCGGCGTCCTCGGCCGGCACGCCGAGGATGCGCGAGATGACCCGACACGGGAACAGCGCCGCGAACTCGGCGACGATGTCGAAGGTGTCCCGGTCCGACAGCTCGTCGACGATGTCGCCGATGACGCCTCGGACGATGGGCTCGAACCTCTGGGCCATCTTCGGTGCGAAGGCCCGGTTGACCAGCGTCCGCATGCGGTCGTGGTCGGGTGGGTCGATCCCCAGGATCCAGCCGGGCATCAGGCTCGCCCGCTCCGGCTTCTCGTCCTCGGGAAGCGCGCCGACGCCGCGGTACGCGTTGCTCAGCGTCTGCCAGTCCAGATGGGCGCGCAGCACGTCGTCGTACCTCGTCAGCGCCCAGAACCCGTACCGCTCGCTGAAGTAGACCGGCGCCTCGTCACGCATCCAGCGATAGACCTCGGTCGGGTCGTTGAAGTAGGTCTCGCTGTACGGATCGAACTCCATGACACCCCCGTGTCTCGTCTTCGTCGCGCCAAGGTAATGGACGGCGGCTCCCGCGACATGGTCGCTCGACGACCGCCGAGCGCACGCGAACACGCGCCGTCGCTCAGGCCCGGTACACGGCCCGCTCGCCGGCGTCGAACTGCTCGGTCGCCAGTCGCAAGGCCGGTCGTGGCATTCCGGTCGCATGGACAGCGAGGAACCGGCGCAGCGCCGCTGGATCGCGGGCCCCGGCATGCTTGAGGAAGATCCCGACCGCGTTGTGGACCAACGGCTCAGGATCCCGGGAGAGACCGGCCGCCAGCTCGAAGCCGGCCGCCAGGTCGTCGTCCCCGCCGGCTCTGACGAAGAACAGCGGTGCGGTGATCGCGGTGCGCCGGCGCAGCCGATCAGGCGATTCGGCGAGGTCGTGGAGCGGTACCTTCGATCGGCCGGCGAGGTGGCCGCCGACCACCCGGGGGGCCGACCTGTCGACCATGTCCCAGGTCGTGATCCGGTCGTGCCGGCGGAGGTAGATCTCGTAGAGGTCGTGGCGTCCCGCCTCGTCCAGCTCCCGGCGGGCCTTGAAGTCGAGGATGCACATCGCCGCCATCCGTGGCTCGTAGGCGGGGTGGTCGAGCAGCCGCTCGACCTGCCCGAGGTCCAGGCCGGCGTGGGCCTGGGCCGTGCCGAACAGGTCGCGCATGCGGACGCCGATGGCCAGCTCGTCGTGGTCGAGGCGCTTGCGCACCTTGGCCAGCTCGACGTCCGACTGCAGCTGCTCCAGCGCTCGCACCACGGCGGCGGCATCGTCGACGGCCATCGCCGGCCACCGTAGGCCGCGGTGCGTCACGATCCCGCTGCCTCGGCGCAGGCGGGCCAGCCGGCCCTCAAGCGCCGGTGGGCAGGAGGTCCAACTCGTCGATGAGCGGGCTGTGTCGCGCGTCGTGGCGGATGTCAGCACCGAGTCGGGCGGCCGCCGACCGGTAGCTCGGGTCGTCGAGGATCGTCGCGACGGCACGGGCGATCTGCGTGGGCGTTGCCGTCCGCTTGAGCTTGACGCCGGCGCCGCGGGCCGTGACGCGCACGGCGTTGTCCAGCTGGTCGCGACCGTGCGGGAGGACGACGAGCGGGACCTCGGCGGCGAGCGCCTTGACGACGGTCCCGTGTCCGCCGTGGGTCACGATGGCGGAGGCGTGCTCGAGCACCCGGCCGTGCGGGGCACTGGCGACCACGGCGACGTTCGCCGCGCCGGTGACGGACCCGACAGCGACGGCCGGGCCGGTCGTCACGATGGCGCGGACGGGCAGCGTGGCCAAGGCGTCGACGACGTGCTGCAGCGTGGCCACGTGGTCCTGGAACGTGGACGACAACCCGACCAGGACCAGCGGCTCGTCGCCCGGCGGCGGGGTCCACGCGTCGGTCGCCCAGTTGGGATCGTCGAGGACAGGGCCGACGTAGCGGACGTTGTCGGGGAGGACGGCCGGGAAGTCGAAGCTGGCCGAGGTCAGCACCCACACCCGGCGGGCCCTGGTCGGCTGGTCCATGAAGTGCTCGACGGGCTGGAGACCGCGCTCGGCGCGCAGCTCGTTGAGGATCGGCAGGCCCTTGTCCCACATGCGGTGCGTCGTCGACCGCACGAGCCGGTCACGGATCCGGCCGGGTGCGCCCTTGGCGGGGCGGAAGCCGAGGCCGAACGGGGTGACCCCCGGGCTCGGGAGCAGGTACACGTTCGGCATGAGGACATCGAACGGGATGCCGGACGCCTCGGCGGCGACCATGGCGCCGAACGCGAACTGGGCGCAGAGCACGACGTCGGGACGGCGATCGGCGATGGCCGCGTCGACATCGGCGACGTAGCGGCGGAGCGGACCGGCGAACTGGGCGTCGAGCAACCGCGCGAACAGCTGGCGGGTGCCCTTGCACTCCCAGTCCCGATACGGATCGTGCTCGGGCAGCCGGTCGGGACGGTTGGGGGCCTCGACCCACCGGCGGAACGCGGCGCCCGTCGCCTGGACGTCGTCGGCCATCGAGTCCTCGGCGATGACGGTGACGTCGTGGCCGCGCTCGACGAGGCGGCGGACGACGCCCAGCTCGACGGGGACGGTGCCGCCGCCGTCGACGAGTGCCACGAGGTAGTGCATCCTGGTCATGTCCTGGTCTCCGTTGGTCCGGTGTCGAGGATCGCCTCGACGAGTTGAACGATCGTCCGCTCGGTCTCGGGTCGGCCGAGGCCGAGGTCGCGGCGCAAGAGCTTCCACGAGTACACGTCGGTCGCCACGTGAAGGGCGTGCAGGGAGCGTCGACGGGCGGTCGGGTGTCGTGGGAGCCGGGCCCCGAAGATCGCCTCCAACCAGGCCCGGTGGGAGGCGCGCCCGGCCTCCATCGCGTCACCCACGACCTCCAGGCGCTCGGCGGTCGCGGCCCACCGGAAGTTGGCGTCGCCGAAGCGCTCGTACTCGCCGACGAGCAGCGTCACCGCTCCCGCGACGTCGCCGGGCACAGCCCGATCGCGGATCGACGTCGTCTCGGCCGACACGACCTCGGCGACGGCCGATGCGACGCCGGCCTTCGACGAGAAGTGGTTGAGCACGGTCTGGTGCGAGACACCGGCTGCCCGCGCGATCTCGGTCAGAGTCACGTCCTCGAACGCGCGGTCGAAGAACAGTTGCATCGCTGCCCGCACGATCGTCTCCTGCGTGGAGACCACGGCGTCGGCCCGCGCTGTCATCGTGTACTGACGCCGCTCTTTCATTGGAGCGTTACTCAAGCAGGGAGTTGAGTGACGGTCAAGGGAAAAGATCGCAACGAGACGAACGTCAGCCCGGCGGGCGCGCCGGCGACGTTCGACGACGCCGCCTGATGAACGGTCGGACGAGCCGACCGTCAGCCTCCTCGAGGGTCCCCGGGCGTGAGCTCGGTGACGAAGCCCCACGGGATGCCCAGGCTCGTCTCGGGCACGGTGACGATGGCGTCACTGGTCCGGGTGCGGATCCGCACGCCCTGGTCCAGGAGGTGACGCTCGGCTCGATCGAGGTCGACGACCCGGAACGTGAGGGCGTGGTATGTGTCGCTCGGGGCGCTGGCGGCCCAGTCGGCATGCACCGCCGTGCCCTCGTCGGGCGTCGCGAACTCGTACACGCCGTCGGCGAGGTGGACGTACGTGCTGGTCGCTCCGATGACGTCGTCGCGCCCCTCGTGGATCACGGTGCCGCCGAGCACGCCGACGAAGAGACGGACGGCGCGTTCGCGGCGATCGGTGAGCACGGTGTGGTGCGAGCACCGTTCGATGCCGAGCGGGTCGTCGTCGGAGACCGGCGGCAGGACCCAGTCGGGCGTGACCCGGGGGTCGCCGGGGAACGGGATGGGCGGCAGGAACTGGTACCGGAGCCCGGCATCCTCCGGGGTCGTCCAGAACATCGGGAGCCCGCCACCGATCACCATCGGGGGGTCATCGCCGACCGCCGGCTCGTCGCGCTGGTCCACGATCTGGAAGCCGCTCGACTTGAGCGCCCGGTACGCCTCGGGTAGGCCCTCGACGTACCACCCGAAACCGTTGAGGTGCGGCGTGTCGATCGTCGGGTACCGCTGCACGCCCTCCTTGATGAGCAGCTTGGGGTCGATCGTGTCGAAGACGACGTCCCGGATCGGGGTGAACATGGAGTAGTCGTTGCGGTTGTCGGGATCCTGCTCGCCGCCACCACTCAGCGCCGCCAGCCGAGTGGTCGTGGCGCCGAAGACCCGCTCGAACCAGCGATCCGCTTCGTCGAGGTCGGGGACGCGGTGGCTGGGGTGGAACATCATCGTCAGACGGAACGGTCGCGGCGCGACGGCCCCTCGGTCGGCGGGTGCAGGGCTCTCGGACATCCAGGTGCCTTTCGTCGAGGACGTCGTCGACGTCGTCCGATCGGGGTGCAAGCCGGGCGAGCCTAAGGTCCCTCATCCGGCCCCCTCGAACGCTGCGCCACCTCGGCTCCGACGCCGACGACTTCCGCCCGTGCATCCCGGACATCCGAATCCCGGCCGACCAGGTCTGGCCGCGCCACTGGCACGACGAGCGGATCTCGTCGTCGTGCTCCGGGGGTCGGTGCTGTGCGGCGACTGGGTCATGCAGCGCGGACGCCCTGATCACCGAACCCGACGTCGAGTCCGGGCCGCTCCTGATTGGACCGTGTGGGTGCCGCACGGACGCCGGTGAGCACCGGTTGGTCGATTTGTCGTGTTGGCCGACGCCGGCGCCGGACCGCGCGGTCGGAGCTCAGGTGCCGTCGGCGTTGAGGAAGGCGGCCCACGACACCGGACCGACGATCCCGTCGACCGCCAGTCCGTTGAGCTGTTGCATCAAGCTCGCGGCGGCCTGAGTCCGGGGTCCGTAGTCGGCGTCGACGACGCCGACGTCGAACGTCGGGTTGCCGGAGGCCGCGTACAGGCCCAAGGCGAGCACCTGGAACAGCCGGATGTCACCGTTGCCGGTCAGATCCGATCGCTTGTCGGGGTCGAGCACGGTCTTCTGCATGGCGATCTCGGTCCTTTCGATGATCGGCGACGTGGGCCCAGCGGGCCGTTCGGGCAGGGTGTCGAGGTGCCGTTCGACGACCGGCACCGACGGCGGGCCGCCGGCGCCGGGGATCGGCCACGACGCGAGCTCCCACCGGAGCACTCGTCGGTTGCGTCCGGCGGGGATCTCCACCGGTTGGACGTGCCACGGCTCGTCGCCGACGTGACGGAACGTGCGCAGGCCGAACCGAGCGCAGTTGGCGTCCATCCAGGCCCACGACCCGGCCGGCACCATGTCGGCGGCGACCGCGTCCCGGTCACCGTTCCCGCCACCGGGGAACCCCTCGTGGTTGGAGTTGCCGGGACGAGCGTGACCCCGTGGATCGCGGCGGTAGCCGGCGAGCTGGGTGGCGTACGAACGCCACCCGGTCCCGATCCCGAGCGGCACCTGATCACCGGCCGCGGCGACCATCAGCGCGGCGACGCGTCGGCGGAACTCCGGGTGGAGGTGACGCCACGTCGGTTGTCCATCAAGCTCGGCGAGCGTGACCATCCGGCCGAGGCCCGCCACCCCGTGGTCGTCGCTCGCGTAGCCGAACGGGAAGGTTGCTGTCGCTTCGAGAACCAGTCCGCCCATGACGTGCATACGCCCGGAACCCACCACCGGTTCACGGCTGCGACCGCGCCTCGGTGACGGCGCATGCGGTCAGCTGCCGCCCGGCGCCGCCTCGTCGAGCAGTGCCAGGCCGGCGACGATCCCGTCGAGGTCGGCCACGAGCGTGGCCCGCAGGAGCTCGACGTCGGTCGGCTGGCCCTGCAGCGTCCGGGCGAAGCCGTCGGCGACCCGCTCGTCGCCCATCGCCCTCAGGTAGGCGTCGAGCCGGTGGGCCCGCAGCAGGTCGACGCCCGCGTTCGCGGAGAGCGGAGTAGAGGCCGTTGCGGGTTGACGCCGTCACATCCCTTCTTTCGGCACGTCGACGCCGTTCGATAGCGCGAATGCCGACATGATGGGGAGGTGGACCTGCGGTCGTGGATCACCGCCGAGCACGACGCCGCCCTCGCCCGGTTCGAGTCGTCGGTCGTCGCCGCGGTGCCGCTGGAGCGCTGGACAGATCCGGTCGGCGCCGGCGGGTCGTCGATCGCCTACCTCGCGTTCCACACCGCCTATCACGAGGACCTCGCGGTCTCGGCCGTGCTCGGCCGGACCACGCCGGTGGTGGCGACGTGGCGGGACGACCTCGGCCTCGCCACGACGGCGTCGGAGGCCGGTCTCGGCGAGACCGAGCAGCCCGAGCTCACCGAGGCGCTCGACCTCGCGCGGCTCGTCGCGTACGTCCGCGCCGTGCACGCCACCGGCGCCCGCATCATCGAGACGGTCGACTTCGGCGCCACGTTGCCCGACGACGCCGGTCCGGTCGGGCTGGCCGGTGCCGGCATCGACGAGGCCGCCGTGCCGTGGCTGCACTCGCTGTGGCGGGCCAAGCCGGCGTCGTGGTTCGTGCAGTGGGAGGCCATCGGCCACCGGGTCAACCATCTCGGGGAGATGGTCTCGGTCCGCAACCGCCTCGGCCTCAGCCCGTTCTGAGCCCGGCCGGCCGACCGTCGGCCCGGTCAGGTGTCGACGGTCTCGTTGAACGTGACCAGGAGGGGGCCGGATCGGCCGACGTCGATGCGGCAGATCGAGGCGTGGTCGAGGTGCGAGCGCCAGGCGATCTGCACGCCGGCGCCGAGCGTCCACGCCACCGCCGCCTTGATCGGCGACACGTGCGACACGACAGCGACGCGGCGGTCGGCCGCCCGACCGATGAGGTCCTCGCACGCGCCGCGAACGCGCTGGTCGAGGGTCAGCAACGACTCGCCGCCGACCGGCTCGAACGACGGGTCCGTGCGCCAGTGCTCCCACGCCTCCGACGGCACGCTGGCGACGGACTCGCCCTCGTACACGCCGTAGGACAACTCGATCCACCTCTCGTCGACGGTGTACGGCTGGCCGAACGCCTCGGCCGTTTGCACGGCCCGCGAGAGCGGGCTCGTGATCAGCTCGTCCACGGCCCCGACCCGCTTGGCGACCGCGTCCGCTTGCGCCAGCCCGACGTCGTCCAGCGGCACGTCCAGGAGGCCCTGCAGGCGACCGGCCGCGTTCAGGGCCGTGCGGCCGTGGCGGATCAGGAGCAGCACGCTCGGAAGTGTTCCACAGCGCTCATCGCCCGCCCGTGAGCAGGTGCCCGTCGGCGAGGAACCGCCGCCGTCCGGCGCGGTCGGAGAGGTCCGAGCGCCGCCAGACCCACACCAGGATCGCCAGGCCCACGAGCTCGAGGGCGATGTCCCACCAGCCCCGGGCCGCCTCGGGCAGCTGATCGTCGGCCAGGGTCCCGCCGCCGAGCGGCCACCAGAACAGATCGGCGTCCGCCCAGGCGCCGTCGAACACGAGGTGCAGCAGGAGGCCGATCGGCAGTCCGAGCAACGACTTGCGCAACGGGCGCCGGCCGATCGTCGCGACCATCACGACGAGCAGCAGGACCAGGCTGAAGGCGAGCGTGTGCAGGACCCAGGCGTGGCCGGTGATGCCGTCGAGCAACGGCAACAGGGACCCGACGATGAGCAGCCGGTAGTCGAAGCGCGGGTCGCGGAACACGAACCACACGGCGACGATCGCCGTCCCGACGAACCACAGCACCATCCGGATCGTCCCGGGTCAGGGCACCAGGATGCGCCCGCACTCCGGGCAGTCCGTCAGCTCGCCGGGCGGCACCCGCTTGACGTCGTCGAGCTCGCTGCGCGACAGGTCGAGGTGGCAGCCAGTGCAGCGGCTGCCCTCGAGCGTGGCGACGGCGACGCCGCCGAACCGGGCCCGCAACGTCTCGTATCGCGACAGCAAGGAAGGGTCGAGGGTCGCGGCGATGCTCGTCCGGTGCGACGCGATGTCGGCCAGCTCGGCGTCGATGGCGGCCTCGGCGACGCCGAGCGCTGTCGCTGCCGCACCGGCGGCCGCCTCCAGGTCGGGCAGGTCGTCGTCGAGACGGGCGGCCTCGCCGGACAGCTCCGACTGCTCGTCGAGGTGGGCCAGCTCCTGGTCGTCGAGCTCGTCGCGCCGCCCGGCGATGGTCGCCATCTCGTGCATCAGCGCCTCGGCCTCCCGCGGCGCGATGACGGTGCGCAACTGGCCCTCGAGGCGTGTCCGCTGCGTCGTCAACGCGTCACCGTCGTGCTCCAGCGCGCCGATGGCCAGTTCCAGCTCCTCGTCCCGGCTCGCGATCTGGGACCGCCGCGCCCGGTTGGCGCGGTGGGCCGAGTCGGCCGCCGCGGCGGCTGCCCGCTCGGGGAGCTCGCGCCGCCGGTGGGCGAGCTGGTCGGTCGTCGTGTCCAGTCGCTGGAGCTGCAGCAGGTCGTCGGTCAGCACCGGATGACCGTACTGCCCGCCGGCGCCGACGGCAGGGGCGCACGGGGGTCGAGCACGTCGGGCGGGAGCGTCGTGCCGCTCTCGATCGGCACCAGCCGGGTGACGCGCGGCGTGGTGATCGGCGAACCGGGTTCGGCCGGCGGCACGGTGGTGGCCGTCGGCGTCGTCGGCGGCGGCTCCTGGATCGGCGCGAACCCCTGCGGGCCGGCCGGCGCCCCTGGAGCCGCAGGCGCCGTCGGTGGCACCGTACCGACCACGTCGCCCCCGGACGTCACCGCGTGGGCGAGGCACTCGTTGCCGGGGAGGTACAGGCGGGCCGGCAGTCGGGCATCGAGAGGCGCCGCCTCCCAGTCGAGCGGTGGCTGGCCGGCCAGCGCGGCGTCCATGTACGTCTTCCAGATCTGCGTCGGGTAGCGGCCACCTTGCACGGCGCCGGCGTTGGACCCCTCGAACTGCGGGATGTTGCGCATCGACGTGTAGCCGTTGGGGTCGCCCACCCACACCGCGGTCGTCAGCTGCGGGGTGAACCCGACGAACCAGGCGTTCGTGTTGTCCTGCTGGGTGCCCGTCTTGCCGGCGCCGGGTCGCCCGTCGGCCAGCGGGTAGCGCCGGCCGGTGCCCCGGATCAGCACGCCCTTGAGCACGTCGATGGCGGTCAACGACACACCCTTGTCCAGGATCTGGCTCCCGGCCGCGGCGTGCACGTAGATCCGGCGACCGTCGGCGGCGTCGATCGACTCCACGTAGTACGGCTCGTGGTGGACACCACCGTTGGCCACCGTCTGGGCGCCGGAGGCCATGTCGAGCGGGCTCATCTCGTTGGCACCGGTTGCGAAGCTGGCGAACGGCTCGATCGGGCGGCGCTCGCTCGCCGGCTGCCCGCTGTAGAGGTACGGCGAGCGGGCCATGCGGTACACGGTGTCGACCATCCGGTGGAGCCCGACGATCTGCGACAGCCGGGCGTAGGCGCAGTTGATGGACGCCTCGGTCATGTGGCGCAGGTCCGAGCCCCGCGGCGCCGCGGCGTCGTTGATCTCGAACGGCTTGTTCGGCTCGCCCGGGTTGGGCAGCACGCACGGCGTGGTGCCGTCGATGACGTCGTTGGGTTGGGCACCGGCTTGGAGGGCCGCGGCGAGGATGAAGAACTTGACGCTCGAACCGGTCTGGCGGGGGGCCAGCGCCATGTTCGTCTCCCGCTCGTTGGGCACGAACCCCCGGCCGCCGACCATGGCCCGGATCGCCCCGCTGCCCGTGTCCAGCGACACGACCGCGGCGTCGAAGCCCTGCGGCGTGTCCGGCAGCACGTTGCGGGCGTTCTCGGCCGCCGCCTGCATGAACGGGTTGAACGCGGTGTTGATCCGCAGGCCGCCGCGGAAGAGCTTGGCGTAGCGCTCGTCGTAGGAGTCACCGAGGATCGTCGACCGGTTGAGGAGGTAGTCGCGCAGCGCCTCGGTGTAGTACGTGCGGGTGTTCTGCCGCTCGGGGATCGTGCGGGCGCGCTCGGGGAGGATGAACGTCGTGCCGATCGTCGTCGACTCCTCTTCGGTGATGTACCCGTCGTCGACGAGGCGGTCGAGGACCTGCAGGAACCGGCTGCGGCTGAGCTCGGGGTTGTTGATCGGGTCGTATGCCGTGGGCGAGCGCACCAGGCCGGCCAGGAAGGCCGCCTCGATGAACGTCAGCTGGTCGACCGTCTTGCCGAAGTACGTCTCCGACGCCGCCTGGATGCCGTAGGAGTTGTTCCCGAAGAAGACCGTGTTGAGGTAGCGCTCCAGGATCTCGTCCTTCGTGTACTGGTTCTCCAGCATCAGCGCGTAGTGGACCTGCAGCAGCTTGTAGCGCCCGTCGCGTTCGAGGCCGGCGAGGAAGTCGTTCTTGACCACCTGCATGGTGATCGTCGATGCGCCCTGCTGGGGCGAGTCGGAGGCGAAGTTGGACAGCGTGGCCCGCACGAGGCTGCGGACGTTGACGCCGTCGTGCTGGTAGAACACCCGGTCCTCGACGGCCAGGAACGCGTCGATCACGTGCTGGGGGGCCTGGGACAGCGCGATGGGCTGGCTGTTCTCGAGCTCGAACACCGCGATCTCGTTGCCGAACTGGTCGTAGGCGTACGAGCGCTGGGCCAGCGGCTCGAACGGCGGGAGCGCGATCGGCAGCTCCTCGTGGGCGTTGGCGACGGTCCACAGGCGCGGCGCGATGCCGACCACCACCGCGGTCACCAGGAGGGCACCTGCGGTGACCACGAGCCCGAGGCGGACGAGCCAGGTCAGCGGACGCACAGTGGTCCAACGCTATCCGCCGGATGTCCGCCGACCGGGTCACCCTCATCTCCGCGCACCGGCCGTCCCCATCCGAGTGCTGGCGGTCGACCGGGTGCTGGCGGGCACCCCGTCGGGCCGGCCATCCTCGGATGCGGCAACGGCAGCTAGGTTGCCGCCGATGAGCGAGCCCTCGAGTGAGCGAGCGGCCCGGCGCGCCGTCCGGCCGTTCCGCTTCGGCGTCCAGGTCAGCGGTCCGGCGGATGCACGCGGCTGGGTCGAGCAGGCCCGCAAGATCGAGGACCTCGGCTACTCGACGGTGACGATGCCCGACCACTTCACCGATCAGCTGGCACCGATGCCGGCACTGTCGATGGCCGCTGCCGTCACGGCGACGCTGCGCATCGGTGCGCTCGTCTTCGACAACGACTACAAGCACCCGGTCGTCCTCGCCAAGGAGCTGGCCACGCAGGACGTGCTGACCGACGGCCGGGTCGAGATCGGCATCGGGGCCGGCTGGATGCAGTCGGACTACGACGCCGCGGGGCTGCCCTACGACCGTCCGGGAGTCCGCGTCAGCCGCTTCGAGGAGGCGGTGCACGTGCTCCGCGGCGCGATGGCCGACGGACCGTTCTCGTTCGCCGGCGATCACTACACCGTCACCGACTACGACGGTCACCCGTCGCCGGTGCAGCGTCCCCACCCTCCGATCCTGATCGGTGGCGGCGGGCGCCGCGTCCTGTCCATCGCCGCGCGCCTCGCCGACATCGTTGGCATCAACGCGAGCATGGCCGCCGGCGTCGCCGGACCGGAGGCGATCGCCTCGATGACGCTGGACGCGGTCACGGACAAGGTCGCGATTGTCACGGCAGCGGCCGGTGACCGTGCCGACGACATCGAGCTCAACATCCGCGCCTTCCTCGTCGCGGTCACCGACGACCGAGCCGGGCGTCTCGCGGAGATCGCCGGGCACCTCGGTGTCGCCGACGCGACGATCGCCGAGTCGCCGTTCGGGCTGTTCGGCAGCGTCGACTCGATCGTCGAGGACCTCGTGCGGCGTCGCGAGGAGCTCGGCTTCAGCTACGTGATCGTTGGCGGTGACGACATCGATGCATTCGCACCGGTCGTCGCCCGGCTGGCCGGCACCTGACGCGACAACCTCAGGGCAGCAGCCGGCGGTCCTTCTCGATGACGGTGATGCCCGCTTCGCTGACCGTGAAGCGATCGCGATCCTCCGCCTCGTCGAAGCCGATGCGGTACCACTCGGGCACGTGGACGTGCTTGTCGACGATGCAGCGGTGCAGACGGGCGCCGGGGCCGACGCGCACGCCCGGGAAGAGGATCGAGTCGGTGACGTGGGCGTCGTGGTCGACGTAGACGCCGGGGGCGACGATCGATCGCTCGACGTGGGCGCCGGAGATGATCGACCCCTCGCACAGCAGGCTGCCGTCGACGTAGGACGGCTCGCCGCCGGGACCTCGCGACACCTTCGCCGGTGGCTCGGCCCCGCGGTACGTGAACACCGGCCACCGATCGTTGTAGAGGTTGAACACCGGGTGCGGCGCGATCAGGTCCATGTTGGCGTCGTAGTAGGCGTCGATCGTGCCGACGTCGCGCCAGTACCCCCGCTCGCGCTCCCCTTGGCCGGGCACGACGTTCGTCGAGAAGTCGTAGACGTGGGCGACGCCGGCCTTGGTGAGCGCCGGGATGACGTGGCCCCCGAGGTCGAGGTAGGCGTCGTCACGTGGGGTCACGATGTCGATCAGCGTCTTGGTGTCGAAGACGTAGTTGCCCATCGACGCCAGGCACCGCGTGGGGTCACCGGGCATGGTCGGCGGATCGGCCACCTTCTCGTGGAAGTCGAGGATCTGCCCGGTGTCGTCGACCTCGATGACCCCGAACGCCGACGCCTCGTGCCGCGGCACCGGGATCGCCGCCACGGTGACGCCGGCGCCGACCTCTTCGTGGTGGGCGACCATCTGGCGGGGGTCCATCCGGTAGATGTGGTCGGCGCCGAAGACGCACACGATGTCCGGGTTCTCGTCGTGGATCAGGTTGAGGTTCTGGTAGATGGCGTCGGCCGAACCTTGGAACCAGAACGGACCCCGCCGCATCTGGGCCGGCACCGACGCGACGTAGTCCCGCAGCAGCGTGGAGAAGCGCCACGTCTGGCTGATGTGACGGTCGAGGCTGTGGCTCTTGTACTGGGTCAGCACGACGATCCGCAGGTACCTCGCGTTGGCGAAGTTGGACAGCGCGAAGTCGATGAGGCGGTAGCACCCGCCGAACGGCACGGCAGGTTTCGCCCGGTCGTTCGTGAGCGGGAGGAGCCGCTTGCCCTCCCCGCCGGCCAGGACGATCACCAGCACGTGAGGCTCAGCGGACATCGGTCCGAACGCTAGTCACGTGCCCGGCGACGAGCGCGCCATCAGACGTCGGATCACCCCGCCCAGTGACGTTTCGCGCCCGCCAGGCGCTCGTAGAGCGCGCCGTACTCCCCCGCGGGTTCCCGCCACGACCAATCGGCCACCATCGCCCGGCCGACGACGGCCGAGCGGCGCCGGCGATCGACCAGCAGTCGGGTCGCCCGGAACAGCGCCGCGGTGACGTCGACGGGATCGGGCCGTTCGGCGACGAGACCCGTCCCGTCGCGGTTCCGATCAGCATCCACGACGGTGTCGCGCAACCCGCCGACCGCCGTCACGACGGGGATCGCGCCGTAGCGCATCGCCTGCATCTGGGCGAGACCGCACGGCTCGAAGCGGCTCGGCATGACGAACACGTCCCCGCCCCCGAACATCAGGTGGGCGAGCGGTTGGTCGTAGGCCTCGACGAACGCCAGGTGGCGGGGATGGTCGGCGCGCTGAGCGGCGAGCGTGCGCACGAGGGGCGCCTCGCCGGCCCCGAGGACGAGCAGCCGCATCTCGACGTGGCGCAGCACCGGAACGATGCGGGCCAGCATGTCGATGCCCTTCTGCTCGGTGAGCCGGCTGACGACGACGCCCAGCGGCACGTCGTCGTCGGGCCATCCGCAAAGATCGAGCAGTGCTCGGCGGTTCGCGGCGCGGGCCACGTCGACCGCGCCCGGGCGGTCCCCGGCCGCGTAGCGGGCGGCCAGCGCCGGGTCGGTGGCCGGGTCCCACACCGCGGTGTCGATGCCGTTGCGGATGCCCGACAGATCGGCCCAGCGGTCGCGCAGCAACCCGTCGAGCCCGAAGCCGCCGGCCGGCGTCTTGATCTCCGCCGCGTGGTTTGGCGACACGGCGACGACGGCGTCGGCCAGCGCGATCCCGCCCGACAGGGGGTTCGTGCCACCCCACCACTCGTAGTGCCGACCCCGCGGCCCGATGCGGCGCAGCCAGCTCCCGCCCGTCACACCCTGGTAGGCGACGTTGTGGACGGTGAGCACCGACGGCGGTGGCGACGGCAGGGCAGCCAGGACCGCTGCGGTGTGCCAGTCGTGGAGGTGCAGCACGTCCGGCGGGTCGCGACGCACCATGGCGGCGACGGCGCGGCTGAACGTGAGGAACCGCGCCGGGTTGTCCGGCCACCCGCTCCCGTCCGGCCGCAGGTACGGGTGGGAGCGGGCGATCCCTGGGACCGACACGAGGTGGACGGCTCCGGCGATGGGGTGCACGCCCGACCGGACCACGGCCGGCATGGCCCACCCCGGTACGTCGATCCGCCGGCGCACCTCGCCATCGAGGGGTCGGCGGTGCCGCTCCGGTTCGTAGTCGGGCACCACGACGTCGACGTCGACGCCCGCCCCACGCACCGCACCGACCAGGCCGGCCACCGCGTCGGCGAGCCCACCGACCGCCGCCACCCCCGCCAGCTCGGCGGCGGCGACGAGGACCCTCATCCGGGCATCTTGGCGCATCGTGCGCCGGCGGGCCGGCGTGGTAGACGACGGTGATGCAGATCGGCGCCGTCCTGCCGCACGACGAGATCGGTACCGACCCCGGGGCGATGCGTGCGTACGCCAGCGGCCTCGAGGAGCTCGGCGTCGCCAACCTCCTGGTCTACGACCACGTGCTCGGCGCCGACCGGGAACGCGCCGGCGCCTTCAAGGGTGCGTACGACAAGGACGTCGCGTTCCACGAGCCGTTCAGCGTCCTGAGCTTCGTCGCCGCCCTGACGACGCGCGTCGAGCTGGTCACGACGGTGCTGGTGCTCCCCCAGCGCCAGACGGTGCTCGTCGCCAAGCAGGCCGCCGAGCTGGCCAACCTCTCCGGCGGTCGCTTCCGGCTCGGAGTCGGCGCCGGGTGGAACGAGATCGAGTTCGTCGGGCTCAACGAGTCGTTCCGGGACCGCGGCCGACGGATGACCGAGCAGGTCGAGCTCCTGCGGCGGCTGTGGACCGAGGACGCGTTCAGCTTCGACGGCGAGTTCCACACGATCGACGCGGCCGGCATCAGGCCGCGCCCGACGGAGCCCATCCCGGTGTGGTTCGGGGGCTCCTCGCCGGCGGCGCTGCGCCGGTGTGCCCGGCTGGGCGACGGGTGGATCCCGCTCGGCTCGCCGAACGACAGGTCGCGCCAGTGCCTGGCGACGATCAGGATCGGGCGGGAGGCGGCCGGGCGCACCATGGACGGCTTCTGCGTGCAGGCCCAGGCCCAGCACGCCGGCGGCAACCCGGAGCGATGGCGCAGCCACGCGGCTCGTTGGCGGGAACTGGGTGCCACCCACCTCGCGGTCGCCACGCACAACGCGGCACCGACCGACGTCGACGGCCACCTCGCCCGCATCGCCGAGTACCGGGCCGCGCTCGCCGGCTGACCCGGCGCGCCGACCGGCGTCAGCGGGCGAGTTGCTCGTCGATCGCTGCGACGATGACCGGATCGTCGGGCGTCACGGCCGGGGCGAACCGGCGCACGACGGTGCCGTCGCGGGCGACCAGGAACTTCTCGAAGTTCCAGAGCACGTCCGGGTCCTCACTCGGCGTCATGCCGTAGCTGCGCAGACGCTCGCGGAAGTCGTCGGGATCACCCTCGGCACGAGGCACCGCCGTCGTGAGCTCCTGGTACAGCGGGTGTTGATCATCGCCCTTGACGCTGATCTTCGAGAACAGCGGGAACTCGACGGAGTAGTTCGTCGAGCAGAACTCGGCGATCTCCTCGTCGGAGCCCGGTTCCTGGGCGCCGAAGTTGTTGGCCGGGAAGCCGAGGATCTCGAAGCCGTCACCGCGACGCTGCTCGTAGAGCGCTTCGAGGGCCTCGTACTGCGGGGTGAGGCCGCACTTCGACGCGACGTTCACGACGAGGAGCACCTTGCCCGCGTAATCGGCGAGCGAGGCCTCCTCCCCGGTGATGGTCGAGACGGGGATCTCCTGCACGTTGGTCATCGCCCGCCATCATGTCGGCCGGCGGGGGCAGGTGCCGAACGCGTGCGCCGCGGTTCAGGCGAGCAGCCCGGCGACGAGGTTGATCGCGGCGGCCACGATCACGACGCCGAACACGTACGAGAGCACGGCGTGGCGCAGCACGGTGCGGCGCAGGCGCTTGTCCCGCAGCTGCGTGTCGGACACCTGGTAGCACATGCCGACGGTGAACGCGAGGTACGCGAAGTCGCGGTAGTCCGGCAGCGCCCCGGGCGGGTCCCCGAAATCGACGCCCGCGTCCAGCTCGTAGTGGACGTCGGCGTAGCGGAGCGTGAAGACGGTGTTCACGACGCCCCACGACAGCACGACGGTCAGCAGCGCGCCGACGATGGACACCGTCTTGTCCACGCCGTCCTGCTCGCCGGCGATCCGCAACGTCACGGCGACGGCCAGGAGGCTGGCCAACGAGGCGCCCAGCACGAACGCCGTCACCGCCTGCTCGGACTCGTCCTCGACCATCGCCACCCGCCGCGTCTCGGCGCTGTCGGCTGACAGGATCAGCTGCCACCAGATGGTGATGAACAGCGCCGCGGCCACGTCCCAGCCGGCCAGGAGCCCGGTGATGGGATCATCGAGCAGGCCGGTGACGAACCCGACGACCGTGGCGATGGCGGCGACGACGAGCACGCGGCGCCGGCGCGGCGCACGCCAGCCCATCACGCGGTGGAGCCACGAGCGATCGGTCATGTCCTCGGCGATGGTTGCGATCGTCGCAGGGCGGCGTCGCCCGCTCGCGGATCTCGCGCCCAGCCCTTTACACGCCCGCGGGACTCATCGCCGCCCGGTCGGGCGCCGCGTTCCGCAGGCGGCCGGCGCGGAGCTGTCGTAGCGTTGCCGCCGTGACCGCGGTCGAGGGTGCCCCCGTCGAGGCGGACGTCCGCGACGCCGGCAAGGACGCCGCGGTCAGCGAGGACATCCGCCTGCTCGGCCGGCTGCTCGGCCAGGTCGTGCGGGACCAGGCCGGCGACGACGTGTTCGAGCTCGTCGAGGAGGTCCGCCTGGCCGCCGTCGACGCCCGCCGGGACGGCGCGCAGCCCGCTCGGCCAGCTGCGCGACGCGCTGACCGGCCAGGCGATCGACGACCAGCTCCACCTGATCCGCGCGTTCGGCTGGCTGGCCTCGCTGGCCAACACGGCCGAGGACGTCCACCACGAGCGCCGGCGCCGCTACCACCGCCAGCGTGGGCTCGCAGCCCCAGGTCGGCAGCATGGCGTCGGCGATGGAGCGCCTCGCCGCCGCCGGCGTCGACGCCGCCGACCGTCAGCGGCTGATCGGCGACCTCCTCGTCGTCCCGGTCATCACCGCCCACCCGACCGAGGTGCGCCGCCAGACGGTGCTCGACGTGCTCGGCGACGTGGCCCGGCTGTTGGCCGACCGCACACGGCCGCCGACGGCTCGGTCGACCAGCACGAGATCGACCACCGGCTCGTCGCTGCACGTCCTCACGCTGTGGCAGACCGCCGTCCTGCGGCTGTCCAAGCTGCGCGTCGTCGACGAGATCAACGAGGCGCTGCGCTACTACGCGGCCAGCCTGTTCGAGGTCGTCCCGGCGCTCGAGCGCGACCTCGAGCACCTCGTCGGCGAGCGGTGGGGCGTCACGGTCGACGCCACCGACGTCGTGCGGATGGGTTCGTGGATCGGCGGCGACCGCGACGGCAACCCGTTCGTCACCGCCGACGTGCTGCGCACGGCGACGAGCCGCCAGGCGCTCGCCGCGTTCGGCCACCACCTCGCCGCCGTGCGGCGGCTGTCGATCGAGCTGTCGATGTCGTCACGGCTCGTCACGCCGACCGCCGAGCTGCGTCGCGCTGGCCGATGCGTCGGGCGACGAGTCGCCGTTCCGCGCCGACGAGCCCTACCGGCGGGCGCTGCGCGGCATGTACGCCCGGCTCTACGCGCTCGCCACCGACGTGCTCGGCGCGACGGCCGCCGACCTCACCGTTCCGCCGCCCGCCGTGCCCCGGCCGGCGCTACGACAGCGTCGAGGAGCTCGCCGCCGACCTCGCCGTCGTCCAGGCGTCGCTGCGCTCGCACGGCGCCGGCCGCGCTCGCCGTCGCGCTCGTCGAGCCGGTGCGGCGGGCCGTGGTCACGTTCGGCGCCCACCTGTGCGGGCTGGACATGCGCCAGAACGCGACGATCCACGAGCAGGTCGTCGCCGAGCTGCTCGCCGTCGCCGGTGTGTGCGACGACTACCTCGAGCTCGACGAGGCGGCGCGGGTGCGACGTGCTCGACGCGACGAGCTGCGCTGGCCCCGCCCGCTGCGCAGCCCGTTCGCGGCGTACGGCGAGCTGACGGCCAAGGAGCTCGACGTGCTCGACGGCGGCGGCCGTCGCCGTCGAGCGCTTCGGGACCGGGCGCGATCCCCCACTACGTCATCTCGGGCGCCGAGTCGGCCAGCGACGTGCTCGAGGTCGCCGTGCTGCTCCGCGAGGTCGGGCTGGTGCGACCGACGGCGACGCCGCCGAGCGCGGTCGACATCGTCCCGCTGTTCGAGACGATCGACGACCTCCGCCGCGGCCACGAGGTCCTCGCCGACGCTCCTCGACCACCCGCTCTACTCGCGGCTCGTCGCCGGGCGCGGCGGGCGCCAGGAGGTGATGATCGGCTACTCCGACTCGAACAAGGACGGCGGCTACCTGACGGCCAACTGGGCGCTGTTCGAGGCCCAGGAGCGCGCTCGTCGCCGCGGCCGGGTCGACGGGCGTGCGGCTGCGGCTGTTCCACGGTCGCGGCGGCACGGTCGGGCGGGGCGGCGGGCCGGCCTACGAGGCGATCCTGGCCCAACCGCCGGGCTCCGTCGACGGCCAGCTGCGGATCACCGAGCAGGGCGAGATGGTCGCCGCCAAGTACGCCCAGCCGTCGTCGGCCCGGCGCAACCTGGAGATCCTCGTGGCCGCCACGCTGGAGGCGTCGGCCGGGCTCGACGGCCACCTCGGTCACGAGACCGAGCCGTTCGCCGGCGACGATGACGAGCTGGCCGGCCGCGGCCCACTCGCGCGTACCGCTCGCTCGTCTACGAGGAGCCCGGTTCGCCGAGTTCTTCGCCGCGATCACGCCGATCGGGGAGATCTCCTCGCTCAACGTCGGCAGCCGGCCGGCGTCGCGCACGGGGTCGGGTCGCGATCCAGGACCTGCGGGCGATCCCCTGGGTGTTCGGTTGGACGCAGTGCCGCCTGATGCTGCCCGGCTGGTTCGGCTCGGCTCGGCGTTCGAGTCGTTCGCCGGCGGCGACGAGCCGCCGCCGCCCAGCTGCGGCGGATGTACGAGCAGCTGGCCGTTCTTCCGCAGCGTCGATCGGGAACATGGGCATGGTGCTGGCCAAGGCCGACGTCGGCATCGGCTCGCTGTACGCCGACGCCCTGGTGCCCGACGCCGACGCCCGCGCGGCGGATCATGGACCGGATCATCGCCGAGCACGAGCTGACGGCGGCCTGGCACGCCCGGATCACCGGGTCCGACGACCCGCTGGCCGACAACCCGTCGCTGGCCCGCAGCATCCGCAACCGCTACCCGTACCTCGACCCGCTGCACGTGCTGCAGGTCGAGCTGCTGCGCCGGCGCCGCGCCGGCGACCAGGACGAGCTGGTCGCCGGGGCATCCAGCTGACGCTGAACGCCATCGCCACCGGCCTGCGCAACAGCGGGTGACGGCCACCCGTTCGGGCACGGGGTTCCCCGATGTCCGGTGCGGGCCCGGCCGGCAGGATGACGGGAGTTACCGACGAGTAATCGCAGGACCAGCGGGCGGACGGGGTCGGCGATCCGTGGTGACGCTGTCGTCGGCACCGGGCGGGTGCCGACGGCACAGGCTCGGACGGGTGGCGGCGCGTCCGGCCGGTGCGGCCGTGGGCCGGGGTGCGGGCGGCACCACCGGCCCGATGGCGCCGAACGTACCCCGGGACCCGTCGGCGGCGCTCGGGCCGGCGGCGGCTCGATCGACAGGTTGTCGATCAGCCGGACCGGACCGACCTCGGCGGCGACGAGCACGATCGCCGGGCCGTCGAGGTGATCCAGGGCGGCGAACGTAAGCGGGTCGACGACGGCGACGTACTCGGGCCCGACGCCACGGGGTCGAGCATCACCTTCGTGACGACGACCCGCAGGTCCTCGACGCACGTCGTCCCCGTGGCCACCGCTCGCCCAGCCGCCCGCAGCCCCTCGATCAGGGCGACCGATCGCTCGCGGTCGGCGGGGCCGAGACGGACGTTGCGGCTCGACATGGCGAGTCCGGCTCGACCTCGCGTACACGTCGGGCACACGACGAAGCTCGACGGGCAGGTTGAGGTCGGCGATGAGGCGCCGCACGACGACGCACTGCTGCGCATCCTTCTGGCCGAAGAAGACGCCGGCGTCGGGCACGACCATGGCGAAGAGCTTGGCGACGACGGTGGCGACGCCCAGAAGTGGGCCGGGCCCCGCACCGCGCCCTCGAGCGTCTCGGTGATCGGGCCGTCGATCCGCACCGTCGTCACGAAGCCCTCGGGGTAGAGCCTCGGCGACCGTCGGGAGGAAGGCCACGTCGCACCCGGCGTCGGCGGCGAGGGCGAGGTAGCGCTCCTGGTCGCGCGGATAGGCGGCGAGGTCGGCGGGGTCGTTGAACTGCGACGGGTTGACGAAGATCGAGATGATCGTCACGTCGCACGCCGATGCGGCCCGCCGGATCAGCGAAAGGTGCCCGTCGTGGAGGAAGCCCATCGTGGGCACGAACCCGATGCAGCCCGCCTCGTCGCCGAGCGTCCCCCACCAGGGCCGCAGCTCGTCGATCGAGCGCACGACCTGCACCGGTGGAGTCTTCGCCGACGACACCCGACTCGACCAAAGCGCCGCCCCGGGTCAGTTCGGGCGCCGCGCCAGTTCTGACTCGATTCCGATGCCACTTCTGGCCCCGAACCACGGTCAGAACCCCGGTTGCGGCCCGTCGTGACTGGGTTCTGACTTGATTTCGGGGCCACTTCTGGCCCCGAACCGCGGTCAGAAGCCGGCGGCGGGCTCGGCGGGCGGGGGGGAAGTCGCCGCCGGTGGTCGCGGCAGGGTCGCCGAGCGCGTCGCGGACGGCCTGGATGCCACGAGCGGCAGGTTGCCGGCGACGTAGCGGGCGCCCTCGAAGCGGTGCAGCTCGGCCAGCACGGCCTCGGTGTCGACGTGGTCGGCGAGGATGGCGACGGTCGTCGTGCCCGGCCGCGACCATCTCCCGCAGCTGGGCCACGAACTCGTCGGTGACGCCGACGTCGACCAGCTTGGCGGTGACCGCGCCGGCGCCGGCGCCGATGCCGCCGGCGACGAGCATCCCGACCGGCCCGCCGAGCAGCAGGCCGAACAGGCCGCTCCACAGCCCGGCGCCGATCGCCGTCGGACCCGGCTGGAGGTCCTTGGTCTCCCGCACGTACGTCTTGCCGTCCGGCGTCCTTGACGACGAACACGGCGTCGTGCAGCGTCAGGCGCGTCCTTGGCCAGCCGGGTCACGGCGGTCATGAACTCGACCGCCCGCAGGTCGTCGTCGAACGAGATGGCGGCCAGCCGCGGCACGGCCCGGGATCACTGACGTCGCTCATGCGCCCGACGCTACCGACGGCACCCCGGCCGGTCGGGCCCAGCGCCGGGCCGTTGACCCCTTCGAGGCGACGTCACACTGGTGGGAGCGACCGGCCGACGGCCGGCACGAGCAGAGGAGGAGCGATGACTGGAGGACGGTGGAGCTGGTGGCGATCCCGGTGTCGGACGTCGGAGCGGGCAAGGCGTTCTACGTCGACCAGGTCGGGTTCACCTCGACCACGATCACCAGGTCGCCGAGCGACACCTGCCGGTTCATCCAGCTGACCCCGCCGGTCGGGCTGCTCCATCGCGTTCGGCAAGGGGATCACCGATGCCCCCCGGGTCTCGTCCGGGGCCATGCAGATCGCGTCGCCGACATCGAGGCCGCCCACGCCGAGCGTCGACCGGCCCGGGCGGCTGCAGGATCAGCGAGATCGAGGACCTCCCCTGGGGCAGCTTCGTCTACTGCCAGGACCCCGACGGCAACACCTGGTCCGTCCAACAGACCTCACAGCCCCGAGCCCAGCTGACGTACGCCGCGCTCGAGGTGCCCGGAGCCGGAACTGTTGACGGAGACGTTCACGATTTGAACGTCTGCGTACGCACGCGCGATGAAACGTTCACGGCGCGAGATGGGGATGCCGTCAGGTGTGGCGAGGCCGAGCGGATCGCGCCGACGTGGAGAAGCCTGCGTGGCGTCCTGAACGCCCGCGGCGACAGGCGGCACCGGCGCGCCACGAGCGCCAGCTCGGCGAGCGAGCGCCGAGCGGGCGACGCGGAGCCGGCGCAGAGGGACTCGAACCCCGCGACATCTTCCTTGTAAGGGAAGCGCTCTACCAGCTGAGCTATGCGCCCCGGAGCGACGGGCGATTGTACCGTCGGGGCGATGACGGCCCTCGTGGATCCCTCGGCGCCGACCGCGCACGGGCTGGCGGCCCGGATCGCCGCCGGCGACTCTCGCCGGTCGAGGCGGTGGCCGGCGCCGTCGAGCGGGCCATCGAGGTCCAACCGGCGAGCCGAACTGCTTCACCGCGATCTGGGTCGACGAGGCCATGCTCGCCGCCGACCGCGCCGAGCAGGCCGTCGCCGCGGGCGACGAGCTCGCGATCCTCCACGGCGTGCCGGTCGCCGTCAAGGACACGTCGACCGGTCGCCGGCCACCGCACGACGCTCGGCTCGTCGACGCCTTCGAGCACTGGAGTCCCCGATCGGCGCAGCATGCCTACGTCGTCACCGCCCTGCGCCGGGCGGCGGCGCCATCGTCATCGGCCAGACGACGACCCGGCCGTGTGCCAGTTCGCCCACACGCTGCAGACCGACAGCCCGCTGTGGGGCGTCACCCGCAACCCGGGCACCCACGACGTGACGCGCACCCCGGCGGATCGTCCGGGAGCGGCAGCCGGCTCGCGGTCGCCTCGGGGTGCGTGCCCCTGGCCGAGGGCGCCGACATGGGCGGGTCGGTCCGCATCCCGGCGGCGTGGAGCGGGGTCGTCGGGCTCAAGCGGCCCTCCTCGGCCGCATCCCGATGGACGTGCTCCCCGGCCTGTTCGACTCGTTCTCCCACCACGGCCCGCTGGCCCGCTGCGCCGACGATGCCCGGCTGTTCCTCGCCGCGACACAGGGCCCCGACGACGCCGACATCCAGTCGGTCCCCGGGCCCCTCGACCTGTCGGCAACCCCTCGACGGGGACGTGACCGGCATGCGCCTCGGGCTGTCGGTGGACCTCGGGTGCTTCGCCGTGGACGCCGGAGATGGCCGCCGCCGTCGATGCGGCCGCCGCCCGGCTGGAGTCGGCCGGGGCCATCGTCGACGTCGTCGACCCGCACGTGCGCCGGGATGACCAGGCAGGCCTGGATCATCCTGTGGGGCGTGTTCATCGCCACGTACTACGGCGACGCCGTCGAGCAGCACGCCGACCGCATGGACCCCGACGTCGCTCCGGCTCATCGAGCTCGGTCGGCCGGTCAGCGCCGTCGAGTACAAGCGGCTCGAGCTCGCGCCGCACGGACCTGTGGCGCCGGCTGGCGCCGATCTTCGCCGACCACGACGCGCTGCTCTGCCCGACGAACTGCCCAGGCCCCGTGGCCGGCGGCCAAGGCCGATGCGCGCCCGACACCGCCGCCGGGCGACGGCGACACCCCGCCGATGATGACCGAGGTCTTCAACCTCGTCCCCCAATGCCCTGCGATCTCGGTGCCGTGCGGCAACCACCGGCGCCCGGCCGACGCCGGGCTGCCGATCGGCCTCCAGGTCGTCGGTCGCCGCTGGCGCGAGGACACCGTCCTGCGCGTCGCCCGTGCCGTCGAGCTCACGACCTGACCGCCGCGTGCCCACCATCTGGGCGGCATCGATCTCTGGGCGGCGTCCGACCCGGATGCCGGATCGCTCGCCGCCCCTGCACAGCGGTCAGGGAGCCGCGCGACGGACGTCGAGCGAGGACCCCAGGAGCTCGGGGTCGCCGCGGCCACGGGTGTGCGGCGGGCCGCGTGATCGAGCACCACGAGGTCACGGCCGTGGGCGTCGACCACGACCGCGCCGGCCTCCTGGCAGATGAGCGTGGCGGCCAGGTAGTCCCACACCCCGTGGGCGTCCGGGCTCATGTCGACGAAGCCGTCGAGCACGCCGGCGGCGACGAGGCACAGGTCGAGCGCGGATGCCCCGAGGGCGCGGAACTGGTTCCAGCCGTACTCGCCCGTGGGCCCGCCACTGATCCCGACGATCGATGCCGCGACGTCGGTCTCGCCCGACGCCCACATCCGCTGAGACCCCCGCCACGCCCCGCCGCCGCGCACGGCGCTGAAGCGCTCCCCCGACGCCTGGTCGGCCACGAGCGCCACCGCCGGCCCGGCATCGTCGACCAGGCACAGCGCCGTGGCGTACCACGGCACGCCCCGACTTGCGTTCGTCGAGCCGTCGACGGGATCGACGACGACGACGTCGCCGCCCACCGGACCCGTCCGGCCGCTCTCCTCCGACAGGACCCCGTACCCGGCGCCGCGCGAGCAGCGCCAGCGCCTCGTCGTCGGTCGCGACGTCGAAGCGGTACTGCCCGACCCGGCGGCCCGACAGGCCGCGGTCGACGGTGGCCGCGAGCCGCTCGCCCGACGGCGTCGGCGACGTCGTGGAACAGCGGCAACGCCGGGTGGTTCACGCCGGGGACGGTAGTGTCGCGGCGTGCGCAGCGGTATGGAAGCGCCACGGGAAGGATGCCGGTGGCCGTCATTGACGTCGCCGGCTTCGTCGCCGATCTGAAAAGCCAGGCGATCGATCACGGGTTCCACGTCCACGACGAACGGCACTTCGTCGAGACGTACTCGCTCCGGCAGCTGTGGGAGGTCGACCTCCACCCCGAGGAGGCGTGCAGCGGCCCGATCGACCTGCACCTCTCCCTCGACGTCGACCCTCGGGCGATGCTCGGCTTCGAGGACGAGGTGATGAAGCTCGACGACCTCGACGAGGCGCCGCCGGCGGGGTTCACGTTCCCGCTGGTGTTCACGTGGACGCTCCCGCCCCTCCCCGAACCGCCCGACCTCCTCGTCCTGGCCACCGAGCTGGCCGGCATCGGTGGCGTCGACCTGCCCGTCGAGGTGTCGGCCATCGACTCGTTCCCGAGCGTCACCGACGCCCCGGAGCGATCGCTGTCGATGGTCGCCCGCACCAGCGTCGACCTCTCCGACGTCTACCTCAACAACGACGAGTCCGTCGCCGCCAACCTCGAGCGCTGCAAGCACGTCAGCCTGTTCCTGCTCGAGCGGGCCAAGGACTGGTTGGGGGACCTGTGACCCGCCCCGCTCACCACCGCCGCCGCCCCGCGGCTCGACCGAGCCGCATCGTCGGCTCGCTCGCGGACCCGCTCGGCCCACCGAGGAGACCATCGCATGCACGTCCGAGAGCTGATCGACATCCTGAGCGAGCAACCGCCGGACGCCGAGGTCGAGCTGGCCGTGATCGCTCCCGTCGACGAGGACTCCGACGACATCACGGTGGACCGCTACCCCGTCGACGGGGTGCTGCCGTGGAGCGATGACGACGAAGAAGGTGTCGTCATCTGGTTGATCGGTGGCGAGGACGACGACGTGGACGCGTTCCTCGACGCCGTCGAGCAGGACAGCGCCTGACGCGAACATCTGCACCGTGCCGGGATGACCGACCTCCTCGGCCGTAGCATTTCGACGATGCACGGGGATGAGCGCGCCACCGCTGTGACGCGCCCCGCCACCGGCTACCTCCCCGGTCTCGACGGCCTGCGGGCGATCTCGGTCGTCGCCGTCCTGCTCTACCACGCCGACATGCCTGGTTGCCCGGAGGGTTCCTCGGCGTCGAGGTCTTCTTCGTCATCAGCGGCTACCTCATCACGATGCTGCTGATCCAGGGAGTTCGAGCGATCGTCGACGATCTCGGTGCGGACGTTCTGGACCCGCCGGGCCCGCCGCCTGCTGGCCGCCCTGTACCTGCTCCTCGCCGTCGTCTCGACGACGGTGCTGGTGTTCTTCCGGGAGGACGCCACTCGGCTCGCCGCCCAGGTCTGGGCCGCGCTGACCTACTGCACGAACTGGTACCTGATCGTCACCGAGCAGTCCTACTTCGCCGCTGTCGAGCGTCCACCGGTGTTCCAGCACCTCTGGTCGCTGGCCATCGAGGAGCAGTTCTACCTCCTCTGGCCGTTGCTCCTGCTCGGCCTGCTGCGGCTGCTCCGTGGCCGACCCGTGGCGATCGCCGGCGTCATCACCCTCGGGGCGATCGCCTCCCTCGTCGAGATGGCGATGCTCTTCGAGCCGGCGATGGACCCGAGCCGGGTGTACTACGGCACCGACACGCGGGCGTCGGGCCTCCTCCTCGGCGCGGCGCTGGCGATGATCTGGAAGCCGCACCACTCGTTCCGCAACGACCCCGAGGTCAAGACGGTGTCCCTCGACCTCATCGGGATGGGCGGCGTGGCCGTGCTGATCGGTTGCTTCGCCACGATGCGGGAGACCGACACGTTCCTGTACCGGGGCGGGTTCGCCGTGGTGTCGGTGGCGTCGCTGGCGGCGATCATGGCAACGGTCCAGGGCTCGACCGTGCTCGGCCGCAACGTCCTGTCGCACCCGATCCTGATCTGGATCGGGTTGCGCTCGTACTCGCTGTACCTGTGGCACTGGCCGATCTTCGTGTACACCCGGCCGGAGATCGACACGCCGCTCACGGAGTACCCGACGCTCGTGCTGCGGCTCGCGCTCACGGTCCTCGCCGCCGAGCTGAGCTACCGATTCGTCGAGGTGCCGATCCGCAACGGCGCGTTCGCCCGCTGGCGCAAGCGGCTGGCCCGCCGCGAGGGCGCCCGCCGAGTCGCCGGCCCGGTCGCCCTCGCCGGGGCCGCCGGCCTCCTGCTCGTCGCCGTCAACACCGTCAGCGCCACCGGTTCGTCGGGTGAGGACCAGCTGCTCGGGCAGGGCACGGTGCCGGCGGCGACGTCGACGACCGTGCCGGGGGCGACGACGACGTTGCTGGCCGACCCGCCGGCGACCGCTGTGTCCGAGTCGACGGTGGCCGGCGAGGCGTCCCCGACGTCCACCGGCCGCCGCCGTCGTGGCCGCGACGACCACGACGACCCCCGGCCCGACGACGACGCTCAGCGAGCAGGACCGCACGATCACCGTGCTCGGGGACTCCGTGCTCCTCGGCGCCCAGGACGCGATCACCGAGGAGCTGCAGGCGTCGGGCTACGTCGTCGACTTCCGCGGCCCGCGCCGCGCTCATGCTGCACGAGTCCAACAACGACCTGATCGGCGCCAACACCCCCGTCGGTTCGACGGTCGTCATCGGGCTCGGCCACAACTCGCTGTGGGAGAAGGACCGGGCCGACTTCGACGACTGGGCCAGCAAGTTCGACCGTGAGGCCGACACACTCATCGCCACCCTCGAGAGCCTCGGCGCCGAGAAGATCGTCTGGGTCACGCTGCGCGAGCCGTCGGAGTCGGTGATCCCGCCCGGGGGCCGCAAGCAGTACGACCTGTACCTCTGGTACTTCCCGTACGTCAACGAGCGGTTGCGACTGCTGCCGGAGCGCCACCCCGAGGTCGTGCTCGCCGACTGGGCGGCGGTGTCCAACGAGTCGGGCCTGACCTACGACGCGATGCACCTCACGTCGAGCGGCATCCGCCTGATGATCGACACGATCCGGACCGCCGGCGGCATCTGATCGTCACGGCGGTTTGGGCAACCGGATCCACGTCAGGAGGTCGTGGAGGGGCTTGGCGCCGCCGCCGATGGCCAGGCCGGTGATCAGGATGTCGGCGCCGTGGAACCAGCTGTCGGCGGGGTCTCCCGAGGCGACCTGGCCGAGCAGCCCGGCGTCGAGCAGCACGGCGACGAGGCACCCGACCAGGATCCCGCAGCCCAGCATGATGAGCGCCCGGTCCATCTCGCGCCCTGGGGTGTCCTTGAACGCCCAGCGGCCGACGGTGAACTCGAGGACCCGCTCGATGGCCTGGGCGCCTCCGTACAGGCCGATGCCGAGCAGCCCGATCGCACCACCGACCGACCCGGCGAGGGCGCCGGCGCCGGGCGTGCCCTCGGGTCCGTCGATCCACGCGAACAGCGCGGCGATGACGACTGCTGCACCCAGCGCGGCCACGCCGACTCGGCGGTAGCCCTTCTGCATCGTGCCGGCGCCCTGGAGGGCCAGCTTGAGCGGCCGGCTGTAGGCGACACCCCACTCCTCGTCGAAGCGAGCGTTCCACTCGGCCGTCCACTTCGCCTCCCACTCCCGCCCCCGCCGGTCCTCGGTCCACGTGCCGCTCTCGGCGACGACGGCCTTGGTGGTGGCGTTCGATGCATCCAGCACCAGGCGCAGCTCGGGTGTCGCGTCGACCGGCACCGGGACCTCGTCGCCGGCCGATGCGAGCGCCCGGCGGTAGTTCGGGTTGGCCCCGGCCTGGGCCTGCAGCTCGGCGCGCACGAGAGCGGCCGCGTTCTCGGCCAGCGCCTGCTTGGTGTCGTCGTCCTGGCGCCGGCGCATCGCGTCGCCGACCTCGGCTCGATCGGCGACCTTCGTGCGCAGACCGACGAGCGCGCCGAACAGGTTGGCCCGCAGCGTCGGCGCCGCCGTCAGCGGCGAGCACGCCGCCGATCGCACCGGCGACCCGGTCGGTGGCAGCCAAGGGCGTCTTGGACCCGAACACCCCGTCGAGCACGCGGTCGTCGATCCTGCCGTCGCCGAGCACGGGCCGCTCGAGCAGGGCCCGCCCGTCGGCGGTGCCGGGCCCCCAGTCGACGGCGAGCTCGGGCCGGTCGGCCGGCCACGGCCGGGCGGTGGAGCCGAGCACGTGGGCGAACGCCCGCTGCAACGTGTGGCCCTGGTAGGCCGCCCGGAGGTGGTCGGCGCCGTGGTGGGCCAGCCACAGCGCGGCGAGGCCGGCGACGTGGGCCGTGGCGTACGTCGTGCCGACGCCCGGCTCGAGCAGCGGGACGGGCGGATCGCCGAGCTCGAAGTCGGGCCGGACGATGTCCACACCCGGGGCCGAGATCGTCACCTCGGGGCCGCGCGACGAGCCCTCCAGGTAGGGCTGGCCGTCGAGGCGCACGCCGGCCACGGCGATCGTCGTGGCGTAGCACGCCGGCTCGACGACGACGGCGACCTCGTTCCCGGCGGCTGCGACGACGATGATGCCCTTGGCCAAGGCGGCCTCGATCGCCCGGTCGAGCCCACGGAAGGCCAGACCGCCGAGCGACATCGAGATCACGTCGCAGCCGGCCGCGACCGCGAGATCGACACCACGGGCGACCTCGTCGTCGAGGAGGTGGACGGGGCCACGCATCACCCGGATCGGCACGATCTCGGCCTCCGGGGCGACGCCGATCATCGGACTCTGCTCCCACCACGTCGCGCTGTAGCGCTCGAGGTCGGTTCGTCCCCCGGCGGCCATCACCGCGGCGACGCCCGTGCCGTGGCCTGGCGTGCCCATCACCTCGACGTCGAAGCCGCCGAACAGGTCGGCACCCGGCAGGAGCGGATCGATCGGCGCCGGGCCGCCACCGACGACATCGGCGCCCGGGATGAACGTGACCCGCTCCCGACCGACGCCGTCGGGATGCTCGTGCCAGCCGGTGTCGAGCACCGCGATCCTGATCCCCCGGCCACCGTGGCCAGCCTGCTGGACGGTCGCGTCGACGCCGAGCCGCTCGAGGGCGGCGCGCGGCGGGCCCGGCACCGCCGACGTCGTGCCGTCCTGCACCACGGTCGGCGCCACGTTGACGTCGAGGCCGGCGCCGTGGAGCCGGTGGGCGGCGGAGAACACCTCGCGCACGTATGCCGTCGAACCCGGCACCGCCGCCGTGACCGCGTGGACGAGCGCCGAGCCGGGCGCTTCGGGTTGGGCGCTCGTCATCCACCCCGGCAGCAGCGTCGCCACGCTCGAGCGCAGCTGGGGCACCGTCGGCAGCGTGGTGACCTGGGCCCAGCTACTTCGTTCGCTCGCTCCAGGACTCGTTCGGCTCACCGACTCGGCTGCGCCCGCGGTCGTGCCGCCGGCCGTCTTGACGGCGACGGCCAGGCGGTAGGCACCACCGGCCGGCGCCCGGCCGACCGCCGGGTCGGGCCGCGGCGGCGGCGGCGCATCGGCGGTCGCGGCTGCGTCCTTCGTCGCCTGCACGTTCTTCTCGAACCGGCTGATGAGGTCGTGCAGCGGCTTGGCGCCCGCGCCGATCGCCAGTCCCGTCGCGAACACCTCGACGGACGTGCCCAGCCACCCGACGTCCTCGGGGTCGCCGCCGCGCAGCAGGGCCAGCAGGCGCAAGCCGAGGAGGCCGCTGACGAGGACGCCGATCAGCAGCGACCAGCAGCCGACGAGGATGTTGCGATCGGTGCGGCGATCACCGCCACCCACCCACGGTGCGATCAGCAGCTCGGTCATCCGCTCGATGGCGAGGGCGACGATGAACAGCCCGGCCGACGCGACGTAAAGGTTCGTGTCGACGACGAACAGCCGCTCGCCTCCCCAGATCCCGAACGCCAACGAGCCGACGACGGCCAACGCGATGGCCGACGACGACCACACCGAGCCGCAGGTGCGGTCTGGCGTCGAGCCGCTCGGCCAACCACGACGGACGTTCCCTCGATGCCGCAGCCGCGACCGTTGCCATGCCGGCCTCCCTCCCTCGATCGGCGGGACGCAGTGTCCCACGATCGCGCCCGGTGCTCGGCGATTTCCTTCCTCCCGGGGTGGCGCCCGGAGGCGGGGGCGGTCGGGCGGGTCAGGCGGGGAAGGCGTCGGCCAGCGCCGCCGCGATCAGCGCGGCGCGGAACGCGTACCCGTCGGCGTTGTAGTGGATGCCATCGGAGAGGAACCAGCGGTCGGCGACGGCGATCGACCAGTCGAAGACGCGCAGCGCCGGGTAGCGGGCGTGGGCCTTGGCCGAGCGCGGTGTTCCAGCGCCGCATGTTCTCCGCGGCGTACGGCCCGGTGTCCTTCAGCGTCTTCACGTCGACCCACAGGACCGGATCGTCGCCGATGACGGCCATCATCCGGTCGATGCGCTCGCTGTAGCCATAGCCGGAGCCGACGGCCACGTTGGCGGCGTCGTTCGTGCCCAGGGCGATCACCCAACAGCCTTCGAAGCCGGCGCGGCGCAGCTTCTTGGCCGCCGCCTCCCCGCCGAGCTGCCCGTCGAGGTGCTCGACGATCGACCGGGCGCCGGAGATGTCCAGCTCGACGTCGTCGACGCCGATGTGCTCGTACCGGGCGCCGAGGCGCAGCGCGGGATCGGGGATGAACGCCGAGGAGTTCATCCCGACCGAGATCGAGTCACCGATGTGGGCGACGGCTCGGCACGACGTCTGCGGCACGACGGGAGCGTCGGTCGCCGACGGCCCCTCCTCGGTGGCCGCCGCGACGGCGGTGCCAGTGGACAGGATCACGGCGAGAGCGAGCGCGATGCCGCGCCACGCAGTCCGCAAACCCTTCTCCACGCCGTGCACGACGCCCGATGGTACCGGCGGCCCGGCCGTTGATCCTGGAATCCGCGCCGAGGGACGTCGTTCGTTCAGCGCGACGCCCTCGCCCGGGCGCAGGTCGCCGACCTCGGTCACCCAGCGGGCGCCGAGGTGACGAACCGGTAGCCCATGCCCGGTTCGGTGATCAGGTAGCGGGGGTGGCCGCGGTCCGGCTCGAGCTTGCCGCGGAGGTGGGCCATGTGGACCCGCAGGTAGTTGCTCTCGTCGCCGTACGACGGGCCCCACACCTCCCGGAGGAGCTGGCGCTGCGAGACGAGCTTGTCGGCGTTGCGCACGAGGACCTCGAGCAGGTGCCACTCGATCGGCGTCAAGCGCACGACCTGCTGATCGGCGCCGAGCACCCGCTTCGCGGCCAGGTCGACGCTGAAGTGCTCTGTCGCCACCAGCGCGGCGTCCGGGGCCCCGGCCGAGCGGCGGACCGCGGCCCGCAGCCGGGCCAGCAGCTCGTCCATCCCGAACGGCTTGGACACGTAGTCGTCGGCCCCGGCATCCAGCGCGGCGACCTTGTCACGCTCGGTGCCGCGGGCCGACAGCACGACGATCGGCACCTGCGTCCAGCCCCGCAGCCCGTCGATCACCTCCAGACCGTCCATCCCGGGCAGGCCGAGGTCCAGCAGCACCACGTCGGGGTGGTGGCGGGCCGCGGCCACGAGCGCCATCCTCGCCGGTCTCGGCGAGGTCGACGTCGTAGCCCCTGGCCCGCAGGTTGGCCGCCAGCGCCCGGCGGATCGGCGCTTCGTCGTCGACGACGAGCACCCGGGTCATGCGGCGCTCCGCGGCCTGGCCACCGGCAGCTCCAGGACCATCGTCGCACCGCCTCCGGGGGTGTCGTCGATCACCAGCTCGCCCCCCATCGCCTCGGTGAACCCACGGGCGATGGCCAGGCCGAGCCCGACCCCGGCCCCGCCCACCCGCTGGTCCACGACCCGCTGGAACGGTTGGAACACGAGCTCGCGGTCGGCCCGACGGATGCCCGGGCCGCGATCGATGACCCGGATGTCGACGCGCGCCCGTCCCTCGTCGACCACCTCGCCGGCGGTCACCCTCGGCGCGCTGTCAGCAGCGGCGTGTCGGACGGCGTTGCCGACCAGGTTGGCCAGCGCCCGCTCGAGCAACGCGGCGTCGGCGGCGACGTCGGGCAGGGTCTCGGGCACGTCGACCTCCACGGCGCCCGCCGACGGGCCGAGGCTGGCGATCGCCGCCAGCACGACCTCCTCGACGTTCGTCGGGGCCACCACGACCTGCAGCGCCGACGCCTGGAGGCGGCTCATGTCGAGCAGGTTGGCGACGAGATCGGTCAAGCGGTCGGTCTCGTCCTCGATCGTGCGCTCGAACTCGTCGACGTCGGCGGCCGACCACTGGATGTCGCGCTGGCGCAGTGACGAGATCGACGCCTTGATCGACGCCAACGGCGTGCGCAGGTCGTGGGACACGGCCTGCAGGATCGACCCCCGCAGCCGGTTGGCCGCCGCCAGGTCGGACGCCCGGCCGGCCTCGGACTGCAGCCGAGCCCGCTCGGCGGCCGTGGCGACCTGGGCGGCGAACACGTTGAGCACCCGCTCGTCCTCGACCGACAGCTGGCCACCAGCGAGCGCCAGCGTGGTGTCGCGACCGAGGTCGCGGCTGACGTCGGCCGCCTCGGGCGTGGTCGGCGGCTCCGGTCCCGAGCTGTCGACGACCGTCCAGCCGCTGCCCGTCGCCTCCAGCAGCGCAGCCGATCGCATGCCGAACGTCGCCCGCAGCTGGCCGAGCATCTCGACGACCGTGCCCGGTCGGGCCAACGCACCGGCGAGCGAAGCCAGCGCCTCGGCCTCGGCCTGCGACCGCGCCGCGCGCAGCCGGCTGCGGCCGACGCGATCGACGAGCACGGCCACGATGCCGGCGGCCACGACGTAGACGACGAGGGCCAGCACGTTCTCGATGTCGCTGATGTCGAGCCGGTAGTAGGGCGGCGTGAAGAACCAGTTGGCGAGGAAGAAGCCAGCGATCACGGCGGCAGCGGCCGGCAGTGCCCCGCCGACGAGCGCGACCACCATGGCCAGCACGAGGTACAGCAGCAGGGCGCTGCTCAGCCCGAACACGTCGCGCGTGTGGGTGAACGTCAGCGTGATGACTGGCAGCCCGATCACGGCGATGAGCCATCCCCAGAGCTGGCGGCGCGGGGACAGCGGTGTGAGCACCGAGCGCACCGCGGGCAGCCGGGAGCCCGCCCCGCCCCCCACCGACGCCGGTCGAGAGATGACGTGGACGTCGATCGGTCCGGACAGCCGCACGACACGGTTGATCACCGAACCCGTGAGCAGCTCGCGCCACCTCGGGCGGGCGGTGGCGCCGAGCACGATCTGGGTGGCGTTCTCGGCCCTCGCCAAGTCCACGAGCGCGGCGGCGACGTCGTTGCTGGCGATCCGCCGGTACTCGCCGCCGAGCTCCTCGACGAGACGACGCTGGCGCGCCATCACCGTCACCAACGGCTCCTCGGTGCCGGCGGTCAGGCCGGTGTCGGCGACGACGTGCACGCCGATGAGGTCGCCACGGGCTCGCTGGGCGATGCGAGCGGCACGCCGGATGAGGTGGTCGGTGTCGGGCGCGCCGGCGAGCGCGACGACGACGCGCTCCCGGGTCTCCCATGGCCGGGTGATCCCGTGGCGCTCCCGGTAGTCCTGCAGCGAGTCGTCGACCTGATCGGCGACCCACATCAGCGCCAGCTCGCGCAGCGCGGCCAGGTTCCCGGCGCGGAAGTAGTTGGCCAGCGCGGCATCGATGCGATCCGCCGGGTACACGTTGCCGTGGGCCAACCGGCGGCGCAGCGCCTCCGGCGCCATGTCGACGAGCTCGATCTGTTCGGCAGCCCGCACCACGTGGTCCGGCACCGTCTCGCGCTGGGCGACGCCGGTGATCCGCTCGACGACGTCGTTGAGCGACTCGAGGTGCTGGACGTTCACGGTGGAGATGACGTCGATCCCGGCGGCGAGGAGCACCTCGACGTCCTGCCACCGCTTCTCGCGGCGCGAGCCCGGTGCGTTCGTGTGCGCCAGCTCGTCGACGAGCGCGACCTCGGGCCGGCGGCGCAGGACGGCGTCGACGTCCATCTCGCTGAGCGCCGTGCCGCGGTGCTCGATGGTGTGCCGGGGGACGATCTCGAGGTCGCCGACCTGCTCGGCCGTCCGCTGTCGGCCGTACGTCTCGGCGTAAGGCGATGACGACATCGCGGCCACGCTCGAGGCGGCGGCGCCCCTCGTTGAGCATGGCGAACGTCTTGCCGACGCCGGGTGCGGCGCCCAGGTAGATCCGGAGCGCTGCCGCGGCCGGTCGACCCGGCCGGCTCCACCGCGTTCGGCCGTGCGTTCACGCCGCCATTCTCTCCTGCCGGGTGGGCACGGTGCGGACCGCGTGGTAGACGGTCGGCGATGGGGACGACGTCCGATGCCGTGATCATCGAGGCCGCGATCAACGGCGCGACCACCAAGGCGGCCAACCCGCACGTGCCGATCGACGAGGACGAGCTCGTCGCCGATGCTCACGCCTGCTTCGAAGCCGGTGCGGCGATCGTCCACCACCACATCCCGGGTGTCGGGCTGAGCGGGATCGAAGCGGCCGACGTCTACCTCGGCGTGTGGCGGCGGGTCGTCGCCGATCGTCCCGACGCCCTGTGGTACCCGACGATCAACATGGGCCCGGCCGCCCACTGGTACGACCACATCGCACCCCTCGCCGACTCGGGCCTGCTCCGGATGAGCCTCAGCGACCCGGGGTCGGTGAACCTCGGACGCATCCGCGACGGCGTGCCGGTCGGGACGTTCGTCTATGCCAACAGCTTCGACGACGTCGGCCACCAGCTCGCGCTGTGCCGGGAGCACCAGCTCGGTCCGAGCATCGCGATCTACGAGCCCGGGTTCCTGCGGACCGTCCTCGTCCACCTCGCCGCCGGCACCCTGCCCACGGGCTCGTTCGTCAAGCTCTACTTCGGCGAGGCGACAGGGCTGACCGGCACCCCGTTCGGCCTCCCGCCGACCGTGACCGCCCTCGACGCCTACCTCGAGCTGCTCGCCGACACCGGCCTGGCGTGGGCCGTCTCGGCGGTGGGCGGTGACCTGGGCCGGACCGACCTGTGTCGCGCCGCCCTCGATCGGGGCGGTCACCTGCACGTGGGTCTCGAGTTCTACGGCGGCGGCCGCACTCCGACGAACGCCGAGCTCGTCGGCGAAGCGGCCGCCGCGTGCGCAGCTGCCGGACGACCGGTCGCGTCCTGCGACGAGGCGGCGGCGATCCTCGGCCTCACCCGACGCTGACGCCGCTCGGCGGGTTCCTCGTTCGCTCGTTCAGACGGCGCCGTCCTCGGCGACCCACGCGGCCAGCCGCGGCATCGCCGACTCGTAGCCGCGGCGGGCGATCTCCTCGACCCGCTCGAAGTCGAGGAGCTGGACGCCGCGGAGGTCGAGGTCGAGGTACCAGTCGACGAGGCCGTCGGCGATCATCTGGTCGCGGTCGCGCACCGACCCGGCGACGAGCGCCCGCATCAGGACCGCCATCAGCCTCGGGTACCGCGTCGGCCCGGACCGGAAGTGGGACCGCAGCGCCCGCCATCCCGAGACCGACAGGCCGAAGTCGTCCTGCGCCTCCGGTCCACCCGGCGGCGACAGGTCGACGGCGATCAGCCGGTCGACCATGCCGGTGCGGCGCATCACGTCCACCGGGAGGTTGTTGAGGACCCCGCCGTCGACGAGCAGGTCGCCGCCGAACGGCACCGGTGGGAGGACGCCGGGGATGGCGACGCTGGCCCGGATCGCCGTCGCCGTGTCGAACCGGTCGTGGACCTCGACGCGCGACCTGGTGAGGTTGGTCGACACGCACGCGAACGGCAGCCAGAGGTCGCGCATGTCGACACCCCCGAACACCTGGGCGATGTTGCGGGAGATGCGCTCCCCCTTGATCAAGGAGACCACCGGGACCGTGTAGTCGAGTAGCCCGCGGAACAGGCCGACGACGATCTGGTCGAGCTCGTCGGGGTCGATCTGCAGGGCCATCGCCGCTCCCAGCGGCGCGCCGATCGACGCGCCGGCGATGGCGTCGATCTCGACGCCGAGCTCGCGCAGGGCGCGCCAGACGCCGAGGTGGGCGAAGCCGCGGGCGCCGCCGCCGCTGAGCACGAGCCCGGTGCCGTTGCCCGCGACGAGGCGGGCGAGCCGGGCCACGTCGGCCGCCGAACCGGCGCGGATGTTGGCGACCCGGTCGCACCCGAGCTCGTCGGCGAGCGCGGCGGCACCGGTCGGACGGGCCCTTCCGCTCGGGTGGACGACGGCGACCCAGCGCTCGACGCGTCCTCGGTCGGGGGCGACGTCGAGCGCCGCCATGGCCCGCCGCCGCTCGTCGTCGCCGGGGTCGGCCGACACGACGACGACGATCCGGTCGGCCAGCGCGAAGCACTGGCGGGTCCAGATCGTCGGTGCCGCGTCGGCCTCGAGCACGAGGTGGTCGTGGGTCGCCTCGGCGTCCTGCAGGTACTCGGCGAGCGCCGGGCGGGTGACCGGCGAACCCGACTCGACGAGGCCCGGCCGCCCGAGCTCTTCGTCGACACGGGACGCCCACAGGTGCCGCGTCGGGCCCCGCCTGGCGATCTCCGTCGCGACGTCGGCGACGAGCGTGCGACCCGGTCCGGCGGCGGCGACGACGATCGCCATCGACCGCGCCCGGCGGGGCCGGGTCCGCCGCACCAACCGGGCCACGACGGTCCGGGCGAGCTGCACCATCAGCGCCGGGTTCGTCGCCGCGAGCTCGTGGAACGAACCCACGTCGAAGCGACCGAGCGTGCTGTCACGGCGCGCCGTGATCGTCGCCGATCGCGGCGTGCCCTCGAGCAGGCCGAGCTCGCCGACCATCTCACCACGCCCGATCTCCCCGAGGTCCTCGCCGTCGCGCGTGGCGCTCAACCGCCCGCTCACCAGCACGTAGGCCGCATCCGACTCGTCGCCCTGGCGGAACAGCTCCTGCCCACCCTCGAGTCGCACGAGCTCGACGGTGTCGACGACACCCGAGGCGACCTGGTCGTCCACGTCCAGCAACGTCGCCACGATGTCGATCAGGGCGTGGCGGTCGATGCGGAACCGGGCCATGTCGGTGAGCGCGTCGAGCGCTGTCGAATCGGCAGCGAGCCAACGGCGGTACGCCGCGCCATCGAGCTGGCGGACCGTGGACGGGACCGTCGCCCGCACGGTCGCCGTCCACGCGCCCCGACGAGCGCGGCGATCTCGCCGATCACGGCGCCGGGGGCGACGGTGTCGATGCGGGCGTCATCGGGACCACGGAGCACCTCGAGTGCACCGGTCACGAGCTCGAACACGTCGTCGCTCGCGTCGCCCTCCCGCACCAGCACGTCGCCGGCGGCCAGCGTGCGTTCACGGGCGTCCACCCATGCTGCTGTGCGGGGGCCCGACGACGGGCCGATCTCGCCGACCTGCACCGACCTGCCTCCCTGCCGGACGGGCCCATCGACTTGCCCCGGCCAGGCCGGATGGTAGCGTCCCGCCGCACAGCTGGGACCTGCGGACGGTCCGGGCCGGGGGACCGCGACGGTCGAGGGAGGAAGCGATGAGCAAGCGCGACGCACAGATCGAGCGGCTCAGCCAGGTCGCCCTGTTCGCGGCGTGTACGAAGGCCGAGCTGCGCAAGCTGGCCGCGATCACGACCGAGACCGTGACACCCGCCGGCGAGGTGCTCTGCCGCGAGGGGTCGGCGGGCCGCGAGTGCTACGTCGTCATGGAGGGCGAGGCGACGGTGTCGATCGACGGTCGTCCCCTCGACACGGTGGGCCCCGGCGGCTTCTTCGGCGAGATGGCGCTGCTCGACGGCGGACCACGCGTGGCGACGGTGACGGCGGACACCGAGATGCGCCTGCTGGTGCTGTCCCGCAGCGAGTTCACGAGCCTGCTCGCCGACGTGCCGTCGGTGTCGCGCAAGATGCTCGAGGCGCTCGGCCACCGGCTGCGCCTGGCCCGCGAGCAGGCCACCGGCTCGACGATCGGCGTCTGACCCGCGCCGTCGCGGTGAGGTGGGGGGCGCATGTTCGAGCGCCCGACGGGGACGCTTCCGGCGAGCGCCTCGATGAGCCGAGCGCGTTGCGGGTAGCCGACTCCGCCGCAGCCGCGCCTTTCGATTAGCGTGCGCCACGCAGGTCACGACCGTCTCGATTGAGACATCACCAGCGGAACGTGGCTTGACACAGGGGCGGTGTCGGATGAGGCACTGTGCGTTACGACAAGGGGGACTGATGGTTCATGGAACGACTCGTCGACGCGGCGTGCTTCTGCGCGCTGTGGCGACTGGTGTGGCACTCGTGCTCACGGCCGCGGCCTGTGGAGGCGACGACGACGACGATGCGGAAACGACGGAGTCCGCGCCGGCGGTGACAACGGGCGAGTCGGCAGCACCGACGCCGACCGAGGCCGGCTCGGTGTCGACGGAGGGAGGCTCGGCGACGACCGAGTCCGCTGAGAGCGAGACGACGGCGGCGGATACGAGCCCGGAGCCGGATGAGGACGTGGTTGCCGGTGGCAACATGGAGTTCATCACCTATGTCTCGATGAACAGCACCGACCCGAAGCTGAACGCGACGGTGTCGAGCACGACGAGCACGGGCCAGATCGCCTACATCTACGACACGCTGCTTCGTGTCGCGTCGGACGGCACGGTGACGCCTCGTCTGGCGACGGGCATCGAGCCGAACGAGGATTTCAGCCAGTGGACGTTGACGCTGCGTGACGGTCTCACGTTCACCGACGGCACCGCCCTCGACGCCGAGGCGGTCAAGGTCAACTGGGAGCGTCACCAGAACCCGGCCGAGGCGTCGCAGTGCATCCTGCAGGCGAGCCAGATCTCCGCACTCGAGGCGACGAGCCCGACGGAGCTGCAGATCACCCTGGTGCGACCGAACGCCCAGTTCAAGTTCCTGATGCAGACCTGCCTCGGCCTGATCGCGTCGCCGGCTGCCCTGCAGCAGTTCGGCGCCGAGTACGGCACCGCCGCCGACAAGACGGTCGGCGCCGGGCCGTTCAAGCTGACGGACTTCATGGCCAGCCAGCAGTACACGCTGGAGCGCAACCCGGACTTCTGGGACGCGCCGCGCCCGTACCTCGACACCGTCCACGTCGTCGGCGTGGGGGCGGATCAGGCGACGGCGGCCCAGGCGTTCCTGACCGAGACGGTCGACATGGTGTTCTTCCCGAACACCGGGGTCACCACGACCCTGACCGACCAGGGGTTCGAACCGCTCGCCGGTGACTACATCGGTGGTGAGGGCTGGATCATCAACACCTCGAAGCCGCCGTTCGACGACGTCCGCGTGCGCAACGCGCTCTACCTGGCGCTCGACATCGATGCGATCAACCAGGGGGCGTTCGGCGGCACCGCGCCGATCAACGAGGGCTTCTTCCCCGAAGACTCGCCGTACGCCGACCCGTCCGACCCGTCGCTCAACTACCCCGAGCGCAACCCGGAGGAAGCGCAGCGGTTGATCGACGAATACCTCGCGGAGAAGGGTCTCGACTCGATCGACGTCAAGATGATCGGACTGGCGGGCTCGATGGACGCCGTGTCGGTGACCGTTGGTCAGGCGCTCGCCGACATCGAGGGTGTGAACTTCTCCTTCGAGCCGCTTCCTCCGCTCGGCATGCGTGACCGGGTGTTCGGCAAGAGCTTCGACGTCGCCGCCTGGCTCGTCAGCGGTGATGCGATGTACCCGTCGCTGTACGACTCGCTGTACAGCAAGTCACCGACGAACTTCACCAGCTTCGTGGACCCGGAGATGGACGCTGCGTTCGACGCCGCGCTCGCCACCGACGACCCCGACGAGCTGGCGGAGGCCTACCGGACGGTGGCCCGCGAGTTCATCGAGCAACAGCCGTACTTCGTGCTGTGGAGCAGCCACGTCACGACGTTCTTCCAGGATTACGTCCACGGCGCGGATGTCTCCGGCTACAACTTCGTCGACCTCTCGACGGTGTGGATCGACAAGTGACGTGAACGGGACGCCCCGGGCGCTGGGCGCCCGGGGCGTCTCGTGAGGGTCGCCGCTGTTCCTCAGACCTCCGATGCGCGGCACGACGTGTTGCTCGGAGGTGCGGCACTCGTCGTCGGCGCATCGTCGTCGGCAGTCCGCGTGCGAGGTCGTGGCTCGATTGGTGACGAGACGCTGAACGCCGCTGCAGGAGGACTGGAGTGGTACCGGCCGCGAGGGAGGACGAGCGGCGCTCCCGACAGGGGGTCGACGATCACCTCGCTGTCGAGACCGAAGACGTCGCGGACGATCTCGGCCGTGATCACCTGGCCAGGGGGCCCGATGGCGTGGACTCGGCCGCTGCGGAGTGCGACGAGCTCGTCGGCATAACGGGCGGCCATGTTGAGGTCGTGCAGCACCATGACGATCGTGGTCCCCGACGTGCGGTTGAGATCGGTCAGCAGGTCGAGCACTTCGACCTGGTGGGTGACGTCGAGAAAGCTCGTCGGTTCGTCGAGCAGCAGGATGTCGGTCTCTTGCGCCAACGCCATCGCGATCCACACCCGCTGGCGTTGCCCGCCGGACAGCTCGTCGACGGAGCGGTCGGCGAGGTCGAGCGTCTCGGTCGCCTCGAGCGCGGCGGCGACCGCCTCGTAGTCGCGCTGGGTCCAGCGTGACAGGGCCCGCTGGTGTGGATGTCGCCCGCGGCCGACGAGGTCCGCCACTGCGATGCCTTCGGGTGCCACCGGGCTCTGCGGCAGGAGTCCGAGGGTGCGAGCGACTTCCTTGGCTGAGCGGCGGTGCAACTCCTTCCCATCGAGCACAACTGAGCCCGACCGCGGTGCGAGCAGCCGCGACAGGGCCCGCAGCAGGGTCGACTTGCCGCACCCGTTTGCACCGACGATCGCGCTGATCCGTCCGATCGCGACCGTCAGGTTGAGCGACTCCACGACCGTGCGGTCGCCGTACGCGAGGGAGACGTCCTTGGCGACGAGCTCGTGGGGAGCGCTCACAGCGACCCCCCGGATCGGTTGAGGAGGACGAGCAGGAGGACGAGGTACGGCGCGCCCATGATGCCGGTGATCACGCCCACGGGGTAGCGGTGGTCGAACGCGTTCTGCCCCACCAGGTCGGCGGTGAGCACGAGCAACGCTCCCACGAGCCCGGCCGGCACGATCAGCGACGCCCCGGGGCCGACCAGACGGGCGGCGATCGGCCCGGACATGAACGCGACGAAGGCGATCGGCCCGGCGGACGCGGTGGCGAAGGCGATCAACACCACGGCGGCGACCAGCAGCAACAACCGCGTCCGGTGCACGTGGAGGCCGAGCGCGGCGGACGAGTCGTCACCGAGCCGCAGCACCGATAGGTCGCGACCGAGGGCGAGCAGCGTCGTCACGAACACCACACACACCAACGCCAAGGGCCCGACGCGTGCCCAGGTCGCACCGTTCAGGCTTCCCGTCAGCCATTGCATCGCGGCCTGCAGGTCCCACTCAGCGGCGCGCGACAGGGTGTACGCGACGACGCTCTGGAGCACGGCGGCAAATCCGATCCCGATGAGCACGAGGCGGCCACCGGCAAAGCCGCCCCGGCTCGCCAGCAGGTACATCCCCAGTGCGGTCAGCAGGGCCCCGCCGAGCGCCATCATCGACACGCCGGAGTCGTTCAGCCCGAGCGTGATGATCCCGATCACGGCCGCTGCGCTCGCCCCCGAGCTGATGCCGATGACGTCGGGCGACGCCAGCGGGTTGCGCAGCATGGTCTGGAACGTGACCCCGGCAATCCCGAACGCGAGCCCGGTCAGCACCCCGAGCACCGCCCTCGGCAGTCGCAGCTGACCCACCGTGAACGACGCCCCCGGGACCTCCTCTCCGAGCACCACGCGCGTCACGTCGCCGAGCCCGTAGAACGTGTTGCCGATCATCAGACTGAGCACGAACATGACGACGACCGCCCCGCCCAGGCCGACGGAGACCAGGGACCGCTTCCGCCGGCGCCGCCTCCGTCCGACGACGATCGCCGCGACGCTCACAGCTCACGCAGCTTCTGGTGGCGCACGACCCAGATCAGCACCGGCGCGCCGATCACTGCGGTGATGATGCCGACCTCGATCTCCTCCGGCCGGGCGATCACGCGACCGACGACGTCGGCCGCGACGAGCAGTGCCGCACCGCCGAGCGCCGCGAACGGCAACAGCCAGTGGTGGTCGCTCCCGACGAGCAAACGGCACACGTGCGGTACCACCAATCCGACGAATACGATCGGCCCGGCGATCGCGGTCGCCGCGCCGCACAGCACGATCGCCCCGACGGCTGACGCCAACCGGACCCGGGTCACGTTGGCGCCCAGGCCGGCGGCGAGATCGTCACCCAGGGCGAGCGTGTTCATCCCCTTCGCGTTCGCGAAGCAGATCAACGCCCCGATCGCGAGGAACGGAACGACCACCGCGATCCGATCCCACGTTGCACCTCCGACGCCGCCGACCTGCCAGAAGAGGAAGTTGGAGATCAGGTCGACTCGCGGCAGCAGGATCGCGCTCAGCAGCGAGCTGAACGCTGCCGCCATCGCCGCTCCGGCAAGCGCGAGCTTCAGTGGTGTGGCCCCGCCCCGCCCGAGCGAGCCGACGGAGTACACCAGGACCGACGCGATCGCTGCGCCAACGACCGCCACCACGACGTACCCGTACGGATCGGACAACCCGAAGAACACGATCCCGATCGCCACCGCCAGCGAGGCGCCGGCGGAGACCCCGAGGATCCCTGGTTCGGCCAGCGGATTGCGCGTGACCGCCTGCATCGTCGCCCCCGACACCGAGAGGGCTGCGCCGACGAGCAAGGCAAGCACGGTCCACGGGACGCGCTTGGTGACTGCAGCTCGGCCGAGTGCGTCGCCGCTCTCGGTCCCGAACAGGGCGCCGACGATCTCGTCGAAGCCGACCTGCCGGGTACCGAACGCGACCGACGCCATCACCAACAGCGCCAGGACGGCGACGACGGCGAACAACCAGCCGACCCGAACGGCGACGGGACGCCGCAGGTATGCCGAGTCCGGTCCGGCGACGGTGCGGAGGGCTCCGCTCACCCGGTCGGCTGGAGTCCGGAGGCGAGGAGTGCGAAGTAGTCGTCGATCCCCCACCCGATCGAGAGCGGCGACGGGTTCGCCGACGCCGCGAGCGGCGTCGAGTTCTCGAGGATCGCGATCGAGCCGGCGGCGACCGCCGGGATCTCCGACAAGAGGGGATCGGCGCGGACCTGGTCGACGATGGCGCCGTCGGCCTCGCCGTATGTGACGATCAGATCGACATCGACGAAGCGGTCGGCGACCTCCGAGCTGACCGTGAGATAGAAGTCGGTGGTCCCCGCCGACTCCTCCTCGACGATCGCCGGCGCCGGGAGGCCGAGGCTCTCGAGGAACCCTGGGCGGGTGTCATGGCTCGTGTAGAACCCGACCTCGCTGAGGTTCGTCGGGTCGATGAACGCGAACAGGATCCTCTTGCCATCCAGCTCGGGGTGCGCGCTCAGCGCATCGTCGATCTCGCCGTTCAGCTCGTCGATGAGGGCATCACCCTCGTCGCCGAGGCCGAGGGCCGCCGAGTTCATCCGGATCATGTCGTTCATCGACGTCCCCCACGCGACCTCCGGGTAGGCGATCGTCGGCGCGATGCTCGACAGGGTGTCGTACTCCTCCTGTGTGATCCCCGAGTAGGACGCCAGGATCACATCCGGATCGGTGTCGGCGACCGCCTCGAAATCGATGCCGTCGGTCTCGTCGAACAGGACGGGCGTGGCCGCGCCGAGCGCCGCGAGCTGGTCTTCGACCCACGGCAACACACCGTCGTCGTCGTCATCACCCCACGTCGCCTTGGACATGCCGACCGGCACGATGCCGAGTGCCAACGGGACCTCGTGGTTTGCCCACGCCACCGTGGCCACGCTCTCGGGACGCGCCTCGATGGTCGTCGTTCCGTACACGTGCTCGATCGTCACCGGGAACGCCGACTCGTCGGCGCCCTCGTCACCGCCCGGCACGGTCAACTCGGGCGACACGTCCGGGTCGGTGGTCGCCTCGGTCACCGAGTCCTCCGAGCCCTTTGCTGTCGACCCCGGTCCAGCATCGGCGGTCGTGTCGGCGGCGATGTCCGAGTCGTCGTCATCACCGCAGGCGGCGAAGGCGAGAGCCATGACCGCAGCGAGGGCGAGGTGGATGGCGCGCGGCTTGCGCATTGTTAACTCCTGTACGTCCGAGATATTAGGTGCACCTACCGTAGAGCGTTAGCCGCTCCCGCGTGAAGTCTGCAGGGAAAGTCGAGCCCCAGTCCCCATCGCATCGGCTGGGCCGGTGGTGTCACGTACCGCTCGTGCCCAGCGATCGGATCGCCGCTCGGGCGGCCTGCGGGTGACAGCGGACTGAAACGACGAGCCGACGCACGGTTCACGGCGCCGTGAGACCGCCCCTGCGAAACGTCGACCATCCCGTCCCGGTGGAGGGCCTCGACGGTGGCAGCAGACCTCTCATCTGCTGAAGTGCCTGCTACGTCGGTAGGGCGGGTGGGGATCGAACCCACGACCCAGGGATTATGAGTCCCCTGCTCTGACCACTGAGCTACCGCCCTGGATCGTCGGTTCGTCGGCTCCGGGGGTGGGGCTCGAACCCACGACCCATGGATTAACAGTCAATTGCTCTGCCAGCTGAGCTACCCCGGAAAGGCGGTGCTGACGATACCGCCTCGACCACGCCGATCCCACGCCGATCGGTGCCGGATCGTCGCTCGGCGGGGCGCCGCCGGTCGCCGACGCGATCGGGGCGCGGTCCCGGAAGCCGGGACGGAGGCCGCCCCGAGACGGAGGCCGCCCACATGGCGAGGCCGGCGGGCGCTACTCGGCTTCGAGGAACTCGTTGAGCCTCTGGCTGCGCTGCGGGTGGCGCAGCTTGGCCAGCGTCTTGGCCTCGATCTGGCGGATCCGCTCGCGGGTGACGCCGAACTCCTTGCCGACCTCCTCGAGCGTCTTGGCCTGGCCGCCGTCGAGGCCGAACCGCATCCGGACGATCTCCTGCTCACGGTCGGACAGCTCGCCGAGCACCTCTTCGACGGCCTGGGCCAGCATCTTCTGGGTGGCCACGTCGGCCGGGCCGTCGGTCGAGGAGTCCTCGATGAAGTCGGCGAGGTTGGAGTCGTCCTCCTCGCCGACCGGCGAGTCGAGCGACAGCGGGTCGAGCGAGATCCGCAGGAGCTCGCGCACCCGGTCAGGCTCGAGCTGCACCCGGGCGGCGAGCTCGTCGAGCGTCGGCTCGCGCTCGAGCTCCTGGTGCATCTGGCGCTTGGCCCGGATGACGCGGTTCATGTGCTCGACCATGTGCACCGGGATCCGGATCGTGCGGGCCTGGTCGGCGATCGAGCGGGTGATCGCCTGGCGGATCCACCACGTGGCGTAGGTGGAGAACTTGAAGCCCTTGGTGTGGTCGAACTTGTCGACCGCCCGCATCAGCCCGAGGTTGCCCTCCTGGATGAGGTCGAGCAACTGCATGCCGCGGCCCGTGTAGCGCTTGGCGATGCTGACGACGAGCCGCAGGTTGGCCTGGGTCAGCTCGCTCTTGGCCCGCTGGCCGCGCTGCACGCGCGCATCAGCCGGCGGATCTCGGCGTCGGGGCTGCTCGCAGCTCGGCCGCCTCGTCGATGCGGGCCGGCGGCGAGGTGGCCGTCCTCGATGAGCTGCGCGAGCCGCCGCTCGTCGTCGGCGGTGAGCAGGTCGACGTGGCCGATCTCGTGCAGGTACATGCGCACGCCGTCCGACGGTCGCCCCGTCGTCCGCGGCGCCGGCCCGGCGCACCGCGGCGGCGGCGCCGGCGGCTGAGCAGGTGCTCGTCGGCCTCCGTCGCAGCTCGCGCTCCGACATCCGAGGCGCCGTCCGCTGGCGTGTCGTCCTGGAGCTCGTCGGCGGTCGGGCTCGTCGATCGTCTCGTCGATCGTGATGCCGCCTCGGCAGCTCGGGCTGGACGCGAGCACGTCGCCGGTCAGCTCGACGTGGCGGAGCACGTGAGTGACCTCCTCGGCGTGGAGACTGCCCGCTGGACGACCGCGCTCGAGCAGCGCCTCCCACTCGCCGGCGTCGACGCCGATCATCTCGAAGGGCCCGAACGGCTCGAGATGCTGCGTCGCGCCCGCCTCGGCGGGCGACGTCCTCGACGGAGGGTCGATGACCGTCTCCATCGGCGCTCGTCACGTTCCCCACGCTGCGTTCCTCACTTCGCCGTTCCAGCCACCCTAGCAACCACTCGGCGGCCCCCGCTGAGCTCGATGGCTCGTCCAGCGTCCTCGAGCGACCTTGCCTCGCCGTCGTCGCGGATGCTCGGCATCGGCCGGTCGCGGCCGCCCTGACGCGCAGCTCGCGGCGCACGGCGGCGGCGATCAGGTTGCGCGCCTCGGCGTCCGGGTCGGCGTCGAGGTCGGCCACGGCGGCCCGCTCGAGCACCTCGCGCGCCTCGGGATCGGCCGCGTCGAGCGCCGCCGTCAGATCGCCGTCCGCTCGGCCAGGGCCAGGAACGCGCGCCGGTGGACGTCGTCGGCGAACAGCGCCTCGACGAGCCACGCGGCGATCGTCGTTCCAGTGCTGCACCAGCAGGGCGACGGCGACGAACTCGGCGTTCTCCCGCGGCCCGACGCCGCGCTGGGCGGCGTCGACTCGTGCGGGGCCGCGCTGCCGCCGCTCGGCGACGCGCACGCAGGTCGTCGACGCGGCAGGCCGACCTCGGCCGCGCGACCTCGCCGGCGTAGAGCTTGCGCACGTCGGCGTTGGGATGCTCGTTGACCACCGCCATCGCATCCTCGGCGAGCCGGGCCCGGTCCTCCGGGGTGCGCGGCGGCTGGCCGTCCAGCACCCGCTCGCAGGCGGAAGCCGAGGAACGGCAGCGCGTCGGTCGACCGCCTCGCGCAGCGCCTCCGGGTCGGGCTGGGCGAGCTCGCCGGGGTCCTTGCCACCGGGAAGCGGGCCACGCTCACCTGGACCTGGTACTTCTCCTCCCACTCGTAGAAGCGCTCGGCGGCGCCCTGGCCGGCCTTGTCGGCGTCGAACGCCAGCACCACCCGGCTGGCGAAGCGCTTCATCAGCCGGACGTGCTCCTCGGTGAACGCCGTGCCGCAGGTGGCCACGGCCCGCCGCAGGCCGGCGCGGTGGAAGCCGATCACGTCGGTGTAGCCCTCGCACACGATGACCTGGTCCGACGCCGACGATGTCGGCCTTGGCCCAGTTCAGCCCGTACAGCGTCTTCGACTTGGCGTAGATCGGCGTCTCGGGCGAGTTCTTGTACTTCGCCGGGTCGTCGGAGCCGGGCAGGATCGCGCCCGCCGAACGCCACCGGCTCGCCGTTCTCGGTGAAGATCGGGAACAGGACCCGGGCCCGGAAGGCGTCCTGCAGGCGGTTGCGCCCGGTTGGTGAACGCGAGGCCGGTGTCGCGGAGCAGGTCGCCGGCGACGCCCGAGCGCCGCTGACCAGCGCGTCCCAGTCGTCGGGCGCCCAGCCGAGCTTGAACGTCGCGGGCGACGTCGCCGGCCAGGCCCCGGCGAGCGCAGGTAGTCGCGGGCGGCACGGGCGTCGGGGCGTCGAGCAGGCGCTCGTGGTACCAGTCGACCGCCGTCGTCCATCGCCTCGACGAGCTGCTTGCGGCGGGCTCGCTCGCGGGACTGCCCGGTCGAGGTGTACGTGAGCTGGATGCCGGCCTTGCGCGGCGAGGTGCTCGACCGCGCCGACGAAGTCGACGTGCTCGATCTCCTGGACGAACGTGAACACGTCGCCCGACGCCGCAGCCGAAGCAGCGGTAGCGGCCGGTCTCCTCGCGGACGTTGAACGACGGCGTCTTCTCGGCGTGGAACGGGCACAGCCCGACCCAGTTGCGGCCGACCTTGCGCAGCGCGACGTACTGCTGGACGACGTCGGCGATCGAGACCGTCGCGCGCAGCCGCTCGAGGTCCTCGTCGACGATCGCCATCGGGTCCGAGGCTACGCGGCTGCCGACCGCCCGCCGGGGCGTCAGCGCTGCGCCCGGAGGTCGTGCTCGGCGGAGCCGAGCGGCGGCTCGGTCGTCGGCTGGTCGTCCGGCGCGGTGGCATCGGCCTGTCCCCGGCGCTCGCCAGATCGAAGCGAGGATCGACACCGCGAGCACGAGGGCGATGACAGCAGCGAGAGGCACGTCGGGATGTGGTACCACTCGGCGATGATCATCTTGATGCCGACGAAGGCGAGGATGATCGCCAGGCCCTGCTGCAGGTAGCTGAACCGGGCGTGCAGGTCGGCGAGCAGGAAGTACAGCGCCCGCAGACCGAGGATGGCGAACGCGTTCGAGGTGAACACGATGAACTGCTCGTGGCTGACGGCGAGCACGGCCGGCACGGAGTCGACGGCGAAGACCACGTCGGTGGCCTCGACCAGCAGCAGCACCGCGAACAGCGGCGTGGCCAGCCGCTTGCCGTTGATCCTGGTGAACAGCTTCTGGCCGTCGAGCTGGTCGGTCGTCGGCACCACCCTGTGCACGAGCTTGAGGAACTTGCTGTTGTCGGGTCGACCTGCTCGTTGTCGGAGAACACCAGCTGCGCCGCGGTGTAGAGCAGGAACGCGCCGAAGACGTAGAGCACCCACTCGAAGCGCTCGATCAGCGCGACGCCGGCGAAGATGAAGATCGCCCGCAGCACCAGGGCACCGAAGATGCCCCAGAACAGCACGCGGTGCTGGTACTTCGCGGCACCTGAAGTAGCTCATGATCAGCGCCCACACGAAGACGTTGTCGATGCTGAGGCTCTTCTCGATCAGGTAGCCCGAGATGTACTCGCCGGCGGCCGCCGCCGCCGAACCACCAGAGGACCACGCAGCGAGAACGCGACGCCGATGGAGATCCAGACGGTCGACTCGATCGCCGCCTCGCGGGTGCTGACCGACGTGCGCCTCCTGGTGGAAGACGAGCAGGTCGACGAGCAGCAGGACGATGATGAGCGCGAGCAGCGCGCCCCACTGCCACGAGCTCGACGTCGAGGTCGACGAAGTTGTCGCTGAGCCTGCAGCGGCAACGAGCAGGATGACATCGGCGCCTACTGTCGTCTCGCTACTTGGCGTCGACCCGCTGTCGGCCGACGATGACGGCCTGTGCGGCCGCGAGCCGGGCGATCGGCACGCGGAACGGGCTGCAGCTGACGTAGTCGAGCCCGGCGTCGTAGAACAGCGCGATGGACTCGGGGTCGCCGCCGTGCTCGCCGCACACGCCGAGCTTGAGGTCGGGCTTGGTCTCGCGGCCCGCGCGGCGCCGATGCGCACGAGCTCGCCGACGCCGACCTGGTCGATCGTCTCGAACGGGTTGCGCTTCAGCAGACCCTGCTCGAGGTAGGCCGGCATCATCCGGCTCTCGACGTCGTCACGGCTGAAACCGAACGTCATCTGGGTCAGGTCGTTGGTGCCGAAGCTGAAGAAGTCGGACTCCTCGGCGATCTCGTCGGCGCGGATCGCGGCGCGCGGCGTCTCGATCATCGTGCCGATCGTGATCTCGGGCTTCTTGCGTCATGCCCTTGAGCGCCGCGTCGATCTCGGTCTGCACCCAGCTGCGGGCGAGGGGCAGCTCCTCGCGGGTGACCGTCAGCGGGATCATGATCTCGACGATCGGGTTCTTGCCCCGCTCGCGCAGCGTCGCGGCCGCGGCCATCAGCGCCCTCACCTGCATCGCGTAGAGGCCGGGCTTGACCACGCCGAGGCGAACGCCGCGAGTGCCGATCATCGGGTTGTGCTCGGCCCAGCTCGGCGGCGGCGTGCAGCTCCTGCTCCTCGCGCGTCGAGGCCCGTGGTCGCCTCCTTGATGCGCAGCTCCTCGACCGACGGGAGGAACTCGTGCAGCGGCGGGTCGAGCAGACGAACCGTGACGGGCAGGCCGTCCATCGCCTCGAGGATCTCCTCGAAGTCGGCCTGCTGCACCTCGCGCAGCTCCTCGAGCGCCGCCTCCTCCTGCTCCGGCGTGTTGGCGAGGATCATCTGGCGCACGACCGGGCAGGCGGTCGGGGGCGAGGAACATGTGCTCGGTGCGGCACAGGCCGATGCCCTCGGCGCCGAGCTCGCGGGCCTTGGCGGCGTCCTCGCCGGTGTCGGCGTTGGCGCGCACGCCGAGCTTGCCCTTGCGGACCGTGTCGGCCCAGGCGAGGATCGTCGTCGAACTCGGCGGGCGGCTCGGCCACGCCAGCTCCATCTCGCCGAGGACGACCTCGCCGGTGGTGCCGTCGATGGTGATGCATGTCGCCCTCGTTGACGGTGACGTCGCCGACGGTGAACGACTTGCCGGCGATCTTCACCGACTCGGCGCCGACGATGGCCGGCGTGCCCCAGCCGCGGGCGACGACGGCGGCGTGGCTGACGAGCCCGCCGCGAGCGGTGAGGATGCCCTGGCGACCATCATGCCGTGCACGTCCTCGGGGCTGGTCTCGTTGCGGACGAGGATGACCTCTCGCCGCGCTTGGCGGCGGCCTCGGCGTCGTCGGCGGTGAAGTACACCTGGCCGACGGCGGCGCCCGGCGACGCGGCGAGGCCCTTGGCGATCACCTTGCCCGTGCCGGCGAACTGCGGGTGGAGCACCTGAGTCGAGGTGCTCGGCGGTGACGCGGATGAGCGCCTCCTCGCGGGTGATCTTCCACCTGCCGCTGGCCCTTGCCGGTGCCCTTGGTCATGTCGACGGCCATCCGCAGCGCGGCGGCACCGGTGCGCTTGCCGACGCGGGTCTGCAGCATCCAGAGCTTGCCCTGCTCGATGGTGAACTCGGTGTCGCACATGTCTCGGTAGTGCGCCTCGAGCCGGGCGAAGATCTCCAGCAGCTCGTCGTGGATCGCCGGGAAGTGCTCGCTTCAGCGTGTCGAGGTCCTCGGTGTTGCGGATGCCGGCGACGACGTCTTCGCCCTGGGCGTTGACGAGGAAGTCGCCGTACGGCTTGTTCTCGCCGGTTGCCGCGTTGCGGGTGAAGCCGACGCCGGTGCCCGAGTTGTCGTCGCGGTTGCCGAACACCATCGCCTGCACGTTGACGGCGGTGCCGAGGTCGTGGCTGATCTTCTCGCGGACGCGGTAGGCGATGGCGCGGGCGCCGTTCCAGCTCTTGAACACGGCCTCGACCGCGCCGCGGAGCTGCTTCGCGGGTCCTGCGGGAACGGCGGGCCGGTGGCCTCGTGGACGACGGCCTGGTACTGCTTGCACAGCGTCCTTCAGCGCCGAGGCCGGGACAGGTCGGCGTCGGTGGTGACGCCGGCCTTCTCCTTGGCCTTCTCGAGCGGGTGCTCGAACGTTTCGCCGTCGACGTCGAGCACGATGCGGCCGTACATGGCGATGAAGCGGCGATAGGTGTCGTACGCGAAGCGCTCGTCGCCGGTGACCGCGGCGAGGCCCTTGACGCTCTGGTCGTTGAGTCCGAGGTTGAGGACCGTGTCCATCATCCCGGGCATCGAGAACTTGGCGCCCGAGCGGACGCTGACGAGCAGCGGGTCCGACGGGTCGCCGAGCTTGCGACCCATCGTCTTCTCGAGCTTGGCGACCTGCTTGGCGATCTCCTCGTCGAGCCCGGCGGGCCAACCGCCGTGCATGTAGGCGCGGCAGGCATCGGTGGAGATCGTGAAGCCCGGCGGCACCGGGAGCTTCAGCACGCTCGTCATCTCGGCGAGGTTGGCGCCCTTGCCGCCGAGCAGATCCTTGTACTCCATCGGAGGACGGCGGTGCTTGTGAGCGAAGGCGTAGACGTATGGCACGGGGAGTCTACGTCGTAGTGGTCGACAAGACGGCTCACATCCCTGGCCGTAACGGGCGATGTTCCGACTGCTCGGGTTCGCCGTCCGTGTGCGACCCGGCTTCATCGTCTTCATGGTGCTGATCGTCGTGCTCTACGGCGACGGGTTCGGGCTCTGGCTCGCCGGATCGCTCGCCGTGTTCACGCTGCTGCACGAGTCGGGCATGCGGTGGCCGCTCGCCGCAACGGTGCGAAGGCGTCGATCTCGCTCGACTTCCTCGCCGGGTACACCTCGTACACGCCCGAAGCCGCGTCCCGCGGCAGCGAGGCCTGATCTCGTTCGCCGGTCCGGGCGTGCACATCGCCGCGGGCCGCTGGCGTTGGTGGCGATGGGCGGCAACCCGTTCGATCGCGACAGCGTCGGCCAGAGCGGCCGCACCGGGCCATCTGGTGGGCGGGCCCGGTCATCGGCCTGTTCAACCTCATCCCGGTCCTGCCGCTCGACGGCGGCAACATCGTCACGTCGCTCCTCGACCGTGTCGTGCCGGGCCGGGCACGACCGCTCATGGTGGTCGCCAGCGTGGTGGCCACGATCGCCGGGGCCGTCGTCTTCGCGTTCATCCCGGGTCTCAGGGGGTTCGTCGTGTTCCTCGGGCTGCTCCTCGTGATGCAGCTGCAGATGCTGTTCGACGAGCGCGACCGCGACCTCGCCGTTCGACAAGGCGTTCGCCGCGCTGGCCACCGGGGACGAGGGCAAGGCCCGGCGGCTGGCCGTGCGGGCGGTCGAGCGCCCGAGCGGGGCGGCGGTCGCGCCGCAACCGGTCGAACGAGACGTTGCGCCACCTGGTCACGCTGCTTCCGCGCCCGCTGCCGACCGGCGACCCGTGGAACGAGTACGTCCTGACGAACATGCTCATCGGCGCCGGCCGCCACCGCGAGGCCGCGAAATCAGCCAGCAGCGTCCCTGGGACGGGACCCGCAGCCGATGCTGGCGGCGATGATCGCCCGCGCCGCTCGCGGCGCTCGGCGACGAGGAGACGTCGGTGGCCTGGCTGCGTGCCGCCGCCGGGTCGTCGGGCTCGACCCGCAACCTCGCCCACGTCATCGACCAGGCGCCCGAGCTCGTCGCCATCCGCACCCGCCCCGACGTCGTGGCGATCCGCGCCACCCTGCACCCCGCCGCCTGACAGGCACGCCCGGGCGCGGGCCGCGGGCCGGGGGCCGCGCCCCGCGCCGCCCTCGCCGCCGTCGCCGTCCAGCCGCACTCTGCCGGCCGGACGGCAGTTTCCTCGCCCTCCGCCGGCAGTCTGCGGATCTGGTGCGATCCGCCGCACCAGATCCGCAGTCTGCGGGTCTGGTGCGACCGGTCAGCCGCTGCCGGCGGGGCGGGACGGGGCGTCGCCGATCTCGACGCCGCGCTTCACGTAGCCGAGCGCGCGGGTCCCTGCCACCGACGTGAGGACGCCGACGGTCTCGCCGTCGATCTCGATCGGATCGCCCGGTGCCGCCCCCTCGGCCACCGTGAGGACGCGCAGGCGGCGCGGCGCCGACAGCGGCCTCGCGAGTCCATCCGCTCGACGAGCTCCTGGCCCGGGTAGCACCCCTTGGCGAAGTTCACGGCGAGATCGAGGACGCCGGTCTCGGCCGGGATCGTCTCA